>JAJDZB010000005.1:0-4505 GCA_022824835.1 Candidatus Poribacteria bacterium | reverse complement strand
TTTTATATCGGGATCATTTTTTGATTCCAAACACCTCTTACTGTTTCAACGTTCTTTGCCTCTTGTCCTGAACTTTTGCGAGGTCTTACTTGAACTCCGCAGTCGTTTTTTGTCTCGGTATGCCCTACCGCGACATCTCTCCAGTTGATTGCAGCGTTGACATCTCTATCTATAGATATAACGCATACACCGCAAAGATACGTTCTTTCTGATAGTTTCAAATCATCTTTCTTGTGTCCACAACTGCTACAGGTTTTAGATGACGCAAAAAACTGGTCCGCTTCTTTAGGTTTTATCCCGCGAGCTTCTGCTTTCGTTTTCAACATAGAAAGGAAACCACCTAACGCACTATCGGATAATGCCTTGGCAACCTTCTTGTTCTTTAGCATATTGGACACCTTCAAGGTTTCAACACCTATACCAGATATACGAGTGACTATATCCGTTGTCGCTTTCTGGTGTGCATCGTCTCTAATACAGGCAATGCGATAATGCAAACGGGCAATCTTAGCCTTTTGCTTATACCAGTTTTTAGATCCTTGGACACGTTTGCTTAACCTACGTTGAAACCTTGCTAACTTCTTTTCGTATCGTTTCAAAGGTCTTGGGTTCTCGTATTTACTACCATCAGAACAGGTTGCTAATGTATTTATACCTACATCAATGCCGATAACAGGGTGCGTTGAATGCTTATCAACTGCTATAGTGTTCTCTGTCTCAACGGTGATAGAGGCAAACCAGCGGTGGGCTGTCCTTGATATAGTAACACTGCTAATCTTACCTTCAAAACGAAGTCCTTCAAACATCTTTATCCAGCCAACTTTCGGTAATCTGATACGCTTGCCTTTTATTTCTGTTGATTGATTGGTAGATGAAAAGGAATCTCTGATACCTCTCTTCTTAAATCTTGGAAACCTTGCTAACTTCTTGACCCAGTTCGTTATCGCTGCACCTAAATGCTTATAGATGCTTTGCTGTGAAACAACCTGATCCATATCAGCAGTCCAAGCATACTCTTTTTTGTAGACATTGAACCTTGCGTCTAAATCGCCAGCAGATAGATATTCACCTGTTTCCACATGGTGTTTTTTGAAATCTGCTAACGCTTGATTATACGCAAACCTGGCATATCCACATTGCTGTGCAAACCATTTACGCTGTTTATTGTTAGGATCTAATGCGATTTTATGGGTCCTTTTAGGCATATCTGACTCCCATACGGTGCTGACTGCCATTCGTGTGGTAGTCACACTAACAACTATCACTGAGGCAGTTTCATTAGTATATCACACTGTATTCCTTATGTCAAACTGTTTGGTCTCCGTGTCTCCGTGTCTACATCACCGAGCTAAAGCTTCGGTGTCTTGACACGGGGGAATGATAAATTTTAAACTAAAAAAGCGGGATTAAATCCCGCTTGGAGAAATGTCAATTCAAAGTGAATCGAATATTGGAGATATTATAAATGCATCACGCAATTCTAATTACCAAGTGAAAAACGCAGCACGCCTTGTCCACCTGTCCCAACATAAAGATTATTCCCATCAACAGCAAGACAGGTAACAGGGTATGAAATTTCTGGCGTAACTTCCTGCCAAGTGCCAATGTCCTTGTTGAATTGGTATATTCTTTGCTTAGATTCGCCGTAAACTGTTGCACCATTCACTACGAGTCTATTCATAACGAGAGGTGTGCCTTTTGCGTTGGTAATTGTGTGCCAATCAGTGCCGTTTCCTGACAGGACTACGCCTTTGTCAGTTGCCACATAGACAAAGTTTCCAGCGAAAACTATTGCCCTAAAATTGACGACTGGAAATGGAAGATTTGCAGTTACATCGTTCCACGTGTTTCCTTCATCAACAGACTGCATGAGATGACCATCCCATTTTCCAACGTAAACATTATTCTTTGAGGCAGCAAGTCTAAAGCCAATGGTGTCGATGAAGGTACTGGAATACCACATACTCTCGCCACTATCACCTTCATCTAATATACCCGTGTCTACCCATTTAGCCATGTTTGGTTCCCATTTGAAGAGTTTGTGCATGTATTCCACATAGTACGTTCTGTCGTTAACAGCAAAACATCCAAGCATTGAAGTATAAAGACTAACATTTCTGCGTGTCATAGATGTTATAGGTCTCCTAAGAGTAGTATTCATTTCACGTAATTCTTCCATTGCTTTGTATGGGTCATATACATTAAAGGCGGGTACTTTAGAAGCGTCAATGAGTCTATTGTCTTTGGTAGATAACTGATAAAACCGAGGTATCCCAATTTTATCGTCTCTCACATATAGTTGCCCATTAGATTGCACAATACGTGTGATATAACCGGTATCGCCTGGAACAGGTGTCCACGATTCACCATCATCAATTGAACTGACAAGCCGAGTTCTTGTATTCGCGAAGAGAGTGCCGTTAACAGCAATCAATTCCTGCACATACGTATTTACAAACCCTGTATTAAATTGATGCCACGATTTGCCGCCATCTGTGGTACGGTAAATTCCGAATCTTCCAGATCTATAAAAAGTATTCTCATTTAACCATACCGAAGCAACAGCACTCCCCATATCGTTAGTATTGTTCAACGACTTCCAAGTCTTACCAGCGTTCGTTGAATAGAAGTGTTCCTTACCGCTTATCACCATTACCTTTTCCCCTGCTGCGGATATATTGAAGGTTGTATTCACTGGTGTGCTATAGGGAATATCGCTTTCTTTTTTACGTGATGGAAATATATTGGAGAGTTTTGGCTTTTGCTTTGGTTTTTTCTCTATATTGTTGCTATCTGGCGTAATAGTTTTCCATGAATTGCCTATATCATCTGAACGAAAGATTGACCACACGTATGGTTCAGGAGCTTTAAATCCAATTCTTGACATCGGAGAATTGCTTTTTACCATAGACAAACCGAAAGTTTCATAGAATGGATCAGAAACTCCAAATCTACTTTTCCTTGTAACAACATAGAGGCTGTTTTCTGCAACTTCCATCGCAATAATTGGTAATAAGTTCCTGTTTCTATCCTCTTGGTCAATGGACAACAGTTCCCATTTATCTGTACTTATGCGATAGAGTCCTTTGTCAGTACCAACAAAAACAGTATTTTCTACATGAGTGATTACACCAATTTGTCTATCGCTGATACCTTTGGGTAGTGGTGTCCACGATTTGCCAGCGTTTTCCGATCGAAACACCCCTTTCTTATAAGCAAGGTAGATTGTCATCTCGCTTTCAGATCCTGGATTACTTCCTGTTATCACCATACCAACAAGTTCACCTTTATTACACTCGCAAAATTCTTTCCATGTCGTGCCTCTATCTGTAGAAGCGAAGATTTTTGTATCAATAGCCCGGTAGAGCGTATTCTGCCACTCTACATATCGAAATACATTCCTTCCTGTTAGTGCTTCACGTGAAGAATATTTAATCGTATTTATGAGTTTCCATGCTTTTCCATCGTCTGTGAGTCTGTAGAGACCGTTTTTTGACGTTGCAAACACGTCACCGTGGTTTGTTTTGAAGAGAGTACCAACTGCCCCACCTTCTGGTCCTTTCGCATCACTCCATTGCCGTATCGGTTTTGATATTTCATCTTCATCCACTTGTGCTGCAGCGAATAGTGGTGCGTCCGGTTTTTTCCCTTTCCCTTCGGTTCTACCGGATACGTCAGATTCCCCAACCTGAGCTCGTACAGCTGGTTTTGCTGGTGTATCTATGACGAGTTGTGTATCTGTTATTTCAATCGTCGGTTCTGATTGTGCGTTTAAGCTATATGGTTTCTGAAAACGATTTAAGTATTGCGTACCAACTCCCATCAACAATAGTACTAAAATGGCTGAGGCAGCAGAAACTGCTAAAGGTATTAAAGGTTTACTTCCTGATGGTGTTGCTGGGTTTAGATGTGATATTTCCTTCATGATATTCTCTGTCGTATGTGTTGGCAGTTGGAAACTGCTAAGGTTTTCTTGTATCACTGCTTCCTCCTTTTTTAACCGCTCTCTGGCGCGATGCAGCCGACTTTTTACCGTGTTCGGTGATACACCCAAAAACCTGCCAATCTCTTCACACGTTAAGCCTGCGAGGTAATGCATCGTTACCACTGTCCGTTCACTCTCTCCAAGTTTACTGAGCAGTTTTCGAACAATTGTCCTCCGATTTTGATTCGTTGCTTCTTCACGTTGACGAGACGTATATTCGGTATAATACACCTCTTCTAATTCCATTGCGTCTGTCTCCTCCAGAGATTGTAATTGCGGTTTTTTCTTTCGGTGCCACATGTTACACTCGTTACTAGTAATGACGTAGAGCCATCCCGCAAATCGATTGTGGTTTGTGAGGGTTGAAAGATTTTGATATGCAGTGATGAAGGCATCTTGTGTTATCTCTTGTGCGATGTGGAAATCACCGATTTTCTGCCACGCCAGAGCGTGTATCTGTTCTTGGTATTTTTCCACAAGTGCAGCAAAGGCGTGCTGATCCCCTTCAAGTGTGCGTTCA
>JAJDZB010000075.1:0-43032 GCA_022824835.1 Candidatus Poribacteria bacterium | reverse complement strand
TGTTAGGGTATTGAACAAGATATTATAGCAGTATAAAAATGTCAGAAAAACACGATTCTCAAGAAGAATTCTATTCCCAGTTGTTGGACAAAATAGATAGTTTCTTAAACATATTACAAATCACACAAGCACAATCTTCCAACATGGAAATGGACAGATACATCGCCTTTCGGTGGTTATCGCAGAACGGCACTGGACAGCTTGTTCCAGTCAAACATCCGCATTTTGTTAGCACAGACGACCTTATCGGAATAGATTCACAATGTGAAGCATTAGATAGAAACACACGGCAGTTCTTACACAGTCTCCCAGCTAACCATGTGTTATTATGGGGCGACAGAGGGACTGGCAAATCTTCACTTGTGAAAGCAATGCTTGGTAAATATGCTGAGAACGGATTGCGGGTCATCAGTATTGGAAAAGAGGGGTTAATTCATCTGCATCAGATCACTGAGCTACTCTGGGATCGTCCTGAACGATTTATCCTGTTTTGCGATGACTTGGCATTTAACGAAGATGAACCGGAATATAGAGAACTTAAAGCGATGCTTGAGGGGGGAATTGCAGCACAACCTGATAATGTCCTCATCTATGCAACCTCAAATCGTAGACATCTGATGCCACGACTTGTGAATGAGAACAGGTTTCCACAGAACGATGAAGATGAACTCTACCCCCGTGAAGCAACTGAGGAAAAGGTCTCACTGAGTGATCGGTTTGGACTACGTCTGGCATTCTATCGTATTTCGCAGAACACATATCTACAGATAGTCTTACATTATGCTGAGAAAATCGGGATAACGTTGCCGAAAGAAGAATTACATCAAGCAGCATTAGAGTG
Source organism: Candidatus Poribacteria bacterium (assembly GCA_022824835.1). Lineage (GTDB taxonomy): Bacteria > Poribacteria > WGA-4E > WGA-4E > WGA-3G > MSPOR6. The sequence goes on along the minus strand of JAJDZB010000075.1, from coordinate 42,191 downwards.
GGAGTCGTCATCAAGCGGACGTTCAGGACGGGTGGCATATCAATTTGTAACAGACCTTGCAGGTAGAATAGAATTGGGTAAGAAAAACTGGCATACCTAATCACAGGAAAATCTGAGAGGAACAGATATATGAACGATCTACAAACGCTACAATACCTTTTTGACGTTCAAGGGTACTTAGTTTTGGAAGATGTTTTGGATGATGAACAGCTCGTAGCCCTCAACCGACACATTGACGAACAGAACTTACCAGAACCGGGAAAAGGGCAAAGATTCGGCAGTGCACCTGATGGATCCGGTTTCTTACAATGGGGTAAAGAGTTTTGTGATTTACTTGATCATCAAAGGGTTATGGATGTGCTGCGATTTCGGTTAGGGGACTGCTTTCGTCTTGACAGGATATACGGTATGTATATGCGCGAAGGCATGCCAAGAGGTGGACTGCACGCGGATTACGGCGCATCATCACCGACATCCAGAACAGAGCACGGAGAGTACTTTCCATTCCGTGATAGCGAGATACACAACGGTTTTGTTGTTGTGACGTGGAACTTGGCAGATACGGGTCCAGAATATGGTGGATTCTGTTGTATACCGGGAAGTCATAAAAGCAATTACAGGTTACCAAAGCCTATAGCTGCCAATCCAGAGGATTCACCTTGTGTCATCATTCCAAATGCACCCGCCGGATCAGCGATTCTTTTCTCTGAAGCATTAACACACGGAACCGCAGCTTGGAACGGAAAACATCAACGCAGGTCATTATTGTATAAGTATTGTATCTCTTATTTAGCGTGGACATCTCGCCGCGTTGCACTACCAGAGAACATTGAATTGACAGAACGGCAAAAGATACTATTCCGAGAACCCGCTGATCCGCATCGACATTTCCCATCCCTATTTTGACGTTGAAATATGAATCATATATAGGGTAAAATAATAGTAGTGAATGATTCTTTATGAAGTTAAAATAATTTGATTAAAAACTAAAACACAGAATGGAGGTATGATATGGTTAAACGTTTTCCGATCGGTCTAACACTATTATTGTTAATGTTAGGTAGTTTAATACTATTACAGATAGCAGACGCTGCACCGACAAAAGGAACAGTGCGAGTCAGTGGTGATAACACTTGGGTCGTCTTTGTGAACGGAGAAGAAGTTGCACGTAATGGAAATTGGCAAGTTCCAACTGTTAGCGAATTCACACTTGACAGTGGATATGCATTAATCGCAGTTTATGTTCACGATGCTGAACCGGGTGCTCAAGGTAGAGGCGGATTCCTTGCTGACATTATCCTTAATGACAAACCTAACTACATCGGTACTGGTGAAGATGGGTGGCGATGTCAGGCTGGTTCCCCTATTGCTGACCGAAAGGATGGATGGGAAACTCTTGATTTTGACGACAGTGGATGGGAAAATGCAACACAACTCGACCAATTCGGGTCAGGTATCTGGGCAGGGGGTGCAGCTACAATGCGACAAACACTCAATAACCCTGATTCTACCGCATATTGGGTCTGGGCAGGTCCTAATGATGGTGAGGACGATGTATATTTCAGAAAAATTGTCGGTGAACTCCCACCTACTCCCGTTCAACCACAAGGTAAAGTAACTACCACATGGGGTTCTCTAAAAGCTGCCCGTTAAATCGGACTGATTGTGAACGGTTTCCAAAACCGTTCACAATCTCTTACCCAACACAAAGTGTAGGAAAATTAAATGGAACAGATACGAGAACTCGCGCTACTATTGGAATCCGGGATTGCATCATACGACGAACAGCTGAAAGCACTACAAGCGGAACGATTGAAATACATACGCCTGCAAATGACCGATGGATTTGGTGCTGATGAAGGTGAATCTAAAGATTCATGGTTGCTGCACCTTAAACAGTTGGAAGATTCATTGGAGATACGATTAAAATCGTTAAAAAAAGCCATTCAAGACTCCGCCTCATCCTTCCAACAATCTAATACTGAATAACAGATGACTATCCTCACCCCCTCTCTAAACAACACTGTCGCCTGCCTTTGTATTCTCTTTTTATTCGCTACTGTAATGTGTGTTTCTGCCCAGGAAACGGAGTCCGAAAACATAATTCAAGAAGCGATTCGGCAACAGAACTTAGGGTTAGCGTTTCTGGAAGAATCACAACCCTCAAAAGCAATTCCAACCTTTACAGAACTCATCGCTTTACTGCCTGATGAAGCAATCGGGTATGGTAACTTGGCAGTTGCACATCTACGTCTTCAACAAGCGGATATTGCTGAAGAGTGGGTTAAGAAAGGGGTAGCGGTAACGCCAATGGAGAGTCAATTGCATTTTATACTGTCTGAAGTCTACCTATTGAAAGGACAAGTAGACCAAGCAGTGGAAGCGATGAAAGAAGCAGTCCGATTAGCTCCAGATAACTTAGAATTTCGGTATAGACTTGTCCGTCATTACATCGGACAAAGAAATGATCCGAATGCACAAAAGGAAGCACTCACACATCTACAAGAACTTCACGCACGCACTCCTGTCAACATCGTAATACTCATGAAATTGTCTCAAGCACTCATCCGACAAGCACAGTACGATGCAGCAGAAAAGATATGCCTGCAATTAAAAATCCTCTTAGAAGACACCGATACAGATAAACTAAAATACCTAACACAAGGGATAGATGCAATACAGAAAAGCGATCAGAAATTAGCCTCACGAAACATCCAAATTTTTGAGAATGTGCATCGTGCAAGTCCAAGATATCAACAAGGAATCGGTGAACTTGTTACCAATATTATCGGACATCCGATCGAGAAATTTCCTCTGGGACTAAAATCAAGACTTACCGCAAAACAGAGCATACCTATAGAGGTAGAATTTGTTGATTCTTCTGAACAGATAGGTTTGACAGAGAGTCAGAACCAACGTTCTGGACATAAGCAGTTTTCTTTAGTTGACTACGACAACGATGGTGATATTGATATATTCTCAACTCGATCACCAGCACTGTTCAATAATAATGATGGTGCGTTCGTACCTGACTTACATTATCAAGAAATCATACAGCAGTTTTCACTTACCCCTTATGCATCCTACTTTGCAGATCTAAACAAAGATGGAAAATATGAGATTCTGTTACATTCAACAGCCGGCATTACGGTTCTTAAAACAGCCGACGACAATTCTTGGGACGCAACGCCAATAATACAGCATCAGAAGTATGGACCTATAAGGAACTTCCTCCTTCCGGTGGATTATGACCATGACGGTGATCTTGACATCTTTATACAACATGTAGGTCCTAAGATGTATCGTAATAACGGTGACGAATCGTTTGTGGATGTAAGTGATCAAACCTTTATAACAACGGATGCTGATAGAAAAACACTGAGAGAAATGGTGATAGATGATGCACTTGCAGCGGATTTTGATGACGATGGTGATATTGATATTATTGCCATTCATAGCAACAACGGATGCATACTTTTTGACAATTTAAGACAGGGAAAACTGCGCGCGTTATATGAAGAAACTGGAATCCCGCAAAATGAACGTTACACTGCCATTACAATAGGCGATTATGACAACGATGGGGATATTGACATCATGCTTGCAACCCAAATAGGTATACACTTCTATAGAAATAGGGGTGATGGTACTTTTGTTGTAGACAAACGATCAACCCAAGTATTAGAGAGAAGACCTGTCAATGTAACACAGCTTATAAGTCTCGATTATGACAATGACGGCTTTTTAGATTTATGGTCTATCACGTTAAATGGGTTATTCCTATATCGTAATGATGGCACTGGTCGTTTCACTGATGAGAGTTCAACTTTAGACGAAAACTTCCGAAGGCAGGAAGGCATCTCTGGTGCCATTGCCGATTACGACAATGATGGAGATTTAGACCTATTTTTTAACAACAAAAATGGACAGATACGAACATTACAGAATAACGGTGGCAACAAAAACAACTGGATAAAAGTACAGTTAGAAGGTATCGCCACAGGAAACAACAAAGTCAATAGGAACGGCATAGGGTCGAAGCTTGAAGTAAAAGTTAGCGATCTTTATCAAGTGCGTTATACATCAGAACGGGTCTCCCATTTCGGTTTAGGGTCTCATGATATCGCGGATGTCATCAGGGTTGTCTGGACGAACGGTGTCCCGCAGAACGTTATTGAACCGAAAGCGAAACAGAAGATTCTTGAGAAACAGGTATTGAAAGGATCATGCCCTTTTCTCTATGTGTATGATGGTGAAAAGTATCAGTTTGTCACTGACCTACTGTGGCGTGCCCCCCTTGGACTGGTAACCGCTATGGGGTTCGTTGCCCCGGATGAGACCAAAGATTTCGTAAAGATTCCAGCATCACAGATAAAGCCAAAATCGGGTAAATATTCCATTCAGATTACAGAGGAACTCTGGGAAACCGCATATTTTGATATGGTCAAACTTATCGCGGTCGACCATCCTGAAGATACCGAGATTTATGTGAACGAACAGTATACACCGCCACCGTTTTCAGAATTCAAGATATATAAGGTGTCTGAAAAACGGTATACGAAGTCTGTTGCGCTTAGAACAACTGACTATCGTTATGCTGTTGAACATAATCCTGGTCCATATCAAGGTGTCGTAACACCGCATTCAATCATTCTTGATCTGGGTGATGTGCCGAATGATGAACAGATAACGCTCTATCTGAACGGATGGATATTCCCAACAGACACGAGTATCAATGTTGCTTTATCTCAAAACCGATCACTTATACCGAGTTTTCCTTCACTTGCAGTGAAGAATGGAGCAGGAGATTGGATTACTGTGAAGGATATGATAGGAATTCCTGCAGGTAAAAATAAGACTATAATTGTTGATCTGACAGGTATTTTTCTATCGGAAGATCGACAAGTGCGTATTTCTACAGATATGCAAATCTATTGGGATGCAGCTTTCTTCACAGTCGGAATTCAGGATGTTCCTATTAAAATAACAGAACTGAATCCAGCCAGTGCAGACCTGCATTACCGCGGTTTTTCTGAGATGTATCGTCCAAACGAGCATGCACCCCATCTGTTTGACTACCAAAAGCTCACAACAACACCACAGTGGCGAGACTTAGCTGGATACTACACACGCTATGGAGATGTCAAGTCTTTATTACAGAAGGTTGATGATATGTATGTTATCCTCAATGCGGGAGATGAAATAACAGTTGAATTTGACGCGGCACGTCTACCCCCACTAAAAACTGGATGGAAGCGTGACTTCATCCTCTATAGTGATGGATGGGATAAGGATGGAGACATCAACACGCTCACTTCTCAGACAGTTGAGCCATTGCCCTTTCACGGCATGTCATCATATCCATATCCGAATGATGAGCATTACCCTGATGGTGAGGAACATCAACGTTATAGGTTAAAATACAACACCCGTCGTGTGACACATAAACTTCCACCGTTGTTGCACAAATGATTGATTGCAGGTATTCAGCCATTTTTTCATGTTTTCTGTTCAATATGACGCAAAGGAAAATACAGAAAACCGGCTGCTATTAGCAGAATAAAAGCCAGAACAACATAAGAAAACGCACCGTTTCCATATAACCCATCCAGATGCGTGATACTAAAAAAGTTCTTAAAAATTGGAGGATGCAAAGTCGTATCATAAAGCCATCCACTGAGAATCGGACCTAAGACACGTCCCAAACTCAAGAATGCATCCATGATCCCGATTGCTGTGCCTTGTCCGATATGTGTCTGTTTAGAAATCCATGAAGTATTCGTAGGACGGATTAATTGATAGCCGATACCAATTATTGTAAGATAAATCGTGAGTGTAAGAAAGGAGAAGGCATTGACAAGAAGTGCCATCCCTAAAACATTCAGCAGCATACCAGCTATTATGATTTTCCGTTCTCCGAATGTGTTTATCAATCTTCCGAGTAATCCACCTTGCATTAGCACGACAATAACCCCCATGATCATGAACATATATCCCAATTCTTTCTGTCCATACTGCCACGTATCTTTAATAAACAGTGGAAATGTTGCCTCTAAACCGGCGAAGCTGAATGCAGAAAAAAAAGCGATAAGAAACAACGGAGTTAGTGGTGATTTTATTGAAGTCTTGCTGTATAGTTCGCGAGGTGAGACCCATGGGTGTTCAGATGCTGTCTCTTTTTGGAGCGACTCAGGTAAGGTCATAAGAACAAAAATAAACGTTAAGAGCGATAGTGCGCCAGCAACAAAGAAAGGGATATCATGCCGACCCATCACACCGCCAATTGCGGGTCCAAGAATGAACCCGAGTCCCATAGCTGCACCCATCAGCCCCATACCGCGTCCACGTTCTTCTGATGTGGTTACATCTGCAACATACGCCATGACAGTCGGTATCACAGCAGCGGAAGCGATCCCTGCAGCACTACGGGTTAACGATAGCCAGACATAATCAGTGCTTATGCCAAAACCGACTAACGCGATTGCATTACCTAACAATCCGAGCAGTATTGCTGGTTTTCTGCCGTGTTTATCAGATAGTCGTCCCCAGAGTGGCGCGAATATCAGATGCATGCCAGAGTAGATAGAGATGAGTATTGAAATTTCGGTGGGAGATGCCCCAATATCTTTAGCGTAATAAGCAAGATTTGGTATGATGATTCCAAACCCAAGCATCACGAAAAAGAGGGTTAAGAACAGGAGAAGAAGTCTGGATTTTTGCATTCGTAAGTTAATATACCTGTTTCAACAAAACTAAGATAGATACAAATTATTCAGTATGACCTATTATAGCAGTGCAGTGATGACATGTCAAGGTTGGTATTAGGGTTGTCTGAGAACATAATTTGCGTAAATCCGGATATTTATGCTATAATTAACGTGATTTTGAAAAAAGATTAGAAGTTAAATAGCTTATGTATATCGTTGATTTCCTCAAGTTTTCGCAGGTCTCCTTCACTAAGGGTTTGTTCTTCAAAAGTTGGTAAGCAATAAAGGGATAATCATGGAAAACTACACGAAACCTCATTGGCTGTAAAGGATGTGTTACGGGAGGATTTCTCAATGAAAAAACTTGTTGTTTGTTTATTTATGGCGTTTTTGCTACTATTTCAAATAGGCTGCAGTTCCGACAATACGCGTAAAATCTCAACAGTAACGTTAGAGAAGATAAAACTCGAAGGAGATGCTTCAAGTGAATATATTTTAAGTTGGCGGCTTGTCGCGGATCCTGCTCCTGATAAAGACCTTGTGGTGGTTATCGGAGGTTATCGTCAGTCGGATGACTGGTTTGATTATAATAGAAGGGAATGGAAAATGAGGATCAAGTCTGATAATGTACCCCCTTTTTATGCTGTCATTGAAAAGTCTAATGGTCATTCAAATACCTACCATAAACGCATTCATGTTCCTCGTGAACATCATACTTTCTCTATGTATATCAATACGCTACCGAGTGTGAGTATTGTGGGTCAGGGTATCTCTATTGACACAGACACGCTTGCAGAGACTTTGCCAGCGAAGACTCTTGGTGGTCATGTTATCCCAGTAGGACACGAGTTTGTTCCCTATCGGGTTGGCAAGGAGTACGGACTTAGTAAAAACGGTGTCCTTCTCACCAAGTGAGAATAATCATTACAGAAATGGTGAGGAGAGATAGTTATGATTTCAATTCTCCACTACAATTACTTGAAAACTAAACGCATTTTTTTGCGTAAATTAAATATGAATCTTGTACAGGTAGGAATGTATGTCTTCAGAATTTGTCCATTTACACAACCACAGTGAATATAGCATGCTGGATGGTGCATGCCGTATCTCAGATATGATAAATTGGGCGGTTGAGAATAGTGCGCCAGCAGTTGCTCTCACTGACCACGGGAATATGTTCGGGGCATTGGAATTCTACACTACTGCAAAAAAAGCAGGTGTAAATCCCATTGTTGGATGTGAGGTATATGTCGCTCCGGGTAGTCGCAAAGCACGCGGGAAAGAACAACGTAGTGCATATCATCTTACACTGCTTGTTGAAGATGCCATCGGTTATCAGAACCTAATCAAATTGGTGTCGATCGGTTATACAGAGGGTTTCTATCGCAAACCCCGTATTGATATGGAAATTCTGCGTGAGTACCGTGATGGAATAATCGCTCTGACAGGTTGTATTCAAGGACAAGTGCCACAACTGGTCTCTTCAGACAAACGTGAAGAGGGTATCAAGAACTTTAAGACGTTGATGGACATCATGGGAAAACGGAACTTGTATGTTGAGGTACAGAACCATTATATTGATAAGGAACAACAGGCATATCCGATAATGGTGGAATTAGCAAAGGAATTTGAACTTCCGCTGGTTGGGACGAATGATTGTCACTATCTCCATAAATCAGATCACCGGATGCATGATGTGCTGCTTTGCATTCAGACTAAGAAAACAGTCAACGATCCTGATAGAATGAGATTTGATAATCATTTCTACTTTAAAGATGTTGATGAAATGCGTGACGCTCTTAAAGACTATCCATCAGAAGCGATCACAAACACACTGGAGATTGCCAATCGCTGTAATCTTGAGCTCGATTTTAGTAAGAGTGTGATGCCAAAGTATGATGTCCCAGAAGGACATACGAATGAAAGTTACTTGAAGGAGCTCTGCATTCAAGGTTTACGTGAAAAAACTGGTGGGGAACTAACAGCAGACGTTCAGAAGAGGTTAGATCACGAACTTGATATCATCAATCAGACAGGTTATCCTGGGTATTTTCTGATTGTATGGGATTATGTTAAGTACGCACACCAGCAAGGATATCCACTCACTGCGCGGGGTTCTGCTGTCGGCAGTCTCGTGCTTTATGCACTTGATGTGATTGCAATAAATCCGATGGAATATGACTGTCTTTTTGAACGTTTCCTGAATCTTGAACGTATCAGTCCTCCAGATATTGACATTGACTTTTCTGACCGTGCGCGCGTATTTATTGTTGAGTATCTTGTTGAAAAATACGGACACGAATCTGTAGGCAAGGTCGCGACATTTGCGACTATGGGGGCAAGAGCATCGATTAAGGATGTTGGACGTGTGCTTGATGTTCCGTTGGACAATGTTAACAAGTTAACACAATCAATCCCAAGTACACCTGGCATAACACTGGACGAGGCTTTGGAGCAAGTGCCAGAATTCAGATCCCTTGCAGAACAACCAGAAAATAAGGAACTGATGGATCTCAGTAAAGCAGTTGAAGGGATGAAACGACATGTATCTTGTCATGCTTCTGCTTACGTTATTTCAAATGGTCCACTCACAGATTTCGCACCCCTTTTCAAGGATAAAAACGATCAGGTCGCAACCCAGTATGAAGGAAAAACTGTTGAAAGCGTAGGTATTGTTAAATTCGACCTGCTCGGGATTCGTACACTCACAGAAATTTACGACTGTATCCAGATGGTTAAAACTAACCATGACATTGACATTAAAATAGATGAAATTCCGTTTGATGATGCCAAGACTTTTTCACTCATAAGTAAAGGTTTACTTGAGGGTCTATTTCAGTTGGAATCATCATCAGGGATGTATAGGGTTGTGACCCAACTTAAAGCAGATAATTTTGAGGATTTCATTGCAATTCCCGCCCTTTACCGTCCGGGACCATTGACAAGTGGTATGACGCAGCAGTTCATTGATAGGAAAGTCGGTTTAGAAAAGGTAGAATACAAACACCCATTGCTTGAGAACGCTCTTAAAAAGACCTACGGTGTCTGTGTGTATCAGGAGCAGGTGATGCAGATCGTTCGGGATCTGGCAGGTTTCACGCTCGGAGAGGCAGACATTCTACGTTCTGCGATGGGTAAGAAGGATCCAGCACTGCTCCAAGCACAAAGAGAGAAATTCGTTGATGGTGCAGAAAAAAATGGAATTAACAATAAAGAAGCTGAAGAAATCTACGATCTACTTGAGCCTTTCAGTGGATATGCATTCAATAAATCACACTGTGTCGCTTATGCTATGACAGGTTATCAAATGGGATTCTTAAAAACGCACTACCCCCGAGAATTCATGGCTGCGATGATGACAGGGGAATCTGGAAACTCAGAAAAAGTCACGAGATATCGAGCTGAATGTGCAAAACTTGCTGAATACCTTGACGTAGAAATAAACGTACTACCCCCAGATGTCAACACAAGCAATAAGGATTTTTCAGTAGATGGAAATGATATCTGTTTCGGTTTTGTCGCGGTGAAAAACGTTGGTGATAACGCAATTGATGCAATCATTGCAGCGCGGAATCAGGAGGGAAACTTTAGTTCAATGCAGGATTTCTGTGAACGAGTTGATACCAAAGTTGTCAATAAACGTGCTGTTGAGAGTCTCATCCTATGTGGTGCATTTGATTCACTGGATGCCAATCGGGCAAAACTGCTTGCCAACTTAGAAATTATGCTCAAAGCTGCTCAGAGTGCACAAGCAGAACGCGATAGAGGACAAATGAATCTCTTCGGTAACACAGATGAAGCAGAATCTGCACTTATTACTCTTACAGAGACAGCAGAATATGAACCGCTTGAACGCCTAAAGTTAGAGAAGGAACAACTCGGTTTTTACGCATCAGGACATCCGCTTGAACAGTATAAAGATATAATAGAATATTATACCACTGCCAGCACACAGACACTTGGAGAGCACGCGATTGATTCTACCGTTTCTGTCGCAGGAATGATAACGGAAGTAAAACATATTACGACAAAAAAGGGTGATTCAATGGCAGTGATCGCTCTTGAAGATTTAGAAGGTTCTGTTGAAGTCGTTATCTTTCCAGATACATATAAAGAGGCTGGAGAGTTATATGAAGATAGAATCGTTTGGATAGAAGGCATCGTTAAACTCAATCAGAACAGCAGCAGAAATCAGGATTCCGATGAGGAATCGGAGGACGGACGTCAAATTCAGGCAAACGAAGTCAGCAATATAGATGTTGTACGTGAGGAACAGACTTCTACTGTAGAGGTTATTATCCAAGAATCTGATTTGGAGAACCGTGACAAACTGAAGTCTTTAAAAGATATTGCACTTGCAAACAGAGGAAAGCTTGATCTGGTTTTACGATTAATGACTCCCCGATTCGGTGAGGTGATTGCGAAATGTAATTCCCAGTATAAGATTTCAGATTCAGAAACTGTTTTTAGTCAGGTAACGGACTTATATGGAGAAAACTGCATTAAACGCAGCAATCGAACGAAACCGAAGAAGAAGAAAAACAACAACAGACGTAATTCTCGGAGGAATTATGTCTGATAACATTTACTACAATTAATGTGAGTTTGATAAATCAAATTTTCGTATTCGAGATGCGTGAATTGTAGCACAAACTTTCAGTTTGTGGCACATCTTCGCAAACTGGAAAGTTTGCGCTACATTTATCAAACTCACGTTACAATTAAAAACATCAGAGGAGAACTGAACATAATGCAGTATCGCACACTTGGCAGGACTGGACTTCGCGTATCAGAGATTGGCTACGGTGGCGGGAGAATTCGTCCTGAGCATGATATAAATGAACTTGTGAATATGATCCACTATGCTATGGATTGCGGCGTCAATTACATTGATACAGCACCCACTTATGCAGATGGATATAGTGAAACTGTTATTGGTAAGGCAATCGCTGACCGTAGGGAACGTTGTATCGTTGCAACGAAAACGAAGGTAGCGTTTGATCCGGATGATATAGTCTCAGGTGTGGAAGGCAGCCTAAAGCGGCTTGATACTGACTATATTGATGTTCTCCAATTTCATGGGGGCTGGTGGCATGTAGGGGAAACTAACCTGATATTTAATGAGAATGGGCTGTGGACATGCGAGCAACTCCAGAAAGAGGGTAAGGTGCGTTATATCGGGTTCTCAGCAGACGGTCCATCAACCGGCACAGATCAGCTTATTGACTCGAATGCGTTTGATATGATGCAAATCCATTACAATCTGATGTATCAGAGCACATGCGACATGTTCAGTAATCAGGGTGTGATTCCTGATGCAGTTGAACATGATATGGGTATTGTGCTCATGCGGTCTACAACGAGCAACGCCTTCCAGAATCTTATCGCACACTGTTTTGCAGATGAAATGGCTGATGTTGATATTGATAGTTTTCTCCTAAACTACGCGTTGTCAAACTTAGATGTAGATGTTGCTTTGATGAGTTTGCATAGCAAGGAAGATGTGGATTGGACTAACGCTGTCTCTGATGATGTAGACGCAAGGCTGGATTTAAGAGCAATTCACGGTAGATAGATGATCGGATATTATGGTAAATTTTTGAATTAATTATACAGTCTGTATCAGTGCGGTTGGGAAACCGCACCTACCGGGGTCCGAAAGTGTGTAATTATTTTTAAACTTCACCATAACACGTTTTTAGGTATCAAGCATGCTTTACCAGAAAATCATAACCTTCATCCTATTGTTCTCTATATTTATATTGGTGGCAGACTTTGGTTCAGCTGAACCTATAGATTCAGATACATATTGGTTGTTAGTTGATGCAACAAGTGATGCACGGACGAAGCGAATGTTGAATACACTAACTGACCAATTGGTCGGAAAAGGGAAAGTTTCCAAGGACAATATCCATCGTATTGAAGGTGAGATTGCAACAAACGAGGAGATTCATGCGGCACTCAATGAAATTGGTAACAATACCCCTAAAATTAAAACTGTTATCTTCCTCTTTCACGGTGAAGTGTCAAAACCGTCTAATTCAAACAGTATGCATTTTACGACACAATCGCAGGATACAATACAAGACTCCACCTTGAATAAATGGTTCAAAGAAACACGTGCAGACAAAGTACTCGTTATTATTGACGGCTATGCAAACGAGGAGAATTTAGGTATATATTACGCAAATAGGGAGATACTTGGTAATAGTGCCTTAAATGTAATTCACCCGGCTGATACAACTAAACCAATTGGAAGTCAATCCTTTCTTCAGGCATTTATTGATGCGTTATCTACCGATGAAACGGATACTGATGACAATAGACAGATTAGTGTTATAGAGACCTATCAATACATCCAGGAAAACAGGTCATTTGGTAGGTCAATTTTTGCACCTACAGGAGACGTTGATGACACGGTGATGAAATTAAGTCCTGCGATTAACGTTACAACATTTCCTGAAGAGGCACAGATTATACTCAATGAGACAGAAAGCGGGTTGACACCTAAGTTGTTCACGGAGGGACTTCTGGAAGGAAGTTATACAGTGTCTGTCAGCAAAGCAGGATACAATAGAACTGAACCCAAAACTGCTGAATTGGAATTAAAACAGGGTGAGGTGGTAAACTTTGCATGGGTATTGACTCCGATCTCTGTCTATGGCACTGTGACAACTTCAACAGGTGAGAATGTCGCTGGTGCGAGGGTTTCAATTGAAGGAACAGAATATGTCGCACAGGTCAATAACGATGGAACGTACACTTTTGCTGATTGGGATACTGAAAATTTGCTAACACCGAGTCGTGAATATACACTATATGCTAAGAAAGGCGATTTCTACCACGGTTCTGCGAGCTTCACATATACCGGTTTTGAGTCAATTGATCAACCCATCAAGCTAAACAGGATGACTTGGTTTGAGATAGCTGAGTTTGAGTTTGCTCGGAACAACCACCAGCAAGCAGTCAATGCATTTCAGAATGGGATCGGAGACACGACCGATTTTCCGGCTTTATCAGAGGGTTTGACCACATTACTCCTTAGCACTTTTGCTGATGCTATTGACCGTTCAGAGGTAGAGGATGTCAACTATATCATAGTAACAGCAAAATTGGCGGATTCGTATCAGCAACCGGAAGTCGCAAAAAAATATTGGCAACTGGCAAAACTAAATTCCCAGAAAGGTAGTCCAGAGGCAAAAATGGCTGGTCAACGTTTATGGCAGCTAAATCCTTGGCGTAATTTTGTCAATATTGGCATCGTCGTCATAGTCCTATGTGTGCTGATCTCTGGTAGCTGGACATTTTATCGCTTTTTGCAATCAAGAAAAGCCGAAACCGATACTTGATATATATATTTACGCTTATCCTATCAGATTATTCGCAGCGCGAACAGGTCGAAAGAGCGTCTGTCGTTTCGGTGGCATCTCTTCCAGCAACTTCGGATGCGGATTCCAATCGTGCCATTTGCTATTCACAGTGTTGTAGCAGCTAAAAATTGCGACTCTGTTGTTTTCCTCGTTAGTCCATTTGTGCGTGCTATGCGTACACGCTTCAGTGAAAAACAGCAAAGAACCTGCTGGACATTGATATGTATCCCATATCGGAGAATCTGGACTCTGAATTGAATCTGGGGCAGTATAAACCGCTTTATGACTGCCGGTGATGAAAAGCGTTCCTCCCTGTCTGTACTTGACTGGATTGAGTTCCCAAACGATTCGAGTTAAACCGCTATACGCTTTACCGGGAATACATCTGTACAGATGCGAATCTCCAGGAAATCGTAGCATGCCATTGCCATTATGGGGTCCAAAGTTCCCATCTCCTACAGTCCGGTAGAACATGTGGCACGATTCCATGCGAAAACCGTAGCATTCTTGACTGGAGAGTGCTGGATGTGCAAGGAACTCATTGAGAAACCCGACAACGTTTGGATGGTCGGACAACTTTTGCATCGGTCCACCTAAAGGGGAACGTTCATGTGCTGGGATAGACTCCGGTTCATGCCGTAAACGGTGGCAGAAATCTTGCATCTCTTTTAGTTCATCCCCTGACAATACACCGGGAACTAATAACCATCCCTGTTTGTCAAAGACATATTTCTGTTCTTGTGTCGGTGGAACGACATCTAAACCGTCAGCGTTTGTTTCCGGTAGATTGGCATTGTCTTCATCAAGTGCCCGTCCCAAGTTCTTATCAACAATAAAAGGTCTTGAATAATCTGTAGCAGGTGTCATAAAATCATCCTATTTCTTGTTTTATAGTAATTATAGTAAATTTTTGAATTAATTATACAGTCTCTACCAGTGCGGTTAGGAAACCGCACCTACCGCGGCCCGAAAGTGTGTAATTATTTTCAAACTTCACCACATACAGTCTCTACCAGTGCGGTTGGGAAACCGCACCTACCGCGGCCCGAAAGTGTGTAATTATTTTCAAACTTCACCATAATATCTTATATTTTGGCTTTCGCGAGTTTTAACGCGTCTTCACACACATTGAGTGTCTTATCAATATCCTCATCTGAGTGTGATATAGACATAAACCATATATGTCCCTCGGGTAGATACAATCCTCCATCTAAAGTAGTTTCATAGAAAGTTCTGCGGAATAGACTCTCCTTATCACTGTTTGCGTTTAGACCGAAAAAAGGCATCGGTGCGATTCCAGCAATACGTGCTTGATCGATCCCTAAACGGTCTGTCATTTCTCTATAGCCATCTAATAGTTTTTGCCCCTGTTTCCACATGAACTCAACACCGTCTTTCGCTTCCAATTCGGCGATGGTAGCCATTGCAGCGGAGACGAGGGAGACCTCACCGTGGAACGTAGCGGCAACCCAAACATCACTCACCTCGTCCATAATGTCCTGCCTGCCAACAACAACGGCAGTAGCAAATCCATTTGCGAGTGCCTTACCAAAGACAGACATATCCGGTGTAACACCGAAGTATTCCTGTGCACCACCTAAAGCATACCGAAATCCAGTTTTGACTTCATCAAAGATTAACAATGCATCGTTAGAATTGACAACAGATTTTACATTTTCCAAGTAGTTTTCTTTAGGGAGATCATATCCTGAAGGCTCCATAATTAAACATGCTATTTCCCCTGGATTTTCTTTAAACAGGTCTTCAAGAGCATCAATATCGTTGAATCCCACACTAAGTGTTGCCTCAGCACTTGCTGCTAAATGTCCCCATGTGCTGTGGCACCAGTCGTGCCACCCGTGGTATCCGCACCGAATGACTTTGTCTTTCTCCGTGTATGCACGTGCAAACTTCAATGCTCCCGTGGTAGCATCCGAACCCCCCACAAAGTAGGCGACTCTGTCAGCGGATGGGATAATCTCAATAAGTTTTTCTGCAAGTTCAATCTCTAATGTATGACCAACATTATATACATTTCCTTGTTCCAGTGCCTTTGCCACTGCTGTAATCACAGTTGGATATGCATGTCCGAGGATCATCGGACCGTATCCCATCAGGTAATCGATATAGTCATTTCCATCTGCGTCCCAAAAGTGTGCCCCTTTTGCCCCAGCAATCATAATTGGTTGTGGTGGATTGCTCTGTTTATGGGGTTGTCCTCCACCGACCAATGCACTTTTTGCCCGTTCTCGCCACGCTAACGATTTGTTGAATGTTCTACCCATTATATAATTCTCCCATAGAATTGAAAAGTATTATATCACAGTTCTGGGTGTGTAAAGTTTTTGTCACTTAAGACATAAATATAGGGTTTATCTGAGAGTTAGGGATGCTATTTAGTCCCTACCAAATCAACGTCTAATGTGTTTTGGTGAATACGCGTTTGGTATTCGCTATGATTTTTCGGGGCTGAATAGAGGTAGGATATACATTACATTAGCCTTACTGAGAGGTTTTGTCAATGATTGACATTCACGGTGTCTGTTCTGTTGTTCCCATGTAACATTTATTCATTTAGCATTTGTGCGAATGTTTCAATGTTTTGCACTTTCGCAGCTTCAAGAAGCAGCTGCTTGAGTTTTTGCAAATCGTCTACACTGCGAAGCGCGGGTGTTACGGCATTCACTGCTTCTGCTTGAAATTGATCTTCAAGGAGAGCCAAAGTGTTTTCTATGGTGGCCTCTATGGTAATTCTTTCACATAGAAGTTGGTAAGTTTTAGATTCTTGCATGAGTACCCCCGATGTAAGTTGTTCCAATAACTCAGAATTACAGACTATCCCGCCAAATAGATAGATTCCGTAAAGTAAATCTGCTTGTGTCTGCTTATCTATTGGCGCGGAACGTGTTGCGTCAATGCATTGTTGTATCCAGCGTTCAATGTCCATCCCCGCTGGCGGTTTCATAAGTGTTGTGAAGGGTAAAACTCCTGGTGTCTGCATGTCTAAAAACGGTTGTCCATCTATTTCACTAAGCCTGATGACCTTATAACGATTGACGTATTCGTATCCGTTCTGCTTGTATGCGTATCCACCTGGGTCCGTCCTACCAGCATTAGGGCGTAATCTGTCCATAAGTTTTTTCCCATATTATCGTAATAATTAGGCATTTAAGTATTATATATTAAAAAGAGGTAAATGTCAATGTGAAAATGCAACGACAGTTTTATTACTGAATTTCGTTGAAGACTAATACTAAGTATGTTATTATTATACAAGAATAGTGTGATTATTCCTGTTTCCCAACAAATCCACTTTAGGAAATACCTTCTATGAAAACTATACATAAGATTCTATACCAAGATTCACGGAACTTAGAGGACATACCTTCAGAGAGTATTGATCTGATAGTTACTTCTCCTCCTTATCCGATGATAGAAATGTGGGATGAAATGTTTGGAAATCAGAATCCAGACATCCTAAAAGCATTATCCTGTGGTGATGGTCCATTAGCGTTTAATTTAATGCATGAAATTCTGAATTCTGTGTGGAATGAAGCCTTTAGAGTGCTAAAGAACGGTAGATTTGCATGCATCAATATAGGTGATGCAACAAGGAAAGTTAAAGATGATTTTTGTTTATACCCGAATCATGCAAGAATCTTGAATTATCTATTAGAGATAGGTTTTTCAGCACTACCAGACATCCTATGGAGAAAACAAGCAAATACGCCTAATAAATTTATGGGTTCAGGAATGCTGCCTGCAGGTGCTTATGTGACTTTAGAACACGAATACATTCTAATACTTAGAAAAGGTTCAAAAAGAGAATTTAGAACAGAATCTGAAAAAGAAAATAGACGTGAAAGCGCACTGTTTTGGGAAGAAAGAAATATCTGGTATTCGGATGTTTGGACAGATATTAAGGGTACAGAACAGAAACTGTCAAATGGAAGTTCAAGATTGAGAAGTGGCGCATTTCCATTTGAACTGGCTTATAGACTCATAAATATGTACTCTGTCAAGGATGATGTGATTCTTGACCCGTTCTTAGGCACAGGAACTACGGTTACTGCTGCCATGACATCTGCCCGTAACAGCATTGGTGTTGAAATCGATAATAGTCTACAACACTGTTTTGATTCATTTTTGAGTCATATAGTACAGTTTTCAAACGAATATCTGTTGAATAGACTTCAAAAACATCTTGTGTTCTTGAAAAGACGTACTAAAGAAGCAAAACCAATGAAATACAACAATAAACACTACGGTTTTCCTATAGTAACCAGTCAAGAACAATCTATTCTGTTTAATAATTTAGAAGAAATACATACACTTGGAAATAATGCCTTTGAGGTACTGTATTCTAATGTCCCACAATCTATTGATTCTGTGCATACCTCTATCTCAGCATTAAAAAATGCTGATACACAGGGCAGAGTACTCACTCAACTGAATCTTCTGAACTTACAATAGTTCCCATATTCCTGAAAGGTAATGTATGAAAATTAAGCTGAAAAATAGTGAGATTCAAGAATATGTGGTAAAGGATTCACCGAGTGAATTTCCGAAGTATACGACCCAATTGATTAATCTTGCAAATCAGAATTCGCAAGCTACGCGTCCAAAGAATGTTGGTCAGATGACTGAATTGATAAAGGAATTTCCAGGAAATTCCTTTGATGAATGGGTAGAATGGTACCAAGATAAGCATCCAAACGCAATTGATGATGCAACAGATAAGATTACTTCAATGATTGAGAATTTAGACGAAGTGTTTCCAATAATTGATCGAAATATGGTTAAAGCATGGGTTGAGGACCTGATTCTTGTCAAGACATTTATTGGACTGAATTTTCAAGAAGCAATTCTGAAAAAGTTATCCGAAATTAAAGGCTGTGATTATAGGTTAGCAGAACCCTATGAAGAAGCTAAAGGTATAGACGGGTTTGTTGGAGATGATGCATATTCCATTAAACCAAGTAGTTATGATTCAAAACAATTTCTATCTGAAGTCATAGATGTAAAGATAATCTCTTATGAGAAAAAGAAGGATGGCGTTGTGTTTGATATACCAGATGATATAACCTGAAACTTTTGGAGGAGAATAAAATGACAGAAAGTCTACTAACCGATGAACAGATGCGGTGCTTTATCGTGAACGGTTTTGTCACCGTAGAAACAGCGTTACCCCCCGAATTTCATGATGAAATCTTCGCGAAAACTGTTGGTGTCTTTGATAAGGAGGGTAATCCAGGGAATAACCTATTGCCAAGAATCCCTGAGATTCAGCATGTCTTTGATGATGTGAATGTAAAGGGGGCTTTGACAAGTCTATTGGGTCCAGATTACTATATGCAACCCCATAGACACCCTCACTACAATCCACCGGGGAGCAAGGGACAAAACTTGCATCAAGATGGTGGTAAACGATGGTCTCACCATACCCGTAGGTTGTTGGTGTTCTATTATCCACAAGATACACCTATTACACGGGGACCTACAGGTGTCGTTCCAGTGAGTCATTACTTTAGTACTCAGGAGGGGTCTAAAGTCTCACCTGAACAAGCCATTACAGGTAAAGCCGGTACTGTTGCGTTCGCAAATTACGACCTTTGGCACCGTGCCATGCCGAACCAAACTGAAGAAAAACGCTATATGATGAAGTTTCTCTATGCACGCATGACGGAACCTGTGGAACCGACATGGGAGAACAGAGAAACGGTGTGGTCAAACGGAGAAGCAAGTGGACCTGTTGAACATCAGGAGATGTTCAGACATCTGTGGAATTGGCATCTTGGCAATAAGAGTAGTGATGTTTCCACTTCTCCTAACGGCGCGTCACTCTCTGAGTTAATTACATCAATGAATAGTGAAACCGAATCAACAGGGTTAAAAGCTGCCTATACCGTATCAAAGTTTGGTGAAGAAGCAGTAAAGCCGTTGGTGCGTTGTCTATATGAAGAAGCAGATATGACGCGAAGGAATGCTTGCTATGCTTTAAATGCATGTGGAAAATCTGCAGTGAATTCATTAAAGAGTGCATTACAGGATGCACCTGATCGTGTTCGTGCTAATGCAGCGGAAGCTTTAGGAGACCTTGGAACGAAAGCGGAATCTGCAGTGCCTGCATTGATAGAAGCATTACAAGACGATTCCGGAGCAGTTCGGGTGCGTGCAATTGAAGCCTTAGGCACAACAAGTCAAACAAGTGCTTGTGCGGTAGAAGAATTGACAAAAGCATTAGCAGATGAAAACGAAGGCATCAGACGTACCGCTGTGTTTGCCATTTCACGTATTGGAGAGCATGCTGGGGAGGCAGTTGAAGGGTTAGAAAAACTACTGTTTGACGATAATCGTTATATCCGGGGTAATGCGGTGCATGCGTTACACCGTATTGGCACTTCAGATGCAAAGGATGTTCTGTTACGTTACCTCCAAACAACCCGTTGGTGTCCTATAACGAACCGTGATAGTACGTTTTAAATTGTCCACGTAAAAGATAAATACCCTGATTGAGAAGATGTCAATCAGGGTATTTATAGTAAAACATACAATTAATGAGGCACTTTTGTTGCACACCCTGGTAGGTTCGGTTAGGAAACCGAACCTACCGGCCTGGGAAAATCTGATTTATCAAACTCACGTTACGTAAAGAACTCCTCATTATATGGTCGCACATCTACCTCAAAACTCCACGCACTGCGTTCCTGCTGGACCAGTGCCCAATAGGTTTCGGCAATAGCGTCAGGTTTCAGTAAAGGTTCACTTTCAGATAACTTATACCTTTCACGCAGATTTGGTGAATCAATTATACCATCAATAATAACATGTGCGACGTGAATACCTTGTGGACCAACTTCCCGGGCAAGAGAGGATGCTAAACCCCGCATCGCGAATTTTGCGCTACTAAATGCGATCGCGCCTGACCTACCGCGAACGGCTGATGTTGCACCAGAAAATAGGATAGTACCCTCACCTTTCTCAATCATACCTGGTACAACTTGCTTCACACAAAGAAAAGCGCCGAGTGTACATACCCGCCATGAGTTTTCAAATGCTTCGGCAGTAAGTTCTGAAAGATTGCCCCATGCAGCATTACCTGCGTGGTTAATTAATATATCAGGTACACCTAATTCTTCACGAATCTTAGCAAAGCTGTCGGTTACTTGTCCAGCATCCGTTATATCTGTTGGTATAGGGATTGCTGATATGCCTGTTCCTTCCAATCTCTTTGATAAATTTATACTATATGCAGATGAACGTGACAACAAAGCAAGATTGCATCCTTCGTCTGCGAATTTCCGTGCGATGGCTGCACCTAACCCGGGTCCTACACCTGCAATGACTGCGATTTTTGACATGTTTTGTCCTTCTTAATCTTGAATTGAATACAATCTTGTACCATCTTATAAGTGCTTATAGTAACGTCTAATCGTGTCTAAGCGCATCAATTGGGTGCAGTTTTGCTGCTTTCCATGCAGGATATGCACCAAAGAAAACACCGACGAGTGCACTGACAACAAATGAAAGTAGTCCGTAGATAGGTGAAATCACAGTACGCCATCCCCATAGCGATGGTACCATCTCTGCGCCGATTATGCCAACGCCGACACCTACGAATCCTCCGATCAAGGCTAACGTTGTTGACTCTACGAGAAACTGAAAAAGAATATCCAAACGTTGTGCTCCAACTGCTTTCCGTAGACCAATTTCTCTTGTACGTTCGGTTACAGAAACCAGCATAATGTTCATGATACCTATACCACCGACAATAAGGGATACAACAGCGATCCCTAAAATCATGTTAGTAAAAGTTTGGCTTGATTCTTCCAAAGTCTCCATGAATTCTGCTTGATTACGGACGTGAAAATCAAGATCTTTATTGATCGGTATTTTATGTTGTTTCCGGAGTAGTTCGGTCGCTTCTGTTTCGGCGGATTCCAACTGTTTGTCACTTTTTGCCTGTATGCTGATGCTTGAGAGATAATCATTCCCAAATACGCGTTTCATTGCTGTTGAATAGGGGATAAAGACCTGGTCATCAGGATTTCGCCAACCACTTGCCCCTTTCTCTTTCATCACGCCTAATACATGAAAACCGATGTTCTTTATTTTAATCTTTTGTCCGACAGGATTTCGATTTTCAAAAAGATTATCTACAACGGTTTTACCGAGTATGCAGACAGTTTTTTTGTATCTTATATCGTTTTCAGTAAAGAACCTTCCATTCTCAACTGTAAAATTAGCGGTAACGAGATACTCTGGAGAAGTGCCAACGATGGTAGTATTCGTGTTTTTATTAAGGAACTTTACTTGTGCCCGATTGCTGACTTCTGGGGTAACAAAACCGAAATGCTGACCGTATTCGCGTAATATAGAAATATCATCAACGGTAAGCGTCCTTCTTGCATCCGCGGAACTACGTCCGCGGAACATACTCTGTCCTGGGCGGATAGCAAGAATATTTGCCCCCAAGGTCTGAATCCGTTCAGTGATATCCGCTTTCGCCCCTTCCCCTATAGAAGTTGTTGTTATAATCGCACCGACACCGATAATAACACCTAACATCGTTAGAATTGAGCGAAGTTTGTTTGCTAATAATCCTCTAAATGCGTTTGCGAGACTTTCAAGGATGCTCATAAACTCCCTCCTTTGTGTCTATCTTCCTCGTGGTCCGCCACCGCCACCCATGCGTCTAACTGTTGATGCAGGATTCTGCATCATACGTCTAAACATCTCACTGCCGTTGTTCCCTCTTTGGAATCCACCTATTGCTACCACATCACCTTCTGCGAGACCGGAAATAATCTCAATTTTATCAAAACTGCTGACCCCTGCGACGATAGGTTGCGGACGTCCGGGTTGTCCATCAGGTCCGATAATCCTCACCATTTTTCGACCGCGCATGTCAAGCACTGCTTCGGTTGGTAGCGTGAGGACATTCGTCTTATTTACAGCAGAAATCTCTACACTTGCATTCATCCCCGGTTTAAGGAAAGGCATTCTATTGGCTTCCTGTGTTTCTGTAGGTTGAGATGTATCAGAATCATCTTCAGTTGCTGTTTCTGCCATAAATCCCCCGAATAGGGATCCCCAATCATCGTCACCGACTTCTTCGTTTTCCTCAACTTTTGCCATTTCAGGTTCTACGGGGGTTTGTGTTGTTTCTTGCTGAGGGTCTGGTCTGTTTGGTTGGTTCTGATTACTGCCTTCTGCTTGTCGTTGTTGACGCATTTCACGGAAACGTTCCCGCTGTTCATCAGTCATATTTTCCATCGCTCCGGATGGAGGACCGCCCTGCCGACGTGTCCCTTGACGTGCATCTGGCGCACCGACATTTTTCAACTCAGAAGTAACCTCAAAGGTGGTAATGTTTTGAATCACTTGTCCTATCGGTGCGATTTTCAACACCTCTCCTTCAAATGGCATATCAGGATATGCTTCCACAGTTATTGTGACAGGTTGTCCTATCCGGACTTTTCCGATGTCAGTTTCATCTACTTCTGTGACGACATATACAGTGTTAAGGTCTGCCATTGTCACCAACGTCTGTCCTTCTGATGAGGCGATAGAAGATAATCGTGAAGTGATGACCTGTCCCTCTTCAACCTTTTTCTCAAGTATCGTGCCAGATATGGGAGCTTTGATGATAGTATCTTCAAATTCTATCTGTCGCAGGTCTCGTTGTCCTTGACTCCGTTTCAGTGAAGCCTTTGCGCTTTCAAGATCACGTTGTTTCCTGTCAATCTGTTTTTGGTTTGTCAGTGATAGTTTTAGACCATCTTCTGCTTGTGAGATGCGTTGTTGCTGTAGTTCAATATCCATATCCCGTGATGCTTCAGCTTCAATTTTCTCCTGTGCGACCTCTAAAGAGAACTCTGCTTTTTTAATATCTGCTTGTGCCAGTTCAAGTTCAACTTCACTTGCAGGCTGTTCCACCAGTTTCAGTTGTTCAACAGCGGATTGGTATCGTGCCTCAGCAGAACGGAACTGAGCTTGTGATGCGTCAAGAGAAGCTTTTGAAATGAGTTCCTGTTTGAACAGTTCCTCATTTCTTTGGTGTTCAGTTTTGACGAGATCCAGGTTGACTTTCTCCTGTGTAACAGTTGATTCTGCTCTCTTTTTCGTTTCTTCTCGGACTGTTTCGGATGTCAACAGTTTGTATCGTAGATTTGCAATCTTCAAACTGTTTTCTGCATCCTTTACACCCCGTTTGTTTGCAATTTTCTCAAGGCGAATCTGTTCTTTAATCTGCTCTAAACGTTTCTTAGCTTCTGCCAGCGATTCTCTGGATTGACGGATCTGGATTTCAGATTGTTCCTGCTGTAGTTGAATGTCAATTTCCGCCTGTTGATAGCGAGCTTCAGTTGCTTTTAAATCTGCTTCAGCTTGTTCCAGACTAATCTCTACGTAGGTTTTCTCAATAACAGCGATGATGTCATCCTTTTCTACGTAATCTCCTGCATCAACGTGGAGTTCTAAAATCTTACCACTTGCTTTAGAACTGATTTCAACGATATTCAAAGGTTTTATGGTACCGGTAGCCTCAACTGTTACATCAATAGTATCGCGAGCAACAGTAGCGGTCTCTACGGCAGGGGCATCTGCATTACCATTACCATCTTTGGTAGCAAATACCATGCGTCCGATCACGACTGCAGTACCAACGACAAGGATAACTATCGTACTGATCGTAATTATTTTCCATTTACTCATAGAAATTCCCCCAGATTTATTGGATTGATGTTACTCCCCACAGAAGTTCTTCAGAGAAATTGGAATATTAGAATATTGTTCTATTCAGTTTCGTTTTGTAGGTCAGGTTTCGCTTCGCTCTACCCGACCTACAAAATAGGAATTGACAAAGCAATATTACCTTACCGACTCAATTAATTCCAGTTAATTCTTTAGTCTGATATTTTTGAGAAAAGTTCGGTTTTTCAACGCATTCGGTAAGTGATTTGAATTGAAGTAATGTATATTATCCTGTCAAGAAAACCGTAGCGGCATTCTGACTGCACTGTCTCGCCGTTCGTGCATATTTTTTTCCATGTTTTCTGGATATCGGTCAGGTAGAAGTGAAACTTCATTTAAGCCTGCCAATGCGTCACCTTCTAATTTCCATTCGTTTGCACCAAGGTTATCCAGTAAATGTTGCGTATTTCGGGCACCGACAATCACAGAGGTAATCGCGCGTTGTTCAAGTACCCATCTGAGAGCGACTTGAGCCGGACTTCGTCGTAATTCGTCCGCCACTTCAAGAAGCTTATGCAAAGTTTCATCTGCATTTGCAGCAAAATAACGGTGTGGAAATGCCCAACCCTCTTCGGAACGTGAGCCTTGTCGGGTCCGTTCTCCTGGTTTGTATTTGCCAGATAGGAATCCTCCAGCTAATGGACTCCACACGATTATCCCCAAACCTTTATATTTACAAAGCGGAACCAACTCTTGCTCAATGTCGCGGACAACGAGACTGTATTGTGGTTGATAGCATACAAATTTCTCCAAGTTGAGCGATTCACTTAGGTACAATGCTTCAGACAATCTCCAGGCTTGATAGTTGCTGCATGCTGTATACCGCACCTTTCCCATACGTACAAGGTCATCTAATGCACGCAACATCTCTTCTAAAAGAGTTTGTGTATCAACGTGATGTATGTAGTAAATGTCCACATAATCCATCTGTAACCGCATAAGACTGTCGTCAATAGCTTGCATAATATGCACACGAGACATGCCAGAATCGTTTATCCCTGTTCCCATTGGATTGAAAAACTTGGTTGCAACAACAGCATCCCGTCGTCTGCCTTTAAGTGCTTTGCCGAGAAGAATCTCTGATTTGCCTTCACCGTAGGAATTAGCAGTATCAAAGAAATTTACCCCCGCATCCCATGCCAGATGTACCATCCGCTTAGATTCATCTTCATCAGTACCATGACCGAATGTCATCGTTCCCAAACAGAATTCTGATACTTTTAATCCGCAGTTTCCAAGTCTTCTATATTCCACGGTTCCTCCATTGAACAAAGGTTTAGGTACTCAGTGGTTTTGTTTTATCTGATTTCAACCCTATCCGCGTTGGATAGCAATCCCGCTTCATACACCTTCATCACGTCTAATGCAAACTCAAGCGATCCCATATCAGCGGGTTCTCCTTTCAAGATACAGTCACAGAAATAACGCATCTCTTGGTAGAAACCTTGTATGAAAAGTCCTTTGTTTTCAAGTGTGCCGAGTGAATACTGTGGTTCCCACACTATTGCACCGCTATCGAAACCCTCTGTCATAAAACTTGTGCTGTCTCTATAATCAAATTGCATACCGCGTTGCAGCAGCACCTGCGTACCGTTCCGTATCTCAGCATGGCATCCATCTCCGAAAAACTGATAGAGTTCAGAGGGTTGTCCATGTCTTGCCCCATCTGCTAAATGGAAGTTTGCCATTGCACCGTTTGCGAATTCAATGATACACACACCACCACCATGTTTTGCACGGTGAACAGTAACAGCAGAAACTTTTCCACCGACTGCCAACAACAACGATAAAGGATGAACACCATTTTGAAGCCAGTTGGTATGTTCACGTTCACGCAGGATCCGTTCCCCATCACTTGGAATCGTCATCGGATAGACACCTAACAGAGTCCGCAAAGGACCGTATACATCTGTGTTGAAGATTTCTATGATCTTCTGTGTAGCAGGCATAAATGCCTTCTTGAAGCCTACAACTACAATACGGTCATTTCGGTGACGGATCATCGTCTCAATTTCAGTTGCGAACATTCCTGGCGGTTTTTCTAACCAGACATGCATGCCAGCATCTAACGCTTCACACGTCAGTTCTGGGTGGAGGCGAGGCGGTACGCATAGAAATACCGCATCTAATTCCTCAGACCGTAACATGTCTCCCATTTCTTTATAACATCTTTTAACACCGTACTGTCTGGCAGTCAACTTGGCGCGTTCAAGATTGACATCACAGAAGGCATTTAGGTTCACAGGAAGAAATGTCATAGTCGGCAAAACATTCCGATAGGCGTGTGATCCGATTCCGACGACTGCTACGTTGAGTCTCTTTTCAAAGTCTCTTTGATAACTCATGTAGATCCTTCAGTATACAATAGATCAGTGCATTATAGATCAGAAAGGGTTGCATCAAGATACGCATCCATATCCGCTTTCATCTTCTTCAATTCGTCCATATCAATATACATCATGTGTCCCGCACCGTAATATGCCATAGTAATGTTGTCCTGCAACGATTTGTCAAGACCGAGGTGTGTAAAGGTATATTCTGAAGCCAGAAACGGTGTCGCTAAATCAAAGTACCCGTTAGCAACATAGACTTTCAAGGCGGGATTCGTTGTCATGGCTTTCCGCAATGTATCGGCTACGTTGACATATTCATTCTGATGTCCCCCATAATTCCAAGGATGTACGCGTCCACTCAGTATTTCATAGGGGAGATCACTCTCAAACTGTAGGTCGCCTCTGACATAATCGTTTAATGTTGCAGTATATGCACCTTGGATTACCGCCGAACTTGGATCATATTCATAGTTTTCTCCGGCAGAATCCCGGTCTATACCTTTAAAGCGGCTATCAAATCGTCCGACTGTTTCTCCTTCATCCCTGAGTAGCTCCTTACAGAACCGATTGATCTTGATTCTTAAGTCTGTCTTCTCAATATAATCAGTTGACAGACCCGTATAGGTTGCTAATTTCTTAACTATTGCTTGTCTTCTACGGTCTGACAGGTTAGAACCTCGCATCAAAGCAAGCGTATAGTCACCTAATGCAAATTCTCTTACTTCGTCTAATATCTTCTCAAAACTGCCTTCAGTATCAGTTTTCAATTGGTCTAACCTGTTATGCCAATAGGCTGTTGCTGTATAAGTTGGCAAAAAGAGGATATAGGGTAGATCATTCCCAGCAGCAAAGCGAATGGTTTGGAAGTTTAGTACGACCGAAACAAGCATGATACCGTTGAGATACATACCACGTTTATCTTGCAGGTATCCGGACAGTCCGCATGCTCGCGTTGTTCCGTAGCTTTCGCCAATTAGGAATTTCGGTGAACGCCAACGTTGATAACGTCCCAAGTAGAGTAAAATAAAATTACCGACTGACTCAATATCTTTCTGAAATCCGTGGAACTGTTTCGCTTCTTCACCGGGTACAGCTCTACTGAAACCGGTACTCACAGGATCAATGAAGACAAGATCCGTCTTATCCAGAATAGAAAATTCGTTATTCGTTAGTTGATATGGGGGTTGCGGTGGGTTTCCGTGTTCATCAGGTTTAACGCGTCTCGGTCCCAACACGCCTAAATGCAACCACACGGATGAAGAACCAGGTCCACCATTGAAAGAGAAAGTCACCGGACGTTTTGACGTGTCTTCAACGTCATCTAAAGTATAGGCGACAAAGAATATTGACGCTTTAGGTTTTTCACCCTCTTTATCGGTTTCCTCCTTTAAAACCATTGTGCCAGTCGTTGCGGTGTAGTTCAATTCCTTACCATTTATTGTTACACTATGTTGTGTAACAGATAGGTTGTCTTCAGGTTCTGAATTACTGTTTTCATCAGACTTTTTCTCTTCAGTATCATTCTTTTTTTCTTGACTCATAATTTGTACCTTTCAATTGAAAATATATAGTGCTATTATAGCATAACTTATTGGGTAGATGTTACAAAAAACCTGTTAACGTGAGTTTGATAATTAAATGCAATCTGCGTTGTAGGTTGGGTAGAGGCACGAAACCCGACATGTATTGCTCTATAATGGGTCAAGATGTTGGGTTTCGTGCCTCTACCCAACCTACGTAGTTATTTGTTTTGATTTATCAAACTCGCGTTGTTAAGTCTTCTTAAAAACCTTTTATATAAAACTAAAATGTGGTAGACTACTTGCAAGGAGAAACATTATGACTTCACCAATTCGTTTAGGTCTCATAGGTTGTGGTGGTATAGTTCAAAAAACGCATGCGCGTGCATACCATTCGCTCTCAAAGATAGTAAAGGTAACAGCGGTAGCAGATGTTGTTCCTGCGAATCTTGAGACGGTTGGTCAAGACTTCAAAGTGCCGACACACAACCGATACACTGAATATCAGGAAATGCTTACAAAGGCTGACATTGATGCTGTCGTAATCGCCACACCACACGCCTTACACGCAGAACAGGTTATTGAAGCAGCATCAGCAAATGTCGCAATAATATCTGAGAAACCGATGGCAACCTCTCTTGAAGAAGCAGATAGGATTTTGGAAGCGATTAATAGCAATAGTGTGCCATATACAGTAGTGCATAACTACCTATATACGGCGGGTATGCAAACAGCAATTGGCATGTTGCCAGAAATCGGCGAAACCTATTATGGACGAAGTACCGGGATGGGTCTCAAGCCTGCTGACTTCTCTGCAAATCACCCCACGCCTGCTCTTGCATGGCGTGCAAGTAAATCCAGAGGGGGTGGTTGTATTAGTGATACGAGTTATCATGAAATCTATTCAGTCTGCACACTGGTTCAGTCTCCAGTGCGTTATGTTGAAGCACGTGTTAAGACGATGCGTCTTGAAATAGATGTTGACGATCTTGCGATGATTCTCTGTGAACATGAAAACGGTGCAATCACGACAATCTCGGGGGCATGGTGTGTTCCGGCAACAGACTTTGGCTGGTGTGAAGTCCATGCAAATGAAGGTTCGTTGCGGATAAGACATCGCTATAATGTTAAAGACGCGCTATCTCAATATACACGGTCTAACGGATGGAAACAGCTTGAACTGCCAACCCTTGATGAGGAGGGGCTCAAAGATGCAAGTGGACATCAAGGATATTTTAAAGCCACATTTAATGCCCTCAGTACAGGTGAATCGCTGCCAATTAGTCCAGAGAAAGCCTATCATAACCTGGCAATTATTGATGCTGCAAGAAAAGCAACTATAGAAAGACGTGCTGTTGAAATAGGAGGTTAAGTCATGGAGAACAGTGTAAATCGACAACAGATGCAAATAGACGGTGAACGAGACGCTCAATCAGATACAAGCAAACTCCTCTGGTTTGTCGTTGGGTTAGCCTTAAACATCATTGGCATTCTCATTGCTTATATCTATCAACAGGCGCCACCCGCAACGCGCACTTTTGAGAAAACACAGGAGTATATTGTATTCTATACCGAAAAATATAAATCAACATCACGGAATATCCAAGTCAAATTTGCAGTCATCGGATTTCTTGTCGTTCTGGCTTTGATGTTTACTTTAATATTAATTTACAGTGCCATCATGTTCGCAATGTATTATTCACAGATGTCAGACTTAAGAAAATACGTACGTTGATTATTCACAATTAAAACGAGAAAAACAGCGCACATCTATACAGATTGAAAAAAGGTTGAAGATGAATGCAAAATCAGGTAATATACTGAAGTAAAGACACTAACCTATGGAGTCTGGAAGATGAATGCAAATCAACATCAAACGTATATTTCAGCTGAAACTGATGCCCAAAATGATGTTAACAAGATAATCTGGCTTGTTGCAGGTGTGGCATTAAACTTGATTGGAATATTAATTGCGTATATCTATCAACCACCACCACCCGCAACGCGTTTCTTTGATAAATCAGAGGAATTTAGACTGTTCTATACGGAAGCATACAAAAATAAAGCAAGAAGTATCCAACTCACGTACTCAATCATTGGATGTATAGTGCCATTTGGGTTTGTAATAATAGGTTGGATTACAATGTTTATATATACGGCAGGGAGTTTTATGTTCTTTTCTAATTTCTTTTCTGATTTTTTCTAAGTTGACGATATGAAGATTGATTAAATAATCAGGTAATTTTGATTTCGCCAAGCCGGTAGGTACGACTTCCTAATCGCACAGAACAAATTGTAATTGACTATTTTGATTCTATTGTCACTACACAAAAAGGAGTTTAAAAGATGAATGATGATGTAAATCAAGCACGCATGGTTGCTGAACAAGATGCCGAAACTGATGTTAGTAAATTACTATGGGTAGTTGTAGGGTTCTTTATAAACCTCATAGGACTCCTGATTGCCTATATCTATCAACCGACACCCCCTGCCTCAAGGATGATTGAAAAATCCCATGAGTATACAATGTATTACACCGAGGCCTACCAAGCAAAGGCACGTAACATCCAGTTGAGTTATGCTGCTATAGGTTTTGCAATAAGTTGTGGATTGGGTTTACTACTTGTCATAGCAATGTTGGCAATGGTCGGTAGTATCGGTAGTATGCGATACTAATTTTCACGTATAATGTCGCTAAATAATTGGGGAGAATTACGGAAAAATGCCAAAGAACTTTCTTTTTAAATATGCGCTGCTCTTTACTGTTCTACTTATACTGTGTGCCTCTACTGACGTTTTTGCCCAAGAGCGTTCGTTACCCGATAGTGCTATTGTTTTGATAGGAGACCATCCTGGGATTGAGGAGACTGATGCTGAAAGTGCCGCAATGTTAATCGCTACTGAATTGCGTAATCTCGGTGTCTCTGTTGACGATCCGGTTGATAGAACAAAAACCTCAGGCACGGTTTATCGTATCACATTTAACCGATTAGGACAAAAAATCCTTGTCAAACTCAGTCATGAAATGCCATTAGGGACGGTGTTAAACGAAAAACAGTTGTGGATTGATAATATAGAAGAGGTGATTAAAGCTGCACCGAGATTGGTTGATGCTCTTGTCAATGATAAAGAGATTGACCAAGCTATTGACATGGAAACCGTTACTGCTCATGAAGCCGCTGAACTCAATAAGACGCCCGGTGAATCGCTCTGGAATTTGGGTATTTTCGGTGCTTTTATCCCTGGAACGGACGCGACTGCCAATCCGGGATATGAATTTGGGTGGTCTTATGAAACACCTAAGTATGGAGTCGGAACAGAATTTCGTTTGAGCGCAAGTGAATATGAATATATGTTCGCATCTTGGTCAATTGGCGGTCGTTATTTCTTTAATGCAAAGAACATATCCCCTTATGTAGGCGGCGGACTCTCCATTTTTGGTGGATCTTATGAAGGTCCGGATAGCTATGCTTATTACGATGATCACTATTATGATGACTACTATTATGATGACGAGTCAGGACAGGATTCTGGGTTAGGAGCATACTTTGTCGGCGGAATCTCAATGCTTCGTCTCACGAAGAGTCGTCTGAAGCTTGAAATACGAATAGATAGACCTTTCTTCTCATTACCCGGAGACGATATGATGCCAATTACATTCGGTATATTTTTCTCTCAGCATTATGTTCCTGGGGGGTGGATGCCTCTCATTCTAACAAAGAGTAGAAGTGCTAACTTAACTGAAATCTGCGAAAGGATACGAATTGAAATCCCATAAAACAAGATACGGCACAGTGGTTGGACCGCATCCACGAACTGCTAAAGCAGGTTTTGATATGCTACTGGCGGGTGGAAATGCTGTGGATGCAGCTGTTGCTGCTGCCTTCACAGAAGGTGTCGTAGAACCTTCACAAAACGGAATTGCTGGTTATGGTGGTTGTGTTTTAGTATATTTGAAGAAGACCCAGGATGTTGTCGCAATTGACTATAACTCAGCAGCACCGGGAGCAGCCTCAGCAGATATGTTTACAATTGAAGATGCTCCTGATACTCCTGCTGGATACCGTGTGCCAGGACGTGTTAACGTCCACGGTCCATTATCTATAGGCGTCCCAGGGGTTGTGGCTGGTTTATGTTTAACATTAGACAAATTCGGAACACTACCTCTGTCAAATGTGCTACAACCTGCAATTAATTCAGCACGATACGGGTATGCACCCAATGCATCCAACCGAGGCGGAATTGCAGGGAATGCTGAACGGTGGAAAAAGGAATTTCCTGAAACAGCACGCGTATTTCTAAAAGATGGAAAACCCCCTAAAAAAGGTGAAGTGCTTACAAATCCTGACCTGGCAAAAACACTTGAGGCTGTAGCTGAAGGGGGACATACTGCATTCTATGAAGGGAAAATTGCCGAAACAATAGCATCACACATTCAAAAATTAGGGGGTTGTCTCACAGTAGATGATCTGAAGAATTATCGGGCAATTATCACAGAACCTTATCGGATACAGTATCGTGATTATTCGGTATACACATCCCCGCTTGGGGCAGGTGGATTAACTACGTTACAGATGCTCAGATTAGTAGAGAAGTTTGAAGTGGCATCAATGTCAACGATTGAAAGATTCCATCTTTTCGCTGAAGCCATGAAAATCTGTTGGTATGAAAGGTTGAGTCGTTTCGGTGATCCAAATTTCGTTGACATAGACATCAGGCGTGAACTTTCAGACGATTTTACTGAAGAATTAAGTGAAAAACTGCAGGCGGGACTTGAGAAACCACAACCGGGTGAGGTGGTCTACCATGAACCGATGTACTGCACAAGTCATATCTCTACTGCTGATGCTGAAGGAAATATGGTATCCCTAACACAAACACACGGTGGTGGATTCGGTTCAATGGTTACAGTCCCCGGTACGGGTCTACTCTTTGGACACGGAGTAGGTCGTTTTGATCCAAGACCAGGGTTAGCGAATTCCATCGCTCCTATGAAACGCCCATTACATAACATGGGTCCGTGCCTTGCCACGGTGAACGGTAAACCTTTTGCCACTTACGGGATCCCTGGAGGTCGTACAATTCCAAACAATCAACTTAATATTAGCGTTAGTCTGATGGATCTGCAAAGCACTGCACAAGCAGCTGTAGATGCACCACGGTTCCATTGCGATGGTGCTGAACCAATTCAGGTTGAATCTCGTGCGGGGGCAGAAGTAATCGAAGGTTTGGAAAAACTCGGTCATGATATAACAAGAGATGGCAACATCGGTGGACCAGGACACGTTATACGTGTTTGGAACGATGGATCCTACCAAGATGGCGGTACTGATCCGCGAGGTGAAGGGAAAGTTATTTCCCGTTAACATATTATCATTGTATCTATTTC
This sequence comes from Candidatus Poribacteria bacterium, assembly GCA_022824835.1. GTDB lineage: Bacteria > Poribacteria > WGA-4E > WGA-4E > WGA-3G > MSPOR6. The sequence goes on along the minus strand of JAJDZB010000075.1, from coordinate 8,117 downwards.
GTACGAATTCGTAATCACGTGAGTTTGATAAATCAGATTTTCGTATTCGGTGCGGTTAGGAAACCGCACCTACCGGGCCTCTGTGTGTAATATTTTGGGCAAAATGAAGTCCATATACCTATTATCAAACTCACGTTAATAGTAAAATTTCTATTTCTTTGGAGTTTCAACATATATGTCACAGTTTATAAAAGCCGCGACGACCGACGAGATACAACCCGGTACCTGTGTCGGTGTCAAGGTAGAAGGTGTTTTCATTGGTATCTATAACGTTGAGGGTGAGTATTATGCAATGAACAATATATGTCCACATCTCGGGGGTGTGTTGACGTATGGATTCCTTGACAAAGGATGTATAACTTGTCCTATGCACATGTGGGAATTTGATGTGAAAACAGGGGAGTGTGTTTGGCCCGGTGAAGAGAGTATACCTGTTTATCCTATCAAAATTGAGGGTGATGAAATACTTGTGAATGTTGATGAACCGATGAATATAGACAGACCATCGGATTAACGATTACTCAGTTATTCCAAAAGGAGTTTTCAGCATGGGTTATTTGATCACCGGTGGGATGGGATGTATCGGTTCATACGTCATCAGAGATCTATTAGCTGCCGGTGAAAAGATTATCATTTACGATTTCGCTTACGACCTGACTATTCCCAGAATGGTGTTGTCCGAAGAACAGATTGATAGGTTTGAATTTGTTCAAGGAGATATAACGGATTTACCTCACCTTTTACGAACAGTTCAGGAACATAATATTGATCGGATTATTCACCTTGCTTCCTGGCAAGTTCCCGCCTGTAATGCGAATCCACCGCAAGCATTGAAGGTTGTGTGTGAAGGCACAATCAATGTATTTGAAGCAGCACGTATCTTTAACCTCAAGCGTGTGGTTTGGGCAAGTAGTGTTGCGGTGTTCGGTTCACCTGAAGATTATAATCATCAACAGATTCTTAACGATGCCCCCCACTATCCTAAGTTTATCTATGGTGCCTGTAAGTCTCTTAATGAGAGATACGCAAGGCACTATTTTGATGCGTACGGTGTAGATTCAATAGGACTTCGTTTTACAGCAGTATACGGGGTTGGAAGGACGCGAGGAATGAGTTCGTTCACGACAAAAATGATAGAAGATGTTGCGTTAGGAATACCACATGTATGTCCCTTCGGTGATGATGCGGTTGATTGGCAGTATGTAGAAGATGTATCACGTTCAATTGTTATGGCATGCACATGTCCAACAACGGAAACACGGGTCTTCAATGTCAAGGGCGGAATTCGTCCTGTCAGAGAAGGTGTTGCGTATCTGAAGTCTATCGTACCGGAAGCGCAGATTGAATTGGAACCCGGTCTGTTCGGAATTTCATGGGACTATGACGCAACACCCATCGCTGAGGAAATTGGGTTTACACCTGCGTATACAATGGAACAAGGTATACTGGAGACGTTCAACAAGTTCCGTGAACGGTGCTTGAACACGCGGGATTAAAAAAACATCTATCACCACAATCGCACGATACCTTGTGATGATAGATGTCTGTTTATACTCTTTATCTGTAATACTTTTTCATCTGTGCCCAGCTGACAGCAAGTTTTCCTTGTGCTTCAACAGCCATGATCTGATCCCACGGTATATTTTTTCCACTGGCATTTGCTTGATGGATATCATCAAAGTTTGGGTGTCCCCATCCGCCGCTGCTTTGATCAATAACGACAAGCTGTACGGTTTTGCCTTTAAGATCAGAAACATCCCACTCTTTTCGTGTCATGCTCTCATTGTTATCGCCGGTAACGGTTCGAACGACATCATCATTCATCACAAGATTAACACAACACGGTTCGGGATTAACATCCCAAGGACGGTTACCACCCCCCATTAGGAAATTCATCGTTTCTCCGACAATTTTGAACTCTATTGAGGTTAATGTGCCTTGTGGAAAATCAGGAGCAACTCCTCCTGCAGCATTTTGTTGCATATCACCCGGTTTCTGTCCCAGTTTCGCGCCTTTGTCGGGACCTTGGTATCTTTCAGCGAGACCGAGCCACCAGTCACCTTGGTGTTGTGAAGGTTGTCCTCGGTTTCTTGCTGTTGGGTTATCTCCCCAAGTCGGTTGGTAATCAAATGCTGTCCCTGTCTTCTCCCAATCCGTCAGGTCGCCTGTTTCAAAATCGTTGTTAAATGTTTTTGCGGTAAGGTCATTGACAACTATAAGCAACAGGAATATGAGGAGTAGAGAAAGCATTGAAAGTAACATCTTATTCATCTAACATTCCTCCCATAATTATATTTTATAGTAGTAGGCACACGCCGTATGCCTACTACTATAAAGAACATAACCAAATATCCACGTGATTATTTGTAGAACTTTTTCATCTGTGCCCAGCTGACAGCAAGTTTTCCTTGTGCTTCAACGGCTGTTACTTGCGCCCAAGGTATGTTGCCACCACTATCGGCTTGATGGATATCATCAAAGTTTGGATGTCCCCATCCGCCACTGCTTTGGTCAATAACGACAACTTGTGCCATTTGGCCTTTTAAATCGGAAACATCCCACTCTTTTCGTGTCATGCTTTCATTGTTATCGCCGGTAGCGGATCGGACTACCTCTTCATCAATCACAAGATTAACACAGCACGGTTCTGGTGTTCCCCATGGACGAGTTCCGCCCCCCATAAGGAAATTCATCGTATCGCCTACAATTGTGAATTTTATTGATGTAAGAGTTCCTTGCGGATAATCTGGTGCGACAGCACCAGCATCGTTTAGTTGCATATCACCGGGACTTTGTCCTAAATCGGCACCTTTATCGGGCCCTTGGTATCTTTCAGCGAGACCGAGCCACCAGTCACCTTGGTGTTGTGAGGGTTGTCCTCGGTTTCTTGCTGTTGGGTTATCTCCCCAAGTCGGTTGAAAGTCAAATGCTGTCCCTGTCTTTTCCCAATCCGTTAGGTCACCTGTTTCAAAATCGTTGTTAAATGTTCTTGCTGTAAGATCATTGACAACTATAAGCAACAGGAATATGAGAAGAAGAGAAAGCATTGGAAGTAACATCTTATTCATCTAAATTCCTCCTTATTTAATAGTAGTAGGCACACGCCGTGTGCCGTCGAATTCTATTTATAGAATTTTTTCATCTGTGCCCAACTGACGGCTAATTTTCCCTGTGCTTCAACTGCGGTTGCTTGCGCCCAAGGAATGTTTCCGCCACTATCGGCTTGATGGATGTCGTCAAAGTTCAGGTGTCCCCATCCACCACCGTGCCGATCCAGAACGACAATCTGTGCGATTTGACCTTTCAGATCGGTAACATCCCACTCTTTTCTCTCCATCGTTTCGTTGTTATTCCCTGTTTCGGTGCGAACGACTTCATCATCAATCACAAGATTAACGCAGCACGGATTTGGATCAGTATCCCAAGGATGAATACCTCCGCCTATCAGAAAGTTCATTTTGTCCCCAACAATCATGAACTCAATTGAGGTAATGGAACCTTGTGGGCCGTCTCCTTGAACATCTCCTGGGTTTTGTCCGAGTGCGGCACCTTTTTCTGGTCCTTGATATCTTTCAAAACCGCCTATCCACCAATTACCTTCATGGTTTGAAGCTTGTCCTCTGTTCCGAGCAGTAGGGTTATCTCCCCATGTTGGTTGAAATTCAAAAGCTGCACCTTCTGCTTCCCAGTCGGTCAAATCTCCTGTCTCAAAACCGTAATTAAAGGTAAGCGCGAAGGTTGGGTTAGTTGCCAATGCAAAGATGATAGCGAATAAAGAGATGGCAAATACGATATAACTAAACCTACTTTTCATTAATCTAAACTCCTTTTAACTAAATTTTTTGAATGAACTTATCTATAACGTGAGTTTGATAATTAAATGCAATATGCGTTGTAGGTCGGGTAGAGGAACGAAACCCGACACGTATTGCTCTATAATGGGTCAAGATGTTGGGTTTCGTGCCTCTACCCAACCTACGTAAGTTATTTGTTCTGATTTATCAAACTCACGTTATCTATAGTACTTTTTCATCTGTGCCCAACTGACGGCTAATTTTCCCTGTGCTTCAACAGCAAGCACACGATCCCAAGGAATATTATTTCCGTTGGCATCTGCCTGATGAATGTCATCAAAGTTTGGATGTCCCCATCCGCCACCATTATTGTCTACGACGACTATCTGTGCAGTTCTGCCTTTCAAATCAGAAACATCCCATTCTTTCCGACTCATTGTCTCTGTAGCGTTCCCTGTAGCAGAAAATTCTACTTTCTCATCGATAACGAGATTAACGCAACACGGTGTCGCACTTCCCCAAGGATGGTTTCCACCACCGATAAGGAAATTCATGGTAGCACCAACAATCTTAAACTCAATTGATGTCAGTTCTCCGAGTGGTGCATCCCCTTGTGTCTGACCGGCACTCTGTCCAAGTTCTGCGCCTTTATCGGGACCTTGGTATTTTTCAAATAGTCCGAGCCACCAATCCCCTTGGTGTTGTGAGGGTTGTCCTCGGTTCCTTGCTGTTGGGTTGTCTCCCCATGTGGGTTGGAAGTCAAATGCAGTACCTGTTTTCTCCCAATCCGTGAGATCGCCTGTTTCAAAATCGTTGTTAAATGTTCGGGCAACTGACAGATGGATTGGCAGCAAAAACAGGGAAAGAATAAAAAACGGTAATAAATATGAGAAAAAAAATCTCTTCATCAGCAATATCTCCCTCTGTCTGAAGTTATATTTGTGTCTTGAATGTAGATGTGTAAAGTTCATACACACTTTTGGACAGTTCACTCTAATAATATAACATTTACAATATATAGATGTCAATGTAAAACAGTTTAGATACGGCAAAATACAGAACGTCTCTTCTAAAAAATCTGTCTAACATACAGCACTGCAATAACTATTACTATAGCAGTTAATGTGCGTTTTTCACTTTTAAATGCTCGTGTCAAAGAAAAGTCGTGGGTTGATGGTGTTTGATATGCGTTGAATTGTGGGAAGAACCGTGGAACTTGCGCGTGATATGTCTCGTAGACGCTACCACAGGATTCCAATAGGTATGCTTCTTCTACAGCGATAATCGGGAGATACTGTACAAGGTAGCCGATAATCAGAATCGGAGTTAGCCATAAGACATTTGCAATGATGCAGATACTGACGCTAATCAAGAGATTCCCAAGGTAGAGTGGATTTCGCACGTGGCTGTATGGGCCTGTTGTCACGAGATCACGAGCTGCTCCTAACGTTGTCGCGCGCGTTGAACCGCCAGCATACCCGACAGTCCATAAACGTAACAGCTCACCGATCAAAGTAATGAATACACCGATGGTGGTTGTAAGGAGAGTCGGTTTGGCAAAGTAGATCAATGCAAGGATGAAGGGGATGGGTGTAAAACTACGTACCCTAAAAAAGAGATTGCCTATTTTTGATGAGGACATATTAGAATTGCGTTGAACCTGAGTATATTGACTATTTCGGTGTTCGCCAGATGAGAATAGTACCGACAATTCCGTATAGTATATTGGCTCCCCAACATGCCAAGAATGGATGAAGTTTACCGTTTTCACTCAAACCTTCAAATGTTGCAAAAGAGAGTGCCCAATAGATAAAGACAAGGAAAAATGCGATGACCAACCCAGCAAAAAAACCGGCTTTACCAAACCGAATTGCGATCGGTGCTCCTAACATGACAACGACAACTGCTGCGAATGGATAAGCCATTTTATGGTGTAATTTAACCTGTTCTATCCGTGATATTTGTCCTGCTTCTTTTTTGTATGCGATCTGTTCTTTAAGTTCCTTAATTGTCATCGCTCTTGGGTCTTTGTCGCTTCCAATAAATCGTTCCGGTTCTTCGAATCGTTCTAATAGTTTCTCCTGGAATGTTTCAAAACCTACCTCGATCTCATTTTCAAAGTAACGGATATTCCCCTCAGTGAGTAGCCAGTGTGTATCTGTCCATGTTGCCTTCTTAGCATAGATACTCCGTTCAATTAGACCGTCGTCGCTTGTTTCCCAAATTGTGATCCCATGAATACTCTTTTCATTGAGTTTGATACTATTTAGATAGAAGACGCGATTTCCTTTACCTATGAATGGAAGGTATCTTCGGAAACTTGGACCCGTTTTTTTCTGCATTAGGTTTGCTTGATGATAGGCTGGGGAGGCAACCCTATTATAAAAGATTGAGAAGAGCACACAGAGAATTAGCGTTACAAGTATAACTGGAATTAAAACACGATATACACTAATACCACCTGCTTTCATTGCAACAAATTCATTGTTCCTGACCATACGACCAAGGACGAAAAATATCGCAACAAATCCGGATACTGGGACTATCTCCATGATCCGTCTTGGAGCCTGTAACAGGACGATTTTTAGCGCATAAAGGTAGGTGGTATCTTCATCAAAATACTTGATGTCTTTATCTAAAAGACGGACAATCACGACGAGTGCGCTAAAGAAGAAGAAGCCGACAAAGAACGCTTTTAGGTATTCTCTAATCAGATAACGGTCAAGGATGTTCAAACGTATTCGTGAGTTTTCCATCAAGTTACCGCTCTGTTATCTACTACAATAGGCATTTTTCTTTCTCTGTTCATAAATGACCTTACCTTGTTTTCGTAAAATATAGTGGCAATAAGTATGACTCCTATAGTGCCAATAACCAGATTTGGTAACCACATTGCGAATGCTGGGTGTAAATGTCCGTTTGTTCCTGTGCTTTGCCCAATTTGCAGCAATAGATAGTATAGGAGTATCAAACTTAAACCGATGCCAAAGCCTATCATTTTCCCATTTTTCTTTACCATAATTCCCAGCGGAATTCCTATAAGACCGAATGCTAAACAAGCAAATGGCAAAGCGAATTTCTTGTGGTATTCAACTCTTGCATAACGCAATCTACTAATTGTATAAGTAGAAGGTTTATCCGGTTTAATGGAGGCAGCTAAGTCTCCAATATATGTATTGAGTTGTCCAATTCGCATTGTCTGTGGATGTTGTGATGTATAATCGCGTCGCTGAAGGTCTTTGGTAAAGTCAAGCGCGATCTGCTGTTCCTGAAATTGCGTTATTCTATAACCCTCTGTTTTATCAATTATCGGTTCATAAGTATGTCCATCGTATAGTGTCAACTTTGCCTCGTTTCCTTCATACTTGAGCATTGCAGTTCTCGCTATTGTCAAACGTGGTTGTCCTTGATAGATTTCATCCCATATTCTGACATTTTGCAGTTGTTCTGTTTCTGGGTCAGTTGACTCATACATCCAGAGTTTACCTTTCGTTTGAAGTTCCTTCATGATTGTCCCCTCCTCTAAAATCAGTGCAGGATTATGTTTTTGAATATCTCGTTTGAGTTTTACTGAAGCCTGAGTGGCTTGCGGTAGCACATATTCAATTACTGCGAGATCGATGACACTTAAGAGAACAGTCATTGCCAGTAGAGGGACCATGAGTTGGTGTAGACCGATACCGTTTGCACGCATCGCCATAATCTCAGAATCTGTTGCCAGCCGTCCTAACGCCAATAGAATAGCCACTAATGCTGCCATCGGAATAGATAAAACTACCGTGGCTGGTGCAATGTACAAGAGGGATTCGATGAGATATATTGGACCTACACCCTTCTTGACAAAAAGTTTAATGAGACGAAAAAGTTCATCAAAAAGTATGATACAGGTGAAACAGATAAGTGATATTAAGAATGGTGGAATGAATTCTTTAAGACAGTATCGTGAAAGGATTTTCATAATCTATGTTTAGAACACAAAGGATATCTTTTGCTGATATAGCAAATCTAAAAATATGTGAACACCCCGGTAGGTGCGATTTCCTAACCACACCGGATCTGAGAATATCAGTGCGGTTAGGAAACCGCACCTACCAGGGATGCAATTATAGATGCTTAAACTTGTTTGTTGCTCTATGCGTTGAGAATATTCACTGACATACTCCCAAGTCTAAAGACTTGGGCTTCTTAGGTTTTATACTGGAAGCATTTCTTGCTTCCAAACACCTTTTACTGTTTCATCGTTCGTTGCCTCTTGTCCTGAACTTTTGCGAGGTCTTACAGGAACTCCACAGTCGTTTTTTGTCTCGGTATGCCCTACCGCGA
>JAJDZB010000024.1:0-35119 GCA_022824835.1 Candidatus Poribacteria bacterium | reverse complement strand
ATTTACACCACAACTTGGACATCTCCACTGTCTATCTGAAAGAGAAAGATTTTTATTATGCTTGCCACAATCACTGCAAGGTTTAGTAGTGGCAGTCCATTTACCTATCTGTTTGAAGTTTTTAGCATGCTTGATACATTTTTGCTGAATTATCTGAATAAACTGAGAAAATGATAAGTCTGATACTTTTCTCCCCCAAAGGCGTTTCATGCCGTCAATGTTAAGGTTTTCGAAGCATAATATATCGTATTTTGTACAGAGTTGTGTTGCCAATTTCCATTGCCAGTCAAGGCGTTGGTTAGATATTTTTCTATATTGCCTTGCCAATGCACGTAAAGCACGATACCAATTACCCGAACCCTTTATTTTTCTGCTGAGTGCCTTATTTAGAGACCGCAACTTATTGAGTGAGTGTTTCAGAAACTGAGGACTTTCAATCTTCTTACCATCAGATGCTGTTAGAAATGTTTTCAATCCAAAGTCAAAACCTGCGCTCTTACCCGACTTGGCTTTGGGTTCTGAATCGTCAACATTTTCGCAACTGAAACATATCCAATAATCACCGCAATAATCACGCTTTATAGTTACTGTTTTGATTGTTCCTTTCATCTCACGGTGTTTGTGAAATGAAAACCACGTATTAATACAATTGATCTTGATACGATTATTTTCAAGTTTATATCCTGCTTGTGTGAACGTCATTGAGTTATATTTATGCTGAGGCTTAATATGAGGTCTACCCACTTTACGAATCGTTTTGCCTTTTTTACGTTCTTTGATGTTTCTGAAAAAAGCATCGTATGCCTTTCCTATACGCAATACAACATCTTGTTCAACTTGACTCGGTAACAACTTCCAATGCGGTTTTGTGGTATATTTCAACTTCTTGAGATGGGAACACATCTTACCAATTGATATATTCTTCTTATAGCGTCTGTAGTAACGACGATGTAACTTCATGAAATGCACATGAATATGCCACATATCATCAATCATATTGCCAAGTTTTATCGTATTAGATTGATTTTGTATCTTATATTTATATGTCTTTCGCATGGTTCACTGATGCCTGAAAAGTTTCTGATTCCCTTCGTTAGAGGTGTGGGAAATGCTAACGACATTCCCCACTGAATCAGTCTAATAATTATACTATATTTTCATGCAAAAGTCAAGTTTATCTCACCTGTAAAATCAAAGGTTTCCGTCTACATTCTACAAGCTAAAGCATGGGGATTTGACGGGAAGTGTTAAAAGTTTAGTATACCATCGCAACTCCTGTGGATTAGACGTGTTATTAGGTGTCGTGTCGCCAGTTAATATTTTAATGGCACTTCGCTCTACCCGACCTACGATGTATCGGATTTAGGAGTCAAAAAGTTGCATCTATTCTCCGCTCACGTTTGGAATGCTAAACTCTCCAGGGATGCGTTTGTGTAAATAGACACCCCAATCCATATCTGCATCGTGCAATACGTCTCCGCTATATTTTATTTTTTCTGTAATGAGACAAAAAGCCCGCGTACCACACTGCCGACGCGGAATATCTGCTGTGAAGTGGGTAGGGAGCGCTTGAATCTGTCCGTGAAGTTGAGGATCGGGAAACGGGAGTATCGTGTTCTGATAGGTCGTTTCTGTTTTATGTTCTAACTCAACTTCATCTATAGATTTCACGGTGGCAAGATCAGAAGAACGGCCCAGCAGTAAAGGGTAATGTGGACGTTCTAATGCTCCCTTTAACCACACATCTGGCGTATAAAGATAGAGTTCTGGTTGCACAAGAAATTCGCGTCTATTGACATTAGATTTTGCATCTAACTTGCCTCCAAATTCATAGACGGTTTCTAAGTCAACAGCTTTGCCTTTACTCTTGAAGACAAACCCAATCGTGGCATCGTGCGGCGTAACCCAATCACCTTTTGCAGCAGTCAAAAGTCCGTAAAGTGCCGACAGTGGTGGCAAGGGCAATGTCGGTTGGAAACCGCTAATAAATAACGGATTCCGAAACGATGACACCCAACCTGTAATGTGAACCCGAATCACTTTCATGAGGCATCTCCGATGTGTGTCTCTAACTTTTGCGATAACATGGATATAATCTGGTTTGGCGAATCATATACGATTTCACATGGGAGGGCTGTCTCGTTTGCCAAACTCAATAGTTCTTCCTCTAACTCGTCCATAAACCCGATGCGTCTGCCTATATAGATTGCATCACAGAATCGGTCCGCGTAGTCGTCAATAACTTGGAGCAGTGCACTAATAGATAACTCCCCGACTTCATTGCGTTCTACCATCAAATTCATAAAAGGGTGGTTTCCACCATCAAGAACTGTGAGAATAATCAGTTTAGGCGTAACATCGGTAAGATGTGATGTTAATTTTGCCCCACCACTGAGTATAGGCAATGCTTCAAGAGTCTGACGGCATCGGCGTAGGCGAATTTCTTGTGGTAATACCCAAGGTGATTTTTCACCTGATTGCGTTCCGCCCGCATCTTGAATCTTTGGAATATAACTCTCTGCTATGTTCAAATAACCCGTTCTCTTGACGTGAGAAAACGCCCCCACAGCAGCAAGGTCAAGGGAGAAAATTCCTTGGAGAACACAGGAATAAAACTGATGTTCATAAGGCACTGGGTCGCCTTCTTGACGAGCCATCACGCCGAAATCGTTTGTAGGGGTTTGCGGTGCAATAGAGATAAGCGGTGAGTTTTTGAGCGGCGACAAGCGCGTTACTGTCAAGTTAACCTTTTTCTTCCCTTGCATTTCGCTTTGTGCGCGCATATAACCAAAAACATCGTCATCATCGTAAGTCACAGGGTCCGCAGCGGTAAATGCAATTTTTTTCTCACGTTCTATGGGTGAATTCTGCCACTCATCAAATTCGTGTTCAAGTGTGGTACGCCACCAATTACGCCACGCTTGTCCTGAGACATAGGGATACATGTTTCGTCCTCTTCTCAACGCTTTTACTCTAACGATGTTTTCCGTTCTTTCAGATGTGTCTTCACCAGCGTTGTTTAACGCGGAATGAGGGGCATCAATTAAAGTTAGTCCAATAAGGTGTTTAGACATGATGAGGCCTCCTTTGTCTAATGCTATATTGTAGGTCGGGTAGAGCGAAGCGAAACCCGACATGATAGACGAAAACAATACGTGTCCAAATCAACGCCACGTGCGCTTTTGCCATTTGTCGGGTTTCGCTTCGCTCTACCCGACCTACAGAAGAAAACTATACCTTCATTTAGAAGTTGACAGAACACTATTCTGTATCAGATTCACTATCTAAACCTGAAGTATCATCTTCATCAAAATTAACAAAACCTTAATCTTGTAACCAGTTGTGAAGTCGTTCGTAAACCCGAAAAAGCAGTAAGTCGCGAGTCTCTTTCCACGGTGTTGCGGCAAAATCCTCACTTTCTGGAAAGAGATATTCCACATAAGCATCCAAGGAAAAAAGAGGATTTTGTTTTCCTTGTTTTATTCTCTCTCGGATAATGTATAGCAATACAGTTCGGCATGTTTCATAACTCTTGGCACCTTCTAAGCGAGTGAGTCGTTTATTACTCCCTGATTCTTGAATGCAATCTGCAATGAGATCACCGACCTGTTTTATTTTCTCAAGTCGTGCTTGTTCCATAGATCTAACCTCCTTAAAATAGAGAGATAACAATTCCCAATTCCCGCGCGGTTTTCTGTGCTGTCTGTTTATAAAGAATCCAAGAATTGAGATGCCTTGCAATAGATTTTCATACACACGGTTTGTGCGGTTTTTGTAGTCATCTTCGGATTCTACTTTATCCCAGTTGACTAAGTAACCACATCTGACAATTTCCTGCCATGCCTTATTAAACTTTCCCATATATACAATACGTAAGAATTTGAATATTGGTGCTGGCATGTAGAACACTTCGAGTTCAGGACCTTGAATATAATTTGTCCAGCAGTAGACTTGCATGGAAATATTTTCATCTGGACGCATTTCCCCATATTTCAACATTTCACGAGTCATGTAGAAAATCCCATTGCGTGGATTTGCGTAACCAGGGGTATAGCATCCTGTGATTTCTTGTTTTAGTTGTTGTCCGCGAACATCTTCAACACATACCCGAGCCCAACTTTTCAGTGCTTTCCATGAATTAGAGTGAAGCGTGAGAAACTTCCCCGCAGTTGCCATAAAAACGAGTGGGGACATTTGAATAGCATAAGCACAAGCGGAACAGTAACCAGCCCCTTCGGAAAAAATTGGAAAGTAGTTGCAATTACCCGAACCTGTTAGTGGTACACCTGTCCGCGTAAGCCATGTGTTAGCATCACGTCTGCCGCATCCCATACAATCACCGGCTTGACCGAGTTTTTCAACTTCATCAATATATTTAAACAATAGAGACTTAAACTGCGGAACTCTTTGATCTTTTTTTATAGAAGGGTTGCTTAATTTGTGATTGTTTGTGAAAATTGAAATCCAATTCTTCCAACCGTGTGCTTCGGGTCTTTTTTTGTCAAATGGTTTCATTATAGGGACAATTTCATCAACAACCCTCACAAGATCGTCTTTAGTAATCTCTTCGGGTTGCACGGTACGTCCCAACCATTCACAGATGCCACAAACACCTGCATCAACAAACGGGTTGCCCATCAGTTTTTCGTAAATCGGCATATTAAAACCTCCCTTCTAAGTATGTAAAAGCAAGTATAACACAAAACAACGAACAGAATTCAAGCTAAATTTTGCCAAAAGTCACGGGTATGTAAAATTTTGTCAGTAACATATAGATCTTGTTTCTGGAGACGAGACATCTATTATTTTGTAGTTCATCTAATCGAGGGAGTCTTATCCTGGTCAAATCTGGAAATCCTGCAAATCCTGGTTCAGACAAGTAACTAAAACTTTACACACCCGAAAATCGCGTATGCCATTTCCACCCTTCCACTCTTCCCCCCTTCCAATCTTCCCCCTTACACCCCCACCATGCCAAATCCTGCGCTATTCTTATCACCAAATCCGCATTCATAGCCGGTTTGGATCAATGGGACGCTGCCTGTCACACGGAAGGGACATAAGACGCCACGAATCTTGATACCTTTGAAGTCTACCAATCGTGTAACGCGTCCCGCTTTTCTACGAATATACGCCTGATCATATTGAAAGGTGAGGATGTCGTCTTGTGGAATACGTCCATGTATGGCTTGATGTTTGTGGAGGAGGTTCCGACGGATGAGATCGGAAAGATGAGGGTCATCAGGTAGGCAGTAGTGCATGCGACGTTTACCACCGTCTACACGCACGGCGGACATGACAACAGGAGATAAACAACGAAAATACATCTCTGACCGAAAACGGGGAGCACGCGGAATCGTCACGTCTCTTACCTTTAGGGGACAATCCCCAATGGATAGGCTGCCTTCAGTGAGGAGGGTGTCCGCAAAATGGGATAGAAACTGTTCTACAGGAGAGGATACGGACCACGTTAAAGTAGAACGAAAATGAATCTGTTCACCCGTAATGTGCCGACGCTCAGCCATCAATTGAGAGAAGGTGAAAAGTTTGAAACGTTTTTCGTCAACATGATAACCCTCTTCGTGGAGAAAATCAGCGAATTCGGGATTAGATTCTGATAGAAAACGGTAAATTACACCGACAAGGAGATGGTTATAGTTGATAGGTAATGTGATACCGGTGCCTACATCAGCAATGATTTGGATACGCATCTTTTATCACCTTTTCAGGCGCTTCAGAATAAAGGTTCGGAGACTTTGCCAAGTACCTTCGGTAACCAAAGACTTAAATCAGGAATATAGGTTACAAGAATTAAGGCTATTAGGAGTAGACCGATGAACAGTAGGACGGATCTATAGAGCAAAACGACCGATTTCTTGAACTTCATGCTTGAGATGAATAGATTCATGCCGATGGGGGGTGTGAGATACCCTATTTCAAGATTCGTTAAGACGATGACACCGAGGTGCACCTTATCAATCCCCAACTCATCCGCCATAGGAAGAAGCAGTGGGACAATAATGACGATGGCTGAAAAGATGTCCATCATACAACCAACAATTAACAGGAATACATTGAGTCCTATGAGTATTATGATCTTATTGTCCGTGATGGAATTTATCCACTCAAGTGCCATATCGGGCACACCGAGTGTTATCAGATAGTTTGTTAAGGCTAATGCCATCGCAAGGATGATAAGAATCGCACCGACAAGTACCATACTCTCTTTAACAACACCTGGCAATGCTTTGACTGAAATGGATCTGTGAATACACATCTCTATAATACAGACATAAATGACGGTCAATGCTGCGACTTCAACAAGTGATACGATACCTGTCAAGATCCCGCCTAATACAAGTAATGGCAGGAGCAGTTCCCATTTTGCGTCCCAAAGTGTTCGGAAAAATTCCCTCCAGTTAAACGGGGTCGTTTCAGTATGTTTGATGAGACTCCATCCGCTGCAATATGAACTGAGGATGACAAGGATAAGCATTCCGGGAATAATGCCAGCAAAGAACATCGCATCAATTGGCACCTCCGCGATGATGGCATATAGGATGAGTGGAATACTGGGAGGGAACAGTAGACCGATGCTCCCTGATGCGGTGATCAAGCCGAGCGAAAATTTCTCATTATAAGTCTGACGCAGGATAGGATAGACCAAACCGCCGAGAGCAATGATTGTTACGCCGGATGCACCTGTGAAAGTGGTAAAAAATGCACATGTAACGAGGACAACGATAGCAATACCACCCGGTAACCACCCGACGCTTGCTCTGGCGAAGGCGACTAACCTTTGCGGTGCTTTTCCCTCTGCGATTATATAGCCAGTAAGCGTAAAGAGCGGGATAATAATAATTGTAGAGTGTTTTGTGAGTCTGTTGATATCAATAAGGATTGTGGCAAGTGCTTCACCGGCAGCTGCATATCCGATAAGGGTTGCCCCTCCGAGTAGGACAAAGAGTGCGCCTCCTAAAAGTGCGAACGCCAATAATCCAATACTGATGAGTATTCCCATTAGTCAACGTCTCCTCTAATATCACCACCTGCCAAACGGATTCCGAACTGCAGCAGTAGGTGAATATCAATCAAAACAAATCCGAGGGGTATGATTGTCTTTGCCCACCATAAAGGCACTGTTCCGATGAGAGTTGCCTGCAGCTTCTGTTCATCTATCAGAAATACAAACCCGTAGTAGACTAATATACTGACGACAGTAATGCTTAACACGTCAATGAGATAACGGCTATAGTGCGTAATCTTTTCGGGTAAGATGCGGCTGAGTACATCTATGCTGATATGTCGTTTTTCTGCAGTTGCAAGTGCAGCACCCAGAAAACATAACCAGAGCGTGAGGTTTTGGAGCATCACGGTTTTCCAGAGCAGGCTTATACCAAAACCGTAACGTAAAACGATTTCAAGCAACGCGAGTCCGATCATGAGGGCAATGATGAGGCACAACAGAGCTGTTTCTATTTTGCTGAGGAGGGTGTTTATACGTTGTAATACCATTATTGTAATACTTGAATACCCGCTGCAGGAAGGATAGCGACTTTCGCGTTAGATGGAAGTTTATTTGTCATTAATCGTATCAACTGCTCTAAATCTCGGAAGAGGAGGGACGACGGGTACTCTTTGTAGAAGTCATCTCTATCAAAATGTTCAGACCAAACATGAAGTTGTGATTGTCTACCCAGTTTTGGTTCAGGGGTCGGTTGTGTAGGTAACCTTTCTATTTTCTGCCGTACATATTTCGGATAATCGAGGCGGTCGAACAGTCCGTGAAAACATGATCCATCGGTTGCTGGATAGAGGGCAATGGTGTATGCGTTCTCAAAATAGGAGAAGGCAGCCAGTGCTTTATCAAGTTGAATGGCGTCCGCATCAAGTGGATAACAGTTTATAACAACAAGGTCGCTTCCGGTGCGAGTTGTTTCGGGTATTTTGGTTCTGTAAGTATCCAAGGCAAAATGTGAACCTTTACGATGTGCCTTAACGAAATCTCCCACGAAGAGACCACATATTTCTCGGCGACTATTGAGGACGACATTGGCGATAGCATCAAGTCCGAGGACAGCAGCTGCCATTTCAATCGTATCCCGTCTATCAGGTTCGTCGCCTTCACCTTCAATTACAGCGGGACCGCGTCCGGGAGGAAATTTATGAAAATAATACATCGTTGAAAATCCCGCGGTGCCAGGAACAATGAGTTTTGCCCCACCACTAAAACCGACTGAACTGTGTGGATAGAGTCCACCGAGACACATTTTGAAATCTGCATCCGCTACAGTGCGATTGATATAGAGCGGCGTGCCGTTTTCAAGGTTTCCCAATGCGCGTAAATCCCTGCTTAGGAAGTCATGATTTGTCACCTCATATTCTGCTACAATATCTGCACCAAGTTTCTTCACCATCTCTTCATCGGAAATTGGCCGGTGTCCACCAACGCCGACAACAAATCGGATTTCCGACTTAGGTACACCCGCTGTGTTAAGTTCACGGAGTAGAAACGGAATAACCTGATATGCAGGGGTAGGACGACTCATATCATCTACGATGATAGTCGCACTCTTCTTGTCTTTGGCTAATTCAGAGATACGTTGTGTGCCGATTGTTTCAGCAAAGGCTTTTTCGATCTGTACGTTGGTGAGTGCGGGGGCATCCTTAGGGGTCAGCATCTCTATATGCCAATCGGCTGGAAAACTGAGGGTGAGTTCGTTATCCCCGTACCATGCACCGGATCGGACTATAGCGGTGTTCTTCATAGATTATCCTCTGTTCAAGTCACTGTTCTTGACCTGGTGTTGCCCTGTTGTTGATGGATCAATACCGCTGCGATAAAATCCCTGAACAGCGGATGAGGTGTGAGCGGTTTAGATTGAAATTCCGGATGGAATTGTGAACCTAACATCCATGGATGACCCGCAACCTCAGCGATTTCGACCAGACTCCCATCAGGTGAAACGCCACTGAGTGTTAGTCCAGCATCTGCTAATTGTGAGCGGTAATCGTTGTTCACTTCATAACGGTGTCGGTGTCGTTCTAAGATGATCGGTTGCTGATATGCATTATAACTTTTAGTGTCTTCTTTGAGTACACAGGGGTAATGTCCGAGTCGCATTGTCGCGCCTTTGTCAGCAATACCGCGTTGTTCTAACATCAGATCTATGACAGGATAAGGTGTCTGTTCGTCTACTTCGGTGCTGTTGGCATTCTTTAGGTTTGCGACATTTCGTGCAAATTCTATGACAAGACACTGCATACCGAGACACAAACCGAAGTAAGGGATACTGTTTTCACGAGCATATTTAACCGCCTTAATCATCCCTTCAATGCCACGGTCACCGAACCCACCGGGTACTAAGATACCATCAATGTTTTGGAACAGTGCATCTAAATCTGTCTGTTCAGTTACATCCTCAGCTTCAATCCATTCTATATGGACTTCAGCGTTATTCGCAATTCCACCGTGTTTTATCGCTTCTTGCACACTAATATAGGCATCACACCCTGTCGTGTATTTTCCTACGATAGCGATATTGATCTTGTGTTGTGGGTTTTTCAGTTTATCCACCATTGCGATCCATTCAGCGTCCAGGGTCGCGCGTCTTTCAAGCCTTAACTTTTTTGAGACGAGGTGCCCCATACCCTGCTCTTCAAAGTTGAGTGGAATTTCATCAACGCATTTTGTGTCTAATCCTTCTAAAATAAAATCTTCGCTGATACCACACAGGAGCGCAATTTTCCTGCGAACACTATTATCAATGTGTTGACTTGTTCTGCATAGCAGAAGATCGGGATGCACACCCAATTCCTGCAGTTTGCGGATACTGTGTTGAGTCGGTTTACTCTTGCTTTCACCATTTGGCAGTGTGTAGATGAGTGAAACGTGGAGGAATAACGTGTTTTCTCTACCAACTTCAACAGCCATTTGCCTGATAGCTTCAACAAACGGTAGCATTTCAAAGTCGCCGATTGTGCCGCCAATCTCCGTGATGACGATGTCAACAGCGTTGTCTTTTCCGATCTGATAGATACGGCGTTTGATTTCATCGGTAATATGTGGAATCAATTGAACCGTCTGTCCGAGATAATCACCGCGACGCTCTTTTTCTATCACTTCAAGATAGACGGACCCAGTTGTAAAGTTTGATTGCCGATTTAGGTCAACACCTAGGAAACGTTCATAGTTCCCTACGTCCAGATCAGTTTCAGCACCATCGTGTGTTACAAATACTTCCCCGTGTTGGAACGGGTTCATTACACCTGCGTCAACATTCAAATACGGGTCAATTTTGACGACATTTACTTTGAAGCCACGGTTGATGAGGAGCCTCCCTAACGATGCAGTTGTTATACCTTTTCCTATTCCCGATATAACACCGCCTGTAACGAATATGTATTTTGTCATTTTATTCCCTTCAAAGATGAGGGCCTCCCTTTGCTAAAATCGCTTTTACTTTTTCTAAATCTGCGGGTACATCAACGCCGATAAGCGGTGTATGGGTTTCGACCACATGAATTGGCACACCATTTTCCAACAGACGCAACTGTTCTAAATTCTCGGAAATTTCATAAGGTGTACGTTCCCACATTGTGAAAGCGAGTAATTGTTCTTTTCGGAACGCGTATAATCCAATGTGTTTAAATACTGAAGTGTTTTCGCTAATGATCAGTTCTCTGTTTGCGGGTAAACTCGGTATTGACCCTCTTGAAAAGTATAACGCATCGCCTTGAAGATTAGTAACAACTTTTACGATGTTCCTATCAAGGTAATCTTCAACCGTATCTATCCGCTCTTTCAAAGTTGTTACTTCTATATCAGGTCTGTCAATAAAGGGTTGCAGCATGAGATCAATTTGTTCAGGTTCAAGGAGTGGTTCATCGCCTTGGATGTTGAGTACGACATCACATTCTATTTTCTTGGCAACTATAGTTACACGGTCGGTTCCTGTTGGACAATCCGGAGTCATTTCTACGTTTCCACCGAAACTTTTCACAGCATCATAAATCCGATGGTCATCTGTAGCAACAATAACTTGGTTGAGTAGTCTTGACTGAGATGCACGTTCATATACATGCTGCACCATCGGTTTTCCCAAAATATCTGCTAAAGGTTTCCCCTCAAACCGAGTTGAGGCATATCGTGCTGGTATAATGGCTATACTTTTCAATTCTGTTCTCTCTTTTCACGTGGTAGATTCTTATACATGATAAAACCTGATATAATTGCCAATAATAGAAAGCTTAATCCTGTAGTGGTAAAACCTAATAGTAGTTTACCAATACTGAATAGGAAAGAATATATGAAGATAACGCCGACTATCCAATTGACCAATGCTGGTGTTCCGGTTTCTATATAAGTCTGTTGTCTGTTAGTATCGTCTGATTCCTCTTTAATTTCTGCTGCAATTAACATCCATCCTATTTTACTGGGTTTAACCTTACTATAAAATTTGGTGAGAGTTTCTGTAGAAACAGGTGCAGTGATAAATGTAACAACCACCCATACCACTGTTGAGAATGGTACGATAATCAACATCTGTAGTGCGAATTCACCTTTGGTTTGTGGTAACAGGAACACAACAATAGAGGCGACTAAGGCTGCTAACATAGCTGAGATTTCTGACCATGCGTTTATGCGCCACCAATACCATCGTAGAATCTGGACGAGTCCGATCCCTGCATTCAGTGCGATCAAAAATTTCCATGCTCCTGCGATAGAGTCCATAAACAAACTGGTTACACCTGCTACGAGCATAATGAGCATGACAGCTAATCTGGAAATTGCGACGTAGTGTTGCGGATCTGCTTCAGGTTTAAAAAACCGTTTATAGAGGTCGTTAACGAGATAGGATGCCCCCCAATTCAGGTGTGTGTCAATTGTTGACATGAAGGCTGCTAAGAAGGCTGTTAACATCAATCCGAGAAGACCGACAGGTAGATAATCCAACATTAACATTGGATAACCTGCTTCTGGGTCTTCTAAGTTTGGGTAGACAACCATTGCGACTAATGCAACGAGTATCCAGGGCCAGGGACGGAGTGTATAATGTGCGATATTGAACCATAACGTTGCCAGAAGCGTATGTCTCTCATTCTTTGCTGCGAACATACGTTGTGCGATGTAACCGCTGCCATCTACGCCGTTTGATGCCCACCATTGCATGCCGAGATACACGCCGAACGTTATGATAGCCATTTTACCAGCACTAAAATCGGGTGTGAAGTTTAGTATCTGGTTTTCTGCTCCATATATGCTAACAAGTTTTTCTTTTATGACACCGACTCCACCGATTTTGTTGACAGCAATAATTGCAAGTGCAATTGAACCTACCATCGCCATACCGAATTGGACAATGTCTGTCATCACAACACCCCAGAAACCTGATAACGCACAGTAGATTCCTGCGATTAGGAGACATACCAAGACTACATAGACTTTTGTAAATGTAGTATCAGGTAAATTCAGTGTAAGCACGACGATTTTCTGCATTGCGAGGATAACCCATCCCATCGTAATGCAATTTATCGGTAGTCCGATATAGAGTGCGCGGAACCCGCGGAGGAAACTTGCGGATGGTCCTGAGTATCTGAGTTCGGTAAATTCGACATCTGTGATGATTTCTGACCGTCTCCAGAGTCGGGCAAACAGGAAGGTTGCCAACATGCCGCTGAGAACTGCGTTCCACCATAGCCAGTTACCGGCAATCCCATCTTCAACGACAAGACCTGTCACTGCGAGAGGTGTGTCGGCGGCGAAGGTAGTTGCTACCATAGACGTTCCAGCTAACCACCATGGTAGATTTCGTCCTGATATAAAAAACTCGTTCATATCTTTTCCAGCACGTTTGGAAAAATAGATACCGAGTCCAAGTGCGAAAAGGATATAACCGATTATTATTGCCCAGTCAATGGGTGAGATCATGCGATTTCTCTCCGAAAGGAATTAAAATAATTTAGCGTAATATGGGCAAAAAATCAAGTAAAAAATACTTTTCATTGGCATAAGCGGAGCAAAAATGTTAAACTTCTAAAGTAAAAAACAGAATTAGATGAAATTCAAAATACATAAAGGAGTAAAAATGAAACGGACTTTTTTTGTTTTCTTATCTGTGCTTTTGTTAGCACAATTAAATGGACTGTATGCAGATGTATTGGATCCAGATTTAGTGCTTTATTTCGATTTTGAAGAGTTTAACGGTAACAGTGTTATTGAGAAATCTGGACGGGGTTACGATGGTGAAATCAATGGAAAAGTCACACAGTCTAACGATGGAAAATTTGGTAAAGCAGCTGAGTTTACATCAGGGGGCTTTCTTGATTTAGACGGTCCAAACATTAATCCTGACGATATTCCGACTGAAGGAATGAGTGTCGTTGCTTGGATTAATGTTAATGCAATAACGGATATGGCAATTTTTAATGCTCGTGCACAGGACAATACGTGGTTGGTTCATCCTGAGGCACGTGGTGACGGTAATTACCGTTGGCTGAATCGTAGCTCTGGAGGGAATACGATATTTGATATCAAAAATGGTAAAAACAGAGCAAACGAATGGGTGCATTATGCTGGAACATTTAGCCGTGAAGAAGGTGAAGCAGTTCTCTATATTGACGGTGAACAGGTCGGTAAAGAGAAAGCAAGAATAGGCACACCTATCGCTGGAGACTGGGGACAAGGCGCGCGTGTAGGCTATAATATTGACAATAACCGGCCTTTTGCTGGGTTGATGGATGAACTGAATGTGTGGAAACGTGGTCTAACGCAGGAAGAGGTAAAATCTATCATGGAATTCGGCATGATTGAACATCTTGCTGTAGAAGCACGTGGAAAGTTGGCAACAACATGGGGTCGGTTGAAGCAGACAAAGCGTTAAACCAACAACAATATTCATCCTTGATTGTGCTGCTTTCAGTAGCCTGAACACCTGAATACTAATAACGTGAGTTTGATAAATCAGAACAAATAACTTACGTAGGTTGGGTTGAGGCACGAAACCCAACATCTTGACCCATTATAAAACAATACATGTCGCCAGTTAATATTTTATTGGCGTGCCTCAACCCGACCTACAACGAATACTGCATTTAATTATCAAACTCACGTTACTAATAACTTATGCTATTGAAGGCGCGCATGTGCTGTTACATGGAGCGGTAAAAAGAAGGGACGTTTTGATGTAAGGACCTCCTGACGGATTCTAACTGCTAATGTTTCAACGGCAACCTGTTCTGCTGTAGCGATTCCGTATGCTTCTATAAGAGGTAGAAGGCTTTCAAAAATCGTCTCCATGTATCTGTATCCTGCCCAATCTTCTGCTGCACCGATAGGGGAATGGAGATGTATCTCCGGTGCCGGTAGACCCGCTTGGATAAAAGTACGGTACAACCCTATCCCCATGTCAAGATAGGCACCAGAATGTTCAAAGACTTCTAAAATCCATTGGATAAGTTGATTTATGAGGGGCGTATCCGGATGGAATACCGCGGGATAAAGGGTGTACTCCGGTTCTTGAAACGCAACAATACCATCCGGTTTTAGGTGTGAGATAAGTTTACCGAAAGCCTCTTGCGGATCCGCCATATACATTAAAACGAACCGTCCAACAAGCGCATCAAATTTGTTGGGAAAAGTCAGTTCCCGGGCATCCGCTGCGATAAATTGGATGTTTTTTATACCCGCATCTGCTGCTCTTTGACGCGCAGTTTCAAGAATGTTAGAATTGATATCTACGCCAACAACCTGTCCTGATGTACCGACACGTTTCGCCAGCATAAATGCGACATCCCCAGCACCACTGCCGACTTCCAAAACGCGCATCCCTTCTGAAATACCAGCGCGTTCACAAAGAAGCCGCGTTGATGCTCCATAGATTCTTGACTGTTCTATGAGACGGGTCGTTTCGTGGGAGGTACGTCCTAAGGTATAGGTCGCGTCTCTATGATTATCGGGTGTCCGCTCCACATCTGCCTTGGTCATGATTGCATTCGGTTATGTTTGCCTGGGTCATGATTGCATTCGATTATTTCGGGAGTGTGACGTGTGCCGTGATATGTGGAGGTAACATAACAGGTCGTTTCACTGCAGCAACTTCTTCCCGGATACGACTCGCAAGCGTATCAACATCTAATTCGTCAGCGGTTGTAATTTCGTAAGCCTCAAGTAGCGGTAGGATACTCCGAAAACTGTTTTCAAGGTAGCCATATCCATGCCAATCTTCTGGACCCCCCATAGGTGCTTCAAAATGCAATGTAGGTTCTGGTAACCCCGCATCAATGAAGGTTTTATAGAGATCCATTCCCATCTCAACGTGGGCTCCTGATTGTTGAAAAACGGTGCGTCCCCACTCAATTAAACTGTTCATCAGAGGTGTATCTGGATGAATAGCAGCAGTATAAGGAGAAAACTCTACCTCTTGGAAAGCCACGATGCCGCCAGGTTGTAAGTGCGTTACCAGATGTTTTAGTGCGTCTGCGGGTTCACCCATATACATCAGGACGAGTCTGCCGACAACTGCATCAAAGTCGTTTGGGAGTTCAAGCGTTCTTGTGTCACCTGCAATGAATTCTATGTTGTTAAATTGTGCTTCTGCTGCGCGTGCTTTGGCAGTTTCAAGGATATCCGCGTTGACATCTACGCCGATAACTGTGCCTTCATCGCCAACAAATTCTGCAAGTGTAAGTGCAACATCACCTGCGCCACTACCGACATCAAGAACTTTCATGCCTTCTGTAATTCCACTTCTCAGGAAGAATCGGCGCGTTACATCGTCATAAAGTTGTGATTGTTTGATCAGTCGTTCTGTTTCAGATTCACTACGTCCCATTGTATATTCTGCGTCTCTGTTCTGTTTGCTCATGTCTGTTCCTTTCCAATATATGAAAAATAATTTATTATTTCGGTAAAAACGATTTAAAGTATTGACGCTTATGGTGCGACAGATTGATGAAATTGTAACTTTCCATCTTTAACTGTATTGATACTTATATGCTTTATTGCATACCGATTCTCGTCAAAATGTGATAACATTATTGCCCCATTGTAGTTCTGTGTTGCCTGAATTTGGTCTCGGATTGTAGCAGGTGTCAAAACTGATGATCTTTGCATCGCTTGAATTACAATATTTGTAGAATCAAATCCAAGAGCAGCCGGACCATTGGGAGGCATCCCGAATTCTTGGGAATATAAGTTAACGAATAGATTGCCCGTTTCACTTAATTGTGCATGGGGTGAAAAGTGGTTTGCAAAGAAGCTTCCTTCAAGTGCTGTTCCACCGATTTCAATCAAATCAGGACGATCCCATCCATCCCCGCCGAGAAAAGTTGCTTTAATGCCAAATTGTTCAGACTTCGCTTGTTTCACTGCTAACGGAAACTCCGAACCTAAACCAGCCAAAAAGACAATTTCTACAGCAGGATCAACAGCACTGATTTCAGTTAATTGTACAGAAAAATCTGTTGCGTCTGAATCATAGAACTGTTGCGTAGCAATTGTGCCACCCTGTGCTGCAAAGTCATTCATGAATGCTATTGAGAGTTCTTCTGAATAGGAATCACCTGTTTCTGTTAGCACAGCAGCTGTTTTAGCGTTCAATTCTTCTACGGCAAAATTAGCCATTACTCTTGCTTGATCAGGATCACGAATTGCACCAAGGAATGAGAAATTCCCGTTCCTGGTAACCTTCGGGTTTGTTGGATAGGTTGTCATCATCGGAATGCCGTATTCCTGTGCAACCACTCCCACCTCTACAGCTTCGTCACTGTAATCTGGTCCCAGTATTGCCAACACGCCAGCATTGATCAACTCTTTTGCATGCTGGACGCTTAGTAAAGGTTCTCTATTGCTTTCTCTTATGAGCAGTTCAATTTTTTTACCTTTAATCCCGCCTGCTTCATTTGCGATTGTAACAGCTAACTCAACCCCGTTTCGGGTCGTTCCCGGGTCAGTAGGACTATAAATAAGTCCGATTTTTATTGTTGTTTCTGATTCTTGAGGTGTGATGATGGGTTGAACCCGCTCACATCCTGAAAAGATTACGCCGATCAAGATGAAGGCTGAGGTGAGGATAGCATGAATTATTTTGTCTATAACCATTGTTCTGTTTTTATTATAGAACATCAAAGAAACCTTTCGTGTAAAGTGTGTAATACCAAATTAACAGGATTTATCATGTTAATTGAAGACAGGTGCGATTAGGAAAATCGCACCAACCGCTATGGATCGAGTTAATAGGGTATAACTTGTTAGGAAACGTTGCGATACGTTTCCTAACAAGTGTAATGTGGTTGTTAGAAACTATAACCGACTTTGGCATACCAGAACGCGCCATCAAATCCGAACGGACTAAATTGACCATATTTATTGCCAATATCAGGTGGATTATAGTTATCACCTTTCATCGCTG
This sequence comes from Candidatus Poribacteria bacterium, assembly GCA_022824835.1. Lineage (GTDB taxonomy): Bacteria > Poribacteria > WGA-4E > WGA-4E > WGA-3G > MSPOR6. Next base: position 17,708 of record JAJDZB010000024.1, on the reverse strand, counting down.
ACGTGTCTTCCGAATACGCAGGATTTTCATCGGGGTATTGATTTAGCACGTTGTTGGCACCCACTGTGATGGCTATGCCGCTATTAGCTGTATAGGTAAGTTCAAGGTCAACTGTAACCTTTGCAGTATAGGTTGCATTATCTTCAGAATCATACCAATTGCTGAAGTAATTGAGCCGTCCAAGGGCACCGATTTTCTCATTGAGAGGTTGCAGAACTGTCAAACTTGCTCTGTGTTGTGGCAGGTTCTCTTCAAGTTCTTTGATACGATGGTCTACATTATCAACCAAACCTTTTAAAGTGAGAATTTCGGTCTCTTCAGCAGTTCTATCAGCAGCAGCTTTATCGTTAATGGCTTTAATTCTGGCGTTGTCCGCTAAACCTTCTTCAGCTATACCGTGTGCTTCCAATTCCTCAATCCATTTTACCCGTTGGTCATTATTTGTAACAGTGGTTCTTGTATAGTTATACACACCACTTACGGTACCTGTCAGGGATGGAATTGGTGCCGTGACGACGATGTCAATCCCTTGTGTTGTGGTATCAAAATCGTTGGTAAAGAAACGGAATTCTTGCAAGTTGGCTGCACTGGTTACGCCTTCTCTAATGAGATCTTCTTTTTGCTCCTCAGTTAAGCCAAAGTCTTGAGAGAGCGCAAGACGATCTTTCATACGAATATCAAAGAAGTCTACAGTGAAGTCTACATCTACCAATTTAGCCGTGAAACCACCGGTGAAGTTATTTGACTTTTCCGGATCAAGAGCGTTATCTTCCTTCCCTGTTACGACTGCAACAGCAGGATTAGTAGAAGGGATAGTACCGTTGTTGACCAGATCGTTCTTGAGGAAATTGAATTCAGTCGTAACGTTAAAAGCGTTCTGCTGACCAGGTGTCGGTGCACGGAATCCACTACTATAACTACCACGGAATTTCATGTTTTCAGTGATTCCGTAATTCGTTGCAACTTTGAAATTGACTGTACTGCCGAAATCCTCAAAGTCCTCACCGCGTACAGCAAGAGCAAGGAGCCAGTTATCAATCGGTCTGATTTCACTTTCAACATAAGCAGCAACATTATAACGTGTCCAGACACCTGCAGCGATAGGACTGAAACCTGAGAAGCCGTTTGATGCAGCACTGAAGCCTTGGCTTGCCAAAGGTCCAATCTGATAAGATTCTCTCTGTCCCTCTACAATTTCAAAACCTTCGTTTCGGTATTCAAGACCGGAGGCAAGGAATACCAATTCATGTAACGGGTATGTTACATCAAGGTTAAGGTTGTAGTCTGTCTGAATATAGTCGCCTGGATCAAAATCGGTTGGCGTATCAGGACCGAGGGAAGCATTCACTGTGTTGAAGATGAAGAAATCAGCGTGGTTTCTACCGAAATATGCACTGAGATCCCAGGAGAGAGCTTCACCTAAAGATTCTTCAAACGCCTCACCTTTTACGCCGACTAAAACTGAACTATCTTCCATAAATGCGCCGAAACGGGGAGTGAATCCGCCCGGGAACATCTCTTGGAACGTAAATAAGTTCGGGTCATTTTTAACCGCAGTTAACATTTCCGCGTCAGGGACATGGTCAATTATTGGAATGTCGTCAGCAGAGGAATCAACACCTTCTTCTAACCCCGACAAGTTCCCTACGAGGAGCGTTTCACCACCATCACCACTAAATACCGCACTACGTGTATTTGGATTTCTGAAATAGAAACCGCCTTCAACGCGTTTGCTTGCATAGTTTGCGTGTCCGTAGAAGTCAATTGCATCTGAGAGGGTGCTGCCGTAGTTCGCGAAGAACTTCAGATCATCTTCAACGATTGGTAGTCCCCAAATTTGTGCTGGGTTCCTGACATTTGTATTTCCAGCCATCTCTAATGCTTTGGCATCATTACGTTGAACAGAACGGATCGTTGGGTCTGCTCCACCGCGTTCAATACTCAGGTTAACCCATGTTTCTGGCGTTCCTAAACCGATGTTTCCAGCGATTGAGAACTGACGTCCATCTCCGTAACCATAGATACCAGGTTTAAATTCAAAACTTCCACCTTCAAAATTGTCTCTGAGTTGGAAGTTCATCACACCAGCGATTGCATCTGAACCGTATTGTGCAGAGGCACCATCGCGCAGTACTTCAACCTGTTTTAGAGCAATAGCCGGTATAGGTGAAAGATCAGGACCTTGTGCTCCATCCGCCAGACCGTTTCCGAGCCAGTGAATAACTGCAGCACGATGCCGCCGTTTGTTGTTAACTAATACGAGTGTGTGGTCAGGTGCTAATCCACGAAGGTTCGCAGGACGCACCACTGTGCCAGCATCACTGATCGGCTGCGTATTCACATTGTATGACGGAACTAAAGTTCTTAACAGATTTGGCAGGTCAGTGCTACCCTGCTTCTGGAAGTCCTCATTTGATACGATATCAATCGGGACAGCTGATTCAAGCACGGAACGAGGGGCTGCACGTGTGCCTACAACAACCACTTCCTCAAGTTCAATAACATCTTCATCTGCCGCCACCTCGGTCTCCTCTGCACCTTCTTCCTGAGCCATTGTTACAGGTATAGAAACCAGACATACCGCTAAAGCAAACGATAATGCCAGCAGCATTGTTTTTAAATTGACTGTGATCTTCATAAATATAGTCTCCTTAGGATTTTCGTAAAAACGTCTGTGTCATAAGACAAGGATAAACATTGAAGTTATATGTTCTTCAATAGAACATTTACTATTAGACATATAATCTACTTATTAAGTTTACACAAAATTTGCATAAATTACCACAAGAAAAATAAACCCCTAAGTGCAACATAGGCATGTGGCATGCCGCATCGCTCAATTAAAAGTATAACATAGTTACACTTGATTTCAAAATTAATTTCTGCTATATTTTATAATCATGCTACTATTATATTTGTCTATTGCCACGTTCACGGTGCTTTTTGGTGCCGGAATCGCCCTGTTTTATCGGAAAAAACAGACCGAATTTGGCTTAATTTTCGGTATTACTGCTGGGGCAGTCTTGGGTATAGTGTTATGGTTGATGATTGATTTCTTCACTGAGAAAAATTATATTGCAATATTGTTGGTTTGGGTAGGTTTCCTTTCAATCTATCTGATAGAGCATGTTACACACCGAATGCGTGAACATCTTGTCAATCAAGAGGAAGCACAGAATAAACAGATCTGGGGAATAAGTCTAACGATCATAGGTTTATCAATACATTCAATTGGGGATGGATTTAATCTCAGTGTAGCATCGCTTAAAGGGGCAGAAGGTAATGCCATGGCTCTGGTTATCATGTTGCATAGATTACCTGTAGCCACGGTATTAACAGCGGCAATACATCGGAATTACGGATTTGTCCAGACAGCATTTTGGCTCACACCTTTTATCGCAGCACCATTTATCGGTGCATTTCTGAGGGAACAATTTTTACACGGTATCTTTGGAGAGTTGGTTGACTATCTATTCGCTTTCGCAGCGGGGACCCTATTACACATCGTGATGGATGGTTTACGGGGCGGCCACATCTCATCAACAGAAAAGGTGAGTAATGGTGTTAAAATAGCATTTGTTGTCGGATTCGTCTTGACGATATGGGCAATGTATGTTATTCCTGAGTCGGGGCATGGACACGTACATTAAGGATGCCCAGGCTGGTAGTACAATATCCTTATCACACCTACCAGCGCCAATTTAGTGATTTTCCCAGGCCGGTAGGTGCGATTTCCTAATCGCACCAGACCGAAGGTGAAACAGTATGAATATACATACAACTATACAGACAGTCCTCTGTCTGTTTTTGTTTGTAACTAATATAGATGCCGCAGAGATTCCGATTGTTGTCTCTGGAGAATCTAAGACGACTATTCAGATTGGGGCAAATGCCTCAAGACAGGAGCAGTTTGCTGCATCCGAAATACAGACTTTTATTCAAAAAATTACAAGCGCAAAGGTTGAACTTCGCACGAACCAAGAGCAGACAACAACCTCAACAGTTATTGTATTAGGAACACCCGCCTCAAATCCGACTGTACTTGCTCTCCTCTCAGATAGAGACGTTCAACTGTCTAATACTATTGGTGATGAAGGGTATCAGATATTCTCTTTTGATTTTGGCAGTGAGATCGTTATTGTCGTCACCGCACACACACCTCGGGGGGTTATCTACGGTACTTATGCGTTGATTGAGACGTGTATCACTCAAATTACAGGTCTTAAACCTGTGCATCCTGATATAGCAGTTACGCCAACCCCCTCGTTATCCATCCCTTTCCTGAACGAAACATCCCGTCCATTTTATCCCGTCCGTGCTGTATTAGAGATAGATGATCCTGACTGGCTTGCAAGACACCGTGTGAATATGAGCGGGGGAGAAGGTGTATGGACCGGAACCGGCATTGAGGACGGGTTCGGGACTGCGTTCAAATATGTCGACTCCCCAGCCTTTTCAGATTTACAAGATGAACCGCGTAGTCAAAGGCTACAACGAATAGAGACCCTCAATAAACGGTTTACGGCACTCAATGATCGCGGTATTGATGCATATCTGTTCATGTATCTGACAGGTGAACCGACTGAAGCGTTAATTGCATCGCGTCCTGAAATATTAGGTCCAGCAGTATTATATGGGGCGTCAAGGAACGAGGTGTCTTATCGTCCGTTCTGTTGGAGTAACCCGGAATTCCATGCGCTTGCACATGCATTAACTCAGGAGATCGTAAAAACATACCCCGCGCTTTCTGGGTTCCACCTGCGTTCTTGGGGACACGAGACGCGGGCATGCAATTGCCCTGACTGTGGCGATCGGTCACCACAAGGGCAAGCGAAACTCTGGGATGTCTACTTCACTATTATCAACGCAGCTCTTGAGATACGACCAGATTTTAAGTTCTACCTATCTGGCTATAATAGAAGTTGGCTTCAGGATCCCGATGGCAGCTACGCACGCCGATTACCGAAAGGCACTATCTTTTCACAGAAATGGGGGGCAGATGGTGAACCTGTTACGGATCCGAATATTCCAATATCACAGATGAATACCCTCGGGGCAATGGGACATCAATACATCGTGCTTTCACACGACATCGAGGAAGTGATGCCGTTCTGGATGCTTGAAAGTGATCTCTTTGTTCAAGGTGTACGCAAATATGCTAACGACTCTGAAGTTGTCGGACTCAGCGGATTTACTATTCAAGGGGCATCGCAGGGATTAGGGTACCTCGATCGGCTTGTGAGCGCCCAGATTAATTGGGATACACAACTTGACCACCTGCAGTTGATGCGGAATGAATTGCTTACCCGTTACGGAAACACTGAGGCAGCAGATTTGATCCTCAGCGGTTTACGTATTAACGGTTGGACATTATCCAGTTATTTCTCCGACTATGCAAGTTCCACATCCATAGGCGGTAGTTATGGCAGCGGTTCTGCAGGGTTAGCAACGCGGTTCTGGAATCTGATTGGTCCTAAAGCAGTGGAGGATACTTTATCTATACCTGAATTAGAAATTGCACAGACTGCTATAAGACGGTTTACTAATCTTTTGGCACCACAGCAACGCGCTGCGAATGAGTTGTTTCAAGCACATACACTCGCAGAACCTTTTGACCTTGAAGCGGAACAGGACCTGAGTGATGCTATGCACTTGATGCAATTATGGGTTCTGCTGTTACAGAGTCGCGAAAAATTGGTTGAAGCGATTTCACTCGGGTATCAAGTTAACACCGGTAGTGCTATAAACGCTAAACTTGCAAGTGCAATAGAGTTTTCAAAATCTATCCAACCTTTGATAAAGGAAATTGAGGAATTTGTCCCGCTTTTCGGTTATTCACACCAGACGAATGAGGTCGAACTCATCAATACGTTACAGGGGGAGGCGAAATGGCTTTCGAGTTTTGACTATCGTTCACTACAGAAACATGACGAAAGCTTCTCGCCTGAAGGTACAGATTTTCGTATATTTGAAGTTCATAACTATCCCAATCCGCTTAAGCGTAAGACGACCTTTACGTATCGATTGTCACTTGATGCTGATGTTGTGAAAATTACGGTGTATACATCTGCAGGTCGTCGTATCCGTGTCTTGAATAATGTGTCTGGCAATGAGGGACATAACGAGGTATCGTGGAACGCACAGGATGCTGATGGGGATGCACTCGGGAATGGCGTGTATTTTTACAAGATTCGTGCTGAACTGGATGATGTGCACATTGAGAGTATCCATAAATTGTCTGTGATTAGGTGAAAATTATTAATTTAATCTTCAAGGTTAGTTCCCCATCATTCAAATATACGCGCCATCACGTAGTATTATTCTCTAACGAATACGCACGATTTCCACCAGGACCACCACCAATTGCCCACGTCCCACGGAACAACGATTGCCGTTTCGGCGGCATCGTCTCTATAACTTCATGGCTCAGATTCAACCGATGCCACTGTGCCCAAATAGAATTATAGCAATTAAAGACAGCACACCGTGGATTATCAGGATTTGTCCAGTCATTCGCAGCATGCACAAGACTTTCAGTAAAGATAACCACAGAACCGGGTGGGCAGCTATAGTTCTCCATCGTATCCCGCATGCTTTGTTCCCACGGAGACTCACCGATATTTGGACGAAAAGGATCAGGACCACCGTAGTTGAAGTGTGCCTTATGTGATCCGCTAAGAAAAGAAGTGCCACCCTGTCCTAATTTCACTTCTTCAAGTTCCCATACGACGCGCGTCAGTCCAGCAAAAATCTTGCCCCCAGCAACCTGATACCGCATTGCATTAGCCTGTTGCGGTGGACGCACGACGTGTGGTAAACCGTTGTCACCTCGTGACAACTTACTCCAACCCGGTTCTCGGACAGTCGTAAATGACCCTTCACAGCGAAATCCGTAGCAATCTTCATGCACAAAAGGGGTTTCCGAGAGTATTTCATTGAGAATCCCAACGATTGCCGGATGATCAAGTAAGTTCTGTAATGCCCCCTGATAACTCTGTCTTGCTCCCGCGTACACTTCAGCCTTCATCTCTTCTATTTCCGAATCAGACAGAATTGATGGCAATAAAATCCAACCGCGAAGATCAAAGAAAAACCGCTGTTCTTCAGTCATCGGGATAGGTGCACCATTTAACGTTTCTTTTGACATTTATATCTCCTTGATAGTTTCAATATTATTTCGTAGCATTATCCAACGAATACTGACGATTTCCACCCGGACCACCGCCTATTGCCCACGTCCCACGGAATAAAGATTGACGTTTCGGCGGCATCTTCTCTATTATTTCATGGCTAAGATTCAACCGGAACCATTGTGCCCAGATTGAGTTGTAACAATTGAACACTGCGCATCGTGGGTTGTCAGGGTTTGTCCAATTGTTCGTAGCATGTATAACACTCTCAGTGAAAATAAGTAGCGACCCAGGTGGACAGCTATAATCCTCCATCATACCCTTTATATTCTCCTCCCAGGGAGATTCACTAATATTCGGACGGTTTGGGTCTGGCCCACCATAGTTGAAATGTGCCTTATGGGACCCACTTAGAAAAGTAGTTCCTCCTTGTCCAGCTTTCACCTCTTCAAGTTCCCAAATCACCCGTGTCAGTCCAGCGAAAATCTTTCCTCCTGCCACCTGATATCGCATCGCATTTGCTTGTTGAGGTGGTCGCACCACATGCGGTACGGCAGTACCTCTATCAGAATGCGTACTCCACCCCGGTTTCCTAACCGTCGTAATCGAATTCTCACATCGAAAACCGTAGCAATCATCAAAGATAAATCGTTCATCAGCAAGAATTTCATTGAGTATACCAACGAGAGCAGGGTGATCAAGTAAATTCTGAAGTGCCCCTTCGTAGCTATGTCTTGCCCCCGCGTACACTTCCGCTTTCATCTCTTCTATTTCCGACTCTGACAGAACTGATGGTAATAAAACCCACCCGCGTAGGTCGAAGAAAAACTTTTGTTCCGGTGTCATTGCTTTTTCATTTAGTGATAATGGCATAGGTTCATTAGAATTACGTACTTCTTGCATAACAAAAAAATCCTCATTAATAGTAGTAGGCACTTTCCGAGTGCCGTTCTTTTTTTAATAGTAGTAGGCACTTTCCGAGTGCCGTTCTTTTCTTAATAGTAGTAGGCACTTTCCGAGTGCCGTCTCTTATAGATCAAAACAATGTAATATCATCTCTGTTTGCACACATAAATACCTGATTTACACTTCATTAGATAGGTTATTACAACAAATTATTATCAAACCCAAAGAACGGCACACGGAGTGTGCCTACTACTATTAAATCTGATATAGATAATACTCATTTTCCTTTAAGTTTTTCGGATTATCTCTTATATATTGCTGAATCGCACAAAACTGTTCAGGTGAACGGACAAGATGATCGAAACTTTCTTCCTGCCAAAATCGTCCTGTTTGCCCAAGTACTTTATTAATCTTACCTGCACTAAACCTCTTCCAGGAGCTACACTGTTTCAGCAGATCTGTATCACCTAATAAACAAACTAAAAGATGAACATGATTTGGCATAATTACAAAATCACCAATATAATAACGATCACCATTAAAATAGAAAAGACTATCAGCAACAATCTTTGATAGTTCAGGTCGTTTCAGGACACATGCACCGTACCCTTTGTCAAGAAATTCTAAGTATTGCTTTGAAAAGGTGTTATGAAAGTGTAAACGCAGTTTTTCAGGTAGTTTTTCAAACTTCTCTTTCCAATTTGGCGTTGAATCAGAAATATCGTGAATCGCAAGCCACTTTGAACGTTGGATATACCATCGCTCAACGAGATCTTTTGGCATTGAATCCTCAGTGCGAAACGTAATAAAGTAGGTTCCTTGTGGTTGAAACCAATGGGGTAAGTTTGAACCAGCAATTACCTGGAAGTCGCTCTTAGGATCAAAAAAATTAAACATAACAATGATCATTCTTAATAGTAGTAGGCACTTTCCGAGTGCCGTTCTTTTCTTAATAGTAGTAGGCACTTTCCGAGTGCCGTTCTTTTTTTAATAGTAGTAGGCACTTTCCGAGTGCCGTTCTTTTCTTAATAGTAGCAGGCACTCTCCGATTATTATCTAACTCAAAGAACGGCACACGGAGTGTGCCTACTACTATTATAACGCCTGTTCCAATCCAGGCAAAAAATAATCCTTAACAACAACCTCCCAACTCATACGAGAGGCAATTTCATAACCTTCCTTTATCATATCCTCAACATCGCGCGGTTTTCTCGGGAGACGACCAAGTAGCTTTGCCGCGATGTCTCTACTATTTTCAACTTCAATCTGTGTCCGTTCTGCCAACCCAATATTCAGCACATTTTCTAACGACTTCAGAGAGGAATTCAGCTGTGTATAATCAGCAATAACGACGTTTGGCACTTCACGGTTGTCCGTAGCATGTTTGATAAAACCGCAGCATCCACACACATTACTCACAACACAGATTGCACCGAAGCTCAACGGCTCCACCTGCGCAATACCGAATGGTTCATATATGGATTGTCCAAATTCTGCATCACTCCCCTTACGGATATCCATAAACTCCATCTCAATCGGCATTCGTGAGCCACAAGAGGTTTGATCCCATCCGAACTGATTGACAAAAACGACCTTTATCGCTTTAGATTGCAGATTGAAAGCAGAAACACCATTGTTCAGTTCTATCTCAGCACCAACCAGATCGGGATAACCAATTTCATGATGGATGGGCCAACCATATTCACGCTCCATTTCAAGAATGTCTTCGGGCGGACGACCAGACGCAATTTCTGTTGAGAGAATAAACAGAACCGCTGTCTTGTCATTAGATGCAAGCAGCGAATCTAAATGTGTTAGCACTTCTAAGTCTCGCCAAAGTCCTTTGCTTTTAACGAGACGTGTAACATGCGTAAATACGTAATCAGGACGATAATCGAGAAGCGTTCGTGTATATTTCTGCAGCCGTGCTTTTGACTCTAATTTTTCATCTAAACACAATTCAAACGCAGGGATACCGTTATAGACAAGATTAATAGGAAACGTCTCAAACGGGTGTGCTAAGAAGCGGAGTTCATCTACCACAAGATCACCAACAGCAAAGATCGTATCACATAGATGTGCCTTGTCAATCAGAGCATGCTTGTAATACCAGAACGGATCACCAAATACACCTCCGATCAACAGGTTTTGTGATTTTGCCAAATCTAAAGCATTGTAAAAGCGAACATCGTGTCCGGGGTGCCCCTCTACGATAGGACGGATTGTTGCCACTTCATGCGCGTAAAATACGGTCCGCATGTTTTCAGCACCATTACCATTTTTCCGTTCAATCTGCGTTTTCAGCGCAAGCGGCATCCCCATAAACTCATGAGATATAATATAAACAGGAGTCTCTGTTTCTTCACCTATTAACACCTGTAGTGCCTGATACGCAGGTTCGGCAAGACGTACATACTCCTCATACTCCCATTCACTCTCATAACGCGCTGAATCAATATCAAAGTGTTCGTAAAGCTCCCATTTAAATTTTCCTGTCAAGTCTTCGTTACTATTAGCAACATTGACTAATATCACCTCGGTTAGTGTCGTAATGTTGTGGTCTCTATTTTCAAACCGTCGTCGACCGTAGACGAGTTCAACGTGAAATGTTGTTTCAATATCGCTGAGTGCCGATGCATGCGGAGTCTCTTTTATACCCGCTGCTGCATGATACAGCACAGAATCTAAAGACCCTAAATCTGCACCAGAAAAAAGTGGGCCGACGAGGAAGGTGCGTTCAATCGCTGCGTTGTAGTTTTTGGTAGTCAACAATCCATCTAAAACTGCACCGATCCCACCCATCTTCTGTATGGCTTCGTGTGTGACGTGAACAACAATACTCAATATTTCGTATCTCCTAAGAATAGGTTTAGAATGCTAAAAAATACCATGCAATGCGGGAAATTGTCAAGGTATTTTCACAGTTTATCAGTAGATTCTGTTTTTTGACAATTAGGATCTTATATAATATAATACTTATTGCGTTATAAGCAATGCAAAAACGCTTCTACTGCTTTGCCAAGTGCTATATTGTAGGTTGGGTAGAGCGGAACGAAATCTATAAATCAAATCAGAATGCGCGTTTGGCATTCTGCCAAATCAACGTCAAATGCGCGTTTGGCATTTGTCGGGTGTAAACTTAAGAAAACTTAGAAGATCTGATGAATCACTCTGAATCCTTATGGTTATACGGGTTGTCTACTCTTCAGTCCCGTAGGGACGATATGTTTATAGAAAAATGTGTACCCCGCCTCTCTTCAGTCCCGTAGGGACGATATGTTTATAAAACTTGATATTGCTGTAGCACATTCATCCTTGATTGTGCTTCTTTCTGTAACATGCATCCTTGATTAAGCGTATTGGTAGCACAATCAGGATGAATGTGCTACAGACTCATAAAATCCAATAGCACCAAAAACCTCTTATCCTGGTCAAATCTCAAAATCCTGAAAATCCTGGTTCAGACAAGGAACAGAAACTTTACACACCCCATCCTACTTTTATTCTTGACACACCCCAAATTTCAAAGTATAATTCTATCATATAAGACACCTCAAAAATCACATCATATCGGAGGAACAATATGATTGAAGAAATCGGCACAACTGCAGGCGAAATATGGCACTATCTGGAAAAACATGATGAGGCTTCTGTCGGAAAATTAACACAGGAACTCAAGAAAACTGAACGCATGGTACTGCTCGGTATCGGTTGGTTAGCACGCGAAGGAAAATTAAAAACTGAAAAAAGAAACCGAGCCACCTATTTTATGCTAAATACCGCATCCACCTCTGCTATTGAGGAGCATGCCGCATAATGAAGCCTCTTCGCCAAATATCAGTTGTGCCAACCTTACCAGAAAACCTTGAACCCCTCAGAGAATTGGCACTAAACTTATGGTGGACATGGGATAACGAAGCGTTAAGCCTATTTCGACACCTCGACTCAGAACTCTGGGAACAGACCTATCATAATCCGATTGCCATGCTTGGGCAAATTTCACAGGAAAAGTTGGAAACTGCTTCAAACAACGATGTGTTCTTGGCACATCTAAACGTAATCCACAAAAAGTTCAAATCCTACCTAACCTCACCTTCATGGTTCGAAAACTATTCAGACGACAGATCCCTTGAGAACCTCAAGATCGCATATTTTTCTATGGAATTCGGCTTGACTGAATGCATGCCGCTCTATTCCGGCGGTTTAGGCGTTCTGGCAGGCGATCATCTGAAATCTACAAGTTACTTAGGACTCCCGTTTGTTGGTGTTGGTCTGCTTTATCAGCACGGTTATTTTCGACAGACATTAAATTCAGATGGATGGCAGATGGCAGATTACCCAACGAATGACTTTTACAATATGCCCATTTCACCCGAACAGGACTCTGAAGGAAATCAACTCCTAATTGAAGTTGACTACCCAGAAGGAAAAGCATTCGCAAAAATTTGGCGGGCACAGGTTGGAAGATTACCACTGTATCTATTAGATACCAATATCCCAGAGAATGAAAACGCTGAACTACGAGAAATAACAGACTATCTCTATGGCGGCGATAAACGCATGCGAATCAAACAGGAGATATTACTCGGTATCGGTGGATACCGGACTTTAGCAAAACTCGGTATACACCCTACAGTCTGCCACATGAACGAAGGACACGCAGCGTTCTTAGCTCTGGAACGTATAAGACACCTGATAGAAAAAACCGGTATCGGTTTCAATGAAGCATGTGAAGCAACTGCCGCAGGAAATATCTTTACAACACACACACCCGTCCCCGCAGGAATTGATTGGTTTCCACCCGAATTGGTAAAACACTATTTCAATAGATACTATAACACACTCGGAATTTCTGAAGAAAAGTTCCTCAGTATCGGTCGGAAAAATCCAACAGACAGTAGCAGTGAATTCAGTCCAGCGTTGGTTGCATTGAGATTGGCAACAATGTCAAACGGTGTCAGTCAATTACACGGACAGGTTTCACGCGAAATGTGGAAAAGCCTATGGCACAACTTACCGACACATGAAGTTCCCATTCAAGCGATAACGAATGGTATCCATACGCGTTCGTGGGTTTCTGAAGATATGCAGAACCTATTTGACAGGTATCTCGGACCAAAATGGATCGTTGATCTCACAAACCAAGACGTCTGGACACAGATTTCACATATACCTGACACGGAGTTATGGCGGACACATGAACGCAGACGCGAACGCCTAATCGCCTTCGCACTCAATAGACACAGGCAGATACGACATAAGCAATCGAACCAAAGTCCGATAATTCAAGACAAACCTTTAGCGGATAGTACACCGCACAAGATACTAAATCCTGAAGCGTTGACAATCGGTTTTGCACGCCGTTTTGCTACATACAAACGCGCAACATTACTCTTTAATGACCTTGACAGACTTGCACAGATCCTTAACAATCCAGATAGACCTGTCCAGCTTATCTTCGCGGGCAAAGCACACCCCCATGACCATGAGGGTAAGGTCTTGATACAGAGAATTAATCGTATCGCCGCTGAACCTCGATTCCAACACAAAATCCTTTTCATCGAAAACTACGATATCTGTGTCGGACGATACCTCGTAGAAGGCGTTGATGTATGGCTCAATACACCGCTACCCCCAAATGAAGCAAGCGGCACAAGTGGGATGAAGGCGGCAGCAAACGGTGCTCTTAACCTCAGCATGGCTGATGGCTGGTGGGCAGAAGCACAACACCTCGACGGCGGATGGACTATTGAAGCCACGCCTGAACCGGATGACCCCAAATCCGTTGATAAAGCACACGCAACGGCTATTTACGAACTGCTTGAAAAGGAGATTGTACCCCTGTTTTACGATAGACATCCCGTAGATGATATACCCTACGGATGGGTTACAAGAATGAAAACAGCCATGCAGAACCTGGCACCTGTGTTCAATACAAAACGAATGGTCGCTGAATATGCAGAACGACTCTACTTTCCCGCACACAGAAGATGGCAAAAACTAAATGAAAATAACGCACGCAAAGGAATCGCTCTCGCAAACTGGAAAGCAAACATCCGTAAACATTGGGGAAATCTGAGAATTGAGGAACGGACTGTTAATGAACAAAAAAATAAAAATCCAAGAAGTGGCACAGCTCTTTCTGTAGGTGAGACAACTACAATTCAGGCAGTCGTTCACACAAACACACTGTTTCCAACAGAACTTTCTGTCCAAATATACCACGGCTTATTAGATGCAGCAGGTGAAATCATAAACGGAAACACAACACAGATGACGTATCGGGAAGACCTCGGCAGTGGAAAATATCTGTTTGAAGGAACACTCACCTTGAGCAATACAGGGCTGCACGGATACACTTTGCGTGTACTACCATTTCATGAGGATTTACAATCCAGCTATGAACTCGGTCTTGTTACATGGGCGTGATACGCTTTTAACGGTTGCATAGTAGTAGGCAGTCTCCGAGTGCCGTCTCTTGCATAGTAGTAGGCAGTCTCCGAGTGCCGTCTCTTCTGAAAAAAGGTGACAAAATATTTACACACCCCTTTTTAACGTTGCTTACAGTGATCTTTACGTGTATAATTAAACAGATAAACATGCAATTCTAATGACATATATACATTATTATGAAAAGAAAAGCAGACATCTCACGCGAAACCAAAGAAACACAAATCCAGCTCAGTCTAAACCTTGATGGAGATGGCACTTCAAAGGTCAACACTGGAGTCGGATTTCTTGACCACATGTTAGAACTCTTTGCAAAACACGGGTTTTTCGATCTGGATATAGAAGCAAAGGGTGATCTCCATGTAGACGCACATCACACGACTGAAGATGTCGGTATCTGCCTTGGAAAAGCATTCCATGACGCAGTAGGCGACAAAATCGGTATGCTACGTTTCGGTAGTTTCACTGTACCCATGTATGAAGCACTTGCCAAGGTTGATCTGGATATCTGCGGACGCCCTTTTCTTCGCTATGAAGCACCAGTTATGGCAGGAAAAATCGGAGCGTTTGATACTGAACTCGCAGAGGAATTCTTCCACGGTTTCGTCAACCACAGCGGAACAACATTGCACATCAATGTACCTTATGGAACTAATCAACATCATATCATTGAAGCGATTTTTAAAGCAGTCGCAAAAGCATTAGATATTGCAACCCGTCTTGACGATCAAATTACAGGTGTGTTATCTACTAAAGGGAGTTTATAGTAACATGAGTTTAATAATAGGTATATGAACTTCATTTTCCAAAAATATTATGAGCATAAACCCGGTAGGTGCGGTTTCCTAACCGCACTGAATACAAAACTATGATTTATCAAACTCACGTTATAGTTCGTTAGGAGTCTATATGAGTACAGAGAACGTTATTGCAGTTATTTTAGGCGGCGGTCGTGGGACACGGCTATTCCCCTTAACACGCGACCGTGCTAAACCCAGTGTACCCATCGCAGGAAAGTTTAGGTTAGTTGACATACCAATTAGCAACTGTCTCCATTCAGGATTAGACCGCATCTTTGTTCTCACGCAATTCAATTCCGTCTCCTTAAATAGACACATTGCACAAGCATACCGTTTTGATTCATATCGACGCGGGTTCGTGCAAATATTGGCCGCACAACAAACACTCATGGGAGATGAATGGTATCAAGGCACTGCAGATGCCGTCAAACACAATCAACCCTATATCCTAAATCCTCGCTTTCCAGATGAATATATCCTAATACTTGCGGGTGACCATCTATACCGAATGGATTATCGCAAAATGTTGGCTGTCCATACAGAAACAAAAGCGGATATAACGGTTTCTGTAATACCCGTCTCAAAAGATGTTACCAGCGGACTCGGTATCCTACAAACTGACGCAAAGGGACGTATCACAGATTTTGTCGAAAAACCGCAAACCGAAGCGGAATTGCAGAAATTACGCGTAGAACCTGACGTCTTTACCGCACGCGGCATCGAACCGAAAGGGAGAGAATATATCGCTTCTATGGGAATATATATCTTTAACCGCAATGTCATACAAGACGTTCTCAAAGACGATACAAACGTAGACTTTGGCAGAGACATTATTCCGAAGAGTATAGCGAAACGGACAGTCTCCGCATACTTTTTTGATGGATATTGGGAAGATATTGGAACAATACGATCCTTTTATTCAGCAAATATCGCACTAACGGATGTCTCACCTGAATTTAACTTCTACGATGAACAAGCACCTATCTATACCAACCGCAGACATTTACCAAGCACCAAAGTAAATAGCAGCAGCATCCGTTCTTCTATTCTTGCAGAAGGTTCTATCATTGACGATTCAGAATTAGATAGGACCATTGTCGGTATACGAAGTATCATCTCTAACGGAAGTCGCGTCTACCAGTCCGTACTTATGGGAGCAGATTTCTATGAGTCAGATGCATTACAATCACAAAATGCTAAAACAGGAATCCCAAACGTCGGAATTGGTGAGAAATGCTTGATTCAAAACGCAATTATTGACAAAAATGCAAGAATTGGAGATAATGCTGTTATCGCTAACACAAAAAACCTTGACAATCATGATGCTGACAACTATTATATTCGTGATGGAATAGTAATCGTTCCAAAGGATGCTACTATTCTACCAGATACAATCATCTAATAAACAGAAATATCTAACCTGGATTATAATATCCATGGGGTATACTGTATATACCCAAAGGAGCATTTAGCATGTATAAAATTATGGCTTTACTTTTATTTACCTTCTTGGTATTATCTCCGCAGATCATGGCACTTGATACAGATGGACTGGTCGGTGCATGGTTGATGGATGAGAGCGGTGGAGACACCGTCTCCGATTCATCAGGGAACGGTTTAGATGGGAAATTCGCACAAGGAAATCCAAGCTGGGTTAAAGGAAAATTCGGAAACGGTTTAGAATTCGGAGGTTCAGATATGGTAACCGTTGACGATGATGCTGCCCTCGACTTAAAATCCTTTACGTTATCCGCATGGGTTAATATTCCAAAGATATCCGGTCCTTGGCAGATAATCGCCTCAAAGGAGAATCGTAACCCAACAGGTCGAAACTACGGAACATTTGCACATACTAACACTGGCGTAGTCCACTACTCCTTCACAACAGGGGGTTGGAAATCGTTTGACGCAAAAACCGTAATAACGAATGGTGAATGGCGTCATGTTGTCGCAACTTATGAAAACCCAAATTACAAACTCTATGTTGATGGAACAGTAGATGCTGAATCAGCACCAGGAACTGATCCTGACAACCATGACAATTTCCTATTTATCGGTGGATGCAACATTGGAAACTATTGGATGAGCGGCACCATTGATGAAGTTGTCCTCTATAATAGAGCACTTAGCGAAACTGAAATTAATGACCTAATGAAAAACGGAATTGAGAACGCTTTAGATGTAAAACCGGGCGGAAAACTGGTAACAACATGGAGCCATATTAAATCACGTTCTACTCGGTAGCGTCAAACCTTAACATTGTAAACTATATAACATAGTAAACGTTGTGCTAATAGTCGTGTTTAGTCTATTGTAAAATGCACAACACATCGTAAAACAAGTGATTGTTCTACTATCGCGATCAATATAAAGGAGAATATTGATGTATAAATTGACTCTGATTTTAATTCTAACCCTTCTT
>JAJDZB010000111.1:0-34198 GCA_022824835.1 Candidatus Poribacteria bacterium | reverse complement strand
TATTCACAATTTTAACACTCCCCGTCAAATCCCGATGCTTTAGCTTGTGGGATGTAGACGGTTGACAGCGTTCATGAAAAAGATGTTGACTTTTCAAAAGGTGTATGATATAATACGTTCCAACTTGCTGGATAGGAACGTTACCTCAATCAAACCTTGATTGAGTCCTATCCTAATCAGTAACGTGATTTTTGGCGAGTTGAAGTGAAACCTTGTAAAACTATGTGGCGGTCCTGTAAACCGATAGTGAGGTAATAGTCCATCGTCTTGTATCGCCCCTCAAATCTATTTTATTGTTGCAGGCTGGGGTACCCGTGCCTTGATGCACGATAGCGGTTCTAAAAACTGCAAATAGTCTGCTGGTGGAGACGATGTAAGACGGTTGACCCTTTGGCGAAACCGCTATTGTCTAAGAAACCGAAGCCCCTACCTTTAGGTAGTGGGTAGTATCACGGGGTGCTCTTTACTGAGTAGAGAGCTGAGAAAACACCCTTTGAACCTGATCTGGGTCATACCAGCGTAGGGAAATATTTTAACAACGTCATCTATATTGAATGGCGTTAAGCCGCTTCTATTTTCGTACTACTTAGTCAGTAGTAATTAGCGGGTATGTTCCCTATACCGAAAATGGAAAACGGCTTTTTTGCTGTTAAAAGAACCGATGCGGTTGTTCAACAAATATGTTTTACCCGTTCTGATTTTCTTAGGTATATTATTTATATGGGAGCTTATTGTATTTCTAAGAGATATACCACGATATATCTTGCCAGCACCATCAAGAATTATGGTGACACTGTTCGTAGAACGGAGTCAATTGCTGCATCATTCGTTTGTAACGTTTCAAGAGATGTTGTTCGGCTTCTTACTTGCTTTATGCCTTGGTATTCCATTGGCAATTCTCATGTTTGAGTTTCCAATTTTAGAAAGAGCATTCTATCCTTATGTAATTGGTTCACAAACTGTACCTGTGTTTGCCATCGCGCCGCTTTTAGTTGTATGGTTTGGATTCGGAATTGCGTCAAAAGTAATAATGGCAGCGATCATCGTTTTCTTCGCAATTGTGTTGAGTACTTTGGATGGTTTGAAGTCAACGGACCCAGATATAATAAGTCTTTTTCAGATTCACCGTGCAACCCGTTGGCAGATCCTATGGAAAGTACGGATACCGGCTGCGCTTCCTTTTATTTTCTCTGGTGCGAAAATAGGTATCGCCATTTCAACTATAGGTGCTGTAATTGGTGAATGGGTAGGTGCTACAGCAGGACTTGGGTATCTCATGTTATATGCAAACTCGCAATTACAAGTTTCACTCGTATTCGCAGCTATTCTCTGTCTAACTGCCTTAGGTTTAGGTTTATTTGCATTCATGACTTTACTTGAAAAATTAGCAATGCCGTGGCGCAGGTATCAAATTGACTCTTCAAATATTAAATAAATCGTTCTTACACTTAGATTTTACATAAAGGAGAATTAACGTGAAAAAACTACTACGAATTATCTTTGGCATTAGTTGTATTATGATTCTGTTTGGTCCTATTAATGGCTACGCCGATGGACATCTGAAATCAGAAAAGGAAAAAGTAACATTACTTCTCGATTGGTTTCCCAATGTAGATCACACACCACTCTATGTGGCACAAGAAAATGGCATCTTTGCCAAGCATGGATTATCAGTTGAATTATTATGGGGAAATGATGCTGATGCTCCGTTAAAATTGGTTGCAGCAGGTAAATATCCGTTTGCAGTAAGTTACCAGCAGAGCATTACGATTGCACGTGCCAGCGAGGAGGAGCTACCCGTAAAGTCTATTGGGTTACTCGTTGAGCATCCGCTGAACACGATTACATATCTGAAAAAATCGGGGATTAAAACACCTGCAGATTTCAAAGGAAAGAAGATAGGATATACTGTTGCACCTTTGGATGTGCTTCTATTCAATGCCATCGCTGAAAATGCCGGTTTGAAGAAGGATGACTATGAACTAATCAACATCGGTACCAATATAATCGCACCACTCATGAGTGGTCAGATAGATGCTGTTATTGGACCTTTTCGTAATTACGAAATAAACCTGTTGAAACTTGAGGGGGCAGAAGCCGATTTTTTTGCGCTTGAGAAACACGGAATTCCGGATTATTATGAGTTGGTCATTATCACTAACGATTCATACTTAGCGGAAAACAGAGAGACCGCAAAGAATCTTATTTTGGCAATCAAAGAAGCAATTTCTTTCACAAAAAAGAATCCGGAAAAGGCTTTACAACTGTTCTTCAAAGCAAATCCTGACTCACGAAAAGAATTAGAGGAGCTCGCTTTTCGTGACACATTAGAATTTTTCGCAACAACTCAGGTGCAGATGAAAGAGAAGTGGGAAGCATTCACGAAATTTGCAGTTGAGAGAGGATTGATATCCAAAACCGTTAAGGTTGAAGACCTATTCATCAATTTGGTTGAAGATGAACCTTCTACTCGTGAGTAAGCATGGTAAACAGGAACGTAATCATCATCGGTGGTGGCGTGATTGGTCTCGGAATAGGGTGGCAACTTGCTAAAGCAGGTCTGTCGGTCAGTTTATTCGAACGGGATCGCGTAGGTCGGGCTGCATCGTGGGCTGCAGCAGGAATGCTCGCACCTTTTTCTGAAGCACATACTGAAGAATCTGAACTATTAACGTTAGGATGTGAGAGTTTAGCACTTTACCCAAAATGGGTTGAAGCGTTGCAGGTCGATTCAGAAATTTCGATCGGCTATAGAGTTGATGGAACGTTAATCATTGGTATAGAACAGGACGATACTGATCAACTTCAGCACCTATACAAAGCACAGCAACTCTTAGGATTAGATGTTCAGTGGTTAACAGGAAGAAAAGCACGCGATATTGAACCTTCTCTGTCCCCCCGAGTCTCTTGTGCAATCCACTGTGAAACCGATTACCAAGTTGACAATCGATTGATGGTTAAGGCACTTAAACATGCCTATCAGACGTGTGGTGGTAAGTTATATGAGAAATGCAGCGTTAAGAGCATTGAGATAGAAGATGAGGTTGCAACTGGCATTCATACTGAAAGTGAATACCGTGATGCAGACATAATAATCCTTGCTGCTGGATGCTGGTCGACACAGATCGCTGGAATTCCTGATAATATACGACCCCCTGTTCGTCCTGTCAAAGGACAGATGTTGGCACTGCAAATGGAAGATGGTATTGAACTAAACACAGTTATCAGAACTATCAGGGCACGGTATCCGACATCCGTATATCTTGTGCCGCGAGTTGATGGTAGACTTATCGTAGGCGCGACATCTGAAGAGATGGGGTTCGATACACGATTAACCGTCGGTGGCATGTTTGAATTGCTCCGTGGGGCATGGGAAGCTGTACCAGGGCTTTATGAGTTACCGATTGTTGAGACTTGGACAGGGTTGCGTCCCGGAAGTAGAGACAGTGCACCCATTCTTGGTACGACACCTATTGAGCATCTCATATATGCAACGGGTCATTATCGGAACGGCATTCTGCTGACACCCATTACGGCTTATGCAATAACAGAACTTATTTTGACAGGTGAAACTCCGAGTACAATTAAACCGTTCAAGGTTGATAGATTCTTGAAATAATATTAAGGTATGGGAAATGCAAATACGTCTAAACGGAAAAGAGAAAAGCATAGAAGCACAGATAAACATTTGCGAACTACTGATTGAATTGGAGCTGGATCCAGAACAATCTGGTATTGCGGTTGCGATTAATAGAGAAGTCATTCCAAAGACTCTTTGGAAAGAGACAGAAATTTGTGAAAACAGTGAAGTGGAGATCATCCGGGCAGTGCAGGGTGGATGAGGTTTAAGACAACATGAAAGAATTCAAAATCGCAGATCAGACATACCAATCCAGACTTCTAATTGGTACAGCAGGATATCCCAGTTTTCAGATTATGACTGAGGCGATTGCAGCAAGCGGAGCAGCAATCGCTACAGTGGCAATGCGGCGCGTGAGATTTTCAGATACTTCGGAGGAGAATCTTTTCGCTATTCTACGTGAACACGGTATGACGATCTTACCAAATACGGCTGGGTGTTTCACTGCTAAAGATGCAATTCTTACTGCACAACTTGCTCGGGAAGCACTGGAAACATCGCTCATCAAGTTAGAAGTTATAGGTGATGAACAGACCCTGTTCCCAGATGTTGAGCAGCTGATCAGTGCGGCGGAACAACTTGTAGAAGATGGATTCACTGTCCTGCCGTATTGCAATGATGATCCGATCACCTGTAAGAAATTAGAGGATATAGGTTGTGCAGCGGTAATGCCTTTAGGTGCTCCCATCGGTTCAGGAATGGGGATCCGCAATCCATATAATATCCAGATAATCCGAGATCTTGTTCAAATACCTCTCATCATTGATGCGGGTGTAGGCACTGCATCTGATGCTGCGATTGCAATGGAATTAGGGTGCGATGGGGTTCTGCTCAATACCGCTGTGGCAAAATCACATCGACCTGTATTGATGGCGGAAGCAATGAAAAAGGCTGTTGAGGCAGGACGAGCAGCCTATTTGGCAGGAAGAATACCACGAAAACTATATGCTACTGCTTCAAGTCCAATAGATGGGATCATTGATTGATGTAGCAGGGGCTGCCTGATTAGAGTAGATCAGATTAGGGCCAAAAATTATACATCGGTTGTTGTGTTATGACACTGATAAGGCTCCATATCCCACCAATCGTAAAATCACCTAACATCAATCCAACGGCGAACATGACCAGCTGCTGAGTTGCTCGCGGTCCACCGATCTTTAGAACTGCGTATTTCACAACCGAACTGACCAACATACAACTCCATAAATATCGCATCCCCCAATCGCTTGCTACAACAAAACCTATGGGATGGAAGGGCCACCAAAAGAATCGTGCCCGCATAAACATCAAAAGTGTTGAGAAGAGGAGGCCGACAACGATACCACCTGTTGCATAGAAATTCGGTTCGGTTGGATAGTAAAGCCAACGTTGAAGTCCGCTGAAGACGCGTTCACCAAAACCTATGTTCCAACTGCTACTGCCACTCATGTTCAACGCGCCATGCTTGTAGTAAAGATAAAGTATAACACTGAAAACCATGATAGATGCAAAAGCAGAAACACCCAACAGTGAGAAAAATAACCGTCTTGGTGCAATGTCAGTGCGTTCTGATAGTTTGAATCCCTCTAACTGGTGTGGCATAGGGTTACTCGTATAGCTTCTATTGAACCAACTAAAAAGCGATAAAGTGACAAGATTGTTTGTTCCCAACATCCGCGTACCAAAACTATCAATAAGGATGTGATGATTTGGCATGTTCTCCATTGCATGAACTGGAAAGCCTTGCTCAGCACGCATACGTGTTAACACTAATACGATGATGAAATAGATAGCGAAAAACAGTGGGATAAGCCATAACGACATGCCGATCCGTTTAGAGAATATGAAGAGTATAGCGAGACCACCAACGATTCCCCAGAGTGCCAGTCGGTATGGAATAGGTTCTTCGGTATCTTCTCCTGTTCTATGCCTAACTATACGGAACACTCCCCGAAAATGTCGCAGGTTCAATACTATGACTGAAACGAATATTCCAATGGCTGCACCAAAGCATTGCCGGTCAATGTATGGAAATCCCGGTAGACTTGAGAGTCCTACTGCACTTGAAAATACTAACTGTGCCTTATAGAACAAGAAGAAAAACCAACTTGAAAACGATAGGTCAAGCGGCATTAACAGTCCTAATCCGATCACAAACGGATAGTATGACATACTGATTCCACCGATGGCACTCCACGGTTTTTCTGTGAACAGATGTCCGAATCCACGCCAACCTCCAATACGTTTTATCGGTAAATGTGGAATTGTTGGGTACAGAAAACTAAATCCATTGATAATTGCTATGGCGGCAGCAATCCCGAAGCCGATCCAAGTGATCCGATTGGTAAACAGCGATTTAGTGTTATGTGTGAGATGAAATGCGATCTGTGTAATTGGATATGCCAACCGTTCGCGTTCTACCCACTGTTTCCGCAGGATGACGTTGATACACAACATTACCAAGATGAGTGCGGTTACAAAGAGTGTCCAAGCGAGTATAGGACCTATCCATACCCCAACGATTTCCAGTTTTGTCAGATTTGTTGCCCCTGTATAGTATCCCGCGAGTGCTTTCTGATCATCAACAAGGAGCCATTTTGGCAAGTAATCCCAAAAGAGTTGCTTCCACTCGTTTTCTGGCGTGGCGAACCAGAAAGCATGTCCGATAGTAGTGACGAGGATCGTCATCAGGGTAATGGAGGGAAAAGCACATGCCGTGCTAAGTAATATGTAGATGGTAAGGAGTTCTGCGTTGGTGAGAATGCGGATGCGGGTGATATATCGACAGACGAGATTAATTATTGTGAAGGAGAAAACTACGAAAACGACATTATAGAACGGAACAGCATAAGTATTGAGTGCATACCCAACAAGACCGACTTCTCCCGCGATAATCCAGTAGAAATTAAACGGAATCAACACGATTGTTATGACAACAGCTTTCCATGTGACTCCGCCTGATTTCAACTGTCCATCTTCTTTCATGTCACCTTATGTTATATACAATTGTTTCTATGGTTGGATTGAACCTGCATATACATCATCTAATGCATCTTCGGGTAATGGTTCAGGACTATTCTTTGCGAATTCTAATGCTTCTTCAAGTTCGTTTGCCAGTTCTGTTTCCATCGTGTCAAGTTCTTCTTGCGTTACATTTTCCGCTTCAGTGAGAACTTGTGCGAGTCGTCTGATAGGATCCCGTTGTCGTTCCTGTTCTTGCACCTCTTCTCTGTCTCGGTATGAAGTTCCTGGGTCTCCGATATGATGTCCACGGAACCGATAAGTATCGCAATTTAAGAGTGTAGGTCCCCCACCTGCTCTTGCACGTTTCACCGCTTCTTCAGCTGCAGCATAGACCTTTAGGACATCGTTTCCATCAACGGTGAGTCCTGGTATGTCATAAGCAGGTGCGCGGACTGCTATATCTACCACGCGTTGATGTTCATGTTGTGGTGTTCCCATACCGAATCGGTTGTTTTCGCAGACAAAAACGACAGGGAGTTCCCATACTGCTGCGAGGTTTAGTGTCTCATGGAATACCCCTTGATTCGTCGCGCCATCACCGAAGAAAGATACTGCGATCTGTTGCGTTCCACGATATTTTGCAGAAAGGGCAGCACCTGCTGCGAGTGGAATTCCTGCTCCAACAACACCATTTGCCCCCAGAATTCCGGTCTCTTTATCGGCAATGTGCATTGATCCGCCCTTTCCTTTACAGTAACCCGTTGTACGAGCAAACAGTTCAGCCATCATCCGGTCACGTTTGCCCCCTTTTGCGATGAGATGTCCATGTCCCCGGTGCGTACTTGTGATATAATCATCGTCATTTAGATGTGAACAGACACCGACAGCTGTTGCTTCTTCACCAATATAAAGGTGAAGAAATCCGGGTAGTTGCCCGCTCTGATACAACGTTCCAGCTGCTTCCTCAAATTGACGAATTTCAACCATCTTGCGATACATAAATAGCATCTGTTCTTTTGTTGGTTTTGACATATACGGTTCCTATCTTAATACGTTTCTCAGAATTTTAGAATAAACTTCCTACTCTTTCTTCTTCCGTGACTTCTTGTATATACGACAACGGTTTGATACATTCAGGCGAATCATTCGCTGGACGATTAACATACCTTGAGACTGGATACGCCTCCATATCTTCACCAGAATAAGGTTTAAGAAGGGGTTGTAGCACATCCGGTGTCAATTCATCGGGTGTGAGCCACTGGTCATAAGAATCTTGTGCCAGTATCACAGGCATTCTATGATGTATGCTTTCTAATGTCTTGTTTGGTGAACATGTGATAATCGTACAAGATCGCAGCGGTGTCTCCATCCAATTTGCCTGCCATTCTTCCCACAACCCCGCGAAGGCAAATGGTTTTTGTGATTTCAAACGAATATATACAGGTTGTTTTACTTTCTGACCTTCAACCTTTTGCCATTCGTAATACCCATCTGCTAAGACAAGACATCGTCTGCGTTTGTAGGCAGCGCGAAAAGAGGGTTTTTCTGCCAGCGTTTCTGAACGAGCATTGATCATCCTACTTCCAATTTTTGCATCTTTTGCCCATGATGGTATGAGTCCCCACTGGAAGAAGTCGTAACTTTTCTGATCCTGTCGTCTATCAGGATCATGCTGTCTATTGGAGATAACTGCAACATTTTGTGTTGGCGTGATGTTGTAACGTGGGTTAAATTCTAACCAGAAATTGGATTCTCCGAAGGTATCCTGGAGTGCATCGAGTTCGCTTGCAAGTGTAAAACGTCCACACATTATATATCTCCTTTCTACCATACGAGTTGTGGCTGGAGGATCCATCCACAATTATCATTTCGGTTTTGGCACCAGAATGTCATCTCTCCAACGGAGTCGGAAGGATGGCCGTACCAATGCCTCTGGTGATTGGAGTGTTAAGCCACCATCTGCTGTCAATACGATACCTGTGACGAAATCTGCTTCATCAGATGCCAAAAAGAGCGCAACGTTTGCAATGTCTTCAGGCTTTCCGTATCTACCAATGGGATAACAATCACGCGAGGCATTATCCTCTAATTCATCTGCCGCAAGTGATACTTCCCCGCGTTCCCCGACGATCTGTCCAGGTGCTATTGCATTTGCGCGTATACCTTCTCTACCGTAATCAAGTGCAATGCTGCGTGTTAAAGCGTTTAACCCACCTTTCCCAGCACCGTAGAGTCCGAATCCAGGATTGGTAATCGTTGCATTGACTGTAGAGATGAAGACGATGTTGCCGCCACCGTTTTTTATCATTTCAGGGATACAATATTTTGCTCCAAGCCATGGACCGCCAAGCGTTACACCGAGGCTTTCGTTCCATTCTTCAGGGGTGAATTCAATTGCTTTTTTTGTATATGAGTGTGCAGCGTTATGTACCAGAGTCGTAATTTTTCCAAAATTTGTTAATGCTGCATCAACAAGTGTTTCCCATGTTTTTTCATCTGCGACATCCCCCATAATGGCGACTGCTTCACCGCCAGCCTCTTCAATATGTTGGACGGTTTCAGCAAGTTTCTCTTCTCTGCGGCGTGTGTTAACGACTACTTTCGCTCCTTCACATGCAAACCGGTATGCGGACGCTGCGCCGATACCTCCCCAAGCGGCCCCAGCGACAATTGCGACTTTTCCTTTCAACCTCATAGTTTATTCCTTTCAAAGTTGATCTTCTATGCTTCAAAGAATTATATCATAGATTATGTTATAATGCTATAACAACACATGCTACACCTATCACTCATCACACAGACCGTATTCTTTTGCTTTCCGTTGAATTGTACGCCGACTAATATCAAGTATTTTAGCTGCTTTAACTTTGTTATTGTCAGTATATGCGAGTGTCGCACGCAACACTTCACGATTTATATCCTCAAGTGACATACCGACTTCAACATTTAGTTGGGAAGGGTTGTTATTCCTTGTATCTGCAGTATGTAATGTTGGCACTGATGAAATACCGCCATTTATCTCACTGGCAGAATTTAGGATCCGTTCAGGAAGGTCTTCCTGTTGCAAGAGTTGTTCTGTAGACATGACGACAAGTCCTTCAACGCAGTTTTTCAATTCTCTCACATTTCCGGGCCAATTATATTTCATTAATGTTCTAACCGCTTCGGGCGTAAGAGTTCTTAAGACTTTTCCATTTTCTCTACTGAATTCTTCAAGAAAGTCGTTGATGAGTAAAGGAATGTCTTCAACACGTTCCTGTAGCGTAGGCAAATGAACAGATACGACGTTTAGCCTGTCATACAAGTCGTGTAGGAATTCCCCATTGCTACAAGCAGCCTCTAAGTCATGATTTGTGGCACAGACAATACGAACGTTCACCTGGATTGTCTTGTCACCCCCCACGCGTTCGAATTCTCGTTCTTCAAGTACACGCAATAATCTCGCCTGATTCGACAGACTTAGTTGAGAAACTTCGTCAAGAAACAACGTTCCGCCATGTGCCAGTTCGAATCTTCCTTTTCTTTGGTTGTACGCCCCGCTAAATGCCCCGCGTTCATGTCCAAAGAGTTCTGATTCTGCCAAGTTTTCATTAAGGGTTGCACAGTTGAAAGCAATAAGATTACCAAGACGCAAACTCCGATGGTGAATAGCGCGGGCAACCAATTCCTTACCCGTACCACGTGCGCCATATATCATCACCGTTGCTTTAGTCGGAGCTATCTGTGTAATCATTTCCCGTATGTGAATAAGTTGTGGTGAATTACCAGTTAACCGACAAAGTCCTTCTTTCTCATCAATCTGCGAACGAAGTTGTCTGTTTTCATAAGTAAGTCGCTGATTCTTAAGGGATTTTTGTAATAGTGCTTTCAGGTGAACAGGATTTAAAGGTTTGTAAACGAAATAGGTCCCCTCATGTGCCAACATCGCCTTAATACCGATATCGGTTTCTAATACATTCGGTGCAGTAATAAAGATTACACCTACATCGGGATGAAGCCGTGTTGCAGCATCTAATAGCGTTAGTCCTTCTATCCTTTCTGCTTTCAACGGAACGATCAACATGTCAATCGTCACATGTTCAATCTGGTGAAATGCTTGGTACATATTCTCTGTAACAATGAGATTAAGACCTTCGCCTCCTAAAGATTGGCAAATTAATTCACGTTGACGGGTATCAGCCTCACAGATTAAGACGTTTTTTTGTATGTTCATTCTGTCCACTAGTTCCCATTCATAATATTGAGATTAGTTTTTGTTGACTAAGAAATAGTATTTCAGTATACTTATAATATAGTCTATTTATTACTTCTGTAATTTTTCATATTTTCACAGCAAAAAGGCAATATTTTTCAAAAGACATTAATTTTCAAAAGGCAATTATAGGGGGTTATGTATATGTCAAATAATTCAAAAAGTCTGTATAATTTCGGAGGTATTACAGCTGTTATTAGTGGACTCGCAATGATTTTTTTAGGTTATTGGTTCACATTTCAAAGTGATAATCTAATTGAAGCCATGCATGGAGTCAGTGTTGTCACAAATATCCTATTAGTTCCTACCATTATCGCTGTTACAATTTTACTCATTAAAGATGCGAGAAATGGTGCGCTATTAGGTATCGGGTTCGCCGCAATTTGGATAATATTTGAATTATTAGCACATAGTTCACAAACTGCCCCATTGAAAGAAATTGGTGTTGTAATTGCTGCTGAAACAACTCAGGAGATTGGAACTGCAATCGAATTAGTATGGTTATCCTTGGTAGAAGCAATGACGTCGATTGGGTTGTTCTTTTTTGCAGTCTCTGCTGTTTTCTACGGTATTTCAATGCATAAATGGGGTAATAGTATTTCTGCTATTCTATTTTTTCTAACAACAATCGCCTCTATAGCGGCCTTTTTTATTGGTGTTGAATTCAATTGGCATCTCTTCGTTAGAGGTATAAACTTCTTATTTTTAGGCGGTGTCTTGATCCAGGCACCAAGTGATAGTATTGAGGAAATCTGGGAATCATAGGTTAACTAAAGTATCATAAGTAGGTAGGTTGATTACTCCTGTTGAATGCGTAATACGACACGTTTTAACCTACCTATTCCGTTTCAATCTCAGGGGAATCATCATCATCATTCAGTAGGCGTTCCAATTCTGCTAATAAGTCAGAATCTTCATCATCTTCATCTGCCTCATCATTGTTTCCATCTTCTGCTCCTAAAGACTGCAAATCTGTTCTGAATTCTATCAAGTTGTTAAGGTATCGTTCGCGTGTGATGTTTTCAGCG
Source organism: Candidatus Poribacteria bacterium (assembly GCA_022824835.1). Lineage (GTDB taxonomy): Bacteria > Poribacteria > WGA-4E > WGA-4E > WGA-3G > MSPOR6. The sequence goes on along the minus strand of JAJDZB010000111.1, from coordinate 22,335 downwards.
TCCCCGTGATCTTCCCGTAGACATTCTCCACAGAATACTCCAATCTGTTGTATACCCAAATCAATGTGTTGTAATGCAGTTTCAGCATCATCCTCTTGCAAACTCAATTCTGCTTTCGCTATGCTGTTCATCATTATCATATATCCCTTAAATTGATAACTTCGCCAAGCTATTTCAGTTGGCGCGAATTCGCGTGCCAGATTTGTCACAGCGAGATTTGTATCGGTGTCCCGCAGCACATCCTCCCACCGTTTAATACCTGAGAATAGTAAGTAACGTGTATATCTATAAAATGACTCCTCAAACATGTTTTCCCAATCTTCTTCAGTCAATTCAAAACCGTCCCGTTTTTCGTGCTGTGTTTCATATTCTTCTAATTTCTCAGTATAATATGCAAAGTATGAGTCCATGCCGTGTGGTCGTGCACCATCTGGTCGTCCCGTTGCATATATACGAGACACTGTGAACGCATTCGGTTGAACCACGACTACTTCCCTGCCATCCTCAATTGTTAGAACTCTTATAGGATGATCTGCCTCAAGGTTAAGTACCTGAAGAATCCGATCGAGTGCTTGAACCCACCGTGTATTTCTCTGAACTGAATCATTTTGCATGTTATGTTACCTTTTTAGTTTAGTATGATAATCTTGCAGTGGTGCGACAGTGATATCACCGCTTTGAAGTGCATCTATAGCATTGACAGCGGCAGCTGCGCCAGGGATCGTTGAGAAGATAGGTATATCGTGCTCTATTGCCATCTGACGAATAAGCAATTCATTTGTTCGATGGAGATCGCCCGTTGGTGTATTGACAATCAAATCAACTGCGTGGTTTTTTATGTAGTCATGTATCGTGGGTCTTCCCTTACCAATACTATAAACCAGTTGGACATCCATTCCGTTCCGTAGAAGTACTTTAGCAGTTCCGTGTGTTGCGATAAGTGCAAATCCCATATCCGTAAGTCTTTTTGCAATAAAGATGACAGCTCGTTTGTCTTTATTTCTGACACTAATAAAAGCATTTCCTTTTAGAGGTAATGTATATCCGCAAGCTTTCTGTGCTTTTGCGAATGCATGTGAAACATCATCATCGATTCCCATGACTTCTCCAGTTGACTTCATTTCAGGTCCGAGTCGTGAATTTGCACCTGGGAAACGATTAAAGGGAAAAACGGGTGCTTTTACACTAAAATATGAAGGTTCAATTCCTCTAATGAATCCGAGTTCAGCAAGCGATTTTCCAGCCATAACTCGTGCAGCTAACTTTGCTAAAGGAACACCAATCGCCTTACTGACAAATGGGATAGTTCGAGATGCACGCGGATTTACCTCAAGAACGAATATCTCATCATTTCTAATTGCATACTGTACATTCATCAACCCTTTGACGTTGAGTGCCTTAGCAAGCGCATGCGTATGCACTTTTAGATGGTCAATCTGTTCATCAACCAGTGTATAGGGTGGCAGGACACAATCACTATCCCCGGAATGGACACCTGCTTCTTCTATATGTTCCATTACCCCCCCAACAACGGTGTGGTTGCCATCAGAAATTGCATCTACATCTACCTCAATCGCTTCCTCCAGATACTTGTCAATGAGAACTGGGTGTTCAGGCGAAGCTTTAACAGCAGTATCCATGTATTCCTGCAATAACTTTTCGTCGTAGACAATCTGCATTGCTCTTCCGCCCAGGACAAATGATGGCCGCACAATTACCGGATAACCGAGTGCGGCAGCAATTGGTGCTGCTTCCTGACTGGAAGTAGCTGTGCCATTCGGTGGCTGCATCAAACCGATTTCATCTAATACCTCTTTGAATAATTGACGATTCTCAGAACGTGCAATGTCTTCTGGACTTGTTCCGATAATTGGCACCCCCGCTTCCTTAAGTGCCATCGCAAGGTTTAGTGGAGTCTGTCCCCCAAATTGAACGATGACCCCTTTCGGATTTTCTTTATCACAGATATTTAGGACATCTTCACATGTCAACGGTTCAAAATAGAGCCTGTCGGAGGTATCATAATCTGTACTCACTGTCTCAGGATTACTATTTACCATTATCGTCTCATAACCATCTTCTTTGAGTGCCATTGCCGCGTGAACACAGCAGTAGTCAAACTCAATTCCTTGTCCAATTCTATTTGGCCCACCGCCTAAGATCATTATTTTTTCTTTGTCGGTATGTCTCACCTCATCTTCACTGGAACAGGTTGAATAATAGTAAGGTGTCTCTGCTTCAAATTCGGCTGCACAAGTATCAACTGTTTTGAATGTCGCTTTGATGCCCCATGATTTTCGAATTTTTCGAATTTCAGGTTCTGCCATATCAAAGATTTCAGAAAGTTGTCTATCTGAAAACCCGAGCTTTTTTGCCTGTCGTAGAACTGCCATGGATTTTTGATCATGTTTACCGTTCTCTGACGTAAACCGCGATGCATAAGTTTCAAGATGCGCTTCAAAATCAACAATTTCTTGTATGTTATACAAGAAAAAGGGATCAATGTGTGTATAAGAATATATCTCATCAAGACTCATGCCTCGTTTAAGTGCCGATTTTATGTAAAATATTCTTTCAACGTTAGGGATAGTCAATTTACTGGACAATTCTGAAAATGGCAATTCCTCTATCGGATGGTTGTCTAACCCATACCAGCCTGTTTCCAATGAGCGTAAACCTTTCTGAAGTGCCTCTTTAAAAGTTCCACCAATGGACATTGCTTCACCAACAGATTTCATCTGTGTTGTCAACGTTTCATCTGTTCCTTGAAATTTCTCGAATGCCCAACGCGGGATTTTGACAACAACGTAATCGATCGTCGGTTCAAAGGATGCTGGTGTTTCGGCAGTAATATCGTTGGGGATTTCATCAAGGTTATATCCCACTGCCAACTTCGCAGCAATCTTGGCTATTGGAAAACCTGTGGCTTTTGATGCGAGAGCGGAACTACGAGAAACACGAGGATTCATTTCAATAACAACCTGTTTACCCGTTTTAGGATCAACTGCAAACTGTATATTAGAGCCCCCTGTATCAACACCAATTTCTCTGATGATTTTAATCGCTGCATTACGCATCGTTTGATATTCTTTATCCGTAAGTGTTTGGATGGGTGCTACTGTAATGCTATCGCCTGTATGGACTCCCATCGGATCGACGTTTTCAATGGAACAGATAATCACCACATTGTCTGCCCCATCACGCATTACCTCTAATTCAAACTCCTTCCAACCGATGATAGATTCTTCTATCAGTAATTCACTGATGGGACTCAACGATAAACCTGTAGAAACCATTTTCTCGTATTCTTCTATGTTGTAAGCGATACCACCACCAGTTCCGCCAAGTGTAAAAGCTGGACGAATAATAGCAGGAAAACCGATGTCATCAATTAGGTCAATTGCTTCCTGAGACGTATGCGCGATACCACTCTTGGGAACTGACAGACCGATTTTTTGCATCGCTTGTTTGAATAAGGCTCTGTCTTCAGCTTTTTTAATTGCGGGGAGTTTTGCTCCGATTAATTCAACGTCATGTTTCGCCAAAACATCAGATTCAGCAAGTTCGACCGATACATTCAGTGCTGTCTGTCCCCCTAATGTAGGTAACAGAGCATGGGGACGCTCCTCCTCTATAACAAGCTCAACTGTATCTGCTGTTATCGGTTCCACATAAGTACGGTCAGCGAAATCCGGGTCGGTCATAATCGTCGCAGGATTGCTATTGACCAGCACAATCTCATATCCCTCTTCTTTGAGAGCCTTACAAGCTTGTGTCCCGGAATAGTCGAATTCACACGCTTGTCCGATGATAATGGCACCTGATCCGATGATTAGTATTTTTTTTATGTCTGTTCTTTTAGGCATTGTATTATTCTGCTGGGTTATTTATAATCTTTCAGTTTGTTTGTATTCCGATGGCAACAACATGGCAACACCCCTGGGGCTAACCTACATCCTATCCGTCCTTCATCATATTACTACTTCATCATATTACTAAAGAGGGAAAAAAGATAACTGGCATCATGCGGTCCTGGTGAAGCTTCAGGATGATATTGGACAGAAAAAGCAGGATACTCCAAATGTCGCATTCCCTCAAGTGTATCATCATTCAAATTGATATGCGTAATCTCTACACTATTCGGTAGTGAATCTATATCAACACAGAATCCATGGTTTTGTGCAGTAATCTCTACCTGATCATTTTCAAAATGTTTCACGGGTTGGTTAGCACCCCGGTGTCCAAACTTGAGTTTATAGGTCTTTCCACCGAGTGCAAGTCCTAATAGTTGATGTCCTAAACAGATGCCAAATATTGGTTTTTTACCCAGTAATTCCTGTATCGTTGTGATTGCATAATCAAGCGGTGCGGGATCTCCTGGTCCGTTTGACAAGAAGACACCATCTGGTTCAGCAGCGAGTATTTCTTCCGCAGGTGTAGACGCTGGAACAACCTGTACCTCACATCCATGAGCTGTCAGCTGTCGTAATATGTTGAACTTTATGCCGAAATCCATCGCTATGACGCGGTATCTGTTCTCTTCTATCTGCTCCGAACCTTCTGTTTGGCGTCTGGATACATAATTGGCAGAATTGGATGGGTGTTGATTCCAAGCATAAGGATTCGGACAGGTCACACGTTTTACCATATCCCAACCGACTAAGCCGTGCCATGCTTGTGCTTTTTCAACAAGACTTTCCGCATCAAAATTCTCTTCAATATTCTCAGTTGCCAGACACCCATTCATTACACCATGAACACGTAGACGCCGTGTTAATGCGCGTGTGTCTATATCCTGAATACCGATAACCCCATTCTCTGCCAAGTATGTATCCAGGCTCCACTTTGAACGCCAATTGCTATGGAATGCGCTATATTCACGCACCACGAATCCTTCCACCTGTGGACCGATAGATTCTATATCTGTTTCATTGCAACCGTAGTTGCCGATCAGAGGGTAGGTCATTGTAACGATCTGTCCCTTGTAGGATGGGTCTGTTATGACCTCCTGATACCCTGTCATACTTGTATTGAAGACTACCTCTCCGACTGTTTCACCCGTCGCGCCAAACTGTTCTCCTTCGAAAACCGTCCCATCGGCTAATGCAAGAATTGCTTTCATTTTACCCTCATTATATTATATTATAGTGAAATCTATAATTACTTTTACATCCCTGGTAGGTGGGGTTCCTAACCAATGCAGAATACCAAACGCGTATTCTGCTGGATCCGAGAATATCCGTGCGGTTAGGAAACCGCACCTACCGGGGTGTTCACATATTTTAGATTTTACTATAATAGGCATCTACATCTCAATTCCTTCACGAATCGTTTTCACAGGAAATCCCTTAAGTTGCCAATCGTTAAAAGGAGAATTTCTACTCTTTGAACGAGACGTATCAATATTAACTTTTGCTGTCTTCTGTGTATTGATAATTGTAACATCAGCAACTGCCCCGACTGAAAGAGTTCCGCGATCGATTCCAACAATATCGGCGGGTATGTGAGTTAACTTTGCTATTGCATCTTCCAACGATAGTATGCCTGTTTCTACTAAGTATGTCATTACAAGTGGTAAACATGTCTCAAGACCGATAATACCGTTAGGTGCATCCACTAACCCGAGTGCTTTTTCATCAGGTGTATGTGGTGCATGATCCGTTGCGATTGCATCTATCGTGCCATCCCTTAAACCTTCAAGAACGGCATTGACATCACGTTCTGTCCGTAACGGTGGGTGCATCTTTGCGTTTGTCCCTTGCTTTTCTACCTCTTCGTCAGTAAGAATCCAATGGTGCGGGCATGCTTCAGCGGTTACTTTCACCCCGCGCTGTTTACCCCATCTGACCAGTTCAACTGCCCCCTCCGTGCTGACATGTAAAATATGTATATGTCCACCCGTCATTTCTGCAAGTAGAATATCGCGTGCGACGATGATGTCCTCTGCGGCATTCGGACTACCGATAAGTTTCAACTTTCGGGATGTTTCACCGAGATTCATCACGGCATCAACATTTAGGTTATGTTCCTCACAATGCACCATCACTGGAAAGTCAAGTTCTGCACTGAGCGTAAGCGCGTCTCGCATGAGTGATGAATTCATCACTGTAACACCATCATCACTGATCCCTACTGCTCCAGCATTCAGCATTTCTTGAACATCCGATAGTTCCTCACCAGCGAGTCCTTTGGTAATGCTACCTACTGGATAGACGTTTGCCTTTGTTGATATTTCTTTCCCAAGTTTTCGGTTTGCGATCTCGTAGATATTCCTGATTTTTTCGGGCGTATCAATGACAGGTGAAGTATTTGCCATGCAGACCACAGTTGTGAAACCGCCTGCGGCTGCAGCTGCTGTTCCTGTCGCGATAGTTTCCTTATGTTCATATCCAGGTTCACGCAGATGCACATGGATATCAATTAGACCGGGTGTGACAGTCAAATCACTTGTGTCTATAACCTTGTTAACTTCTTGTGTTATATTACTGCCAACGGGTGCGCCAACGTGTGCAATTTTACCATCAACGATCAATATATCGCCTATTTCATTTACGTTATTCGCTGGATCTACAACACGTCCATTTCTGATGAGCATCCTATTCATCTTTTTTTATAGTTCCTTCGGTGCTTTACTCAGAAACAGGTTCACATATCACAGCAGAGTCAACGCCGTGTTCTTCTACTATTTGGACTCTAACGAATTCTTTGCGTGAAGTCGGGACATTCTTTCCGATATAATCTGCGGAGATTGGAAGTTCTCTATGTCCTCTATCTACCAGAGCCGCCAATTGTATTGCTGCAGGACGACCGAAATCCATAATACCATCCATAGCGGCGCGCGTTGTCCGTCCGGTATACAATACTTCATCTACAAGAATAACCCACTTTCCTGTAACATCAAAAGGTATTTCAGTATTACTAACTTTTATTTGGGTTTGATGCAGATTTAGATCGTCCCGGTAGGGGGTAATATCGATAGCACCAACAGGCACTTTGATATTCTCTATATTCTCCAAGTTTTCAGAGATACGATGTGCCAGTGTATCCCCTCTACTTTTGATGCCAACCAGGACAAGGTTGTTTTTATGTTGATGGTTTCGTTCTAAGATTTCATGTGCGATTCGTACTAAGGCGCGGCGGATCTCCTCCGCGTTCATAACTTGTGTTTTTTCACGCATATTCATGATGAGTTCCTAAGGATAATTCAGATAGTTTTTAGATAGTTATTAGAACGGCAAGTAATAACATAAAAAAACCCTCTCACTTAGGTGAGAAGGAAGGAATATACTATACTTCACTTTACATAAACAGATCAAACAGAACAGAACTAATACTACCTCATCCTGTTTTAAAGGACTATCCCAATCAACAGATAAAGTATTCTGTTGAGAGTATGCATGAGCTGAACATACTCTTAGCAATTCGCAGTTGAGATAACTTTCTCCTGTTCTGATAAGTAACATAACTGGGGCCGTCCTCCCCCTATATTATGGTGAAGTTTGAAAATAATTACACACTTTCGGACTACGGTAGGTGCGGTTTCCCAACCGCACTGGTACAGACTGTATAATTAATTCAGAATTTTACCATAAGAAATGAAACCGACTACCTCTCCAGATGGGATAAAAAAGGTTCCTGAACATCAATATCCTTGTAGACAATTATACTAAAATTTGTGGAAATTTGCAAATTAAACTGTGTATAACATCATAGAAAACTCTTACACCTTTTGCTGAACCATATTGGTTAGAATACCCAGAATCTTCTCACACTGACCAATTGCATATAATGACCTGTCAATATGGATATGTTTTCCATTCAAGTATGTTTTCAGAATGGTATATTTACGATCTAATCAAAACCGATCTTTAATTTGTCCCCATGCTGTTGTGAGCTTGTCTTGTGGTTGGACAGGTAACCCTTCAGCGGCATAGAGTTGTCTTACTTCATTTTCTGAAATAGCTCTGTTATATATGACAACTTCATCAATAACACCGATGAATCCGCCATCCGTAGCATTCCCAATTTCAGTTTCCGTTCCTTGTGTTGACATGGGACCGGTGTAGTCTCCATCCATGTGTAGCTTTCCATCAGTATATAGATACTTTTTATTTCCATCAACAATACCGATGATATGGTGCCATTCTCCTTTTGGGAAAGCGGGTGCACCGAATCCGCCATCACCTTGCCAACTCGGTTGTGTGATAAATTCTAATTCTGCCCCAGCATTCCTACCATCAAACCTTAATGCCCATCCATTCACATCGCGTTGTGCGACGATTGTTCCACAGCATCCAGGAACAACACCTTCAACGGGTTGATCTGTTGCACCTTTGATCCAGGCTGCAATCGTTATCGCCTCTGCTCCGTTGAAATCTAACGTATCTGTACCAGGTATATGGACAAAATTTTTGCTGTCGAATTCAAGACCGTTTCCGACCTTACCAGCGACAACTTTTGGGTTACCGTCCAACTCACCGTCATTTTTGCCTAATTGGTCTTTTACATTCTTACCGCTAATTGTTCCAGCATCAAAAGACCAATACGCAACGACGCCATTTGTGGGAAATTGTGCAGTCCCGATAGGTGCACTGACAAAGATGAAACAAACACCGATTGTTAGTAAAAGCACTGTTTTTCCATACATTGATTTTCTCCTTATTTAATGTGTGATTGACAATTTGTTGAGATTTCTTTGTCTCAGTAGATTATATCTGTTATCAGACAATACGTCAATCTAATTTGTTTTTATGGGTGTTTAGAGTTATGGTTACTTGTCTGAACCAGGATTTTCAGGATTATAGGATTATCAGGACAAGAGGTTTTTGGTGAGCATCAAACGGATATGGTAGAATTTATTGCAGACTTTGAGGTACGAGTTTTATTCTGGTAATCTTGAAACCCTGTACGCATGATCAAGGATGCATGTAATGTAAAAAGAAGCACAATCAAGGATGAATGTGCTACAGCAATATCAAGATGTATTAGAGGCGATGCAAATTCTTGAATATATGAATTAGAAATTGACAAAATTCAACATATACATTATAATGCTGTAATCCTTAGGTAAATGGAGGTGGAAAATGGCTAATTTCCCAATTGTAGATACCCATGTTCACTTATGGCATCCTAAACAGCTTAGATATCCCTGGCTTAAGCAGATTCCATTGCTTAATAGACCGTTTCTACTCAAGGATTATAATGCTGCAATAGGTGACTTGGAAGTTGCGTCAATGGTCTTCGTTCAATGTGATACACACCCTGATGATGGCTTGAAAGAGACCTCCTGGGTTACTTCACTTGCTGCAAGAGATCCACGCATTCGTGGAATTGTCGCTTGGGCTCCGCTTGAAGTAGGGAACTGTGTGGCAGCATTCATAGAAAAACTTGCTGAGGAGTCACTCGTCAAAGGTATCCGCAGACTCATTCAAGGTGAAAGTGTTGATTTTTGTATCCAGCCAAACTTCATTGATGGTGTGAAAACGCTTTCTCGACACAGGCTCAGTTTCGATCTCTGTATATTTCATCCACAACTTGCTAATGCTATCCGACTCGTTGAACAGTGTCCAGATGTGCAGTTTATTTTAGATCACATCGGTAAACCGGATATCAAGAATCAACTTTTTGAACCGTGGAAACAGGAGATCAAAGTACTCGCTGATTTCCCGAATGTTCACTGCAAGATTTCTGGTGTCGTGACAGAAGCGGACCACGAGAATTGGTCATTAGACGACGTCCAACCCTATATTGACCATGTCATTGCTTGCTTCGGTTTTGACCGTGTCATCTATGGGAGTGATTGGCCCGTTTCTACACTTGCTACGGATTATAAGCGTTGGGTGGAGACACTGCAGGAATCTGTCTCAGGATGTTCTCCAGAAGAATTGAGAAAACTATTCCACGATAATGCTGTTAGATTCTATAAACTGAAGTAAGACGTTCAGTTTATAGCATCCTATTTCTACTTTTTGCCTCTCTACGGCGCGGATGTAGGACAAATTCTGTATATCCATTTGGCAGTTCACATCCCTTAAACACTAAATCTAAAGCTGCTTGAAATGCAACACTCTGGTCATAGTTTGGTGACATCTCAATGTAGTTTGAATCATCCGAGTTCTGTTCGTCAACAATTCTCGCCATTCTCTCGAACGTCTCTCTGACCTGTTCTTTCGTAACGATCCCGTGATGTAACCAATTTGCGATATGTTGACTGGATATTCTTAACGTTGCGCGATCCTCCATCAATCCTATGTTATTAATATCGGGTATTTTTGAGCACCCAATCCCTTGCTCAACCCATCGGACAACATATCCGAGGATACCTTGTGCGTTGTTGTCCATTTCTCTCTGTATTTCGTCTGATGTCAGTTTTCGGTCTTTGAGCAGAGGTGGTGTCAGTAGATCTGTCATACTTGCTCGTTCTCGTGTTGCAAGCGTATTTAACCAATTTACTACATCTACTTTGTGATAGTGAATTGCATGAAGCGTTGCTGCGGTAGGAGACGGCACCCATGCAGTTGTTGCCCCGGCAAGCGGATGATTCACCTTTGTCTCCAACATCTCAGCCATCTCATCAGGTTTCGTCCACATCCCTTTACCGATCTGCGTGATCCCGGGCAGACCTGTCTCAATGCCGATATCAACGTTCCAATCCTCATAAGCACGCATCCACGGTTCATTTCGGATATCCATTTTTGGTATCATTGCTCCTGCGTGCATACTTGTGTGTATTTCATCACCCGTTCTGTCTAAGAATCCTGTATTGATAAAGACCAGTCGTTCCGATGTTATCCGTAGGACTTCCTTAAGGTTAACGGTTGTGCGTCTCTCCTCATCCATAATCCCAATTTTGATCGTGTTGTGTGGTAATCCCAATGCGTCCTCTATCTTACAGAATATCCTGATGGTCATATCCACTTCTTCAGGTCCGTGGAATTTCGGTTTGACAATATAGATACTGCCGGTTCTGCTATTGGTAAGACTACTGTTCCGCTTTAGATCGTGCATTGCAGCAAAAGTTGTTATCATTGCGTCAAGGAAACCTTCAGGTATCTCTTCGTCATTTGATGTCGTTACAGCATCTGTATACATGTGAAGTCCTACGTTTCTAATAAGGAGTAGGCTTCTTCCAGATACTGTCAAATCGTTGCCATCAGGAGTTGTGAAAGTCTTATCCGGGTTCAGGCATCGAGTTATCATTTTTCCGTTCTTCTCAAAAGTTGTCTCTAAAGTGCCCTTCATGATACCGTTCCAGTTTCTATAGACCCTGACTTTATCCACAGCATCAACTGCAGCCACCGAGTCTTCACAGTCCTGAATTGTCGTGATTGCTGATTCAAGGATAACATCACAGACCCCTGCGGGATGTTCTTTGCCGATTGGATGTTCACGGTCAATCTGTATCTCAATGTGCAATCCGTGGTTCTGGAATAGGATTGCCCTGAGATTATCACCATCTTGGGAAAAACCGATAAACTTCGTTGGGTCTTCTAAACCGGTCTCTTCACCATTTTTTAAGATTGCGCGTAGTTGTAATTGATGACCGATTGTTCTCAGTTTAAAACTCGTAACATCAGCATAATTTCCTGTTTCAAGACTGACGATTTCATCCAAAAACCCTTCAGTATATGCAATGACTTTAGCACCCCGAATAGGATTGTAGTCCCCTTCTCGTGTCGCACCATCTTTCTCATCAATTGCATTTGTACCGTAGAGTGCATCATAAAGACTTCCCCATCGTGCATTTGTCGCGTTTAGAGCATAGCGTGCATTGTCTACAGGAACAACCAGTTGAGGTCCAGCAATTAGTGCTATTTCAAAATCAACGTTCTCTGTTGATACGATAAAATCCTCACCTTCAGGAACGAGATAACCGATTTCCGTAAGGAATGAAACATACTCGTTTTGGTCAATCGGTCTGTCCTTGTGTTCAAGATACCAGTTGTCAAGCTGCTGCTGTAATCTATCTCTTTTTTTCAAGAGTGCTCGGTTTTCAGGAGCGAATTCCTTGACGATGTTGTCAAATGCATGCCAGAATTCATCTGCATCTATGTCGGTATCGGGAGCAATTTCATCGCGCACCAAATCATACAGTGCTTTATCAATTTTTAAACCGCCGATGTTTATCCTGTCTTCCATATATGATTTCTCCAACAGTTTCTATCTATTGTGCTTCAGTATTCGTATACTAACGGCTGATACGGACGCTGCCTGCTTGCATGGCTTTTTCTGCTTCAGCGACAGTTGCCCAATTAAAGTCACCCGGGAACGTATGTGCAAGAGCGGAATAGCCTCCTGCGAAATCAACCGCTTCCTGCGGTGATTTTCCATTGAGCAGGCTAAATATTAAGCCGGATGAGAAGCTGTCCCCTCCACCGACTCTATCAACAAGCTCCAGATTTTCATATATGCGTGAAAGGTAGAAATCCTCACCATCATATAGGAGTGTCCGCCAATCATTTAGCCATCCGGTTTTGGCATCCCGCAATGTTGTCCCGATCATCTCAATGTTCGGATATGTCTCTTTGACTCTCTGTGCAACCTCTTTGTAACTATCGGGTTCAAGTTTGCTGTATGATTCAGTTGTGCCTTCTGCTGTAAAACCGAGTGATTTTTCAAAGTCCTCTTCATTTCCTATGAGAACGTTTATGTGATCCATCATCTGTTTATTTACTGCTTGTGCTTCATCTGCGCTCCATAGTTTGGATCGGAAGTTTAGGTCGTAACTGGTTTTTACACCTGCAGCTTGTGCGGCTTGAAGTGCTTCAGCAGAGACAGCGGCTGCAGATTCTGACAACGCTGGTGTTATTCCGCTGAGATGGAACCAACGTGCCCCTTGAAAAATAGAATCCCACTTGATCTCACCGGGTTTAACATTGGAGATTGCGGAATGTCCACGGTCATAGGTCACACTGCTTGCGCGTGGTCCTGCCCCCATTTCAAGATGATAGAATCCGTTTCGTTCAAAACCGACGCCATCAAAGTCTACCCACACAATATTGGACATATCCACCCCGAGTTCACGTCCTTTATTCTGTATGTATCTGCCCGACCAATTATCTACGAGTCGCGAAACCCATGCAGTCTTTAGACCGAGTTGTGCTGCATTCACAGCGACATTCATCTCAGCACCACCAGCCGTTATAGACAAGGATGAGACCTGTTCCAGACGCATATATTCTGGTGCTGTGAGTCGTATCATTGCCTCTCCGAAAGCTACTAAATCATACATTATTCATTCTCCTGATCAATACCTGTCTGTCTATTAAAATCGTTATGTAATTCATCTATGCAATCCCAGCAGAAACAGTAGACTCTCCCATATAAACCTACCTCTTTTTCTATCAATTGTTTGACAGGGAAGTCATTATGACAGATAGCACAAACTTCTAACTGTTCCGTTGGTGTTGCTTCATCATCCGTTTTCTGTCTTGAAGCAAAAAGTACAATGAGTAATACGGATAGCGGTACAATAAAAATACAAAAGACAAAAAACATTGATGTTTACCTGACTGAATCTCCATTTTAGTATTGCGTTACTATAGTTGAAAGTTGTGTATATGTCAATTAAAATTTTGGCACTTTTAAACATCTACACCGGGCTGAAAATCCACAACCCTCAGACACCGTCAGAATAGTCTCCAGAACAATATTCAGATATTATATATAGCGATGAAAAACTTCAACAATGCCTGCAAGAAAAGGGATTAGGTACCCTCTCATACATACAGAAATGTATCAATGACGGTATGAAAGAAAGCTTAGGGAAAATAAAAAGGTCGGTAGGAAATAAAATAGGCAGATAACCTCTTGGATACCTACCTGTCTATCAAGAAACTTTAGTAAGGAAGGAAATATCAGTTGTTCTCAGAATAACGCACTTTATAATCATTAGTCGTAATAGAATACTTTCCATTATAATGTAGGTATCCTTCTGCGGGAACGGGACGACTTATTCCAGGAGTCCATTCCCAAAAGGAAGACTTTCCAGTACCAAAAGTAATACCTACTCCGGAAGTAGTTGCTTGAACGCTCACGGTCTCTTGCATACTTCCATAAGTGGTGAGTCGTACTGAACGTGTTAAAGCTTTTCCTGTAGCAGAAACATTCACTGTTGTAGGTTGAATATTAGCCACATCAACATTATTTGGTTCTTCAATTTCAAACTCATAGTATTCATTAACTGCCTTCTCTATTGGCTCTGACTTCCAGTTACCAATGGGATAATCCTTTGTGTGTCCGTTAAGTTCAAAAACTACTTCGCCATATCCGGTTGCTTTTATACTGATTGTAATATAGTGATAGCCATCTGGTTTGTAAGGCTCCCATTTTTCCTCAATTATAGTGCCATCGTCCAATACACCTCTTTCTCCGTGCATTGTCAAATCGTTAATAGGAGTTGAGATAATAACAGGTGCAGAGGCTTCCAACCCAGCTGATTCATAATCAGATATTGCTTCATCCCAATCTTTTCCAAATGCTTTGTAAGCATAAGACATAAAGGAATCAACATCTAATCTTAGCTGTATAATTACTGCAACAAAAAACACAATAACTAAAATAATGATCAGGAATTTTAATCTATTCATAGTTTATCTCCTTTAGTAGTTATCTTCCTTGTGTAGTTCAAAAAGATGTGGAACACCCATACGTTTATAAAACGATTTTAAAGCTTGATTACGAAGATTTGTCCGTTCTCCTTCAGTGTATTGAGGACCATAGTACCCATATCCAAAAGGGACAGGAACTTCACGTTGGGCAGAATTAACAAGTGTTTGTATCTTATCGTCAATACGGTGCATCTCACCAATGTCGCCCTCGCGTATTACTTCTTTCCTTTCAGCTATTAGTTGTTTATACCTTTCCAATTCTGAAATCGTTGGGGCAAACCCAACCTCAAACCTATAATGTGATACAATACGTGTTCCGCGATAATGTCGTAAGACATTCCCATGATTGTCAAAGGTATGTTGATAAGAACCATCTGGTGAAGGAGGTTCTCCCCATTTCGCAAGATACTCTGCAAGTTGTTGTTCACGAAGTTGTTTAGCCATTGCCTCCATTTCTGCTCGTTCGTTCACAATTTTGAACACAACTGCAGAACCGAGTAAAAGAATGAATATAGCGATTCCCCAATACATTCTACGGGTCATAATGTCTCTCCTTATATAAGAAGGCGTCCTTCCGCTATGCATAGCGAAAAGGTTGTCATTAACTTGCTAAAGTTTGAGATGGACTTTGTAACCTTTTCTCCTGTTATGCTTCCTTAATTATATCATGAAGCAGGTTAATTGTATAGACAGACTACAGAAATTCTAAACCTTTACGCTTGATTTTTTTGATACACTACTGTACAATGTGTGTATGCCACAAGACTATGATAATATTGCAAAAAGTCTGTTGACAGATTATGCGACCGTTTATTCTTTGGCATGGTTGACACTATCAGATTCATGTGATACACTTTGAGAATACAGAAACAGACTATATCCCTAAAGCAAAGCGCGGAGGCGCGGACGTGATAGACATACATCCAAAACAATCCGGCATACATCTAAGACAATCCGGTTTAACATTAACACAAGTACTCATTGTTGTCGTTATCGTTGGTGTGATTGCAGCAGTTATCTTAGCACCACGATTACTCGGTCAAGCAGGACGTGCATTACAGACTCGCGCAGCGGAGGATATAGAGACACTCGGAATCGCACTTGATAGATACGCAAAAGATAATGGAGACTATCCTTCTACTGAACAAGGCTTGAAATCACTTTGGGAGAGTCCCGAAGAACCTCCACTACCTATAAACTGGTTAGGTCCCTACATGCAAATCCCAATTACGAATGATCCATGGGGAAATCCCTACATTTACATCAGACCGGGTGTGCATGACGAGTATGGATACGATCTCATCTCGTTTGGCAGTGATGGTATGGAAGGTGGAACTGGTGAGGCAGAAGATGTTGTCAGCTGGATCCGACGGGATGAATAATTGACTCTAAACTTTTGGAGGAGTCTGCAGCATGAAAATCACTCAGATAGAGGTCATTAAGGTCAAAGTACCCTATCACGATGGTATCTATGATCTGATGACAAAACGAAATCTATATCAGATTGATCATGTCTTCAAAGTACATACGGATGCTGGAATTATCGGTATCGGTGATGGCTCGTTTCAATCTGAAGAAACTATCCAAAAATATATCGGTAGAAATCCTTTTGAGTTTATGAACGGTTGGGCACCGACACCGCTACAACAAGCGTTTTACGATATTATGGGTAAGTCGCTCGGTGTACCAGTACATAAACTATTGGGTGAAAAGGTTCATGACAAGACCTCGTTTGGATATTGGTCAATTGATATGACACCAGAGGAGTGGGCAGCAGAGGCAAAACATGCGTATTCACTCGGCTATAGGCTTCACAAGATTAAGGCGCGTCCCTGGTTCGAAGTGCTTGAACAGGTGCAAGCCATCACCGAGGTAGTACCAGATGACTTTCAACTCCGTGTTGAGGCAAATGACTCTTTTGAAACACCCCAACGAACCCTTGAGGTTGTAAATCAACTAACGGATTTTAATATAGAATCCTTTGAAACACCCATCCCACAGGCAAATATAGAAGGTTACCAAGAGATTAAGCAACACACGGATATGCCAATTACGATCCATTTCGGTAATCCTGATCCGGTGGAAGCGATTCGCGCAAAGATGAATGACTCGTTTATCATCGCATATCCAGACTCGCGCGCTGCAAATGCAAAACGGGAAGCGATTATCTCTGATGCAGCACACTTACCTGTATGGATACAGATCGTTGGTCTCGGCATAACTACTACTTATGTTATGCACCTTGCAGCTGTGATGCGAAATGCTACGATGCCATCAATCACCTTAAATGCATTGCGTGCGTATGATATTGTTACACCCTCTACAATAGCGCTTGAAGATGGTTATGCAACAATCCCTGATAGCCCTGGCTTAGGCGTTGAAATAGATGAGGACGCGCTTGAAAACAGTCGTGTATGAGATGACGACGCAGAGATAATAAACGGAATATGTTAAAGAAAGTAATCTTAAGTATAACATTCACTTGCAGTGTTCTGGTCTTTTCTACACCTGTTGGTACACATGCTGGAAAACTCGGTTTGGTCAGTGCATGGACGTTTGAGGAAAGAAGGGGTGATGAGATTAAAGACGTTGTAGGTAGAAATGATGGTGAGATTGTAGGTAAATTAAGTAGGACCTTTTACGGGAAATTTGGTAGTGCAATTAGGTTCTCAGGTAAGAGTGATAACTATATCCGTATTCCTCACAGAGATGTATTCAATGCTGCAAGTTACACCTTCGTTGCGTGGGTGAAGTTAAAACCTACTTCTTGGCAATATATCGTTTGGAGAAATGGGGACGTTTGGCCGGAATCTGAGGAAGTACGACACATTGATATTTGGATACATGACGCAGGTTACCCAGTCTTCATGTGGACTGCAGGTCAACATAAGGGACAACTTGATGGTAAGACCGTCATAACAGATGACAAATGGCACCACATCGCGAAAGTCTACGATGGTGATAAAGTCATGATGTTTATTGATGGGTTACTGGAAGATCAGAAAGCGAGTGGTGGCACTTTGGACACCAATGAATCCCCTATATGGATTGGCGCGCGTCCGGGAGGTATAGCAGCAACAGGTCTTATTGATGAGGTAGGGTTCTTTACACAAGCACTTTCTGAAGCAGAAATAAACGTTGTGAAAAACAGTGGTTTATCGGATTTTGCCGAAGTTGAAGTCGCGGGTAAGAAAACAATTACGTGGGCATATCTAAAAACACAATAATTGAATAAACTATATTTTACGATACCGATTAAAGGAGAAAACGCGATGAAAACAACCTTTTTGAGTCTAATTTTAGTTATAGGGATTGCTATCACGTCAGCACATGCAGTGAAACTTGGCTTAGCAAGCGCATGGTTATTTGATGATGGTGGTGGGGGTACTGTAACAGATATTGTCAGTGGACACGATGGAGAAATAAAAGGTTCTTTGACATGGGTTAACGACGGTAAAATCCGAGGGGCATTGAAGTTTCCAGGCCAAGGAGACAGTTATGTCCGTATAGAGCACGACGATGTTTTCAATGCAGACCCGTACACGTTTGTCTCGTGGGTGAAGTTGAATGCTGCCTCATGGCAATATATCGTATGGAGAAACGGTGAAAAGTGGCCGGAGGAAAAGCTTGTCCGCCACCTTGATATCTGGATACATCAAGATGATTACCCCGTGTTTATGTGGCACGTGAACGGTCAAGAAACACGTTTACCAGGAAAGACAATAATCGCTGATGGCGAATGGCACCATGTAGCAAAAGTCTACGATGGAAGTAAGGTGCAGATGTTTATAGATGGAAAACTTGATGCTGAAAGTGCAACGAGTGGACCACTTGATACAAGTGAATCTCCAATATGGATAGGTGCACGTCCTGGAAATGTTGCAGCAACGGGTCTTTTTGACGAGGTAGGGTTCTTTACACAAGCACTTTCTGAAGCAGAAGTTAACGCGGTCATGAACACCGGATTAACTGACTATGCTGCCGTTGAAGCAACAGGAAAAGCAACTATTATATGGGGTTTACTAAAAACTAAAAATTAAACGCACATCATGTGCTAATTAAGAAATGGAGATAAGGCATTATGCAAATGCATGTTGGTGGAGAATGGGTTGATAAGTCAAACAAAATTGATGTCCTAAGTCCTTTTGATGGTTCAGTTGTTGACACTGTCCCTAAAGGTGATGCAGGCGACGTTGAAACTGCTATACGTACCGCAGAACGTGGTGCGAAGATCATGGCAGAGATGACAGGATATGAACGTTATGAAATTCTGCGTAAAGTCGCAGACTTAATGGTGGAAAAAGTAGATGAACTGGCTGAAGTTATAACACGTGAAGAAGGAAAGATAATCGCTGAAGCAACCGGAGAAGCGTCGCGCGCATCAGAGATCATCGCGCTTTCAGCTGAAGAAGCAAAACGAGCTACCGGTGAAACTATCCCCCTTGAAGGTGCACCTGGTGTCAAAAACAGGATGGGTTTTACTGTACGTGTTCCGTGTGGTATCGTGGTCGGCATCAGTCCGTTCAACTTTCCTTTACACCTCGTCTGTCACAAAGCTGGTCCGGCGATTGCGGGTGGCAATGCGATCATCATCAAACCTGCAACAGATACACCCCTCTCCGCGCTGAAATTAGTTGAACTCTTTTTAGAAGCAGGAACACCTCCAGAAGCCATACAATGTCTTACAGGTCCAGGTGGAGAAATCGGTGATGCACTTTGTCAAGATAGACGTGTTCGCAAAATCACCTTTACAGGTAGCCGTGATGTTGGTGAACATATCTGTAAAGTTGCCGGTTTGAAACGGGTTACAATGGAGCTCGGTTCAAATTCACCTCTCATCGTCATGCCCGATGCTGATCCAGAAAAGGTTGCAAAGGCTGCTGCAGCGTCCGGATATTCTAATGCTGGACAGGTATGTATCTCTACCCAACGCGTCATTGCACACGAGAAAATCTACGGAGACTTTTTAGATGCATTCCAATCCGAAGTATCCCAGATTGGTATTGGTAATCCTTTAGAAGATGGTGTTCGCATGGGACCGATGATTAGAGATGGTGATGCTACCCGTGTCACTGAATGGATACAGGAAGCGGTTTCAGATGGTGCTGAACTTCTCACAGGTGGTGATAAGCAGGATCAGTTTGTTACACCGGCGATCCTTGCGAATGTCAAACCAGAAATGAAAATCTCTTGTGATGAGGTGTTTGGACCTGCAGTCGGCGTGACACGTGTCAACGACATTGACGAAGCAATCGCTCTGGCTAATGATACGAACTATGGATTGAGTGCAGCTATCTTTACACAAAACGTTGATTGGGCAATGAAATTTGTCCGAGAAGTCGAATCTGGCAACCTCATGGTGAATTGGGGAACACAGTGGCGTGCGGATCTAATGCCGTATGGTGGTGTAAAAGAGAGTGGTATGGGTAAAGAAGGTCCAAAATACGCCATTGAAGAGATGACTGAATTGAAGATGGCGATTTTCCATTTGGATGGTTAAGTGAATACTGTTGTATAAATTCAAACCCACTGTTGATAGAATCTACAGTGGGTTTGATACTCTGTATGTTCTGTGTTCTTTATTACAACCCAACTGCACAAAACTCCTCATAATCCATCAATTCTGTAATAGTCGGTTTCTCCCCACACACTGGACAGTCAGGATCTTTACGAAGTTTGACTCGTTGAAACTCCATCGTCAATGCGTTGAATAGTAGGAGTGTTCCAATCAACGGTTCACCGATATCTAATAACACTTTGATCGCTTCAACTGCCTGAATTGTCCCGATGATACCGGGTAACACGCCAAACACACCCGCCTCTTGACAACTCGGTGCTAAACCCTCTGGCGGTGGTTCACGAAATATGCATCGATAACACGGACCTTTCCCAGGATAAAGCACAGTAACCTGTCCTTCAAACTGGAAAATGCTACCGTGAACGATCGGTTTCCCGAGCATAACACATGCATCATTGATGAGATAACGGGTTGGGAAATTATCACAGCCATCAACAATCAGATCATATTGTTCTAAGATTTGGAAAGCGTTCTGTGAGTTGATACGTTCATTGTAAGGGATGACATTTACATCGGGGTTCATCTCTTTGATGCTGGCTTCTGCGGACTTCGTTTTCGGAATACCGATATCACTTGTTCCGTGTAAAATTTGACGTTGTAAGTTACTGAGGTCAACCACATCATCATCAATAATACCGATAGTACCGACACCAGCGGCTGCGAGGTATACTCCGATAGGAGAACCGAGTCCACCTGCACCGATCAGCAACACTTTAGATTCAAGCAGTTTTGACTGTCCTATTCCGCCTACCTCTTTTAGGATAATGTGTCGACTGTAACGTTCAATCTGTTCATTCGTGAAATTATACATGTTATCCTCCGAGATTGGAGAGAAGTTCAGAAATCTGTTTGTCTGAACTGGCGGAGATTCGCACTGCAAAACGTTCGCGAGTATCCTCAGAGGTGCGTTCTATCTGGAAATCATCATCACCATACATCTGTTTCAGTATAGGTTCAAGGTGTTCTTGAATCGTATCCGCTGTTTCAGGAGTATTCGGTGCAATGTTCCGATTGTTAATCATAAACAGAATGTCATTTCCGTTGAAATGTATGGCATTTTCCAATTCTTCAGATGTCTCAAGCAGTTGACATTTTGTGAGTGTTTCTGAGAGTGCAAGGCGAATTTTTTCTGCGTTATCACCTTCTACTTCATGCTTCCTGTTATAGAGGAATCCGGGTTCATGATATGCACTGTCAATGCTATAGTTTTCCTGTTTCAAAATCAATAAGACACCGGGTCCTGCCTCAACATGTGAATAGTCTGCGTAATTCAGATAATCATCAGAATCCGCTTCTACCATCCAACGATTGAAGACTTTGATAAAATTGGTATAGTTAACTTCACTATCCTCTGTTGCATAAACCTTAATATTGATCTGCTGTAAATCCATCCGGTAAATATGTTTCCTTTCTAAAAAATGTGCTATCAGTGTCTAATTCAGTCATGTTAATGAAATATCACCTTCATTTAACTGAGATTTAATTCTCCTATATTTTGTCCATCAACGCTGACGACGGTTATATCCTGGGCATCTATCCAGTAAATCTTTCCTGCACTATCACAAGCGCATACCAAAGCGTATTCACCTTCTTTCACTTCGGGGACCCAGTTACCTAATATAAAATGCGGTTTTGCAGATTGGAAAACACCAAAACCTGTACCGAGTAAGCAATAATTCTTTCCAGTTGAATTCTGTTTGATAATCGTTGCCATGTTTTCCTTCCCGTGTATTCGTATTCTAATGTGATTTGAGAATGTATTCCATTAAATTTGATCTGATTTCACACTTGAGATAAAGTTAGTAAAGATGCTGGCAGTCTATATTTTATCACTCCCCCGTGTCAAGACACCGAAGCTTTAGCTCGGTGATGTAGACACGGAGACCTTTGATTAATTATATCATAAACGTTTGACATTTCAACTAAAATATGGTATTCTATATTCAGTCACTGATTGAGACTTGTAAGCATTAACAACCTTGTTAATGGTCTCAATCAATCCTCTTACAAGGACAGAGTGGCTGTGGCTAAATACCACCTAAAATACGATCAATCTTTCGATAAAAGCCTGAAAGATGGACCCGAAAATTGTTCGTTCTTGAAACTACAAATGGTAGTCAAGTATCGGTTGTCTTTGCGAGTAACAAA
>JAJDZB010000044.1:0-29282 GCA_022824835.1 Candidatus Poribacteria bacterium | reverse complement strand
GCACAATCAAGGATGAATGTGCTACAATAAGGAGGTATTATCAATTAGAAATGGTATTATTTAGATCCAAGAGAAGATACCGATGTTTAGAATAGCTTCAAAAACTTTGTGAAGTCAATGAAAATGAAAAACACTCAGCTTTCCTCAATCCAGAACGGTCATTTTCTACGATACCCTGATATTGAGAATTCGGTTGCACATCAACGACAATTACAAAGTCTGACACGATTAGGTAAGAAAGCTTGGATCCAGTTAGATTCTACAGCAATTCAGCCTCGCTTCCATCTGCACCTGCTTGTTCTGAACTTTATGCCAACGCAAGATGTAACTTCAATTCAAAGGCAGCTCCATGAGATGGTTAAAGGCGGGGAAAGAAACAGATCAACGAATCGTCTGGGTTTCTTCTTCCTTGTTGCTCAGCCGCATACAGAGGAGGCTTTCTATGAGATAAGTGATTATGTCGATCGATGTATCGCTGGTGATCTCTCTGTAGCTGAACGATTACGCAATAGAACAGTGCTATACATATATCAGACAGAAGGAAATTCCTACGACATACTCGGCGATGTTGGAACAAGCGAGTTTATAGATCAGTATCTCGTCAGTTATATACTTAGATTTGGTCTAGAATCAATTCTCGGTTTTACATTGGAGATACCACGTTTCCTATCAATACTTGCAAATCAACAAGGTGCAATACCCTTCACCCGCTCCATTCTTCAACATCTTGATCGTGAAAATGGTCAGCAACAACAGGAGTCTACAGCCAATATTGAAGCACACTTTTTACCGTTTCTTTTCTATGAAACTTACGATTCTCCCATAGTTAGAAGTTCATATTGGCAGATATTAACTTCACATTTCGCTCAGGGTTTCCTGAGAAGAATACGAGAATTCTGCAATCAACAGGGGATGAGATTCGCAGTTGCTATACCTGAAAGCGCAAGATCACTACAATACGATTTAGGGACAATAATGTCGCATGTTGATTGTCCGATCCTTACATCAGCAGATGGGGATACATCGCGACGTTTTGTTGTTTCAAAGTATATCTGTAGTCATCAGATGCAACCTGGTATTAACAGAAACCATGAGGTGTCCTATTCTGAATGTTTGAAGGATGCATGCCTCGGTTTTAATCATTGGATCACAGCAAAAAATGTAAATACACAATCTAAAGGTAATGCTTACGATGTATTAGGTAAACTATTGCAAGTCGGTTCACCAGAACGGAACATTCTGATGTTGGCACCAACACAGAGCTTATGGATGAAACCTGATGAACAGCAGTGGAATAGTATCATAAAAGCATGGGGATGGTTGTGTCAATCTGTATGGAGATTGGGTTATGATTTTGATATTATTTCAGAAAGTGAATTTGTCAATATGAGGGTTGAAACGGAGAATTCCAGTATCTACTCTCAAGGGAATTCTTATCATCTGGTGCTGCTCCCATCCAGTATTTCGCTACACGAAACGACAGTGCATCGCTTGACAGAATTTAGTAAAGCCAAAGGTAGAATTATTGCAAATGCACCTGTTCCTTATCTGCTTAATGGTCGTATCGGACTTGAACCTTACCTATTGGAACGATTGTTATATAGACGATATACTACAATCTTAGATGGACCCGAAAATGAGAGAGAAATTGATCTCAAAAAGTATCTCAATAGTTTCGTAACCCAAAGCATCACTGTCTATTCTAAAGAGACAGACTATCGATCTGAAAACGTCCGGATACATTCAAGAAAAGATGAGGATATGGACTTATACTATATGTTCAATTATGATAAAAAGTCTGTTGAGACATTGATTGAAATCGTAGGAGAATTCAGGAATGTAATAGAATTAAACCTACAATCAGGTAAAGAGATGGACACTGATTTCTGGCATGCGAACGGGAATACTTATTTGGATTGCACATTTATACCTGAAACTGGAAGGTTACTCACAGTTTTATAAGTAGGATATTTCTTGACATATTTGTTATGTTGGTTTATGATTTAATAGTATAACATTAGTTTGATAATAGATATATGGACTTCATTTTGCTCAAAAATATCACTTGCATAGACCCGGTAGGTTCGGTTTCCTAACCGAACCGGCTGTGTGACAATTACGTTCATAAAGGTTTTCGCGTAGAATCCGGTTCGGTTAGGAAACCGAACCTACCGGCCTGGGAAAATCTGATTTATCAAATTCACCTTATTGAAAGGGAACAATATGACAGGAGGCTCTCTCTTTGTTGAATGTCTGAAAGCACAAGGTATTGAAGTGATTTTTGGGTTACCAGGAAATCACCTTGATACCGTGTATGAAGCTTTATATACCAATCAAGATAACATTCGCCACTACGTCACACGTCATGAAGGTGGCACTGCATTTATGGCAGATGGATACGCGCGTGCTACAGGTGAAGTTGGCGTATGCATGACTGTTCCTGGTCCTGGTTCAAATAATGCGTCTATTGGGATATGTGAGGCTTATACTGCTTGTTCACCTGTGTTATGGATAACGGGTCAGAACCCCTCATTCTTGGCAGATAAGGATCCCAGAAAGAGTTTCCACGGATTAGACCAAAAAGCAGCATTTGCACCTATGACAAAACATATTGAGATTGTGCATCATGTTGGTCAGATACCGGATGCTGTAAATCGTTCATTTAGGGAGTTGCGATCTGGTCGTCCGGGACCTGTTCTGATAGAACTTGCCACGGATGCATTACAGACTGAAACAGATTTGCCTATCCCACCAAGGAACGATGGAATTCAGACAGTTGCTAATCAGACAGATATTAATACTGCTGTTGATCTCATTAGAAAATCAGAACGTCCATTGATTATCTCAGGTTCAGGTATTAACCATACTCGCGCTACCGATGAGATACTTCAGTTTGCTCAGCTCTTGGATGCCCCGATTGCTATGACAGGGATGGGTAAAGGTTCTGTACCGGAAGATTCACTTTATTCAATTGGTCTTTTCCGTGATGGTGTTGGACAGTTTGCATTTGAGGCGTCTGATCTTATAATTGCTATCGGAACTCGCTTTACCTACCGCGATACCGGTAATTGGTCACTAAAAATACCACAACCCCTTATACATATTGAAGCAGATGTGAATGAAATACATAGAGAATATAGGACAGAGGTAGGTATCGGGGCAAATCCAAAATTAGTTCTACAACAATTGAATGCTGCACTGCAAGAAGAGAAGCTATCTTGTGGATGGGGTGAAGGTTTACGGGAATTGCGTGATCAATTATCTTCAATAGAGCCACCGAGAATTTTAAAGGAGATGCGTGATGTCATGCCGCGTGATGCGATTTTATCAGTTGATGTGAACATCACAGGTTATGGTGCTTTATCACATTTTCCGACATACAATGCTGGCAGTTACATTTTTTCGGGTATTTCTGTTGCGATGGGAATTGGATTGACCGCTGCTATTGGTGCACAAGTCGGTTATCCGGATCGGAAGGTTGTGGCACTTTGCGGGGATGGTGGATTCTTGATGAGTAGTCCTGATCTCGCCACTGCAGTCATGTATAATCTACCCATTGTTACAATTGTGATGAATGATAACCAATATACCTCTATTGAGAGGGGTCAGCTTCGCAGGTTCGGTAAACGTATCGGTGTTGAGCTTGTAAATCCTGATTTTGTGCAATTCGCAGAATCTTATGGGGCAGTCGGGTTGTATGTTGATGATCCTACAGATTTCCGACCTACATTTGAGAAGGCACTTTCTCTTGATAAACCTGTTGTGTTAGAAGTCGTAAAATAGACGAATTGATAGATAGTTGATAATTGGAGTTCAAATTTTATATTTTTTTCATGGAGATAACTGGAGTTTTGTATGCGAAAGAAGATAGGTGTTTTGACCGGAGGCGGTGATACGAGTGCGCTAAATGCTACACTCAAAGGTATTGCTCTGAAATCAGAAGAACTCGGTTTTGAACTGGTCGGATTTATGGAAGGTTGGCGAGGTGTTCTTAAAGGGGGACGTTACTTAACGCTCACGCCAGACTTGATTGATGAAAACCATGGTGGTACTATTCTGAAAAGTTCACGTACTAACCTGATTGCAATGGATAAATTAGATGAAGCGATTGACAACTTGAGAAAACTTAACATCAGCGGACTCATACCTATCGGGGGAGACGATACGCTTACAGTTGGTACAGCACTATCCGAACAATTTACGACTGTGTTCGTTACAAAGACGATTGATAACGATGTCGGTATAAATCCACCAGAAGGTGATTCAGTTGATTATTCTAAGATGGTTAACTACTTTTGTCCAGGTTTTCCATCTGCTGCGAGTCGTATTATAAATGCAGTTCGGGATCTTCGTACGACAACCTATTCACATGATCGCGTGATAATTGTTGAGGCGATGGGAAGAGATGCGGGTTGGTTAACGCTGTCTGCCGCTTACGGATTAGCAGACTTAATCGTTGTGCCGGAAGTACCGTATCAACCGGATAGGTTAGCGGAAGCGATTCTTGAAAAACATACTGAGCGTGGTAATGTCATCGTGGTCGTCTCGGAAGGTATTCGAAACGATGCCGGAGAATTGATGATTACTTCACAGGCAGAACTTGATGCTTTTGGACATACGAAACCGGGGGGTTGCTCTGAAATAATAGTTGAGGCGGTGAAGAAAAGACTCCCGCAGATTTCAAGTTCATCTTTCCGGGCATTAATTCTCGGCTATATGCAACGGTGCGGAAGTCCTACGGAATTGGATAGAGATACAGCAATTAAAGCTGGTGCGCTTGCTGTGCGTTCTCTTGCCGATGGGATGGTTAATGGTGTAGCAACGATAACACGCACTGATGTTGGGATTGAACCTATTATGTTGCCGATTGACCAGGTGCTTAAACGTGACGAAACGGGTCATGTAATTCGTCGAGATCTTGATTCACGTTTCTATGATGCAGAGAATTATCATCTATCCCCTGCTGGTGCCGGTTATTTCCGACCGCTGTTTGGTGATCTCCCCAAAAGGAGAAGGACACTGTTTGAACGTGATCTTGTAATTGACGAAATTGAATGATAGCGTCATCAATTTACGGACATTCATAGTGGTAATGCAATGGGTGTGCCGGATTGTGAGGAAAGGTATGTTGCTTCGGCTAACTCAATTCCATCTCGTCCAATACGGCCGTGGGTAGTCGGTTCTGCCTCTCCTGCGATGCATTGTAACCAGTGATCAATACTTGTACCTTTCGCTGCAATACTCCAATACCTTTGATTGCGTTGTGCCTCAGGCATATTACGATAGGTTTCATCATCAGGGACAGGTTCAGAGAATTCCTCTGCTGCATGCATATCGTGTGTTTTCCAACGCAATCCATTTCTTGCCATCGTAGCCGAGCCGTTGCTTGTGACAAGTCCGTTTCCACTATGCCCAACTTGTGCAGCCCAACTCTTTATCATCATGCCGATTCCACCGTTCTTGAAATGGACATTTAGCACGGCATTATTCTCCACTGCCTGTTCTGGTGGTGGATATGTTCCGCCGAGGGGAACGTGGGTTGTGTATCCGTAGACGGTTGTCGCAGGTCCATATAGCCATAACCATAGGTCTAAGTTATGGATCGCTTGTTCTACGAGCATACCACCCGATTCTTCTTTAACGAAAAGCCATGGATGTCGTTCAGGCGAGAAGTATCCGACTTGGTTACAGTATGCCATCTGAAGCGTTCCCAGTGTTCCATCATCAAGTAACGATTTTAGTTTCATATAACCGGGATCAAACCGCATCATATATGCAACCATTAGGAGAACGCCAGCATTTTCGGCAGCAGCAACCATTTCGTCTCCTTCTGCAACAGTGCAACACATCGGTTTTTCCATCAAGATGTGTTTACCTGCTTCTGCAGCTGCTTTGGTGATTTCAAGGTGTGGACGTGGATGAACACAGACATCAACAGCATCTATGTCGTTCCTATCCAGCAGTTCTCTATAATCGGTGTATGCATCTGCACCGAACTTATCTGCTTGTTCATTTGCTGATGATTCGTTTATGTCTGCGATTGCAACAATGTCAGCGCGACGTGTTGGTTCTTGGTAATATGGGGAGTGTAGGTTGCGAAATATACCACCACAACCGATAATTCCGACTCTAAATCTATCCATTTGATTTTCCTTTTTGAGTACTATATTTTAGTATAGGAGGAGATGCAGTGTCTGTCAATAATTCAAGTGCTTCTGAGATAATTGCATGCTGCAATTCTATATTATTTGGTTCTCCAAGCGGATACCCAAATCCGTAGGATACATACAAAGCGCGGGGTGGTTTGACTCTTTTTGTGATACTATCATCAAGCGTGATGGAGACAGTTGTTATACCTGCTGCTTCAACGGCGCGCTGAATCAATCCTACAGACTGGTTGCATGTTGGTCACACGGGTGTTAAAAATACGACATCTACCTCGTCATCCTTTAGTTTCAGTGCTACCTCTGGTGCAGTTTCGTTAATCAAAGGTTTTGGTTTTGTAATTGATCCCATGAAACTGAAGTGTCTACGGTTTAGTGAACCGATTTTGCCATCATCTTCTAATTCACGGAATCTATCAAGTGGAAAGACAAGGTTCACATCATTTTTTGCCCCGCTTGCATCATATACCATGCTCCTATGTCCATGGGAGAGTGATTGTATATCAAGCGAATTCGGTATCTCTCTGTAGGAACAGTCTCCCCCAATAATCCTTTCATTATACGGTTTCTGTTCTTTTAAATATAGTCCTGCAGTTGTAATTAGAGCGATACGGCAATCCGTTAGTGCTTTATTCAGCGGTGTGATTGGGGTATCGGTATGCGTTTTTACTGGATATGCCTTCATAAAGAAACGGTATAGATTATCCAGTTTGAAAATTGATGCCATAATTGCTCTTTTCTAACCATTTGCATAGATCAGTCTCTGACGGTTAACACATGGGAGTTCAATTGTCTGTCCTGTTATACCGCTTTCGATTATAGCGAAACCGATTTCATTGACGGCAGGATAGGCATCACGTGAACAGTGTGGTAACGTGCCACCCTCGAGATAGTCCGTAATCTGTTTGTATGCTATTTTGAAGGGACCTTCATTTTCAGGTAGCTCAAGCGTATCATTGTCAACTAACTTACCTGATTTATGGACTGTTGTGCCGCTATAAAATCCCGCTTGAACAGTACCTTCACTTCCGAGCACATCCACCGAGAATCCGCCTCTGACGCCATGTTTACCGATATGCATACCGATGACACCACTTTTATACTTAATGGTGGCACTCACAATAGCGGGTTCCGGTTCGTATTTTTCAGGAACATCTGCACTTCCTTCAACATACCCGGTTACGGATTGGGGATCATATCCTGCAAATTGGCAGATCATATCGGTGGTATGTATTGCAAAAGATAACACACCACCCCCACAATATCCGATGACTGTTTGCACTTCACCGATGAGTCCATCCTTGATAAGGGATTGTAGACGGATTAAATGTGGATGCCAATGCCGCGTATAGTCAACGACGATAGGAATGCCTTTTGCGTCTGCCCCTGCTGTCATTGTGTCAACTTCATGAAGTGAACATCCTGCTGGTTTTTCAAGAAAAATTGCTTTGGTATCTGCCTTTAAGACGTTTTGCATCACTTGAAAATGGTGTGGACCGCGGACACACACAGCGACTATGTCCAACTTTTCACTTTCCAGCATCTGCACGTCCGTATCGTAGTAATTGATTGAATTGTTTGGAAAAGCGGGACCCCAAGTGCTTTTAAATTCATCCTGTCGTTCAACGGACATGTCAGCAACTGCGACTAATTCAGTCGTGTTGCAATGCCGAATTCCGCCTGTATGGCAATACGGGTATGGATCATCAGGTTTTGAATAACGTGCTGCGATGCTACCGAGACCGATTATACCGACACGATACATTAATTAGACTCCTTTTTTCTGTTTGTCATTATGTTAACATAATGTATCTTATTATAGTCACATTCATTCTGCAGGCTGCAATTGATACAATCAGGTGTTTTCTGACATACTCTTGCGCCGTGCCGCACAATTAGAGCGTGATATGCGTTGAATAGTTCCACATCAATTGGTAGATTATCCATGAAAAGAGCTCTTAGTCTTTCATAATGAAAGTTTCCTTCAACCCATCCTAACCGACTGAGCAGTCTATATGTATATGTATCTACCACAAAACTGGGTTTCTCTGCTGCATAGAGAATGATTGAATCAGCAGTTTCTGGTCCTACGCCATAGATAGAGAGCAATTCTTGCCGCAATTCTGTGACATCTTGTTTGAACATTTCCGACATGGGACGTTCAACAATGTGGTCAACAAAGGCGCGGACTTTCTTAGCTTTCATTCGGAAATAACCCGATGGTGTTAGAAGTGTTTCTAAATTGTCTTGACTGGTATTGCGTATATCTTCAGGTGAGAACACCTTAGCTGCCTTCAGGTTGTCGATTGCTTTGACAACATTTCTCCATGCAGTTGCTTGTGTCAAGATCGCACCGAGAGCAACTTCAAATGGAGTGTCAGCTGGCCACCACTTTAATGTACCGTGCTGCTTCTTTAATTTATCGTATAGGTCAAGCAATTTTCTGTTGAGATTTCCTTCACAAACGATTCGCATATCAGTATATTGTAAAGAGGGTTGTAAAATATCGGACCACGGTAGGTTCGGTTTCCAAACCGCAATAGTACAGACTGTATAAATAATTCAAAATTTTACTATAACTGAACGGAATTATACTGACGGGTGGATATAAAGTCAAGTGTATTTTGTCCTTAACTGACCGATAAGCTGTAGACTCTAATACCATTTCTAAATGATTATATAACATTATTTCGTAGGTCGGGTAGAGGAACGAAACCCGACACGTAACGTTTAGATAAAGACTTCCATGTCGGGTTTCGCAAACTCAACCCGACCTACGAAAAGACAATAGTGGTAAACATACCAGTTGAATTTGTCTGTGATATGTGATATTTTATATGTATATGAATAACCATTTACAACCGAAATCACACAAGATTGCTGTGCTTGCTGAAGGTTCTTTCGGTGTGCTTGAATCCAAGACTGCTACTGTTCTGATTCGGTATCTTCCTGATAACATTGTCGCGGTCATTGATAGCAGAAATACGGGAAAAGACGTCAGTGATATTATTAACATTGGCAAAGGAATTCCTGTAGTCCGTAATCTTTCAGAAGCCATGCAATATGATCCAACGATGCTTGCGATCGGTATTGCCCCACCTGGAGGAGAGTTGCCACCTGCATGGCGGTCTACAATCTATGAAGCAATCCATAGTGGATTACACATCATGAGCGGTCTTCATCATTTTTTGAGTGAGGACGTAGAGCTTGTTAACTTAGCAGAAAAGCACAATGTCGTCTTGTGGGATGCAAGGAAACCACCTGATAACTTACCCGTAGCGACATGTTTGGCTGCTGACGTAGATGCCACTGTCATTCTGACTGTCGGTTCAGACTGCCGTGTTGGGAAGATGCTATCTGGTATAGAGATAACACAGGCAGCGCGTAAAAAAAGTCTCAATGCAGAATTCTGTCCTACGGGTCAGAACGGTATTATGGTATGGGGGTGGGGTATTGCGATTGATGCAGTGATCTCAGACTTTACAGCTGGTGCTGCTGAAGAAATCGTCCTTGAAGGTGCTAAGAATCACGATCTGTTGATCGTTGAAGGACAAGGGTCATTAGTACATCCGGGGTATTCAGGCGTGACACTCAGCTTGCTACACGGTAGCATGCCCGATGCGATGATATTCTGTCATCAACCGTCGCGTAAACAGGTCGCACGATATACTGTACCACTGCCATCGTTGTCCGAGATGATAAAGCAGTACGAGATGTTAACTAAACCGATTAAACCTGCGAAAGTAATAGGTGTTGCACTGAATTGTTTTGATCTATCTGAACGAGAATCATATCAGGCAATTGATGCTGTTGAAACTGAAACAGGTTTGCCAGCGACGGATGTTGTAAAGTTTGGTGCAGATAAATTGGTAGATGCAATACAGTGTGTTCACGAGTCTTTATGAGCGTATGCTATTCATTTCTGTCGGTATTGTCAGATATTCCTGTTCCTTGCAGATACTTCCCATGTTTCTCGATAGTATCCATCCGCGTCAACCACATAGTAGAATTGATGCAACGCTACTGATGGACAGATATGTGTTGGACACACATATACCTCTTGTCCAATTTGTATCGGAGTATTCTCAGGCACGTTTATTGCCCAATGTTCCTCATGTTGTTTATCTACCTCTGCATTGTTGATGTTTAGGATAGCACCACGGTCTCCATCAGGATCAGCAGCGATTGCCTTGTGTCCCAAATCGAGTGTGAATCTATTTGCTGTAGGTATACTTATAATACGACTGAGTAGTAAGGCTGCTGGTGTAAATCCCAAGTCAGGATAGTTTGTAGCATATCCGTTGTCATGAAAGACAAAAGTCCCCGGAGAAGCTTCAACACCCGGTGTTTCAGCATAGATAGGGAACGTTGGTGTTCCACCGAGGACGATGAGCGGTACATCAAGTCCTTTTGCAAATAGTCTTTCCTTCATCTCATCAACTTGTGCGATGGTCTTTTGACATGCTTCCTTTCGATCGTTCAAATTTGTATCATGTATATGTCCATCATATACATGCAGACCCCATGGTTGCAAATGCTTTGACTGGTCAATAGTTTCGTAAATGTTGACTGCAGTATCACCGACAGCAACACCGGTTCTATTCATACCTACATCAAGATCAAGCATGACTTTGACTACCTGATTCATCTTTTCGGCTGCATCAGAAAGCTGCTCTACTGCTTGCTGATGGTCAACGATGACCTTGAAATCTACTTGTGGATATCTCTGTTGAAGTAAGAGAAAACGGTTGATATTTGGACCAACCATCTGGTACGCAATAAGGATATCCTCAATTCCGTTTTCAGCGAGCATTTCTGCTTCTCTCAGTGTTGCACATTTATGTTTTAGAATCCCTGCTTCGCGTTCCATCTGAATAATCTCTGCAGTTTTGTGGGTTTTCGCATGGGGTCTCAGCTTAGAGGTGTCGCCACCCACCGTAGCAATTGCGTGTGCTATGTTCTGTTGAACAAGATTGAGATAAACAACGAGTGAAGGGGTTGGAATGTCTTCAACGTTTTGTATGAGGTATTTTTTATTCATTTTAATGTGACGGCACTCGGAAAATGCCTACTACTATCAAAGAACGGCACTTGGAAAGTGCCTATTACTATTAAAGAACGGCACTCGGAGAATGCCTACTACTATTAAATTGTCCTATTGAAACGATTCATTGCTGTTAGAATATCACTTTCCAGAAGAGTCTCTATAGCGTCAACTGCTCGGTCAACTGTTTGTTCCATCTCACTTTCTTCTTCATCTGAAAACTCTGAGAGAACATAATCTACTAAATCCCCAATGGGTTCACCGATACCAATACGTATTCGGGGAATCTCAGTTGTTCCAAGACGTTGGATTATAGATTGCATGCCTTTCTGTCCACCGTCGCTCCCCTTTCTCCTTATACGTAATGCACCTAACGGTAAATGTACATCATCGTATATGACGATAATATCTTGTGTATGGATCTCAAACCTATGTGCAAGTGGTGCGACAGCGGCACCACTGTTATTCATGTAAGTCATCGGTTTTGCCAGTATAACATCTGCGTTTTGCCACTTCGTTTGGACGATTAGTGAATTATATATAGAATTGACTTTGGCAGTGGAAGTGGCATGCTTCTGTTGCGATTGAATTCTATCATAGATCGCGTCAACTACACGAAAACCGATATTGTGTTTTGTTTTTTCATAGCGAATTCCCGGATTGCCTAATCCGACGATGAGTTTCACAGAGTGCTCCCTATATTTACATCCCAGAACAAATTGGTAGCATCAAAATCGCATAGGTGCTGAAAGATTGACATGACCAGTGAGTGTCTCTATCTCTTGTCCCTCAACAAGTAGCTGAATATGTCTGATTTCATCAGGGAAATTATCAAAGACTGTTTTGAGTATTGCTGAAATTGTAATGTATTCTGCCGTTGTTCCCCCGATATGTCCGTTTGTCAGATGGTGCGAAAAGTCAAGATACACCGTTTTTTGCGTATCAATAAAAACCTCGTTCAGAACTGTGCCGCGCGGGATCGGGTTTCTATAGTTAGTAGGTGTTGCCTTTGTCAGTGTATTAACAATACTTTTCAACCTATCAATCGGCTCACGATTCAACTGAACTTCTACTTTTATAGGTTTGACTTCAAGTGATTCTGGGTCAAGGAGAAAAATATTAATCTGTTCACTTTGAAGTCTTATGTCAGATTGATTTTTTGACGTTGGGAGTTTAGGGGGTGCTTTACTGATTTCTGTCTGTTTAGATTTCGCAATTAGAAGAAGCGTGACAGCAAGCGCAATTATGATCCCAACTAATGTGAAACCCCATATCAGGAATAGTCTTGAAAGGAAAACGCGTCGTATTAAACTCACGGATTGCTCCAAACACTCAGAATCTACTATTGATATACAACATTATTCTTCTTGAACAGCGTCAGTCATATCAGAGGATTGTGAAGATTTCATTGTGTAGGTATGTAGTGCACGTGCAATGGCGGTTGCAAGTTCTTTGATATGATTGTGATCTGCTAACAGTGATGCATCGTCGTTATTCGTCAGATATCCCAACTCTAATAGGATTGCAGGCATATATATCTCATCCAACGCAATCAATGGTAACTCAGATATCGGTATAGGTTTTTCTGTCATAAAATTCATCTCTTTTTGAAGGATTGTGCCAAATTCCTTGCTCTGCGTCAGAAAGTTAGATTGTGTTCTAAGGTTGAGCTTGTTTTTACCAAATGTAGGCATAGCGAGTGTTCTAAAACGGAGCATACCGTTGGGATTATTGATAAAAATATGCATACCGTTCTGCTTTTTTGAAAATGAGGCATTGCAATGTAGACTTAGAAAGAGATTTCCTCTAATCCGATTTGAAGATTGCACGCGTTGTATACGTGTTTTTTCAACATCACTCTCGCGTGTAAGATGAATTTTGTATCCGTATTGTTTGCTAAGTTTCTGAATTTCTCTTGCAACGTTTAGAACAACATCCTTTTCCAGTAATCCACTCTGTGCTTTACAACCGATGTCTTCCTGTCCCCCGTGTCCAGGGTCGATGACGATTGTCCATTCTTGTGTTTCATCATCAGGGTCCGGTATCCATGCTGTCTTAGGCATGAACCGAATCCGTTGGAGATTTGGATTGTAGAGTACTTCAACATCATCAATACTTGGAAGGATCTCAGTAAAAAAAATGATGGGTAACATCGGTTTCCCATCAATTGCACGGGGTGGTAGTGAGAGTGTAAGAGTCTGATTATCTTCGGGAACCTTTACGGTGTTCCTCCCCATAAGCAGCACCAATTCTCTCTCATTGAGTTTTATCGTAAGTTGTTTTCTGGGTCTATTGTATAAGGGCGATATATCAGATTTAAAGATAGCGTTGAGCTCTTCAACGGGGATGTAGATTGCTTGTTGATACAGTGTATACTCTACTTCAGCAAGTGTATTTCCTTCCTTATCAACAAAACGCACGGTAGCAGCTTGTACAATACCGTGCGTCAGTAAAAGGAGAAAAATAGTTGATATAAGAACTGATATAGACTTATCTCGGCGTAACCACATATTATAGTTATTCCGCGTCTTCGTCGTTACCCCGTCTTCGTGAAATTAGTTCGGGTTCTGTCCGTTCTTCTTCTGCAGTTTCTTCAGAATCTTCATCAGTTGCTTCACCCTCTTCACCTTCTTCGCCTTCTTCACCTTCCTCAGGTTCCTCAACTTCTTCTATTATGACACGCGGTTGAGCGACTGAAACGATCATACGGTTAGGTTCATCCAATACTTCTATTTCCTCATCAAGCTCAATATCTTGAACATATACAAAATCACCTAAATCCATGTTTGTCACATCAATAGTAATGTCATTGGGCATTCTTGCCGGTAGACATTTGAGTGTCATGCTTCTCAGGGGAAATTCAATTACCCCCCCGTGCTGTGCGCCAGCGGGTGTGCCGACTAATATGATTGGGACGGTAGAAGTTACAGGTTCGTCTAAAGAGATTCTGATGAAGTCTGCATGAAGCAGCATCTGTTTTTCAACTGGGTCTCGTTGTATCTCTTTTATAATAACAGGTTCCGGTTCACCTTCATTCAATTCCATATTTATGATGACATTTTCACCATAAGTTCTAAGGAATTGTTTAAATAGCCGTTCATTGATTTGCAGTGCGACTACATCCTTTTTTCGTCCGTATACAACTGCTGGGACATCGCCTGCGCGCCGAATTGCCCGAGCATTCTGTTTGCCAAACGTATTCCGATGTTGAATATCTAATTTTGCTTGTTGCATTTTTCATCTAAGCCTTTTTGATAAGTGGAGCAGGGCGGGTAGGATTCGAACCTACGCATGCAGGTTCCAAAGACCTGTGCCTTACCGCTTGGCCACCGCCCTTCAATTGTCAATATGCACACCACATGGATATGTCTTAGTGGTGATGCAAAAGCCATAAGTGTTTTTGAAATGTGATTGGCAACGCTGTGCAGAATGTGTGTCTTGCATCAAGGCAAAAACTGTTGCACCACTCCCGCTCATCAACGCGCCTAATGCCCCATCTTGCGTAGACAGGTGGGACTTTATATCAGACAGTTCAGGATGTTTTGAAAAGACCGGTATCTCAAGTATGTTATACAAGTTCTTTCCAATCCCAACCGTATCACGTTTCTCAACACAATTCCTAATAATTATACTTTCTTTTTCTCGCTTTGTCAAGGGAATATGCAAATTGCGAAATATGTCAGAGGTAGATACAGAAATGCCGGGATTAATGAGTATGAAAGGCACATCTGTCAATAGTGGTAGAGGCGTTAAAACATCACCTATGCCTGTTCCGAATGATGTACCCCCGATTAGACAGAACGGGACATCAGCACCTAATTCCCTTCCAATTCGCAACAATGTACTTTGCGGTATTTCCAAGGAAAGCAGCTCATTAATTCCGTGAAGCACTGCAGCTGCGTTTGCACTGCCACCCGCGAGTCCTGCCGCAACAGGAATACGTTTCACTATTCTTATCTCAAGTCCCCTTATACCCCCCACGCTGTTACGTATTGCTTGTGCAGCTCCATAAGCAAGGTTGCTTGAATCACAAGGAACTTCAGGATGATCACACTGAATTACGACACCTTTTTTGTCTCGTTCGCGTAGGATGATCTCATCATGCAAGTCAATGGACTGGAAAACTGTCTCAAGGTTATGGTAGCCATCATCGCGTTTGCCGACAACGTTGAGGAAAAGATTTATTTTGGCATACGCTCTGATCCGTAAGGTTCTTAGTTGCCTCATTAACTATCATCTAATTCTGGTAGTTCTGAAAACGGTAGAATCTCAATTCCTGAATTTATAATAGGGTCAATCTCAAATTTACTATCCTTAATTTCAGCGTTAAGTTCCACTTGTCCGATTCTTACAACAACCTTTGTCTGTTCGGGTGCGCGTTCGATTTCTACCTTATGGGGTCTGAGTATCCCACCAACTTCACGGTACTGAGAAAAAAACGCATGCTGTTGAAGTACACCTTGTGCATCAACGATTCGCCATTCCGTGATCTGTGGTTCATTGCCATGTATCAACAACGTGATAGTCTCAGTATGTCCAACTTCCACACCTGGACGTGTAACGACGAATTTATTTCCAGATTCCTTTATCTCTGTTTTCTCAATCCGTCCATCAAGGAAGGGATTAGCGAAGATTGCACTGAGAACATCTGAAACGCGTAAATCTATACCAAAAATCTTACGTAAGACACCATCAGACAGCTCACCTAAGTATCCTTTCTGTTCTTCTACCAAGACAAGCAGGAACTGATCTTTGTTTGCGATTGCCACTGCTCTTGGATCGTTGAAAGCACCTAATGCCTGAATATGTAATAGATTTGCCCCATCGTCTGTTTTCTTGTACCAAAGCAATTCGCGAAGTTCATCAGGCTCCTGATCTGCTTCCTTAATGGTAACCCTCATCTCTTTTGTTTTCAGGGTGCTTGTTAGATCGTATCTTGCTTGTAAGGTATCCAGATGTGAGAAAAATATACTCTTATCTGTGAGTACCTCTTGACTATGATTCTTGGTAACACATCCAATTATAGAGACAATAATAGTGCCTGACAGACAAAAAAACAGAAAAGGCAATAGAGAATTACCTAATGTCAGGTGCGTTCTCATTTAGTAAACCTCGGACATAGATTTTTCCACGATGTCTACTGCTTCCTCAACATGTGCAGCATTTATATTCAATGGTGGTAAGAATCTTAGCACATAGTCGTTAGTACATATTGTAACTAATCCGTTTTCTATACATTTTGTAGCGAGCGGTTTTGCGTCCACATCCATGACAAGTCCGCGTAATAGACCTTTCCCGCGCACATCTTTTATCGGATATTTACCTTTGAGTTCCAGAAGTCCACTTGCTAAATGGTTTCCCATTTTGACAGCATTTACAGCAAGGTTCTCTTCAAGTATGGTTTCGATCGTTGCCACAGCTGCGGCACTTGACAAGAAATTACCTCCGAAAGTTGCTGCATGTGTCCCCGGTACAAAACTATCGGCAACGTTTTGCTTTGCTAACATGGCACCGATGGGTACACCACTTCCCAACGCTTTTGCCATAGTAATTACATCGGGAATGACACCGTAACTTTGGTAACCGAAAAATGTACCTAATCTTCCCATTGCAGTCTGCACTTCGTCAAAGATGAGTAGTAGTTTATGTTGATCACAGAGTTCTCGCAATCCTTGGAGATATCCATCACTTGGGATATTGACTCCACCTTCAGATTGAATAGGTTCAACCAAAATAGCACAGGTTTTTTCACTGATAGCAGCTTCGGTAGCATCAAGGTCATCATAAGGAACGTATTTGAAACCTTCAAGCATGGGTTCAAAACCGACATGGTATTTCGGTTGAGCAGTTGCGGTAATCGTTGCCATAGTTCTCCCATGAAATGAATTATCCATTGTGATAATTTCATAGGAGTCTTTTCTACCAGTATCTTTTGCATATTTGCGTGCTATTTTAATGGCAGCTTCATTTGCTTCAGCACCACTATTACAGAAGAAACACTGATCCATATCAGAATTTTCTATTAGCAGTTTTGCTAATTCTGCTTGAGGTTTTATGTAGTATAAGTTTGAAGTATGTATAACATCCCCTGCTTGTGCGCGAATTGCTGCGACGACTTTTGGGTGTGCATGTCCCAAACCGTTGACAGCCAGGCCGCCAAGAAAATCCAAGTATTTTTTACCATCTGCATCCCATAGATAAGGTCCTTCACCTTTAATGAATGCCAGGCTTCTATCGCCATAAGTATTGATGATGTATTTAGATGCAACCTCTTTAATTTCTGAATTTGTCATAGATAATCCTCCTTGATAACAAGTTCAAATCCTACAACCCGTTCAACGCAGCAACAATCTGTGAAGAAGTCGTCCGATGCCCAAATCTACGTCCCGTGTCTTTCCAAGCGACTTTACCTTCAGCATTTATAATATAAGCTGTCGGATGCGCCAAATGTGAATTAGGATTTTTTACATTGTAAGCATTTATAGTAATTAAATCTGAATCAGCAAGCATCGTAAAACTTGGTGAATTACTTTGTACGTAATTTGAAATACCGAACTGTGTATCACCACTAATCGCGATTAATTCAACTGCCCCCGCACCGATTATGTTTGCGTATCCACTCTGCAACTCACCGAGTTGCGTTCTGCAAACCGATCAGCTTGTCGTTGAAAAAAACTGGATAACTAATATTTTTCCGGTATAATTGGACAGTGAAACGTCATTACCATCACCGTCTGGCAAAGTAAAATCTGGGGCAGTTGCTCCGACTGCTAATCCTTCACCTGCGGGTAAAGGGTCCGGTTCTGGTACTTCCAGAATTGGTGTGTTAATAATTTCTGTAATTTGGTCATTCTCTAAACACCCATAACAGATAAAAACCGACAAAATGAGGATGATTAATCCTATTTGGTTCATATATTTAATTTTCATGTTAGTATGCCCCTCTATCTCCTTGTAATTGCATCCATTGCTGAACATCATCACGCATCTTTTCAAGAATCGGACGCGATGTATCCAAGAAAGCTAAGTTGTTTAATTCATACGGATCAGCAATAACATCATACAATTCCTCAACAGGATGATGTTGCGTCATGTAGACAAGTTCAGCAGTTTTTGCGTCATCCTTCGCTTTCTCTACCCAACTGTTCCAGACTTCTGCATGACTTTCACGTATACCTTCAACCTTCGTAAAATGTGTGGTCCAAATGTTCTCAGGTAACAGATTTAAGATGTACTTGTATTGACTGTTCCTTACACACCGCTGTGGAAATACATTCATATCACCGTCGCGTGTATGTGTACCGTATATTTTATCACGAAAGACTGTTTGTTGTCCATTCAAAATACTTACGAAGCTCGAACCATCTAAACCTGCCGACTGTTCACCACCCGCAATGTCTATAAGAGTCGGCATGAAATCAACATGTGAAATCATTGCATCTGAAACTGTCCCAGCGGGAATTTCTCCATGCCAACGTGCAATAAATGGTAGTCGGATACCTGTATCATAGAGTGTCCATTTTGCACGTGGAAATTCCGATCCGTGATCAGTCGTATAAATAAAGATCATGTTCTCCCGATATCCGTGTGCATCCAAAATCCTATCTACTTCACCGATCCGTGCATCCATCGTAGTAATATCCTGATAGTAGTTTGCAAGTGCTCTTCGCGTAATCGGTGTGTCCGCTATGTTTGGAGGCAATTGTAAAGCATCAGGATTATATATCTTATTAGGTTCCCACGTCACATGGGGGTTACTATCACCAAGAATCAGACATAAGGGTTGATCAGGTTTCTCCTGTTTGTGCTTAGCAAGGAATTGTTCAACTGGCACTGTATCAAGTCCCTCTCTACGATACTTCCGTTCGTGTTCTGAGGACTTCGGCAAGAAGGCATCAATATACTCAAAATCGAACAGTTCATCAGGTTTTACATGTTTTTTCCCTGCAAGAGCAACACGGTAGCCGAGTCTTTTAAGTACACTTGGTAATGTCTCAAGCTGTGAGTGGCATGCCGTATGATTAGCCATTGCACCGTGTTGAGATGGATATAGACCTGTATAGAGAGTTGACCGAGAAGGCGCGCAAGTTGGGGTTGGTGTGAAAGCATGTGAAAATCGCATGCCTGCCTCCGCAATTCGATCCAGATGTGGCGTTTTGATATCTGGATTTCCGTAACAACGGAGAAACTCCCAACCGTGATCATCAGATAGGTAGATAACGATGTTCGGTTTTGACATCAGCTATTCCTTCACTACATGATGGGGTTTCGGGTTCTGTTGTTGTCGGTTTTCAATTTCATAAGGTTCCGGAGGAAATTGCGTAGAGACAACACCGCTCTTCATGACCCATCGAAAGTTCTGCCAGAAACGGGGTGTCGTCTTGACGATTTTAGGATTCGTCCAGACCCCTGCGACAGCGATCCGACTCTTATCACTCTTATTTGTAGGACTATAGTGCCACATACTGCTATGCCAAAAGACAACATCACCTGTATCCAATTCGATATGGTGAACACCTTTCTTCTCAAGCATCTGTTGAACTCTCTCACGTGGCAGTTCTCCGTGTATACTATCGGGGTAAAGAACGTGTTCAACTATTTCAGTTTTATGGCTGCCGGGTATGAACTGCATACAACCGTTCTCTTTTGTTGCAGGTTCAAGTGGCATCCAGAAGTTGAAGGGTTCAGTTTCACCATCCCGCCAAAGACCGTTATCTTGATGCCAGGGTGTTGCACTACCAGTGCGTGCCGGTTTTAGGAAACAGCTGTTGAATTTCACAATAATATCATCCCCAAGGAAATAACGTGCGATGTTAAGCAACTTTTCTCCACCATGCACATTATGCCAGATGAGGGGTGATTGTACACAGAAGTTTGCCAACTTACGATAACGTGCGATCCGTCCTTGCGGCGAATCCTCCATAGGGTCCATCGGGTCAATATC
Source organism: Candidatus Poribacteria bacterium (assembly GCA_022824835.1). Taxonomy (GTDB): domain Bacteria; phylum Poribacteria; class WGA-4E; order WGA-4E; family WGA-3G; genus MSPOR6. The sequence goes on along the minus strand of JAJDZB010000044.1, from coordinate 9,130 downwards.
TGCCTTCGTGCCGGGTTCGGGTGACATAATAACATTTCTAATCACGCCTCGCAGTTCCGCTGCAAGGTCTGGTGAGATTACATGCCTCTCAATAAAATAACCTTCTTTTTCATATTTCTCTTTCTGTTCAATAGATGGTATCCATCGCTCCATAGTCTTCTCCTTTCTTATCTCCAAAGAAACAATCTCATCGTAACAGCAATTAACGCTATTAATCCTATCAGAAAATAGAAATTCCAATTCGCATTTGTGCAATCTGGTTGTATGATTCATCTTTTTCAATCATTATCCATTTTCGGTTATACTGTTCCGCGACGACCGCTGTTGTTGCAGTGCCTGAAAATGGGTCAAGAATCAGATCGTCCTCATTTGTTCCAGCGAGTAAGATGCGACTGACGACAGAAAGTGGTTTCTGCGACGGATGTTTACCGTGCTTACGTTCTGACCGTGGTGTAAGGGGTATTTCCCACATATTACGCATCTGTTTCCCGCTGTTCATCTCCTTCATCACCTCATAATTAAAAGTCCAATTTTTCGCCTTTTTGCTTTCATTGTTGACTGCCCAAACAATAAACTCGGTGGATTCTGTGAACATGCGACAGGTAATATTCGGTTGAGCATTCGGTTTATACCATACAATCTGTGAGATAATCCGTCTATCAAAAAGGTTCTGAAGAATAAAACCGATTGTAAAAATACAGTGGTATGAACCAAAGATGAATAGATTTCCGTTGGTCTTTAGTACTCTAATGACTTCTCTAATCCAATCGACCGTGAACTGAAAATAGTCATCCTTAGAAAAAATGTCCCACTGTTCTTGCATTGTTACATGTGAACTAAAAGCCCATCCTAAACCCTTCGTTTTTGACATATTGAAAGGTGGATCAGTAATACAGCAGTCAATGATCCCATCTGGTAATGTCGGTAGAATCTTTAGACAATCACCGGAGACAATCTGATTAACGGGTAGGTTTTCATTTTTTCCTGATAGTATAGTTGGTGAATACTCTGAACCTCCAATTGATGGATCCTGTATGCTATCCTTTTGCGAAGTTTGCGATTCCGTGTCGGTTTTTAGTGGATGAATTCCTGTTGATAGATACGCAATTAACTGTGCCTTCTTAAGGGGTGAATATCCTTTCAAACCGCGTTTTTTGAGTTCTTTCTTTAAATCTATGATTCGCATGTTTTCTAATTTCATGTCTTTGATTTTATTCCTTAGAGTATCTACTCAATGCTTGTTTCTGTTTTTACAAGCGGAGATGACAATTGATTGTGATACGATTACAAAACCAATGCAGAATATCAAACGCGTATTCTGCCGATTACGAAAATCTGTCTTATCTAACTCACGTTAATATACAATCTATCAACAGAATTAGTCATTTATATGAGGGATGTCCATAATTATTTGGTGTCCTAAAACCTGTAACCACGCGATTTATCGCACACTTGATTTGTGCTAAATCTAAAAAATATGTGAGGAATCCATCTCAGCAGTGCAGGTTGTTACCGAGAACGTTAAAATCCTGAAAATCCTATAATCCTGGTTCAGAACATGAAAAACTTGTAACCTATTCTCTAATACATACGTAGTCTTTTTAATAGTGCCTTAAGAATAATGATGAAACAATACCACTACTGGTATTAGATGATGTTTCTCAGGTTATATAATCTGAATTTACAACACAATGGTGAATCTCTTCTCATCAAGTTCTAATTCATAGCGATAATTCTATCAGAAATTATGCAGATTGTCAATCCATTTACACGTTGGTGTTTGAAAACTCTTAATAGGACAACATAATGCTCACTGCGGAAATGGTTCAAGACATTCCTACTGATCCAGGCGTTTACTTTTTTCACGGTTCTTCTGGTAAAATACTGTATATTGGTAAAGCGAAATGTCTACGCAAAAGAGTACGTTCTTATGTGCATAATGTAAAAAACCGACGGACAAAGATCAAGAGACTGATTAGATGGACAGAGTTGGTAAATTATCAGATATGCCAGTCTGAACAGGAAGCACTATTTTTAGAATCACGTCTAATTCTTGAACATCAACCCTCCTATAATACCGCGATGAAATATGGTAGAAAAGCCTGTTACATCAGGATAGACATGGGAGATGATTTTCCACGACTTGAACGGGTTGAACAGATACAGTCGGACCGCGCGAGATATTTCGGACCACTCTCAAGTCGTAGATGGACAGACGAAGCAATTGATGTTTTACAACGTATCTTTATGGTACGAACCTGCCATGATGCCATTATACCCCGCGTTGGGCATCGAACGTGTTTGCAGTATGATATCAAACGTTGTACTGGACCTTGTGCTGCTCTCATCACGAAGGAACTTTATAGAGAGATAATAATGAATATTATCAACCTATTAGAAGGTGAGTATGATAAGGTGCAAAACAATCTTGTTGCAAAACGCGATAATGCATCTTCCAGGCTCAAATTCGAACAAGCTGCCGCTATTCATAAGCAGCTTGAAAGGGTCCAGAAGGTTTTTCCGTTCCTTGATGCACATAGAGAGAAAAAGAAAAAGGGACAAAGCATTGTCAATCAACCGACAATTGACAGATCGTTTTGAAGCGCTAAAAAAAAATGCTTGACAAATGTACTTATAATATGATATTATATTCTTGTATATATATACTAAGGAGGTTAAACGATGTATATCGCGAGATTCGCGCTGATTACTTTCGTTGCCTTTGCACTCATGATGGGTTGTGGTATGGTCGGTAAAGAGGCAGAAATGACTCAAGAGACCAGCATGGCTACGGAGGATGCAAAACCGATGGATAAAGTCTCGGTTCCCACTCCGAAAAAGTCCGCCTATCAAGAAGTGACCTTTAATGTTGAGGGTATGACCTGAGGCTCATGTCCAGGAATAGTGCAGGATGCACTCACAAAGGTCGGTGGTGTAGAGGTTATCAGCGTTTCCAGACAAACAAAGAAAGTTGTCGTGAAAGTTGAAAAGGGCAAGATTACCAACAAAGCCCTGATTAAAGTCATTGACGATGCTGATCCTCGTTTTACGGCATCACTTGTGAATTAGTACGTTGATTGGGCGAGACTTCTCGCCCTTCATCTTTTCCACACTTGTAATAATCGAGAATTAAATCATAAACAAACATCATTACAAGCGTCAATAGATAATTGAGGAATGTTTATGTTATATAGAGTTACCGTTAGCACTGCTATGTTAGCAGTCATCCTTGCTATGTTGACAATCATCGCTGGATGTGCTAACCAACAGAAAGATGATTTAGATACCGAAGAAGTCAGCCTGAATGTAACAGGTATGGTCTGAAGTTCGTGTACATCTAAAGTGCAGGCTGCACTATTGAAGGTTGCTGGTGTAACCGAAGTTGTAACAATTTCAGATAAAGATGAAAAGGTTGTCTTAAAGGTTGAAAAAGGTAAGGTTGATACTGATACGTTAATAAAAACCGTTGAAGGTGTTGAAAAAATTGATGATGGACCGCGCTTCACAGCAACGGTTTCTGAAGAAATGTAGTAGATAATTTAGATATAGCATTTATGTTTATCTAAAAACCTTGAACTTACCCCTGATTATATCCCTACTTTAATCCTCATGTATTTTCATACATGAGGATTTTTTATGCATATTCTATCCAAACATCCTTTTCTCAAGTATAGATTGGACTTCGTAAATTGAACCCTTCTTTTCAGAGTAGGGTTCCGGCATACGAACAGGCGTTGAAACGATTCTCGGTTGGTTCGTGGGTTCACCTTGAATTATGAAATCGTTGAAGGTTTCCCAATCCGGTATCCCTTTTAGAGGCCATGCATCCACAGCACAGTATTGAAATAGTAGCAAACGTCTGGACTTTTGAGAAGTATTCGGTGCAGAACCGTGTAGGGCACGAACATGGTGAATAGTTATACCACCAGCCTTTAGTTCAATTGGCACAGCACCTTCTGGTGTGAAATCTGGATCCGTTACTGCACCGACAAACGCTCCATTCTGATGATGATCTAAGGTTGGTCCAGTGTGAGAACCTGGAATTAGCATCAGTGCACCGTTCTCAACTGTCATATCATCAATGACAACACCAACGGCGAGCAGATCATCATTCGTATGAGGGTAAAATGCCCAATCCTGATGCCACTCAACTGGACTACCGAACTCAGGATACTTCATATTCAGTTTATGTCCATTGTATCTTATTCCGTGTCCTATGAGTTGGCTGACAATCGCAAGTATGTTGGGATGTCGTAGCGTTTGATCATATACAGAGTGATATAGACACGGACTCTTAATTCTACGGACTTTTGGGTTTTCTGCTGTGTGTCCGGGTTCCAAATCAAAAATGTCGTTGTGTTCAGTGACTTCCCGAGATTTTTCGACAAATTCATCTGTTACCCGACGCAGCGCAACTACTTCCGCATCTGTTAGCACCGCTTCAACACCGATATAACCGTTTTTCTTATATAGCGCTATCTGTTCCTGGGAGAGCATTCCTTGACTCCTATTAAAGACTGTTTCCTATTGTTCGGAGATACTTCATAAATATCGTTGGGTTCCTCAATCCTAAAACGCCCTACTTGATACTTGGTAATTATACACAAATTAACAATTAGAGTCAACATTATTGAAATTGATAAATAAGCAAGGTTGGCAGGCATACGTTGTTAGTATAAAGAAGTATTTGAAAAAAAACAGGAGATTTGATAGCATGTTGTTGCATGAGACTAAATACCGTTTTAAAAGAAAAAACAAAAAGGAGTTAATAGATGGCTACAGATCTAAATAATCATATACAATCCATACGTTTAGTGGATACACACGAACACATGCGTAGAGAAAATGACTGGGTCGATAACGGTCCAGATATTCTTCAGGACCTATTCGGCAACTATGTTCCTGCAGACCTGATTACAGCAGGTGCTACACCTCAAGCAATGCATGACCTGATGGATCCCAGTAAGGACATCGTACAACGGTTTAACGCGATACGAGATGCATGGGAGGCAACACAATTCACAGGATATGGTGAAGCAGTTAGCATAGTCGCAAAAAGCATCTATGGACTTGATGAATTGACAGGTCAAGGTATAGCGGATGCACAAGATAAAGTGAAGGACATTCGTACAAAAGGGAAACGTCTTGAAATATTGCGGGATATCGCTAATCTCGATCACATTCAGACCGATGACTTCAGTTGGAACTGCGCGCCAGACATGTCCGGTCCAGAGTTCTTCTTATATGACCTTTCTTGGGCAAATTTCTGTAATGGAAACATTGATACAGAAGCTATAAGTGCTGAAACAGGTATTGAGTTGACAGACCTCGCTTCTTTAAACCGAAGTATCGAATCAATTTTCGCAAAGCATGCCCCCTGTGCAATTGCAGTTAAATCGCAACATGCATATAACCGAACACTGAATTGGACAGAACGCACAGATACAGAAGCATCTAATGCATTGTATAAAGTGTTGACAAAACCTTCAGCAGAGATAGATGTAGATACACGCATCTGTCTTGGGGATTGGTGCTGGGCACGCGGCGTTGAGCAGACGATCGAACATAATCTGCCATTCAAAATCCATACCGGTTACTATGCAGGAAACAACCGAATGCCTGTGAGTCGTATTCCTGCAGGAAATATGTGTGCCCTGTTTTCACGGTATCTGGATGCCAAGTTCGTCTTAATGCATATTGCATATCCATATAATGATGAATTAGTTGCACTTGCAAAACATTATCGGAATATATGGGTAGATTTCTGCTGGGCATGGAGCATTGACCCCTATAGTTCGCGTGACTTTCTTAGACGTTGTATACATGCTGTGCCGTCAAACAAATTGTTTGCATTCGGTGGAGATACAGGTTGGCCCACAAGTGCAATGGCTTATGCAATACAAGCAAGAAGAGAAATCCAACGCGCACTTGAAGCTGAAATAGATGAAGGTTACCTAACTGAGAAACAAGCAATGGGATTTGCTACACGGTTTATGAATACAAACCAATATGAGTGCTTTGATATTCATGGCACACGCGAAAATATCACTAAAGCTGCCTAACCGCGATAGAACAGAGCAGAAACTATCACCCACGTAAAGCCTTCAAACTCTCAGTAAAAGGTGCACGGGCTATCCCTTTTTCTGTGATTATTGCTGACACTAAGGATGCAGGCGTAACATCAAATGCTGGACTGTAGACCTTCACACCTTCAGGCGCGGTTGCTTTTCCAAAACCCTCTGTTATCTCTTCTGCGGAACGTTGTTCAATTGGTATTTCTGCACCCGTTTCAAGTGCGAAATCCAACGTAGATGTCGGTGCAGCAACATAAAACGGTATGTCATGTGCTTGAGCAAGAATGGCAACGTTATATGTCCCGATCTTATTGGCAGTATCTCCATTTGCTGCAATGCGATCTGCACCAACAATAACACACTGTATCTTACCCTCTTTCATGACTTGTGCAGCCATATTATCACAGATGAGTGTAACGTCTATTCCTGCTTGCATGAGTTCCCATGTCGTAAGTCGTGCACCTTGTAACAAGGGACGTGTCTCATCCGCGAAGACCTTTATGTTCTTACCTGCATCATGGGCACTAAACATAACGGCAAGTGCTGTCCCGTAGTCAGAAGTTGCCAATCCGCCAGCATTACAGTGTGTCAAAATCGTATCGTCTTCATTGAGCAATGCCATACCGTGTTGACCAATTGCCCGACACATGGCTTTATCCTCCTCAATGATCTCCTCTGCTTCTGCAAGCAATCTATCCTTGAGTTTTGGAATAGAGAGATGACTATTCTCCTCTGCAGTCTTCGTCATTCTGTCCAATGCCCAAAAGAGATTTACCGCAGTCGGACGCGATGTAGCAAGATAATCCGTTGCAGATTTCAACGCTTTCATAAATTCTTGATATGTTTCGGCATCTGAATTCCATATTCCGAGTACTGTTCCTAAAGCACCAGCGATACCAATTGCAGGGGCACCACGAACACGTAATGACTTGATCGCTTCCCATATTGATTCCAGGTCATCACAGTAAATCTGTTTGAATTCGTTTGGTAATAATGTTTGATCTATCATTTTGATCCTACCATCAGACCATTCTATTGTTGATATTGCCATATTAAATCTTTACTCCTTCTTTAGGTGTCGATTTAGCAAACATGTTCTCGTAGGTTGGGTTGAACTGCAGTGAAACCCAACATTTTGTGTTTGTCAAATCGTTGGATGTTGGGTTTCGTGCCTCAACCCAACCTACAAAATAGCACTTGATAAAGCAACAGTTTATATCGGACATGTTAATTGCCCCAGTTGTTCAGTCAAACGTAAATTCTCTGCATAATTGACAGGACAGTCTATTACGGATGGCACTTCCTGACTAAATGCATCATTTAGGATGGGTACGAGTTCATCGCTACCTTCAACACGGTAACCTTTCGCTCCGAATGCCTCGGCATATTTTACAAAATCAGGATTTGTGAAATCGATATGTGCAGGTCTACCGAAGTCATTCATCTGTTTCCATTCAATCAAACCGTAAGCCTCATCGTTAAAAACAAGTGTCACAAATGGGACACCCAACCTTACTGCTGTTTCAAGTTCTTGAGAATTCATCAGAAACCCCCCATCTCCACACACCGCAAGACACTTCCGTTCAGGATAAATCAACTTAGCAACAAGTCCACCTGGCACTGCTATACCCATAGCCGCAAACCCATTTGATATAATGCATGTATTCGGTTTATAGCATGGATACATTCTTGCGATCCACATTTTGTGAGCACCTACATCTGAGATAAGAATATCATCCTCATCTAATACTGAACGGACATCGCTGAGTATCTTTTGCGGTTTTATAGGGAAATCGGAATCATCTCGGTGTTCAGAAAGTTGATCAAGTATGATCTTGCGTAATGTGTTTGAGGCGTAGTCAGCATCTTTAGGATAAATCTCCTCAGCCATCAAGTGTCTAAGACTCTGCCTTATGTTTCCAACCATTTCTACATCCGTAACATAAGCACTGTCGCTCTCACTCGGTTCAGTATCAATGTGTATCAATTTCTTGTCATGATTGGGATTCCACAATGTTGGATGATACTCTACGATGTCATACCCTACTGCTATGACAAGGTCAGCCCTGTCAAAACCGCAAGAAACATAGTCATGTGCTTGTAAACCAACGCTAAGCAGTGAGAGTCTATGTGTCCAAGGAATACTGCCTTTACCCATAAAGGTGTGTGCAACCGGTATGTTCGTCATCTCAGCAAATTGCGTAAGCATGCGAGACGCATTCTGTCGAACGACACCGTTCCCAGCAAGGATTATCGGTTGTTTGGCATCGTTTATCAACTGTCCAGCGCGTTGTAAACACGATATAACCGGTTCAGTTTCACTTGCAAAATCATGTCGCATCGGTTCTGCATCAACTTCCATCTTGGCAATATCTTCTGGAAGGTCTATATGCGTTGCACCAGGTTTCTCACCAACAGCGATCTTAAATGCCTTACTAAAAGACTCAGGGATGATTTCTGGGAGATGTATCAATGTGTTCCATTTAGTCATCGGCTTAAAAACTGATACGACATCCATATATTGATGGGACTCTTTATGCATCCTATCTAAACTTGCTTGTCCTGTAATTGCGACGAGTGGTGCCCTATCCATATTTGCATCGGCAACGCCAGTAACGAGGTTCATCGCCCCAGGACCAAGCGTGGCAAGACACACACCCGCCTTACCCGTCAGACGACCATATACATCTGCCATAAATGCAGCACCACGTTCATCCCGGGTCTGAATAAACTGAATCTTGGATTCCAACAATGCATCCATCAGATCCATGTTTTCCTCACCGGGTATTCCGAAGATGTACTCAACATCTTCATTCTCTAAACACTTTACCACAAGCTCTGATGCTTTCATGTGACAGACTCCTATCAATATAGATATTGTTTTGCTTTTATGACAGAAAACCAATACAATTAACTGAGACATAAGCAGAAAATTGGTTGATTTAAATCTCTACAAATATACACCAACACGTAATACCATAAACTGCATATCTCATAGTACATCGGTTTTATATATTAAACTATAGCAGAAAAAAAACGAAAATGCAATTCTAAAG
>JAJDZB010000107.1:0-85837 GCA_022824835.1 Candidatus Poribacteria bacterium | reverse complement strand
CGAGTTCTTTTACTTCTTTGAAGTTTGTGGGAAATCCTACTATCTTGTAGTCTTTTGATGGTTTTAAACTATACTTATCTTTGAGACGTTGCTCTGTCACATCCAATGCAACAATTGAACTGTCAATCCCTATCCATTTGCGATCAAGTGCTTGTGCAGCATCAAGCGTAGTGCCACTTCCACAGAACGGGTCTAATACCACGTTTCCTTCCTTAGAGGACGTTTCTATCATACGTGTGTAAAGCAGACTTGGCTTTTGTGTTGGATAACCCAGACGTTCTGAGATCATTAAGGGAATAATGCCGATGTCATCCCAAACATCACGTAGGAATGCATCGTCCGTTCTTGTACGTATTCTTTTAAATTTCCCATTATCATCTTTTTTATAATCCGGTTTTCTGTCTATTCTATCTTTTATTATATCTCGACGAAAAAGCTCGTTTTCATACACAGGTTTAGGTATAGTAAAAACATAATCTTCAGTTTTTGTATAGAACAGGATAATATCGTGCATTCTTCGGTATTTGTTTGAAGCGCGTGAGGGACTACGATAATACCACACTATTTCATTCTTAAAAGTGTCACTCTTCTTTCTGTTGTCATGGTTCCAGATAGCATCCATTAGCACTTTAAGATAATGACTTATATTAGGATCACAGTGCAGATACATACTCCCGGTTCGAGTGAGTATTCGGTGCATTTCGACAAGTCTCGGTCCCATAAAAGTAAGGTATGCTCGCAATGCGCCTTTGTTGCCAGTCACAGCATTGCTCAGCAACATATCGTATCCACTTAGACATTTTTTGAGCACTTTATATATTTTACAACATTCAGATTTCTCTTTAATGTCAACTCGTGCGTCTTCTGCTGTTTTATTCCAAGTCCAGATGTCCGTGAACCCTTTATTCTTAATAGAGGAAACACTGAAATAGTCTCTATTGCCGGGTCCACTGTAGAATGGCGGGTCTGTACAGATTAAATCCACAGATTCATCCTTGATTTTCCGTAAGATGTCAAGGTTGTCCCCCAAATATAGTTTATTCATCATCTTCCTCACTTGTGTTGTGCCCGAAAAACTCTTGTAATAAAGTACTAATTTTAACAACCATTTCTTCATTTTTTTCCTGTTCGGCAAGTTCTAATGCAAATTCAAGGTCTTGCATTGCTGCAAATTCAAGGTCTTGTCTTTCCTCTTCAACACGTAGAAAGAGTAACATAGTTTCTGCTCTATAAAAGTAAGCAAACATATCATTAGGGTTAATTTCAATTGCCTTGTTAAAGTCATCAAGGGCAGAAGGATATTCTTCAAATTCTTGCAATATTAGACCACGTTGAAAATAGGCATCGATAAAGTCAGGTTTTAAATGAATCACTTCAGTAAAATCTTCCAAAGCTTCTTCCTCCTGACCATCATTATACTTACTAAGTCCACGATTATAATATGCCTCTGCATAATCTTCTTTTTTACTGATTGCTGTGTCATAATCATCTATGGCACCCTGATATTGACCTTGTTGTTGGTATAAATATCCTCTATTGTAATAAGTTTCAGCATCATCTGGATTTATCTTTTCTGCCTCTGCAAAATCTTCTAATGCATTTCCAAAATCCTCCAACCGAGTATATGCCCTACCTCGTAAATTATAGGCTTCAACATCATTATCGTCTTTGATAATTGCTCTGGATAAATCTCCTATAATCTCTTCAAATTCTATTTCAGTTGCATGACTCTTATCAAAAACAGTACGACTTCGCGCTTTAAGTGCAGACGGGGTAGGCTCTGTGTATGGTGAATCCTTACTCTGCACCCATCTGGCGAAACCTTCAAAGTCAGGAAACAACTTGTCTTCTGTTAGACCTGATGATTTATGAAGTTCGTTTAGTATTTTCCCTTTGCAATCTGCTGCAATGATACATTCATTATCTGCTTTGAACTTGTATTGTCCAAATAAGAAAACAGATTGCTGAGCAATAATTCGGTGGTTCTGAAATTTTGGTTGATAGTAATAAAGCGGTGCATTCTTCTCTTCTTTAAGAAAATAACTGATATCTTTCTTTTTTTCAGCATCTTTCTCCAAGAACTCTGGTGTAATTTCTATACATTTTGGCAACCCCGACGACCTTGGAGGTACATGCTTCACCGCATAAACCTTACCATTGACATGTTTTGTGCTGTCTTCAGTCTCCTTTTTCTTGTCTTTCTTGTCTTGATGTTCATCCTTACTCTTTTGATAAGGTTGACAAGCAAACCAGAGTGCGATTTGTGCACTGCATGTAAAATCGATTAGACACGTTGCTGCCCCATAGTGTTGAAGTTCAGCAAGTATATCTAATATGTTAAATTCCTTGCCATCCTTCTTATCGTAACCTCGCTGTTTTGATTTTCTAATCAATTCCTTATTGATGTAAAGGTATTTATTATAAATTCTTTTCTCTTCATCATGTTGTTTTTCAATGTACATTTGTTCAATTATGTGTGGTCGAAGGGATGCTGATGCTTGAATTTCGAATGCTGCATTTGGAACACCTCTAAATATAAATTCACCTTCCTGAAATTGTTTTACCCAATTTATGAAATCTTCAAGTTTCCTAATAGGTATTGACCAATACCTGAGTTGTGGGTTTTCAGCCACACCATTTTTCTTCAATTTTGTAAGTGCCATTTGGACGGGATGATACTTAGACGTAAACGGCAACCCACCTCGTTGCTTATGTACTTCTTCAACTCTTGTCTTAATTTCCTTTAATTCTTTTGTTTGTCCAGCGAATAGTTCTATGATAAGTTGTTCAGCAATACTCGGCACTAATTTATTATTTTTACTAATATTCATGATGTTTTTTACGTGAGATTCTCCAATTCCAATGAATCATCCCCTGATTTGGTGGGAGGGTGGCAGAACGGGAAAGAAATTTGTTCAAACCCCCGATACTAATTTAGAATAGTATATCTTAATGAACATTTTGTTGTCAACATTTTGTATTATCGGTTTATTATGTTGCCTGTAATGTCCCATAGATCTACTTTACCTCTCCGATTACTACTTGCAAGTGTAACGTTATCTGAGGCAAAGACTAAAGCAGTGATTTCCTCTGAAGAACCTGTGTCTATCATAGAGATCAACTGATGAGTCGTCAGGTCCCAAATGAGAATTTTGCGATTACCTACGAATCTTTTACTACCGTCACTGGCAAGTGTCTTTCCATCAGGAGAAAACGCAAGAGTATCCACTCTCCTTCCAGGTGTTTTGAGAGTTGCTACAGTCTGTCCTGTGTCAACATCCCATAGATGGACTTTCCCAGTAGTAATGTTAAATGGTTGATACTCATTTCTACTACCACTCGCGAGTATTTTGCCATCAGGGGAAAACATCAATGACTGAATCGGATATGGATTTGATGAAAGATAAATTGGTAAGGTGTTTGGACCAGGTGCTATCGCAATGATACCGTTGTCATTAAACGTTGCAGACTCTACTATCGATCTCAAACTTTCTGACGTGCTAATAGTATTTGTATCTCTTATATCCGTATTCCAACGTGTGATAATACTTCCTTTGTATGATTCGGGAAATGTGTAATAATCTTGGTAAGTGTAAGCCCTTCTTGCGAATGCGAATCTTCCGTGTATGCGTTGATGTATAAGGTATGTATTGGTATCCCAAGCTCTTACTGAACCCCGCACATCCGCAGTCACCAGAGTGCCGCCATCAGGAGAAAAGTCTAAATACACTATTAAAGAATTTTGTCTCGGTAAATATGATATTACTTGTCCTGTAGCGGTATCACACACTAAAACGGTGTTTTGATCGGACTCGCTGCTACTGGCAAAAGTTTTTCCATCAGGTGAAAATGTCAGAGCAGTGACAGCTCCTGCATGTTCGCGCATTGCGTATAATTGGTTACCAGTTTCTGTATCCCACAACAGTATTTCGTTATATGCCCCACAAGCGAGTATTTTTCCATCAGGTGAAAATGTTAGCAATTTGGGGGTACTGGTTATGGCATAAGTAGAAAGATGTGTGTACTCTTGAGCATCTTCTGCAAGTAGATACGGAGTGTCATCTAATAACACGGGTAGAAGAATCTTAAATAACACGAAAAGCACAATCATATCACAAACGGCAAAAGCTGATGCAAACCAGATTAGTAACCAATACCTCTTTTTTCTTTTGCTTCGTACGGACTCTAATGGATAGTTGCTGATTCGTTGTGTTAAGTTCATCAGTTAACCTCCTTTGAATTGGGTGTCACAATGTATCCTCACCATCCGTTAACCACGCTAAATCAAACTTTGCAAACGACAATGTTTCATAAGCACCCCGTTCACCCCGTTCATAGAGACAACATATATTCATATCAGAATCAATACAGAGGTCAGAATACGCAGCTGGACCTTCATGCAAGACTTTGCCACTGTTCCAACTACGACATTCATCATAACTGATGCGGATCGTCATCTTCTCTCGTCCTGTACTGGCAGGATTGGAAAACAGAACACGGTTCTTGTCGTGCGTATTTTCATCCGTATACCGCACCATACTTGCCTGACAGATAGGTTCAATCAGGTCATCGTCATAGCCAAATTCTGTGAACGTATCCCCACCATCAGAACTCCACGCGTAAGCGCGTCGTTTTGGTGCTACATAGTTTCGGCAGTTGAAATATAGATCACCGTTCACGGTTTCAACGACGACCGATTCGTTTGTGCCGGGTTGTGCTTCCCCAGCAATACGCCATGTCTCACCGTGGTCATCACTGACGATTAGATGTGAATATCCCATCTCAGCATAATTTCGACTCTGTCCAAGCACATGATCACAAGGTATAACCAATCTGCCACTTCCTAATTGGATGCCGTGGCAAGGTCCGGTTGCGTACCATGTCCATGTGTCCAGTTTCGCAGTTGCGGTAACTTCTCTGGGGTCTGTCCAAGTTTCGCCATCATCAGTACTACGGGTTACCCATACAGTGCGGGGTGCCTCTCCAGCGATTATCTTGCCTTCTCCACCATCAGCGAAGTTCTTACAAAATAGTAACCAGATTGTACCTGTATCACGGTCTACCACAGGTGCAGGATTCCCATGTGTATCTGCTCCTGTGGAAACAGCAACTTGCATCGGTTGCCATGTTTCACCGTTGTCGAAACTCCGTTTGAGTACGATATCAATATCCCCAGAATCACCGCCACCTATTCTTCTACCTTCACAAAACGCCAACAGCGTTCCCGCTTTTGAGGTAATGATTGCGGGGATACGATAGGTGTTATAGTCGTCATCTCCAGCAGTAAAGAGTGGTTTTTCTATTTTATACATTCAATAGTCCTCGGAATAGTATAGTAGTAATTAGGTATATGTAGACACATATCCGTTAGTCGTAGGACAATTCATTGCCCGTTCTTTCGTATTATCGGTTACTATCTGTTTTTCAATTTTCCCCAAGTCGTCGCTAATTTCCCTTGTGCTGCAACGGGAGCCGGATCATCAAGTACCAATTCACCAACTTCTTTTTGGTGATCAGAAATTCGGACGCCATCAACCACACAGTTCGTTGGGAATTTAGGATCAGGCGGAGACGCGTTGTTAATTTCAAAGGTCTGTGCAAAGACAGTAGGTCCTCCAGTAAAATCATCCTCACCTTCAAGTTTACCATCCAAGTAAAGTTTCAAACCGTCTGGTCCCCATGTCCCTGCCATGTGATGGTGTTCTCCCTTTTTCCAGTTGAGCGCATCACTACTCGCGTTATGCCATGAATTCGCACTTTTGATCCGCATCTGTGCAATCCCACCATTGTTGAACTGTAGAAAAACTGCGTCAGTGCCCCGTTTGTAAGTCATGAAAGTAAAGAGTTCACCGGTAATAGTATTGGTATCCATTCCCATTGTAACCCATAGTTCAACTGTGCCTTCCTCTAAATTCACAAAACGGTCTTCTACAGGAAAGTGTATCACATCGCCAGTTTCTTCACTGACAAATCCGTTACCAAATTTACCCGGAGCGAAACTGCCACCATCAACGGTGCCACCTTCGCTTTCAACTTCAGTTTTGCTTTCAAGCGCAGAAAAGAAGGTTTCTTCTGCTATTGCGACAGAAAGACATAAAAATGTAATTGTAATTACACACAAAGTTTTCATGAGATTTCTCCTTTCTAAGAATCAGCTGACATTTTTTGGCATTATATTATTTACAGATTTTTACACAGAATTTTCGTTGAATAACACTGCATTATTCTCAAGAATAGGACAAAGATCACAGAGTTGATCAGCACAATAGTTTTTGTAGAGCCGAATTGTCCCCTGTTGAATCTGAGCAGTAGGTGTAATCAGACGCATCTGTTGTGCTTCTGAAAAGATCTGTGATTCTATCTGACTGATGATCCTGTTTGCTTGTAGTTTTGTGGAGCTGCTATAGATATTCAGAATTGCATCCTGTAGTTTCTTACTTTCCGATTCCACTGCCCAAATATAAGCAACGGGCAGTACCTTGTTGACCAAAATATCCAATGCTCTTGCTTCTCCAATAAGTTTAGCCTTTTGCGTTCCACCTTTTCCGAAGTTAGCATGTGTTTCCCAGTATCCTTCAGGTTCAAGCATCAGCAAATTTAGGAGTTCCTTTCGGATATTACGCAAAAATGAAGTTGTATCTTCCATTGCGGCTTTTTCACATGTAGGAAGAAAGTACATCATCAGGCTGCCGTTGCTTTTATGTATGAGTTGACTCATAGCAGCAATCCGTCGCGTTGGATAGTTAAATGGACGAATTCTCCCAAAATGCCATTGTGTAGCATCCATCCCTTTCGCTTCAACCGTCCGTTTAGATGTATACCAAAGTTTCTCTAATGTGACAACAAAAGGATCCTCCTTCTCAATATCGGAGAGTGGTTTATCTGTTTGAGAAGGTAGCAGACCCGCAACACCGAAAAGAATTGCTTGAATCTCTTCCGCTGACTTATGATCAAAATCAGCATAAGGCACACGTTGGGATAATTCACGAAGCGGTTTGCTATTTTGGGTATACCCCAACGCTTCCATTATTCCTTCATATAGAATCTGTTCAAAATCAAGTCGCGTTCTTAAGAGTCTTATAGCATCCGCTTTCTCCAAGAAACGCTCAGTGCCCAACGATTCAAACACCTGCTTGAGTTTCTCTAAATCCAATCTTTGACCAGTGACTCGACAGAAATCTGCTGCTTGCGTTTCTTCTTGGTGTGTCTCGTCATATAGGTCACCTATAGGTGCATCAATCCATTTAAGGAGTTCTAACGTAGAAATCCGTTTGCCATTCTGTAGGCGTGTACGTAGGTTGAAGTCATCATTGTAGAAGACGGTATGGAGTACAACGCGATTATATCGTGAATTGAGATGGTGTTTATGGGTATACCACTCTGAAGCCTTCACGTGAATTTCTACATCTCCTACAAGAAGTTTCCCGTTTAATTCAATCTCAGCGTGCATAAAATCTGGACCTGCTTCACGATTCCAGACACCTGGTTTAAGCACACGAACTTCTTTTCCATCTATTGATAATAGGTCCGCGTTGATGAAACGTTGAGTATTCCATATTTTCTGTACGAAGGCTTCATCAATATTTCCAAAGTCGGGTTCATATACTTGGTCAATATCTCTAAATGCTTTTATAGGATATATCCTGTTTGGGTCTTTAGAGTTCCTGTTTTTCTGTTCTTTTTGCATAGATCCTCTTATCCATTTTTCACTTGTTGGATTTCATTTTTCAGGTTCTGTGTTGCGGTTTTTGGGTCTGGTGTTGCGCACACAGCAGAAATGACTGCAATGCCGTGTGCTCCTGCGCGTATGACCGATGCTGCTGTCTGTAATGTAATTCCACCGATTGCGATAACCGGACATTTCGCTATTTCACTTATGCGACTGAGTTGTTCTAATCCTTTGGGTTCTTCGGCATCTGTTTTGGATGAAGTCTGGAAGATTGGGCCAAAACCGATGTAATCTGCTCCTTCAGAAATCGCTTTTAGTATTTTTTCCTCAGTTCGCGCAGATGCGCCAATAATGCTCTCTGGAGATAAGATTTTTCTCACTATATCTACCGGCATGTCATTTTGTCCAAAATGTGCCCCTTCTGCATTCACAGCAAGCGCAATATCCGCCCGATCATTTACAATTAACGGAACATTGTACTGAGTGCATATTGTCTGTATCTGTTGTGCCATCTCTACCAATTCCCGCGTAGTGCCGTCTTTCTGACGGAATTGTATCGTATCTGCCCCGCCTCTTATTGCAAGTTCAGCAAGCTCAGGATGTGTCAATTGCGTCTGGCATGCTGTGTCTGTAATGACGTGTAGTTCGCCAATGTTTTTCATGTTGGAATTCTATTGAAAATGTGGTAATGTTAATCTGAACACATTTGATTAAACAACGTCATAAAACGATACTGTTTATTAGTATACCATAAAAAGGAGAAAGCTTGTGAATAATTTATTGTTTGAATCTGGCGACAAAGTGCTTTTTATAGGTGATAGCATCACAGATTGTGGAAGGAGAGGAGATCATGCTCCGTATGGACATGGGTATGTCCGTAAAATAACCGAACTGATAACCGCAAAGTATCCAGAGCGCGATATCACTTATGTCAACAAAGGAATTGGTGGGGACATCGTTGAAGGTTTGGAAAATCGGTGGGACACAGATGTGATCGCAGAAAAACCTAACTGGCTTTCGATCAAGATCGGTATCAACAATGCAAGTCGTCAATTGAACCAGGACGTCTCAAACGAGGATTATCTGCCTGAATGGCAAGACTGTTATAGCAGAATCCTTACACGTGTGAAGAACGAGTTGGATGCTTCGCTCTTTTTATTTGAGATCTTCTATATTCCAGAAGATGTTGAGAATCCGCGTCCGTTGGCAGTAGATGCCTATAACGCATGCATTCATAAACTTGCAGATGCGTTTGACGCACATCTAATTCAGATAAACGATACATTTGAAAATGCCGTGGCAGCACGACCTGGGGCATTGTGGACAACACGCGACGGTGTGCATCCCAATGCGGAAGGACATACCCTGATGGCATTGGAATTTCTAAAACACGCTGGTTGGTAGCACAATAGAGGAAATCAAAACTTTAACCTAACCCACACATATTACACAGGTTATTCTATTTCAAGATGCTTTCTGACGTTTTCTTGTCCAAAAGACCACACCTCTTCACCAAATTCCATAAGATGTGATGTGAAGAGGGAGTTCTCTACTTCGTCTTTTAAGAATTCGATATTCTGTGGATCGATAAAGTGAAGTAGGAGTGAAATAATCAGGACACTTGTACCAATACCGATACCCAAACCGAGCAGACTATTCAACCATCCCAATATACCTTCTTCAAAGACTTTATGAATCCGATCAAATACTGTGTCAATAAGAATCGTTAAGATAATTATGAGGATGAGTATGCTAAGCCATTTAGATATGCTCTCGTTTGGAATGACTTTATCTAAAAATAAGGCGAGGTATTGCCATGTCTGGCTAGCGATAACAAGCCCCATACCGAGTGCAAATACACCCCAGATACTGCGTGTGAATCCCACTCTGTAACAACTAAATCCCGCTAAGCCAACGATAATGAGGATACAAAAATCTAATACTGTCATGGTAATTAATCAGTCATATTAGGTGAAACGTTTCCCGGATATGCCTCTTGTAAGGCTGCCGTAATCGGTTTACCGTTTCCTAAAAGAGAGAGAAGTTTCTGAATAGAAGAGAAACCCCCCTTATCAATCATATCAGCAACGATCGCCGCTGACTGCAGATACCATATCTTGCGTTGTGAGTTGGTGAGTTCAGTGATCGGTTTATCAAGTTCTATTAATGTAGGTAATGAATTATCTTTTTCCGCTTGATCTAAACTACTTTTCTCAAACGTAAATAGAGGACGGGCAATCGTTTGTGCAAGCCCCTCATTTAACCAGTGTGGACAATTCCCTTGTGTTAGGATATCAATCAATAGGTGTGTCCATTCATGTCGAAAAAGCGTATATAAGACACCGAGTTCCGGCTCTTCATCAGTACAATAGCGCAGATGAATATGACCATCGTAAGCACCACCAGCCCATTGTGGTAGATAGCCTTCCGAACTTACACTGTGGGTGTTTACTATTGATATAGAAACCTGTTGAGATGGAAAACAGTCAAGATACGTACCAACATCAGTGTATGTTTTGTCTATCAGTTGACAGATGTTCCAGAGGGTATGTGGCAGCACTGCGGGTTCAAGATAAAGTTTAAAAAACCGGTATTCCACTTCAATTCGTGATGTGTGTTGATTGTCAACGTGAATTGTATTAGCAAATTCTGAAGGTAGACTGCTGTTTAGGTCTATTTCACTGATGATAGACTCGTAGAATCTTTTTTCCTCAGATATACGTGCTTTGCGTCTAAGGGCAGTGGTAGAATTTGGACTTAATTGAAGTGCTATATTAAGATATTTTAGAGCTTGTTCCCAATTCCCGATCATTTCATAAGCTTTAGCAATGTCAGCATAAACATAATGACGACCCTTGTCATATTTCAAACCCATCAAATAGTGTTGAATTGACTCAACATATCTGGCATTTTGAAAACAGGTCGTAGCTTGTTGAAAATAGGAAATGGCACGTGAGGAAGGGTTTTTCACAGCCTAATCAGTATGTTTGTTATACCATTTAAAAAAAACATAATCCCTTTTGCTACGTCATCCACCCAACTTAATTCCCCCAGAGCCATTCAATATATGTAAAACTGAATCGCACATCTCTCGTAAAACGGGAGGCAGTTTTTTGAATGGCTCTGTGTTGCTCAATCGTAACCTAATCTTTATTCATATCAACTATTTGAATAGTGACTTCACCGCATTTGATTTCCGAACCTTTTTCAACAGGGGCAGCATCTCTAACGCGCACACCTTCAATGTATGTCGGCGTTGACCCACCCAAATCTGTGATGGAAACTTCTCCATCCATCTCATCAATAGATAGGTTCAGATGTGCAAGTGTATGTATATCTCCATCCTGTTCTACTTCTGCATTCTGCAGTAGATTCAGCACTTCATCAGCGGGTTGCGGCTGTCCAACAGGGAAGACATCGGTATCTACATTCCCCATTGCCTGTGGACTGTAAGCGACCTGAGGGTCAAGGGGTACAGGTATGTCGTTCGTATTTTCAACTGTATCACTTCTGATTGCCTTCATCAGTTTTTCACCAACGCGTTCTTTAGCACCGGGCCGTGGTGAAGCGCTGGCAGTTTCTTGGAAACGATAATGTGCAAAGTCAACCAAGTCTTTCAGTTTATGGAAATGGGTTGACTCTTGGATGTTCTTTAGAAGAGTTTTCTGTTTCCGGCTAAGTTTCTCATTTTTTAACCAGCATGTGTATGCTTCTAAAATATCTGCTTCTTTTATGTCGGCAGCGGTATACCGAGTAGATTTTGGTGTTTTTCTAAAAAAACGCATCAGTTATTCCTCCAAAATGATTGCCAAAATTAAGGATTGAAAAAATAAGGTATAAGTTATTGCATCCATTGAATACCCTTGTTATTAAGGATCTGTCGTAATTCCTGTGTGCATCGGAAAATCCAGATTTTTACTGTTCCATCTTTCCGGTTCAAGATTCGTGAAATATCTGCGACACTACATCCTTCCAAATGTCTCAAAATCCAAGCGATCCGGTGATTCGGTTTTGTCACCTGTTCTAACGCAGTTTCTAATATTTCTTGTGCCTCTTGAGCGATAATGTGTTTATCGGGTCCTGGTCTACCGTCCTCAAATTCATTCAGGGGTAAATCATCCTGTTCTTCAAGTGTTAGCAGTGATTCTCGTATTCGGTCCCTTCTGCGTATCGCGTCAATAATTGTATGCTTTGCAACTGTGTTCAACCAAGCTTGAAAACTCCCTTTCTGTGGATCCCATTTGTCATTTTGTAGTTTCTGCCAGACTTTCGTAAATACATCCAAGCTAACTTCTTCAGTATCTTGATGGTCTCCGAGCATTCGATAGGCTTTACTATAAACCCAATTATGATGCTTATCAAACAACTGACTAAACGCAGATTCATCGCCTTCTTTAGCCTGTGTAGCCAAGTATGTATCTTCTGTGGCTGATAGTTCATTTTTTGCTTGTCGCGCCATAGCAACCTCCTTTGTTTCCACATCCAAAGGATTTGAAACTGTTCCGTATATCAATAACGAGACAGATTCAAATTTAGTTTCAGATTTGTGCCAATATATTCAACTATTAGGATATTGATGCTGTATCAACTGATGCTGTATCAAAAGGTATGTTTTCATGATACAATTTTTTTGAACAATTCTCAACATTTATTTGCAGGAATAGCAAATATTTATCATCAGACACATCCCCTCTTCCCCTCCTCCAACCTTCCACCCTACCCTCTTCCCCTCTTCCATCCTTCCCTCTTATCCTGGTAAAATCCTGATAATCCTGAAAATCCTGGTCAATCTTCCACCCCTCCACCTCCACATTCTTTTTGACAATTGTCCTGATATATACTACAATTTTACTTATACATTCTTTAGGAGCAAACTATGAAACAGATTGAAGGTGGAATAACTTCTGTTGCTGGCGTAAAAGCATCAGGGATTCATGCTGGTATCAAAAAAACAGAAACAAAAGATTTAGCAGTCATCGCAACCGATGCCCCCGCACATGCTGCGGGTGTGTTTACCAAAAACAGTGTTACAGCAGCACCCGTCGTAGTATGTCGCGAACATCTCTCTGTTCCGACGGCACAAGCAATTGTTGTCAATAGCGGAAACGCAAATGCATGCACTGGTGACACAGGTATGAAGAACGCTTACCGTATGGCTGCATTGACAGCAGAACAACTCGGTATAGATGCCGACCTTGTCTTAGTCTCGTCTACTGGCGTTATCGGACAGCAATTACCGATGGACAAGATCGAAAATGGGATACAGATAGCCGTTAATGCACTCAATAAAGACGATGGGGGTACCGATGCAGCAGAAGCTATTATGACGACCGATACGTTTCCAAAATCTATCGCAGTTGAATTTGAGATTGATGGTAAAGCGGTTAGAATTGGGGGGATTGCAAAGGGGTCTGGGATGGTAGCACCCAATATGGCTACGATGCTTTCATTTCTGACTACTGATGTGAAGATAAATAGTGAAACGCTTCAATCCGCCTTAACGCATGTTGTAGATAATACCTACAATCTATTGACTGTTGACACTGACCGAAGTACAAATGATACTGTCCTTATTCTCGCTACAGGTAACGCTGAAAATACTGAAATCGTTGAGACGAAAGGTAAATCCTACGATATATTCTATGATGCACTTCTGTTTGTATGCACCGAATTGGTAAAGATGTTAGCACGCGATGGGGAAGGTGCAACAAAACTGGTTGAAGTCATTGTAAAAGGCGCAAAAAACAGAGAGGATGCCGAGAAGGCTGCACGCGCTGTCGCAGAATCACCTTTGGTGAAAACCGCTGTCTTTGCTAACGATGCTAACTGGGGACGTATCATGATGGCTATCGGGAAATCGGGTGCCGAATTTGACCCCTATCAGGTGGATGTACGCCTCGGAGATTATCTGCTTGTAAAAAATGGGATGGACTCCGGATATGACGAGGATAAAGCGACACAATTATTTGACAACGATACTGTGCAGATAAATATCAACCTTTGCGCAGGTGAGGCTGAGATTACGATGTGGACCTGCGACTACTCCTACGATTATATACGAATTAATGCCGATTACAGAACGTAAAACGCATAGTAACGACTTGTGAGAAATCAACCCTTGTGAAATCATAATTTTGTAACACAGACACTTCACATCTATTCAATGGGGAAGAATATGAACTCTGGCAAATTATTTTTGACTTTAGTTTTGATGGCGATGTTATCAACCGCTTTATCTGTCAATGCCGATGAAGAGACCGAAGAGGTATATACATTAGAAGAAGTTATGGTAACTGCCCGAAAGCGCGAGCAGTTATCCTTTGAAGTGCCGCTATCTGTTTCTACTATCCACGGTGATAAATCCAATACAATACGATCCTCTGGTTTAGACCTCCGTTTTCTATCTAATCGCACACCGAGTCTACAGATGGAATCATCTTATGGACGCGTCTTTCCACGCTTTTATATTCGTGGGTTGGGAAATACAGACTTTGATCTCAATGCCTCACAACCTGTATCTGTCTTATATGACGGGGTTGTGCTTGAAAATGCATTGTTAAAAGGGTACCCTGTCTTTGACGTAGATAGGATTGAGGTGTTGCGAGGACCTCAAGGCACGCTATTCGGACGAAATACACCCGCAGGTGCTGTCAAGTTTGAGTCAATCCGTCCGACACAAACATTTGAGGGATATGTACGGGTGAACTATGGACAATTCAACTCATCCAATTTGGAAGGTGCAGTATCGGTTCCGCTGATAGATTCTGTTTTGTCCACCCGGTTCTCCTTACTCAGTCAATGGCGAGACGACTGGATAGATAACAATTTTAACGAAGAGAGTGTTGCGCTTGGCGGACATCTTGACTTGGCAGCACGCATACAATTATTATGGACTCCTATACCCGAGTTGGAAGCATGGATAAAGTTACATGCGCGTGATCTCAACGGTACTTCTCGGCTGTTCCGGGCAAATATCCTGAAGCCGGATGAAGGCGGTCTGATAGATGATTTTGAACGTGACAGCATCACACACGATGGAGATAATGAACAAACACTGCGTTCAGGTGGACTTGCTGCTGAAGTCAGTTATGAGATTGGGAGATTCCAATTGATCTCACTCACCGGTTTTGAAAGGCTCACCAATTATTCGCGAGGAGATATTGACGGTGGATACGGTGCTGCCTTCCTTGCAGAGAGTGGTCCTGGTTTCATCCCATTTCCATCCGAAACAGCTTCTGGAATCCCTTTATTGAGTCAGTTTAGTCAAGAGGTAAGGTTGATGAGTCCAGATGACCAATCGCTCACTTATCTGACAGGAATATACTACTTTCATGAATTCGTAGAGATGGAGGATTTCAACTTCCTTACCCCAGCAGGTGGTGCTATGGATAGAGCTGTCTATCAAGAACAGGCAGCAACCGCCATGGCAGCTTTCGCTTCTACCACATACAAAGTGATTGAAGACCTTGAATTAGGCGTTGGTGTGCGTCTGTCTAATGACGCAAAAGATTATAGGGCATGGCGTGAAGTCGTTCCTGATAAAACCGACGCCAAACCCCTTAAGGCTATAGAACGGGAGCAGCAAGATACTGTGTGGAGTGGGGATATCAGCCTACGTTATCAAGTCACCCCAAACGTCCAAACCTATATACGCACAGCACGAGGATTCCGCGCACCAAGCATTCAGGGACGATTACTGTTTGATGACGAAGTAACAATCGCAGATACAGAGACTATCTTGTCCGTAGAAGGTGGAACAAAGCTGCGACTGCTGAATCAACGTTTACACCTTAACTTGGGGGTTTTCAACTATATGATGCAAGACCAGCAGCTGTCCGCTGTTGGTGGAGAATCTAACGTCAATAGGTTATTGAATGCCGATAGCACGAATGGACAAGGTGTTGAAGTAGAACTGATGTTCTTACCATTTAAGTCACTTCAAGTCTCAGGCGGACTGAGTTATAACCACACGAGCATTGACGACCCAGAATTAGCAGTAGCAGGATGCGGTGCCCCGTGTAAGGTGCTGGATCCGATTGCTTCTGTAGAAAAGAACACTTTCTATATTGATGGGAATAGTCTACCCCAAGCACCTGAATGGATATCTGATATAATGTTGCGATACATGCATGAGCTACCAAGTGGGTATCGGATCATCGCTGCCACGGATTGGAAATACCGTAGTCGCGTACACTTCTTTCTGTATGACTCTGTGGAATTCAGTGATGCCTCGTTATTAGAGGGAGGGATACGTCTTGCATGTCAATTACCTGATGGTTACACAGAGGTGGCATTTATAGGACGAAACATCTTAAACGAGACATCTCCCACAGGTGGTATAGATTTCAACAATCTGACAGGTTATATGAACGAACCAAGTTTCTGGGGTCTGGAATTGGTGAGTCGGTTTTAAAATAAACGATTTTTAATAAAGATGCTTATCTGTCTGAATAGATAATGAATACGGAAGTTTACTTAAGTATCAGCAATCTACGCGTTGCTTCAAATTTTCCTGCGGTTAATGTATAAAAATAGATTCCGCTCGCGACAGGTTCACCCAGAGAGTTTTTGCCATCCCAATATGCAGCACGGTTTCGTTTCACATAACGTCCAGTGTTCTGGTATCCGATATCTAACTTGCGAACTGCCTGCCCATCTGTATCATAAATAGTTATCAAAACATTCACAGGCTTGGCAAGTTCATAAGGTATCCATGTATCAGGGTTAAATGGATTTGGATAGTTTGGCAAGAGTGCTGTTTTTTCCGGATGCGTTATGTGTAAGATTTGCCGTAGCACGTTTAGCCCTTGACGATATTGATAGCTTCCGTTGTCATTTGCCAGTGCCAATGTTAGCCAGTTTTGAAGTTCGTCTTGGTGTAGACTCGGTGCTGCCATGTCACCATTTCCGAAGGCACTTGCGACTAATACTAAGTCTAATATGTCTACAACTCCATCTTCATTAACATCAGTTTTGTCATTCTTTTCTCCGAATGCTTGTGCGACAATAATGAGATCAAATATGTTTACCTCTCCATCTTCATTAACATCATATTTAGTATTGACAGGCGAATCTTCTACCTCAAAACGTATGATTTCAGTGAAGTCATAGTGTCTAATATTCCCCGCAGCGTCGCGTATTCCCAGGTATGTGAGTCCCCAGGTTCCTGGTTGACTGCCAGCCGGCAAAAGAAGTCTGGCAGCGTAAGTGACATATTCATTTGGATCCCCTATGAAATAGATACCTGAATCAAAGCTATTACCTTCAGGTACAACATAAAAATGAAAGTAATCACCGAAAGGACTGCGTACGCGACCTTGTGCGTAACGAAAACCGCTAATATCGTCCTTGATCCTAAAAGTCATGTCAACGATGGTTTCACCGTTTGGTGCTTCAGGTTGTGTTGGTTCTGCCTTGATCGTGATGTTATTTAGATCAAGCACTGGTATTGTTGTGTCTGGATTTTTTGTATGAATCTCAATAGTAGGCGGCAATTCATCAGCAACTCGATCTGAAACGTGTAGACCGTGTTCTGGTGGTTCGGTAAAAATAACACGTCGAACGTTTCCTGCGGCATCCTCCATTAGAATTTGGGAAACTTTATATTTTCCACTCGGAAAATAATCGGGGATATTTAGACTCGCACTTACTTGACCTATGGGAGCGGAGAAGACGTTAATGTAGCTTTGGGCACGACCATAGTTAAAGCTATGCCGCAGGTTGTGTGAATATGTGTTTGGATTATCATCATTTACCCATGCTTGAACGATATAAAGTTGATTATTTTCAATAATGTCCCATGTGACAGTCAAGATTTGAAAAGACCTTCCATTGCGAGTCACTCCATCAGATAAAGAAAGTTTTATTGAGTCTTTGACGTATTCTGGTCGTACATCGTCTGCAAGTGGATTATCAATATACAGTTTCCATCCAAAATTACCCACCTCTTGCCAACGCGTATTGCCAACCGTGTCTGTGATGCCGATCTGGCTTGGTGTCCAATAACCGCTTGCAGCATACTTTGACAAGGTAAAAGTACCTCGCAATTTACTACTTTCACTCACACGGACTCCGTTTGAATCAATAGGATAAAAATATAAGTATGTATCAGTTCCTTTTTCACTGTAAATATTAGCGTATGCGCTGCTCGCAGTGTCTAATCCTCCTTCTGTGTGTAACTCAATGTCAATAGTAATCTGTTTATCCTCTTTTGGCGCGCCCTCAACTCGGATATCTATGCGTTTAATACGACCTGGATAAATATAATCAGGAAAGAGATTATAGACTTCAAACGTCAGATCTTCACGGATACGTGAAATGTATCGAGTTCCATGCATAACACGGTTCTGAATAAATTCATATTTTGCTGGTGCGCGTGCCCTTAGTTTATCTGGGTTGGTGATATAAAAGCTGATACTCTCAGCCATGTCCTCGTCAGGATTTATTTTATGGGCGTAATATGTAACAAACTCTACCTCTTTTGTGGTTGACCACCCATCTGGAGCCTCGGGGTTTTCATACCAACCGCCAACACCAATCCAATCCTGCTTTAGCTGATCTCCAAACATGTATGCCCAAAGAAAATGAGCTTTTTCGTGGAGAATGGTGCGGTAAATGTCGCCAATTGAATCTCTGTTAAAAGCACCCTCCATAAACTCAATATATTCAGCCCCTATCCAAGCGATTCCGATTGCGTTTGGAAGGCTGGGATTTACAGTACCATCTAATCTACGAACAAGATATTTTAGTCCTGGTGTTTTGTGCATTCCGGTTGGATATTCCTCAAACATAGAAGCGATATATATCAGTTCTTCACTTGTGAAATCTTGGAAACGTCCCGAGTGTTCCTTTGTCGTATTGCGTGTGAGTTCGGTATAATCAGGAATGTGAACACTAACAGCATAACGAAACTGCAGGATCTGTTCAAGTGCCTGTCTATTGGCACCGTTATCTGTTGCAAACCTTACGATAGCACGATGGAGCCTTTTAGAATAATATCTACCTCGAATCCCTTCAATTTTGACTAATAGAGGTGTGGCATAAGTGAACGCATCACGGCTTACTGTGATTATTTTCATTTCGTTATGGTATTCAATGGAGATGTCGTTGTGGATGTGAAGATCGCTTATTTTCCACATAGATGGTATCAAGTCTCGCTCTAACAGTGGTGTGGTATCCGTGTAACTATAGTGCTTTTGCGGAATTGAGTTAAAGATTGTCAACAGTTGTGCTGCTTCCCGTGCTGTCCACTCCGCATCAAGTAAAACAGAATACTTACGCATCAACAGAAAGGCTGCATCGTGCGTTGGTATTTCTATCGGTTCTTCACCAAGTAAAATTATCTCTATCGGGGCAATAGGGGTTACGTTTTCCTGTCCTTCTGGTGTTTCATCTATTGTCCAAGAGAATTCAAAAGCATGTGAAATTGGAATAATTAGAATAATACTTGCGAGAACAATTGCAACAATAGGAAATCTTAGTATTTTCATTGATGTTTTCCTTATAAACCCAGTATATACAAAGGTTTAGGACACTTTAATTACTTTTTTCAAGTCCAAGGCGACTAATTCCGAATCATTATAATGAGATACTTCTCATTATAATGATTTACTACTTGGTTTATCTTTTATTTCGTTTGAAGATTCCTTATTAAATTTGGCTCTAATTCTTTTGCTTTAGCAAAGTCTGCTTCGGCATCTTCGACTTGCCCGATGTGCCTTTTTGCTAATCCACGATCATGATAGTATAGTGCTTTATTTGGATTGAGACGAATGGATTCATCAAAGTCCACAATTGCTTCGCGGTGATCCCCGAGGGCAGCTTTTGCAGCACCGAGTGTGTGAAAATAGTCTGATCCTTTAATGTTTCCTTCAGGCTGTAACCTTATTGCTTCGTTAGCATCGGACACTGCCTGTTGATATAACTTTTTTGCTTCAGATTCGTTTCCTTCTTTCGTTTCAATTTGACCGAGAAGACAATTAGTCCACCCACGACCATTGTAGGCGATACTACGTAGTGGATATTGATCGAAGCCCTTGTTATTGATGGCTTTGTTATAGTCGTCTATTGTCATTTGATAGTGACTTCTCGCCTCATAATCAATCACCTTGTTACAGTCGTCTATTGACATTTTATAATGATTTCTCGCTTCAATCAGAAAACCTTGTTTAGCTTTGGATTCACCGAGACTACAGTTTGCTCTCGCTCGGTTGATGTAAACTAAAGCAATATCTGGATTGAGTTTGAGCGCAGCATCATAGTAGGCTATCGCCTGCTTGTATTTTCCTGCACTTAGTTTTCTGGTACCCAAAGCCATTTTACCGTATGCACGTGTTCGTGGATGTTTCCACCATTCCGATATAGGTTCAACATCTCCTGAGTTTGCCAACAATGTTTTAAGAGTAATTAAAGGGATAGCATTGACGATGGAAACACTATTTGCACCAACTGTACCATCTTTAGATCCTGATCCTATGACAAAGTTAACA
The DNA here is from genome assembly GCA_022824835.1 of Candidatus Poribacteria bacterium. Classification (GTDB taxonomy): domain Bacteria; phylum Poribacteria; class WGA-4E; order WGA-4E; family WGA-3G; genus MSPOR6. The sequence continues at coordinate 65,680 of JAJDZB010000107.1, read as the reverse complement.
ACTCCAATTACCTCACCTATGTTGTTTAACACTGGACCTCCACTGTATCCGTAAGTATGATCTGTAGGCAGTTGTACTTTAATTTGGAGGTGTTTAGCGTTGTAATGTTTCCCAGAGATTGTCCCTGCAATACTCTTATATTCTTTCTTATTGTAACCAACAATGCACACTTGTTCACCACTCTCAAAAACATCGTTATTTCCAAAAGAAAGAGGTACGCCTGTTTCAGTAACCTTTAGGATAACAAGATCATTTCTGTCATCATACGCAGTCACACCTTCAATAGTATATTCTGGCGTCTCTTTAATATTTTGGAAATGGTTAGGTTTTTCGCCCTCTTCCGTTATTAATCGTTTTAGATTACGAACAGATAACGACTTGCGTATGCTGTTGATCGTCTTAGAAATACGTTGTATAAGGGGAACTTTACTGAGTTCAAGTTGTTCTGCTGTGACTATTTTGATACTGCAACCGGGACCTCCTCCTTCAATAACATGAATGTTCGTTGCAATCTTGTCCGGTGCTACGAAAAAACCAGTTCCTACTTGAAACGTCAACCCAAGTAACTTAGTTTTTAAGTAAACAGTAGATTTCTTGCCGCTTTCAGCAATTCGTTGGAGTTTGTCTTCTCTTTCTTGTTCCATTGTAGGATTCACTACCGATTGTCCAAGATATTAGTCTATAGTTTTCTCTTTTGAGTCTAATTCTTTGCCTTAGCAAAATCTGCTTCTGCTGCTTCGTGCTGTCCGAGTGCTTCATTTGAAACACCCCTGTCATGATAAAACAATGCCTTCTTCGGTTTTAGCCGAATGCATTCATTGAAATCTTCAATCGCTTCCTGATGATCACCGATTCCTGCTTTTGCAGCGCCTCGGGTATGAAAATATCTGGCCATCTTTTTGGAGTTCTTAGTCTGCAACTGAAGTGCTGTCTCTGCGTCTATTGTTGCTTCTTTATACAACTTCTGTGCTTCAGTCCTGTTATTCTCATTAGTTTCAAGCTCCCCGAACAGGTACTTGGTCCATCCCCGACTATTATAAATTTCAGCAACCGTCTTTTTCAGACTTATAGCGACAGTGAAGTCAAATATTGCCTCTCTATATAACCTTCTTGCTTTAGAATTGTTCCCCCGTTTCACTGCCCCATTTGCAAAACCAGCCTTTATATGCGCTTTAAATCTTAACCACCCACAATTGCCAAACATGAATCTCAACAACTTAATGAAAATATGTATACCTATGGTATTACACCATCCCATTTTCCATGATATATATTTTGTGATATTATCCAAACGCAATTGAACTGGTTGGAGGCGTTTTGAAGTGAGTATATCTTTAATCGCTGTTCCAAATGCACAAAGTTCCATCTTTGCATCTGCTCTGCGATTATATGCCTTAACCATATCCGGTTTGAGATTAATCGCAGTATCATAATGCGCGATTGCTTTCCTGTAGTCCTCCTTATCTTGTAGTCTGTCTCCTTCCTTAGTTTCTGTTAAGGCACGGATACATGGTAATTTCTGCCATTCCTTTAACGGAATTGATTCTCTAACTTTGTTGATTAATTCTGTTAACGTTTTTGAGGGTATAGCATAACTGTAAACTTCATCTCCAGACGCATCAACACCAATAGTGTTTCCTTGAGCATTGAGAATTGGACATCCGCTACTGCCTTTAGTCGTTTCGATTCTCATTCTGATGCGACCATCCCTTATCCGAATTCCATCAATTGTACCATGGATAATTGCGGCATCTCCACCGGGGTAACCAACAGCACAAATATCGTTCTCTGGATCAATTTTAGAACTATCACCGAGTCTTAAAGGAACGCCTTCCCCATCTACTTTTAGAAGAATTAAGTCATTTTCAATGTCGTAAGCTTCAACACTATCTATCCGACATTTTTTTTCTTTCTCTACAAATTCCGAGTAGATGGATGAAACACCTGTCACAGCATGAAAACTGGTAACTATTATGTGCTTTTCAACGAAAAAGCCGCTGGCATAATGCAAATGCCTTTCAAATATACTATGAGTTTTGTTGGATGATTCGTCAATTGCTTCTGTCTCAGGATACTGTGTAGGATTATCTGCATCAAAAGCGATGACATAATCCTGGTATGATACGGGTGACCACAGTTCAAGTCGAACAACAGAATCAGACAGTGCTTTTTCAGCAATTTGTTGTAAAGTAGTATCTTTATCTTGTTCCATAGAAGTGCTCCTTAAGTCATATCTATTATACACAGAATCTCTCAGGATTCATACCAAAAAGATTTGACAGCATATTATAGTATGTAGTATCATAATTATAGGCTCATAAATAGAACCAACATCAAGCGAGATTATCAGATGTTTAACCAATTGCTCACTACATGCCCATTGCAATATAATGATTTGATGCACAACACTATGCCAAGTCAAAACTCCCATCACACCATAGATATTATTATTGCTATTCGTTGTGCTGTGGTGGGTTAATCGCAAGCAGATAGAAAGTCATACGGATACACCCATCACTGAAACAGACTATATCAGTGATGGGTTTTGTTTTTTAAATACTACCCGAGGAATGAAGTATGTTTAAAGAGGTATCATCACAATTCACATTTGCCGATAAAGAGAAGAAGATGCTTGAATTCTGGCGTGAAAACGATATTTTCCAGAAGAGCATGGACATACATAAAGACGCAACACCCTTTGTTTTTCTTGAGGGACCACCTTTTGCCAATGCACCTCCTGGCGTGCATCACGTCCTCGCGCGAATTATGAAGGATGCAGTCTGCAGATATAAGACGATGACCGGACACTATGTCCAGAGAAAAGCGGGTTGGGACACACACGGACTCCCCGTCGAATACCAGGTCGAAAAACAACTCAATATCGGAAATAAAGCGGAACTTGAGGCTTACGGTGTCCAGAATTTCATTGAAAAGTGCAAAGAGAACGTCTTTAACTATGAACAGGATTGGCGCGAGATGACTGAACGTATCGGATTCTGGGTGAACCTTGATGAAGCCTATATCACGCTTTCTAACGACTATATTGAGAGCGTGTGGTGGGTGTTACGACAGGCGTGGGATAAGAACTTACTGTATCAAGGACACAAAGTTCAACCCTACTGCTATAGGTGTGGAACGACTTTAGCAAGCCACGAAGTCGCACTCGGATACCAAGAAGTGGATGATCCATCAATCTATGTCCGATTTCCCTTGAAGAACAGAGAGAATACCTATCTGCTTGTTTGGACAACAACGCCGTGGACACTTCCATCTAATGTCGCTGTCGCTGCCGGTGAAGATTACGATTATGTCGCTATTGAGGATAATAACGGGCAACATCTCATCCTTGGAAAAGAGTGTATTCCGAGTATTTTTGAAGAGGCATCTCCAAAAATCGTTGATGAATACAAAGGAACCGACCTACTTAACTGGGAATACGAACCGCTTTTTGATGCGGGAACACATACTGAAAAATCACACTATATTGTCTCTGGCGACTTTGTGACAACGACTGAGGGGAGCGGATTGGTACATATTGCACCTGCATTCGGACAAGATGATTACGACATTGGAAAGAAACACAATCTACCCTTCGTTCAACTCGTAGGGGCAGATGGAAAATTTGTTCCAGAAGTCAAAGATAAGTGGTCTGGTGAATACGTCAAAGATGCTGACCCACAAATTATAGAAAACCTTGACAGCCGTGGATTGTTGTTTAAAAAATCTGAATATACACACCAATATCCATTCTGTTGGCGATGTGATAATCCACTTCTCTACTATGCCCGGGAATCGTGGTTTATCAGAACAACCGCCATCAGAGAACAGATGCTACAGCACAATCAGCAAATAAACTGGTATCCTGAACATATCAAGGATGGACGTTTCGGAAATTGGTTGGAAAACAACATTGACTGGGGATTGAGCCGAGAACGGTATTGGGGGACACCCCTACCTGTATGGATTTGCGATAATTGCAATCATCAGCACTGTATTGGCAGTATCGCTGAATTGAAAGCACTTGGAGAGGATGTTCCTGATGATATTGAACTCCACCGTCCTTATGTTGATGATGTGGTGTTGACCTGTGAGAAATGCAGCGGTCCAATGCATCGCATTCAGGACGTGATTGACTGCTGGTTCGATTCAGGATGTGCACACACGGCGCAATGGCACTATCCATTTGAGAACGAGGAGCTGTTTGAAAAAGCATATCCGCCTGATTTCATCTCCGAAGCCATTGACCAAACGCGTGGGTGGTTCTATAGTCTATTGGCGATAGGCACACTCCTCTACGACAAACCTGCTTACAAGAACTGCTTGTGTCTGGAGTTGGTTCTCGCATCAGATGGAACGAAAATGAGCAAAAGCCGTGGTAACACAGTAGATCCTTGGACAATCCTGAACGAACAAGGGGCAGACGCCATGCGCTGGTATATGTTCACAGCAACACCGCCTTGGGCACAACGCACTTTCAAAATTGATGGTATTGATGAAGCGTTGAAAAAGTTTATGGGAACACTCCAAAATGTCTATAGTTTTTTCGTGATGTATGCCAACTTAGAACAGGTCGATGTTTTGCAAGATGCACCACCGGTTTCTGAACGTGCGACTATTGATCGATGGATTCTGTCACGTTTGCACACTTTAATAGACAAGGTTCGCGATGATATGGAGAATTACCATCTTACCAATGCACCACGCGCAATTGAGACGTTTGTTGATGATTTAAGCAACTGGTATGTCCGGCGTTCACGCGATAGGTTTTGGGGTGCCGAAGCTGGTGTAGACAAACAAGCTGCTTACGCGACACTCTATGAAGTATTGGTTACGGTAGCAAAACTTGCAGCACCCTTTGTTCCGTTTTTGTCAGATGAACTCTATCGTAATTTAGTCGGTTCGCTGAATCCTGAAGCACCCATCAGCGTTCATCTTGCCACGTTCCCAGAAGTCGTTGAAACGTTCATAGACACGCAATTAGAAACCGATATGGAATTCACGCGTGATGTCATCAGTATGGGACACGCCGCACGTAATCGGTCCGGTATAAAGACGCGGCAACCGCTTGGTGAAATCACACTCGGTGGACTATCCGATACGGAAAAGGAAACAATCAATCGGTTGTCATCTTATGTTCATGATGAACTCAACGTCAAAGAGATCGTTTTCACGGAAGAATTGGACGCTTATGCTCAGGTTACCCTTAAACCGAACTTTAAGGTATTGGGACCGAAATATGGAAAAGGTGTTCAAGCAATCGCAAAAGCACTTGCAACTGCTGATTCTATGCAACTGAAAGCAGAACTGGAAGCAAACGGTAACCTACAGATTGAAACAGCAGAGGAGACATACACGCTTGAGCAAACGGAGATTGACGTGCAAACACAGAACCGTGAAGGGTTCTTCGTAGAGGTAGATGCAAGGAAATTTGTTGCTCTGTCAACGGAACTGACACCTGAGTTGGTACTTGAAGGGATGGCACGCGAACTTGTCAATAAAATCCAGAATATGCGGAAGGAAGCTGATTTTAACGTGTCGGATCGGATTAGGTTGCGTTTGGATACGCAATCTGAACTGGTAGCGGAAACGTTCGAAACACATCGGGAGTATATCCTTGCGGAGACCTTGACGACAGAGGTAGTTGACACTTTGGGTGAGAATGCATTCTCTCTTGAACAGAAGTTAAATGGGGAACTCGCTACTATAAGTGTTGAGCAGGTTTAATGTTTATAGTTATATGTTAGTCTGGATCTCTGACGGCACTATATTTTAGCGCACCATCAGCATCAGCGAACCGCAGATAAAGTGCCCACGTCCAACTATTCTGCTCAACGCTACACAGAACTTCGTTCCAACCCGCTTTCAACTTGCACGGAATTGTATCAGCATCTGGCGTGATACGTCTATACGTCCGTTTTCTATGAATTTCGGTGCCGTTCAACCACACCTTAACAGTTTCATCGCTACCTAATAGGAGGACAGTGTCCATATCTTCTGGCGCATAGACATAACTAACGGCATATCCAACGACCCCTGTCATCATCCCAATGTTTGAACGAAAATCGAGCATGCCACTGGGTCTTGTTGACGCTTCACGCCAACGAATAGTTTTTTCTTCTGCTCCTGTATAGGTCTGGTCAAGATTGCGTGAGTTTTGCGTTGATGCAGCTGGTAGGAATGTATCTGCTGCTTTTAGGAATGGTCCCAGAATCATGTATCGTTTAACAAACGGTGACGCATGTAATACCTGATAAGAATCAACACCAACCTTGTGACCTGTTGACAGTGTTGATTTACCGATACTTTTCAATACAATCTGATTTTTACCTTGATTTAGCGGCACTTCACCAAAAGTCACCAATGTACCTGCTATACGTTCTGAATTGTAACTGTCATAAGCATCGCCAACTTTTGTGCCGTTTACGGTGAGTTCTACCTGTCCATACTCTGGACCGCGAGTCAAGACAGCACTGATTTTATATAGGTTTCCGTAATGAACATCCATGACTTGATGCACGGAAGCACCTGAGGCGTTCGCGTTTAATGCAACATGTCCACCATCTATATCAATGCCAGCATCACGATAACTCTCTATCGTGAATCCCTCTGTCCCTTCCTGAGTTAATAAAGATATTGCAGATTGTGTGTCTTTTGGTGGTAATTGTAGTTGTTTTTCATACCAGAATTGCGGCAGAGAATAGATATCGCGCGCTTCGTTTGTCAGATAAAGGTTGTAACCTTCAAAGCAGATTGCTTCACCCTGAAAATTGTGCTGTAAGACCCACGGTGTGCTTTGAATCATCTGCGAAATATCGCCTTCATCGTTGTGATATACCCATAGCGCATTATAGGTACAGACCGCAAGTTTCTTACCGTCAGGTGATATGCCGGCACCTGTTACCAGTCTTGCTTCTTCAAACTCACCGACCCGTTCCAATATCTGTTTTGAACCTGCTGTCATGGTAGGGAAACGGAAGAGTATAGCACTTGATTGCTCTTTCGTCACAATATAAGGAATTCCATCAGCAATAAACAGACCTTCAGCATCTACGTTTCTCTCTGGGTAGCTATATGGATACTTTGCTATAACGTTTGCTTCAGTTTCTTTGTATGGGTCAGGTTCTTTTACGACAGTGACATTTAGATCAATTCGCATTCGGCTGTTGTTGCCGATGTCGCCGATCCAGAGGTGTCCCTTGTCGTCAATAGCGAGTGCTTCCCAGTCAACGTTACGCGTACCACGTATTTCAATTTCTTTGATTAACGCGCCATTACGTTTAGTTGCGTAAAGTGTGGAGGGGTTTCCCGAATCATTTAAAGTCCAATAAACGCCTTCAAACTGTCTACTTGCAACGATTCCAGAACTTTCACGTATAGCGTTATGTGTATATTGACCTAACGGTTGCCATGGTGGAGTGCTAAAATTAACAGGTTCTGCTGCTAAGGCAATTGATGTGAAGAAAAAGATCAGAAAGTAACATACTGTTTTCATTTATCTACGATTCCTTAATGAAGATTTAAATAATTAATTCGGTAATTTTCTGTTCGCCTGTTGCAGATTTACTGCCCTGCTGGCGAGGTTAAGAAACCTCACCATAAATTACCTAAATATTTTCTTAAACTTCATATAGGAATTGACAGAGCACAAGAATTATGAATAAACTTTAGACTGAGAACAGTATTTACGTTTTTGGAAGTGTATACAATCCCCGTTTGATCTTTGCAATTTCACCTTTATTTACAAGGCGTGTGAGTTCAGTATTTATAGCTTTTGGATGTCCTTCAATTGCATCAGTGATTTCCGGTGTTTTCATTTCTCCATCAGCGAGAAGTGTTATAATTTGTTCACGGAAAGGAACTCGTGCCCGTTTTCCACCCCTCATTCTTCGCAACATTCGGTTCGCCTGCCTTGATGAGCATCCCAAAATCCGTTCTACCTCAATTCTTCTGGTTTCAACTGTCATCTTGTCGCGTTCTTTCTCAAAACCTTGGCGTGTTGCTATCATATCGGAAAGTTTGTCTAATCCGCCGGCAGCATCTAAATCTCCCAAGTCAAAAAGCAAGGTCTCAGGTCTGTCGGTGATATCAGGGATATGTAAACTTGTCAACAACATAATCTTCTTGTTCGTCAAAATGTTCAACTGAGCCAGTTCAATAATCTCCGTGAATAAACCGAGGACCTCTTTTTCATAAACACTCTGTACGCGTTCGTCTTTGTAACGGTAGAACTCAGGTTCCATTTCATAAGAGAGAGGCTTTTCGTCGTTTCCAAACAAGATCTGAGTGCGCTCCAAAAGGGAACGTAGTCCTATTTCCGGTATGCCGACTATCCAAATAACCTGTGCCTCTTGAAAAGCATTTTCTAATCCATCCACCTTTCGAAAACCTGTCAAGAAAGAGACGTTCTCACGTTTTGCAATATCCTTCAGCTGTTCAATTGTGTGAACATGGGTTATAATCCCATGTTTAATATCTGTGTCTCTCTCAATTTCGGCTTGGATTCTCAAAAAGATGTGCTGTCCCGTTTCAGAAACCCCGAGACTATTCCAGGTGTTGCTGAGGTCTAAAACTGTCTTACGTGGATAAATATCCGTGCGAATCTGAAAAACAGAGTTTCCGGGCATCCACTCCATCTGTTTGGGTCGAATAATCTCAGTTTTCTCATCCAAGAACGCACGACTTAAATGTTCATCGTTGAGAATGGGGGCAGCGAGCAAAAGACGTCTAACGTTCGGATGAAGTACCGGTGGTACCCGGAACCGCAATATTTCATCCTCCCATCGCATCGGTGCATCAGCGTCCCGCTTATAATATTCAAAGAAACGTTTGAGTTGATGCCAAAACGTCCAATCTGGATCCTGACAGACCGTTGGAAACGTCTGAATGTTCTCAATAGTTTCCGCATCAAAGATGCCCAATCTGACAGCATCTGCTATTGACATCAAGATCTTCATGTCTTCATTAGGAACAAAAGTGTTGAGTTGAAAAATGGGTAGCTCTTTTGCAACCAGTTTTTCCACTGCCCCGGCATCCACAGGTATATGAGCAGAGATCCCTCCCTCAAACTCAATTGTCCAACGCGCTAATTCCTCTCCGCTTTCTGCATCAATAACCTCACGTTCGACAACCTTTCCCTGAACATTAACGTGACACATCTGTTGGATGAGTTCTTCTTCCAACCATTCAAAGATTCGTACCGCTGTCCGGAGACGACTAATAGACTCAGCATGCGATTTATCTCTGATTTTTACTGCATTCAGTAGCACTATGGCAAAGTTTCCTAAAGCATCATTCTTCCAATTGACCATCCACTCCTCTAACATATCTTTTGACAGTTCGCATTTAAGAAACAGTTGATTCTCTCTCTTGAGATGGATGACGCAGAGACTTGGTGTTCCATTTTGAGTTTTGAGAAGTTGTTCCGTTTTTCTTGCGTATTGTGGATCCAAGAACAGGCGAGCATCCTCTATAATCTGTGCATCGGTAGTTTGTAAAGTGGCGTACTGCGATAAGTAACCCCGTTCCTGACATTCTGTGTAGACGGGGCACTGCGGACAGATAATATCGCTCGGATTCCCACCCTTTTTCTCAATAATTTCACACCGATCAGCATCCTCACAGACGTTCCCACGTTGAAAGGGGTTTTCCATGCGCACATCAACGGGGATGTCTTTCACTTGATCCCATAGGTACATCCGGTCACGCCAATGTGAAACCGATTCTACATTTGGATTTCGAAAAAAATGTTCTGCTTCTGCTGCAAACTCAGCATCAGTCATGTTCAGACGGATTACCTCACCTTCTTGCAGAAGAGATTCTATTTCACGCCTTTTCTCTGGTGTTGTTTCGGGAATCAATCCAAGAATGCGCACGTTCCTATCAAAAGCCTGTTGCGTCTGAACGTTAATTTCTTCTCGTGTCTCATGCGTTTTTTCGGCGGGGTCTGTCTTGTGTAATATCGGAGGAGGACGTTTTATTGCCAGTGGACTGAGATTCCCTTCCCGGATAGCGATCACCTTATCATCTATGGGCAGCCCTGTCGCTGGATTCGGGGGTAGGATGCCGGTATCGTTCCAAACATCTGTTATAAGCGTTGCCTTCATAGGTAATCCCAAATCGGATGTAGATGCACGGACCCACACACCTCCTTCGTCCTCCCACATTGATATTTCTCTGGTGTCAATCTCAGTATCTCGGTGTACCCAATAGTGAACGCCATTATCTTCTCTGTGATATGAAAAACCGCGCTTAAGAAATGCTTCTTTGGCGAGTTCAAGTTTACCTGATTCGAGAAAGTATGGTACTTCCGGGATGTCCTTCTTATCTTCTAAGCTTTGGAGAACAGATTCGGGAAGAGCAGCGAGCAGAGCATTGATAGGTGCAAAGAAGACCTCTTTAGAGATTATAGGAGGATCTAACAGAGATCCGAACAGAATTTCATAGCGCGCATCCCAACAGTTGTATCCTTTCTCACCCCATATTTCAATATACGCATCGTGATGCTGCAGACCTTCTGCTGTCAAAGTTCCTGTTTTATGGACAGACAACCGTTCCGGGTTTGTACTCGGGTGTAGGTATTCTGGTATCCTACAAGAAAAGCGCAGACCACCGGACTTTGTTATTGTCAATAATGGATTCGCAACAGTGTCAATAAGTGCTTGGATGCATGCAAGAACAGCATCAGGTGCAGTGCATAGTATCTCATATTTAAAGGTAATGTCGTGCCATGGTGCATCATCACAAGCCGAAGGGGTACCAGTATACACTTGGATCCCCCATGACTTGTGCCACCGAATGGAATCCCAGTCTGCTGCCTCTTGTCGTTTCGAGAAACGTTCCCCTCCAAAATTACGCGGGGGACAGTCAGTTCCAGGAGCTTGTCCTATCGGCATAAAGGAAATACCTGCTGCTTCTAAATCTTGAAGCATCATAGGGTATTTGTCTGCACAAAAGGCTTTGTAATGGTAAGGATACCCTTTATAAAGCGGAGGTACTGACCTCGTTTTCTTTTGCTTCAATGGACTCTCGTGCCGTTGATGGCACCGTGAAATAATATCTTGTAGGGCTTTTGTTGTCATAGGATTATATGTCCAAAAACTTCTTACTTACACAGAAGTTAAGTGTGTATATAGTTGATTATACAATTATTTTACATTTTCCAATTTCAAATTGTAGGCGAGAACTCCGGTTCCCATCTATCAACGTTTTTAGTCGTAATTTGTAGATTGCTTCTACCGAAAGTGTAAACTTAATTTTGTAAATTACTATATTATCATAGAATCTTGTTTTAAGTCAAATATTATAATTAATTTTATACCACAGCTCCCTTGTGAAACAAGTAGAAACATGCTATAGTTACAATATGCAATTCACAAATGAAACGTTTACAGCAATTGAAGGTATACAGGTCGGACATGCGACTGATGTGACTGCTAAAACCGGCTGTACAGTGATACTCGCTCCAGAAGGTGCGACAGCAGGTGTTGATGTGCGTGGTGCTGCGCCGGGAACACGAGAAACCGAAGCAATCCGTCCCGGCCGATTAATCCAAAAAGCTCATGCAATCTTACTCACAGGTGGAAGTGCTTTCGGTTTGGATGCTGCAAGCGGGGTTGTTCAGTACTTGGAAGAAAATGGTATAGGTCTACCTGTAGGACCTGTGCGTGTGCCGATTGTCCCTGCTGCAGTCATTTTTGACCTACACATCGGAGACGCAAAGGTGCGTCCTGACAAAGAAATGGGGTATCAGGCATGCCAAAACGCATCAACTGAACCTGTTGCAATGGGAACTATCGGTGCGGGAACAGGGGCAACCGTTGGAAATTTGGACATTGGGGACCCTAATGTCATACCCTCTCCTGGCGGTCTCGGATCCGCATGCAAGTCCCTCAAGTCAGGATTGATTGTTGCTGCGATCACTGTCGTTAATGCCTTAGGAAATGTCGTCAATCCGACAACTGGTGAGATCGTTGCGGGTGGAAAAATAGACGACACCTATATAGACATTACCGAGAGCCTCTTAGATGCCGATATAGTGCCAGGAACGAACACAACTATCGGCGTTATAGCAACGAACGCAACGTTAACAGTCGCAGAAGCGACGCGGGTTGCTGAAATGGCACACGATGGCATGGCACGTGCTATACGACCATCACATACAATGTTCGATGGTGATACCCTTTTTACACTTGCAACGGGAAAACACAGTAGTAGTAATGTCAATACTATCGGCATCCTTGCAGCAGAGGTCGTGTCGGAATCAATTATCAATGCTGTGTCTGCTGCATAAGGAACATAAATAGGGGCACCTTATGTTCATGCCCAACGCGGCTTTCTTCCACCTAAACGTTGTTCGCTAAGGTTCCACAACTCCGCTAAACCGAGTTGACGAATATGGTCTAAACCCGCAATACACGGATCATTTATCCGTTCAAGCCACTGTTGAAGGTCTGTCTCTAATTCTTCACGTAGCGCTTGTGAGTCTGCATCATCTATAAGATTATTCATCTGATACGGATCATTTTCGTTATCGTAGAGTAACCAACCTGTGCCGTCGTAGTGTCGTGCGTAGGTATGACGATGTGTCCGGACCCCACGCCATTCGGTTAAACCCGCGGGATACCCCTCACCCCCATGTAGCGGAATTTGAAGCAAGACAGATTTCGGTTCATCAATCGTTTTACCTAACATAGCATCAGCAAGGTCAATTCCTTCTACACCATCAGGAATAGGTAAATCGCATAGAGATAGCATTGACGGCATAAAGTCAACAAGACTGAGCAAGGTATCACGGGTTACACCAGCAGGGATTTTGTTGTTCCATCGGATGATAAAGGGTATTCTACTGGATTCATCCCATGGTCGTTCTTTTCTGACGTGTCCTTGGCTTCCCAGCATATCTCCGTGGTCTGATGTATAGACAAGAATTGTGTCATCTGCAATACCGATTTCGTCAAGTGCATCCATCAGACGCCCCAAGTTCTCATCCAGAGCCGTAATATGTGCGTAATAGCCGGAAATATCGTTCCGGGTTTGTGGCGTATCTACTGCATTCGGACGTAGTTGAATGTCCTCTGGTGGATACATCTCTTTATATTTCTCAGGCACATGCGGATATGGATTGTGTGGAGGACCCCAGCTTAAATAGAGGCAGAAAGGTTCATCAGCATGGTCTCGACAGTATTCTATAGCTTTATCTGTCTGAAAATCGGGTTCGTATCCTTCAATCTGTCTTTTATTACCCTCAGAGTCGTGATACGGGGCATTGAAATAGTTATGATGACAGTTCCATCCAACCCAATGATCAAATCCGAACCGCATTTCATGTGTGATGAACTTATCCCTCGGCACACCGCCAAGATGCCATTTACCGATATAACCTGTAGCATATCCATTATCTTTGAATACCTGTGCGATACCTGTTTCAGATAATGGAAGTGGCAAATCGTTAGAAACGGCTTTATGGCTGAGAGGGTGTTTTCCTGTCATCAGTGATCCGCGTGCGGGAACACATATCGGGACATTTGTAAATGTATTCGGAAAGAACATTCCCTGTTCTGCAAGCTTATCCATTGATGGTGTTTGAACTTGTGGATTCCCCGCACAACCGACATCACATTGACGGTGTTGGTCTCCAAAAACAAAGATTAAGTTAGGTTTACGTGCCATGATTTCTCCTGATTTAGACTACCTGTAAAATTATTATTCTCTTTTCACTGCAACCGTGTATAGATTTTCCTTAGCAAACTCTCGCTGCTTTTCCATAACGCTCTTCGCATCGGCAATATAGTTTTTGTATAACTGCAAAAATCGGTTCTCTTTGCTCGATACTGTTCTTTATGTGCGATCAAACCTGTGCTCTCGGGTGGTGATGCTCCGAAATCCACCCATTCATCACCTTCATCACATGCCAACGTGATAATATGATGAAAAATCGCATTGTTAGGACGATACTGCAAAAACTCAGGCAAGGACGCTTCGCACCACAACGTTACTGTTCGATTAAAATGCAGATATAGCAAACCTGCAATGATTGTATCTTGATAGGTCGCGATAGCAAGTTTTGCGATACCGTGGTGAAGCAGATACTCCATGAGTTTGTGCGGTTTCGGCGTTCCACCTAAACGTTTTACCGTCGCCAGATACATATTGTAGAATATTGCTATATCCTTATCACAGTCAGTATCTGTTACCGCCACCCCAGATTTCTGAGCCTTTCTTACAGCACCTCTTACCCGTTTGTTGTAGGCTTGCCAGAGGGTATCAATATTGCAGTCTGTTTTTAGGAGGTGTGTAAAGTGATCAGTCTTCTCATACCCAGCAGCTGTTAGTGCATCTCCGTATTTCACACTGTTATCGGGAGAAAATGTCCAACACATTTCACACCACCTTTTTTCTGATGCAACAGATTGCAGATAGGTTTCTATGCTTGAGATAAGTTGATCTATATTGACATCCGTTGCATTGATTAATAGGGGTCCACCAAACAGATTCCACGGCATTGAATACCATAATCGTATACCAGGGATCGGTTGGAATACAAAAGCAGGCACACCACCGATAACAGATTTCCCCTCCTTTATCAGTAGATATACGGGATTAAGCTGTTTGAAGGAATGTGTAAGTGCATCCCGCCACACAGAACTCTGAAAAACATTACTGTTCGAACATCGCTGGATAACAGCATCCCAATCACTATTACGTTGAGGTGAAACAGGTTCTAAGGTATACACATTCACATTGTAGTTGAAAAATGGATTTTTGACAAGGGGTAGGTTAAAGATAACAAGCATTTGAATTGTATTTCATTTAGAGTCATGCTATAATCTATTGATACTATGGAGGTTGGAAGGGCATCATGTCAGAGCGGAATGGATTTTTTGAGGCAGAACGTATTACACCAAAATCTATATTTATAGTCATTGTTGTTGCAAGTTTTCTGCAATGGGTGTTTTACCAACTGCTATTGTCAGCAAAAATCGGTCTTAATGCGGAATGTTTTGCATTCGCACAAATTTTCGTTGTCCTGCTAACAGCACCCTATCTAACTGCAATCAGTTTCCGAGAAGAGTCTCGGCATGTTGATTCTGGCATAATGTTAGTTTTGTCGTCTGCTTCTGTTGGTAAGCGTATACTTAGAAATCTTATCATCAGTCTACTGCCTATTTTCGCTTGGATACTGCTTTCTTCGGGATTTGCTACAATTGTCATCGGTATGCCAATCGTGAAAGTATTGAATATGATCGTTGTGTTGACACTTTTCAGTTTTGCGGCGGGAGCTGTTGGTTTGTGCGGAGCACGTGCTTTTCGGGACACTCTCTTTGGAACACTATTTACCTATCTGCTATTAGGCGTTCTAATTAGCAGTGCTTTTTTAATCAAACCGTTAGAACGATATATCAATGATCTACAACCTATTTTTGGACCGATTCTTCATCTGAATCCAGTGATCGCAGTCTGTACTATTTTTGATGGATTGGATGTGCTTAGAAACCCTCTGTTCTATGAATTAACCCCCATTACCTCACAAGATTACACGTATCCTGCTTGGTATATGAACATATTGTGGCAACTTGTCATCGGTGCATGTAGTCTATTGTGGACATGGTGGATGTGTAGACCTACAAAACCTGTTTCACATGGAGTAGTGTTGAAATTCTGTTGAGAACATTTATGAAAAAACTACATTTATGAAAAAACTAAAGGGCCCAATTATAAGTGTATCAGGTGTTCGTGGAGAAGTTGGTGTATCACTTGATATGCAAACAATCACAAGATTCGCACTGGCATTCGGTACGCTTGTTAGTGGAGGGACTGTTGTCTTAGGTATAGATTCCCGCACCTCAAGTCCTATGCTACGTCACGCAGTGCTTGCCGGATTGATTGCGACCGGTTGTCAAGTGATGGATGTCGGTTTGTGTCCAACGCCAACAGTCCTGTTAACTGCAAAAGTTCTGAATGCCCAAGGAAGTATCACAATCACTGCCAGCCATAATCCTGTTGCGTGGAATGGCATAGAATTTGCATCAGCATCAGGACAGTTACTAACACAGAGGGAACGCGATGAATTGCTACACATCTATGATACAGAAAACTTTGTCCTGATGCCGTGGGACAAACTTGGAGCCCATCAGGTTTATACGGAATCAACGACACTTCATCTTGAAGAAATTCTCAATTCATCTTGGCTGAATATAGCATCAATTCGAAACGCAAAACTGAAAGTAGCACTGGATTGTGGTAATGGAGCAGGTTGTGTGATGAGTCCAACACTGCTCAAGGAACTCGGTTGTGAAGTCATTGAAGTAAACTGTATACCGGATGGGAACTTTAATCGTCCTGCGGAACCTAATCCCGATGCCATAACTGAACTCGTTGAGACAGTGGTCAATACAGGTGCTGATATCGGCTTCGCACACGATGGTGATGCAGATCGTGTCGTGATCGTGACAGACAAGGGGGTTGCACTGAACGGTGAATGGACATTTGCATGCGTAACAGATTTTATCATCAGCAAAACGAAAGGTGATATTGTTGCAACAGTTTCCACGAGTAGAATGATTGACGATATTGCCATAAAACACGACGTAAAACTACACAGAACGAAGGTTGGGGTTGGATATGTCGTAGAAAAGATGCATGAAGTCAACGCTGTTATCGGAGGTGAAGGTACAGGTGGTGTTATCTATCCTGGGATCAATCATACAACGGATGGTATCACTTCCATTGCAGCGATTCTTCAATACCTTGTCGAATCCGAAATCACCGTCTCAACACTTGTTGAGGCGATGCCTAAATATGAAATGTGCCGCAAAAAAATGGAGATACCATCACAAGCGATTGCGTCACAACTATTAGATCAATACAAAGATGAAATTACATCTACGAACAGTGATACGGCGTCCCTTGAATTGACGGATGGTATCAAACGAGTCTGGGATGATCGTTGGGTGAATATCCGAAAATCAGGAACTGAACCGGTCATCCGTATATTTAGTGAAGCCCCGACAGCATCGGAAGCAGAAATGTTATGTAATCAGACGGTTGAACGTTTAGAGATGTTAATGAAACAGATAAAACGCTAAATCCGTTATTTATCATAGACCTTTGCCAAAAGCGCATTTGACGTTGATTTGGACACGTATTGATTATGTCTATCATGTCGGGTTTCGCTTCGCTCTACCCGACCTACAAAATAGCACTTGACAAAGCATTAGAAAATAACCATTTGTAAGATGGGTTGGAGAAATTATGTCTTTGAAAATTGCCTGTATTGGTGGGGGTAGCGGTTTATCTGCCCTCCTTAGCGGGTTAAAACAGTATGCCGACTTAGAAACAGCAGAGAGAAAAATCATAGACCTTGACAGTTTAGCTGCCATCGTCACTGTATCTGATGATGGGGGGAGTTCAGGACGACTCAGAGAAGAGTTTGATGTGCTACCGCCAGGGGATATCCGTAGACTTCTGTATACACTATCCGATGCAGATGAGATTGCCGGTCTCTTTGAATATCGATTTTCCAGTAACGGAGATCTTGATGGACATACCATCGGCAATCTTCTGTTAACAGCTTTGACGACAATTCAAGGAAACTTCCCGAAAGCTATCCAAGCCGCCTCTCGGTTACTTTCCGTACGTGGACAGATTATTCCTGTCACATTGGATTCCACTGTTCTGTGTGCCGAGCTTGCCAATGGTGAAATTGTACGAGGTGAATCAACAATCCCGATCCGGGAAAATAGAGAACCTATTAAACGCGTCTTTTTTGAACAGCGAGAGAACGGCCGGGAAAATGACAGGGCAGATGAAATGGCGCACCATGCCACTGATGAAGACTATGATTGTCAAGCACATCAGACCGCAATAGATGCACTCGTTAACGCAGACGCAATTATCATCGGTCCGGGTAGCCTTTACACCAGCATTATGCCAAATCTCGTGATCAAAGGAATCGTTGATGCCATTCAACGTTCTAATGCCGTGAAGATATATGTGTGTAATGTGATGACACAGCCCGGCGAAACGGATGGATACGCTGTTACAGACCATGTAAACGCGATTCTTGATCATGCAAAGATACCTATCGATTATGTCTTAGTTAATAATCAACCCGCTCCAAAAGAGATCATGCAAGGTTATGTCCGCAATGTACTGGTATCACAACTGACACGCATAAAGACACTATCTGATGAAGGACTTTCTATGCTCGCTAAAGACACAGCCCAGCTGATGAAAGTGCAAAACCTTGCAAAAGATATCTCAACCCTCTCCGCAGAAACCGTTCAGGTTGCAGATGCCTCAAAAGTCCAAGTCTCCTACAACCGAGAATTAGAGCGATTGGAAGACGATGGCATTACCGTCGTTGAAGCTGATCTCATAAGAGATATGGTTGTTACTGAAGTTGGCACATGGATGGGGGGTGAACAGATGAACGTTATTAGGCATGACCCTGAAAAGTTGGTTACGAACTTAGTCAATATCTTCAAAAATCATCCAAAACTGAGTGAAGTGCTTTAAAACAAAATAGGGTAGGTTACTATAAGAACACTACCCTATGGTATACTACCAATTCTTCGTATTTGGTTCGGTTAGGAAACCGAACCTACCGTTTGTTGCCTTCGTTTCGGTTAGGAAACCGAACCTACCGTCAGGAACTATATTCCCATCTGTGATTTCCCGTTTGTCTCAATATGCATAGCGAATTTATCACAAATAAATGAAAGGTTATCAATAAAATCGTCCCAGTGGAATTCATCTTCTTGTGCTTTTGCAGCAGCGTAACAGATCGCTAACTCGTAATACCCTAATCTGCGGTCTTCTGAAGATTTCTGCTTGATTGGGGCTTGTTTTGTATCTTTTTTCATTGTCACCACCCCGCTGTATAGATTCTAATCCTTATACCCTTAACTAACGCTATCCTTAATATGTGGTTTCATTTATTTCCATCATCTTACGGGGTAGGTCAATCATTCGTCCCAAAATTTTACCTTCCTTGGGTGTGTAAATCTTTTGTTATCTTTTTCATAAGAGACGGCACACGGAGAGTGCCTACTACTATTAAGAGCTTATGAAATCCCAAAATTACCACTTATAGTGACAATAACTTTACACACCCCCCACCTTATATTGACTTAATCTGTTTTTCAATGTATAATATTTTAGACTGAGGAGGTATTCATGGAACACGTTAAAAACAGTGAGAATAAAACAGAGAAACACGAAAACAGCAAGAACACTACTGACACCAACTTTATCCGACAAGAGATTGAGGAAGATCTCAAAACAGACAGATTCGACGGTAGAGTACATACCCGTTTCCCACCAGAACCGAGCGGCTACCTTCATATCGGTCATGCAAAAGCCATCTGTATCAGCTTCGGTATCGCTGACGATTATAAGGGTCTTTACAACCTTCGGTTTGATGATAGTAATCCCATCACAGAAGAGAGTGAATACGTTGAAGCAATAAAACGCGATGTGAAGTGGTTAGGATTCGATTGGGAAGACAGGGAATTCTATGCATCCGACTATTTCGAAACACTATACGAATATGCTATAAAACTGATTCGGAAAGAGAAGGCTTATGTCTGTGAGCTGACGCCAGAGGAAACAAGAACATATCGTGGCACGCTGACAACTCCCGGTAAAAATAGTCCGTACCGAGATCGGTCTGCTGAAGAAAACCTGAAACTATTTCAAGGGATGCGGAACGGAGAATATCCAGACGGTTCCCGAACGCTCAGAGCAAAAATCGATATGACCAGTCCGAACCTAAATATGCGTGACCCTGTCATGTATCGTGTTCTCCGTGAACATCACTACAGACACGGTGATAACTGGTGTATCTATCCAACTTACGATTTCACACACGGACAGTCCGACTCTATTGAAGGCATTACGCATTCACTCTGTGATGTGCAGTTTGAGGATCATAGACCGTTATATGATTGGTTCTTGGAATCGTTAGAGATATACCAACCACGACAGATAGAATTTGCACGTCTGAACTTAACATATACCGTCCTCGGTAAACGGAACCTCAGAGTTCTTGTTGAAGAAGGACATGTTGATGGCTGGGATGATCCAAGACTTCCTACACTTGCGGGTTTACGTCGCCGTGGGTATACACCTGATGCTATTCGTGATTTCTGCAATCGGATAGGTGTGTCAAAAGCAGATAATCTTATTGAAATTGGTCAGCTTGAGTATTCTATTCGCAGCGATCTAAATCTGCATGCACCGCGGGTCATGGCAGTCCTAAATCCCGTAAAGGTTATTATTGATAACTATCCTGAAGCACAGGTTGAAATGCTTGAAGCTGACAATAATCCGGAGGATGAGAACGCTGGCACAAGAGAGATCCCATTCTCACGAGAAATCTATATTGAACGCGAAGATTTCATGGAAGACCCACCCCGAAAGTTCTATAGACTGGCACCCGGACGAGAAGTACGACTAAAACATGCATACTATATCACATGTGAAAGTGTTATAAAAGATGAAAACACAGGCGAAATCGTTGAAATCCACTGCTCTTATGATCCAGAAACGCGCGGCGGTTGGGCAGATGATGGACGGCGCGTTCAAGGCACACTACACTGGGTGTCAGCACAGCATGCAGTTGATGCGGAAGTGCGATTATACGATTCACTCTTCACTGAAAGAGAACCAGAAAAAGCACCTGATGGCGCAGATTGGATACAATTTATCAATCCCAACTCCTTAGAGGTCTTAAACACCTGTAAAGTTGAACCGAGTCTTGTTGATGCATCTGCCGGCAGTAGATACCAGTTCCTTCGTATAGGGTATTTCTGTGTTGACCCAGATACAACATCAGAAAAATTGGTCTTTAACCGCACAGTACCCCTCCGGGATAGTTGGGCAAAGATACAGAAAGGACAAAAATGAACGAATCCCAAAAAACAGATGAGCAGGTAAGGGTTCGTATGGCACCATCGCCAACAGGTTTCTTGCATGTTGGCGGGGCGCGTACAGCTCTTTTTAATTGGTTGTTTGCCAAACAACACAACGGCACATTCATCCTAAGAATTGATGATACAGATGCAGCACGTTCCACTGACGCATCTATGCAAGAGATTTTTGACGCACTGAAATGGTTGGGTATCAATTGGGATGAAAAGTATGTCCAATCGGAAAGAAGAAATATCTATGGCAAGTACGTCTCACAATTACTGGATAGTGGTAATGCATACTACTGCTACTGCACGCCAGAAGAATTAGAAGAGATACGCGCCGAATCTCGTAAGGCAAAATCCCCACGTTCTTATGATGGCAGGTGCAGAGAACTTTCATCAGATACGGTAGAACGATATGTTTCTGAAGGAAGAAAACCGACTGTCCGCATAAAAATACCTGACAGGCAAATTCGTGTGGATGATATGATCCTCGGTTCACGAAACATTGATCCTTTAACTTTGGAAGATGAAGTGATCGTCCGTTCCAACGGTATGCCGAACTACAATCTTACCTCTATTGTTGACGATGCTGAGATGCAGATAACACACGTTATTCGGGGTACTGAACATCTGAACAATACACCGAAACAGATTGTGATAGCGACTGCACTCGGCTTCACCCTACCGCTTTTTGCTCATATTCCGTTAGTTCTTGATGACACAGGTAGAAAACTGAGCAAACGTCATCATGGTGACCTTGTCGCTGTCAACCGTTACCGTGAACAGGGGTATCTCCCCGAAGCGATGTTAAACTTCGTTGCACGACTCGGTTGGTCTTACGATGATAAACAGGAGATCTTCTCGCTTGCAGAACTCGTAGAGAAGTTTGACTTAGCGCGTGTCGGCAAGAGTGGCAGTGTGTTTGACATTAAGAAGTTGGAATGGCTCAACTCACACTACATAAACCAGCTGGATGTCTCTATACGAACAGATGCGGCAATCCCATTCTGGCAACAAGAAGGTTTATTGGATGCAACGGAAGAACGTGATTGGCTGGAGCGTATTGTAGAGGCAGTCGGAGAACGGCTAACAACATTCCAAGACATCATCCCACAGACTCGTTACTTCTTTACCGACGATTATGAATATGAACCCAAAGCAGTCAAGAAATGGTGGGGGAGTTCGGATGAGAAGAAACAGAGAGCGCGTGAGATCTTAACGAATCTCCAACAGATTTTGACTGACATCTCAACGTTTGACCTTGAAACCGTTGAATCTGCTGTATGGCAATATACAGATGAAAACGACATCAAACGTGTTGCTGCCATGCAGGCGATGCGAATTGCGTTGACAGGATTATCGTTTGGTCCAAGTCTTTTTGATATTGTTGTGCTGCTGGGGAAAGATGAAGTTTTGCAGCGAATTGATAAGGCGTTAGCCAACATATAATCTTCAATTGAATGTTGCTGGACAAAAGTTGTTTTAATTTTCAAGGCAACAACATTTCATGGTATACTATATAGAAAGCAAACCGATTACGGTGGCAGTTTCCTCGTAGCATAAACTTTTAGTTTGTGCATCTACACAAAGGATTCGGATTAGGAGAAATCTTATGCTCCACGCACTTGAATTAGAAAAATATTTAACGAATTTGAAAAAATTCACTGGAGATATAAATTGCAATCAATAAACACACTCTCCCAATCTGACATGGAGAATGCTATCATCCATTCAACACAATTCAACAACTGGCTCGCGTCTATAGTTAACGAGGAAGTATTTGCCTCACGTGAAAGACTTATTACGCTTCTCGAAGAAAAGAGTTCCTATGAGGCATTAGCACGAGAGTTTCGAGAGTTTTTCAACGGTTACTACACACTTGCCTTAGAATTGGAAAAGCATGAAAAGTATGTTCTTAATATCATAAAAGGTACTGATGCTCTGGCATATCTGAAACACCGAGTTTCTGCTGTAGAAACGCAACGAAAGAGTTCACCTTTGGGGCGAGAAGCAAGACGAATGGGTATGTCCATACATAGTGACCCTGTGCCAAAGGTAAAGGTAGCAGCATTATCCCTTGATGGTTTCCAAACATTGCTACAGACATTGGTCAATTGTCGACTTTTTGTATCGCGAAACCGTCTCGTTAAATTAATGGAAACGGAAGGTCCTATGAAAATAATAGATATTCTACGTATTGAGTTCTACGAGTTTTTTGTCTGTTATTTGGAATTGGAACTGTTTCTTGAGGATTATGATTACGATCCCGATGAAGGTTTGGAATTGTGCCCAGAATTCATTGAATCCCTAAAGCGTGAAGACGAGTATATCAAGGCTGGTGGAAAAATGTCTACGCTTGAGGATGTCACCAAACGTTTAGGGATCTAGTCAAAATGTATGAATTGATATTGACTCGAAATGCTGAACGGGATTTACAACGTTTGGATGGCAGAATCCGAATACAAATTCACGACAAGCTTGAATGGCTGCGTGTGAATTGTGACATATGTTCCCATAAAGCACTGAAAGGCAATTACAGAGGACAGTTTAGGTTAGCTTCCGGAGATTATCGAGCAATTTATACATTTAATAAACAAACTAAAACGATTAAAGTCTCGCGAATTCAACATCGTTCATCCGTTTATGAGTAATCTAATATTTCTCTAAATAACCCAAGTTGCTACCTATCGCCATAGATTAGTTTAACCTAAGTTGCCACCTTGTAGCACAATCTTTTAGATTGTGCCTGTGAAACGCAAACTAAAAGTTTGCGCTACAAATATTGGCTAATTATCAGTCTATTTTCATTAAAGAAGGTGTTTCTATGTCCAAAAAATTATAGGTAGCAACTTGGGTTATTTTTATACTCCAAATAATGGCATTTCATGGTATACTATATAAAAAGCAAACCGAGAGTCTATCTTGAAACGACGGTTATCAGTTTCAGAGGTATCAGATGAAAGAGAACTTTGAAAATTACACTGATCCAATTCTTGAGGAATGCTATCGAATAAAAAAAGAACTTTCCGCTCGGTTCAAGTCAGTTGAAGAGCTCACAGCACATTTGATAGAGGTTCAAGAAGAGTGCAGACGGAACGGCATGAAAGTTGTTTCGTATTATGTGCCACCATCGGAACGTAAGAAAGGGTTAGCATCTACCGATGTGGAAACCTTAGATGAAACATCTCAGCAATAGTCATCTGATTCACACCTGTGTAGGGGTAACGAGGAAACCGTATACATGCCAACGCTCAACTGGATCGGAAAAGAAGCAGTCATCAATCATCACGATGAGGTGCCGCTACACACCCTCACACTTGACCGGGACCGATCCTGCGGATATGATAACGAACCGCTTGGCACAGGTAATCTCCTTGTTGAAGGTGACAACCTTACCGCGCTCAAAGCACTCCTGCCCTACTATGCTGGCAAAGTCAAGTGCATCTTTATTGATCCGCCCTACAATACTGGCAACGAAAGTTGGGTTTACAACGATAACGTTAACAACCCGACGATCCAGAAATGGCTCGGAAAAACTGTTGGTTCGCTGGTTGCAGATCTCTCTCGGCACGACAAATGGCTCTGTATGATGTATCCGCGCCTCTGCCTCCTTCATCAACTCCTTCGAGAGGACGGTGTGATCTTTATCTCAATTGATGATAATGAAGTACATCATTTACGAATGCTAATGGATGAAATTTTCGGAGAAAAGAACTTTTTTGCAATTCTCACAAGAAGAGCAATGCACACCGTGCGCAACTCCAGTAAAGATTTTAATCACAATGCTGACTACACCTTGGTTTATGCCAAAGATAAATCTTGGTTTGGTGAAGACAAAAGTCGTTATATTCGTTACATTACTGATAAATCAATGAAATATCCTCATGACGACAATGATGGTAGAGGTAAGTATAAACTTGATCCACTCAGTGCACGAAACTATTACACACCTTATACATTCACCTTTGAAAATGGCGTTGAATGGTCTCCCCCTTCGGGACGTTATCCAAGTTATTCACAAGACACACTTCGTAACATGGAACGCGAAGGTCGCATTGATTTTTCTGGTAACGAACCGCGGGCAAAACGTTATCTCTCTGAGGTCCAAGAAGGACAACCACCAGACGTATTTCTTTCACCAAAAATCGTGGGATTCAATAAAGATGGAACAAGTGAACTACGAGATATATTTGGTGAAGGTGGTGTTTTTCCCCAACCTAAGCCGGTAAAATTTATTAAATTTTTACTGGAATTGCTACGCAGTAAAGATGCCATTGTCCTTGACTCCTTCGCCGGCAGCGGCACAACAGGTCACGCTGTCCTTGCACAGAACCGAGAAGATGGAGGCAACCGTCAATTCATTTTAGTTGAATTAGAACCGGAAATAGCTCAAGAAATAACTGCTGTCCGTCTTCAACGCGTTTGTGAAGGTTACCCCGATGCAACAGGAGACAATCTACAATGCTTATTCACTCCAGATAAAGAAAGTTTTGCCTATTACCACGTTGGTGATACCTTCTTGGAAAGATCGGAAATTCCATTTCATGAAATGGCACAGTACCTCTTTTTTAAGGAAACAGGTAGCCCGATAGAAACAGACACAGTACGTGCCCTCATGGAAGGAGATAGTCTGTCTTATGCTACCTGCACAACACGTGAAAGATATCAACGTGCTTTTTTGGGCAGTGTGGACGGGGTAGGTGTCTATCTGCTTAATAACGACGATATCCTTAACGATGAACTCATAGACCGTTTACCGCGTCATGAAGGTAGAAAGGTTATCCATTGCGGTGGGACACAACTTAGCATTGGGTTGTTAAAGGATCGCGGGGTAACCTTCCGTCAGATGCCGTATAATCTGGTATAAGAATAATACAGTTTTGCTATTTACCGAAACATATAGGATCAAAAGATGCATCTTCCCCTCAAAGAATACCAAGAACGTACCCTTGAAACGCTAACAGAATACTATCAGAAGTGCCTTCATTTCAATAACGCTAATACTGCATTTTACGATCTTACCAAACGCGCCTACGAGCCTATTGAGTCCTTGTCTGGTATGCCTTATGTTTGTCTACGGCTGCCTACAGGGGGTGGAAAAACGTTAGTCGCGTGTCATGCTGTTAGTATTACTGCAGTTGAACTATTAAAAACCGATACGCCGCTTGTACTTTGGCTTACACCTTCAAACGCTATCCGAGATCAGACACTAACTGCACTTAAAAATCCGCTACATCCTTACCGAGATGCCTTCGAATCTGCCAGACGCAAAGTAGAAATCTTCACGATAGGTGAAGCACTCTCTTTGCCGCTACATATTCTGAACACCAAAACCACAATTATTGTTTCCACGATGCAAGCTTTTCGCGTGGAAGATACGGATGGGCGTAAAGTTTACGAGCAATCGGGGACGTTGATGGGACATTTCACACATCTTTCTGATGAAACACTCTCCGAAATTGAACGTGATGAAAGTGGTAAACCTATCTATTCGCTCGCTAATCTTCTAAGCATTAAACGGCCTCTCGTGATCGTTGATGAAGCACACAATGCGCGGACAGAACTCTCTTTTGACACACTTGCTCGATTCAACCCTTCGGCAATCATTGAATTCACAGCAACACCCGATACAACACAAAACCCTTCCAATGTCCTCTATACAGTCTCAGCAGCAGAACTACAGGCAGAAGACATGATCAAGATGCCTATCTTGTTAGAAACCATGCTGGATTGGAAACAATTGCTTACAGATGCTATAGCACAACGCAGCACACTTGAATTAGAAGCAGAGAAAGAACGAGAGGAAACGGGGGAATATATCCGTCCCGTTATGTTAATTCAAGCACAACCAAGATACAAAGACAGAGAAACATTGACTGTTGAAGTCGTAGAGAAATGTTTGCTTGAAGAGCATAACATCCCCAAGGAACAGATCGCTCGAGCCACAGGAGAGGACAAAGAACTTGACGACGTAGATATCAATGATCCGGAGTGCCAAATCCGTTATGTTATCACAGTGCAGGCGTTGCGAGAAGGGTGGGATTGTCCATTTGCTTATGTTCTCTGTTCTGTTGCAGAAATGAAGTCTTCAACTGCTGTTGAACAGATATTGGGTAGAGTTATGCGACTCCCGAAAGCACAACGTAAAAAACGCGAGTCGTTGAATAATGCCTATGCTTTTGTTGCTTCACGAAATTTCTATGAAGCTGCATCTGCATTAGCCGATGGTCTTGTCCAAAACGGATTTCAGAAACAGGCAGCTGCTGAACTTATTCGCCCTATAGACGAGGAGCAAACCGTTCTTCCCATTCCTGAAGGTTTAACACCGCCCAACCCTGATCCTGCTCCTGCTGAACAAGGGGAAGTCTTTAAAGTACCGAAGTTAATGGTTCAGCAGAATCAGACGTTCCTTGATTTTGAGGCATCCCGTTTTTTAGAGACCGTATGGCAATTATCTGAATGTGATGCTGAACTTACTGAAGAAGAATTTCCATCTGAATTCAATACAGGAGAACGGGGTGAAGTCGGTATTTCTGAAGAGGGAAGAGTTGAGATGCAATATTTGGGTGTCTTGCATCAACAGATGTCTCTCCTCGCTCCAGATAAAAACTGGGATGCTGCGCGTCTTGCGGATTGGCTTGACAGGAGTATCGTGCACTTAGATATCTTGCGTCGAGAGTCGCTCCCTTTTCTTCAACGATTGGTCAAACACCTTATTGAAGAGCGCGACATACCAATAGAGGTTCTCATTCGCAACAAGTACGCCCTCAAAGATGCCGCAGCAGCGAAAATTGATAGCCATCGTCAAAAGGTACACCTTGATGCCTATCATAATCTTCTCTTCCCTGAATGTGCAACGCCAGTTGTTGTTTCACCCGATCACTGCTTTTCCTTTGATCCACATCGCTACCCATACAATAAACGCTACACTGGGGCATATCAATTTCAAAAACATTACTACCCACATGTTGGAGACCTAAAAGATGAGGGGGAAGAATTTAAGTGTGCCCATTTTATTGACACATTATCCCAAGTTAAATATTGGGTGCGTAATATTGAACGTCAGCCAGCTCTTTCTTTCTGGATACAGACTTCAACCGATAGGTTTTATCCTGATTTTGTGTGCCTGTTGACAGATGGACGCTATTTAGTTGTTGAGTCCAAAGGTATTCATCTATGGTCAAACGATGATTCAGAAGAAAAACGCGAGATCGGGGAATTGTGGGAAGCACGTAGTAACGGCAAGTGTCTCTTCGTCATGCCGAAGGGAACAGATTTTGAGGCTATACGTGCAAAACTCTCCTAAAATTTCATCACATATCGCTTCTGATATGTATAAAAAATCGCAAAAACTATACATATCGGGTATGATATGTATAAAAAGTATACATATTGTCTGCTATATGTATAAAAATTTAGAAAAAGTATACATATCCATGTCTTTATTTGGGAGATCTACACATTTTTGGTTGCTAACAATCCCCTATGAATGTTATAATTAAGAAACGGACACTCCCTAACAAATTACCAATAGATACATTTCGTTGGTACACGCATTCTGAAGAAGCACTTCCATCTAAATTTGACACATGACTCATCGCGACATTTTAAATCAAATAAGACTCGCATTTCCACAACCGGTATCTGATACTATACATGACTCCTACTTTGTCCATTCTATTATGCGGGCATTAGATCAGGTAGACTCACTCAAAACACATCTGCCGTTTCTCGGTTCAATCATTCATGGCGATTTTGAAGCAGCAAAGCATACACAACTACCCGATACCATGTCATCGGTTGAGACGGTAACTAAGGAACTTGTCGGTTATCTTGAAGGGATGACGATCTTCGGACATCCCCGCACACAACAGAACGTTGTTGCACCAACCACAATTCCGAGTCTAATAGGCGTACTTCTTGCTTCTCTACACAACCCTAACCTTGCTTGGGACGAATTTAGCCGCTTGGTGGCATTAGCCGAAGTTGAAGTCACCGCAATGACATCACAACTGATTGGGTACGACCCGCAGAAATCAAGCGGGGTGTTTACCTTTGGTGGAACAGGAACAACACTCTATGGCGTAAAAATAGGTTTAGAAAAAGCCTGTCTAGATACAATCACCGATGGCACACCCGAAAATGCGCTCGTATTCGTGTCAGATACGGGACATTACTGTGCTGCTAATATAACAGGTTGGCTCGGAATAGGAACTAAAAACCTGATTACCATCCCGTCGATTACGGAGAACGAAATAGATCTTGAAATATTAGAGACTGAGCTGCGCAAGGCACTCACAGATGGTAAGAAGATCGCATGTATCATTGCCACATTAGGCACGACTGATGCTTTTGGCTTGGATAACCTATTGAAGATTACTGCCATGCGGAACTCGCTTGTAGAGGAATATCAGTTGGATTATCATCCACATATCCACGCGGATGCTGTTATCGGATGGGCATGGTCAGTCTTTAATGATTATGATTTTGAGAAAAACCCGTTAGAGTTTAGACCCAGAACAGTACGCGCTTTAGCAGGCGCATGTCGACGTATTCAGCATTTACACCTTGCAGATTCAGTAGGAATTGACTTTCATAAAACAGGATTCGCCCCTTATATATCAAGCATCGTCCTTGTCAGAGATAAGGCTGACCTTGACCTATTGAAACGTTCACCTGAACAGATGCCATATCTATATCACTTCGGACAATACCGCCCAGGGATGTATACACTTGAAACTTCACGTGCGGGTACGGGTCCTCTCGCAGCACTTGCCAATCTCAGGTTGTTTGGTGTTGAAGGACTTCGTGCTATACTCGGTCACATCGTAGAGATGACACAACTTCTGCGCGAACATCTGGATGGAAGGGAAGGGACAACCGTTCTGAATAGAGGAAATTTCGGTACTGTGACACTTTTTCGGGTATACCCTGTTGGGGTGGATACCTTTGAAATACAACAGCAAGAATTCGAAGATGTTACGTACAAAGATAGCTTGATTGCCAACAACGCATATAACCAAGATATATTTCAATACGTCAATTCTGAAGCGATGGAAGGTAGAGGTGTTTTCATCTCTACAACGGATTGCTACCGTCACACTGCCTACGGTGACCCGATCGTTGCCTTAAAGTCGTATATCCTATCGCCGTTTGTTGATGAGGAAGATGTGAAAACAGTTGTAGAAAAGGTCTTAGAAGCAAGAGAAGCAATCGGGGAGAGTGCAGCGAACTAACGCGAAATTTATACTATTCTTTTAAATAAAAGTCAAGTCTATTTTCATTGAAACTTGATAAAATTTCTTCCTTTGTGATACCAAATATGTTATTTTTCCAGTATGCTTCAATATGTCGCTTAAAACTTATTGGTATAACTTGTCTTGGCACCTGTTTAAACACTTCGGTGTATTTATCGATTATTCTGTAAAATACAACACCTTCATCTGTATAGCATTCTTTGTACATGAAAGGCACACCTTCAACAATTTCTAAAGGGTTTTCAGTATATTCATCAATTTCCCATAATCCTCCTACTACATTACAATTCGGATCAGGTATAATATTAGCAAGGTAACCGAATTCATAGTATAAGAAGGAACGTCTATATCCTTTTAACGTAAATTTACCGATTTTTTTGCATTCTGGGGACATAGAGAGTAATGAGAATGGTTTTAAGGCTTCTCCGTACGCAAAGTACTTAATTATTTTATTTACGTTCTGGAATTCTCCAAATGTTATCGGGTATGTATTCATTTTTATTCCTATTTAATTTTTATTTTTATGCTACGTCCTTTTCTTAGAAATCTTAACACACAATCACTTTTTTGTCAAATTTATCTATTTGGCATATCCGAGATATATTTAGTTTCCCGAATAAGGGGGTGCTAAAACACGTAGACGCGGCACACAGCATTCTCAAAACTATTGCGTCATACAACAAGCCAAAGCGAGAAAAGTCCAGAAACACCGATGGAAACAATCCTACGTAATAGTCAGTAATTAAAATCCTGAAAATCCTGGTCCAGATTCATTTGACTCTATCAACTATCTGTGATAATCTATGTATATCAGGACTTACGCATTCCTCCGCTTGCGGGGGATAAAGGGGGGTAAATCCTAAAAATAGCAAA
Source organism: Candidatus Poribacteria bacterium (assembly GCA_022824835.1). Taxonomy (GTDB): domain Bacteria; phylum Poribacteria; class WGA-4E; order WGA-4E; family WGA-3G; genus MSPOR6. Next base: position 34,635 of record JAJDZB010000107.1, on the reverse strand, counting down.
AATCCTTGAAAAAGCGAAATTCTAAACAGGGACGCCCAAATTTGCGTAAGTCCTATATATAAAAACATCAGATCGGAAGGAACATTTACAACGAATGGAACAGTGGATTGAACATCTTATTGAAGGATTACCGAGTGTTGTCCTTTTGCTTATCATAGCAGTCATGCTTTACACACTCAGCAAAGGGGCAGATTGGCTTGTTGATGAAGCCGTAACACTCTCAACACAATGGGGATTAGGAAAAGCAGTTATCGGGGCAACGATCGTAAGTATCGGTACAACAACACCCGAAGCGGCGGTCTCCGTACTCTCAGCGATACAAGGTGAACCGGGTCTTGCACTCGGAAACGCTGTCGGATCAATTATATGTGATACAGGACTAATTTTAGGACTGGCTTCACTAATTGCTCCCTTATCGTTCAATAGAGAATTAGCATCACGGCTGTCTAATGTTCAGGTCAGTGCGGGTATACTGATGGTATTAGCCTGTTTTCCGTGGTCATCTCCAGCAAAAGTGTTTAGCAACGGTGGCGTGTTACATCAATACATAGGATTTGCTTTCATTGTTCTATTAGGATTATATGTGTGGCAGTCTATCCGTTGGGCTGGTGCAATAACAACCACTTCCGAACCCGATGAAGCAATAGACCATAAAGAATCAAACACAGTTCTCACACTATTTAAACTTATCGGGTCAATAACAATAGTCGTTGTTTCTGCACAAATCCTTATCCCAACGGTGAAGACGCTTGCCATAAGATTTAACGTTCCAGAGGAGATCATTGCTGCAACGTTGGTTGCGTTTGGCACGTCATTACCAGAACTTGTAACAGCAATCACGGCAGTTCGGCGGGGGCACGGTGAGTTAGCAGTTGGAAACATCATCGGTGCTGATATCCTGAATGTTCTTTTTGTCGCTGGCGTTTCTGCTGCAGCCACACCCTCCGGTTTACAAGCATCCGGAAAGTTCTTCCAGTTCCTTTTTCCTGCAATGGTGTTTATTCTGATCGTCTTCCGAATTGGGATTTTTGTGTCGGGCAGCCAGTTGAAACGTCCGTTTGGGGTTGTCTTGGTTGCAACCTACATTTTGGTGACAATTCTCAGTTATATCTTTTCTATAGATATGCATTAGTGTTCTGTCAACTTCTAAATGAAGGTATAGTTTTCTTCTGTAGGTCGGGTAGAGCGAAGCGAAACCCGACATGGAAACCCTGTCTAACCCTACGTGTCGCCAGTTAATATTTTAATGACGCTTCGCTCTACCTATAGGTGTAAAGTTAAGGACTTTTTGATGGCAGAAACCCTCTTCAGTCCCGTAGGGACGCTATGTTTATAGTTAAACGTTATACAAACCCTCTTTAGTCCCGTAGGGACGATATGTGTAGGAACTATTCCCGATATAAACATATCGTCCCTACGGGACTGAAGAGAGGCGGGGTACACATTATTCTATAAACATATCGTCCCTACGGGACTGAAGAGAAGATAACCTGTATAACCATAAGGATTCAGAGAGATTCATCAGATCTTCTGAGTTTTCTTAAGTTTACACCCGATGAATGCCATGCGCGCATTCACATCGTTGATTTATGGGTTTCACTTCGCTCTACCCGACCTATAAATAATGCTACATCATCATTTAGAAATGGTATTACTAAGAAACCTTTTCACCCGCCTAAATACACTCCTAAATATACGAATTAGTGCATCCACAACCTGCGTAACAGTAAAATATGTGATGCTGTAACGCAGGAAACGTATCAAAATACAAGGACAAAATTTATAGTGAAAAAATTACTGTTTTCGTTTTTAACCTTTGGACTTTCAATATTCCCTCTAATCCCAAACACCTTTGCTCAAGATTACACACAATGGGGATTACCCGATGGAGTGAAAGCACGTCTCGGTAAAGGCTTTATAAATGAAATAGCGTACTCTCCTGATGGGAAACGTATTGCAGTGGCAGGTAGTATCGGTATATGGTTATATGACGAACAGACAGGCAAAGAACTTGACCTGCTCACAGGTCATACATCTTATGTGGAAAGTGTAGCGTATAGTCCTGATGGCACTATGCTTGCAAGTGGAAGCCGTGACACAACCGTGCGTTTATGGGATGCACGCACAGGGACATGTCTTGCAACAATGAAAGGACATTTATCCTCAGTCTATAGTGTTGAGTTTAGTCCAGATAACAAGATATTAGCGACTGGTAGTGTTGACAGCACCATCCGTATATGGGATGTGCGTACGGGAAAGATGCTTCGGACTTTTATAGGGCACACAGAAAAGGTTTGCGACGTTGCGTTTAGTCCGGATGGTAAAACACTTGCCAGTGGCAGTAGGGATAAAACAGCGCGGCTATGGGATGTACAGACTGGTAAATCTCTGCGAACTCTTACAGGACATGAGGAGTCTTTAACGGTTGTTGCGTTCAGTCCAGATGGTAAGATACTTGCCAGCGGAAGTTGGGATACAACCGTGCGACTGTGGGATACAGAAACTGGTGCATCTCTCCGAACTTTGAGAGGACATACTGAAGGTACGGTCATAGGTGTCCTATTCAGTCCGGATGGAAAAACAGCCATAAGTGCGGGGATTTGGGACAAAAAAGTTCGTTTCTGGGATGTGGAAACAGGTTCACCTATTCGGACGTTCACACTTCATACGCTTGGAATCGCCACCAGCATTGTGTTCAGTCCGGATGGTAAGACACTCACAACTGCAAGTAATGCTGGACCTGTGTGTTTTTGGGATGTAAGAACAGGAGAACATCTTCGGGAACTGACAGGACATGCGGATACGGTCTTGAACGTAGCATTCAGTCCAGATGGTTCTACACTGGCAAGTACTGGGAGTGACAAAGCTCCACATTTGTGGGATGTACATACAGGTAAGTTGCTTCATACGTTAATAGGGCATACGCGGTCTGCCACCTGTGTTGCCTTCAGTCCGGATGGTAAGACACTCGCAAGCGGAAGTTATTCGGACAATGACGTCACTGTGTTTCTATGGGATGTTGAGACAGGCACATCTATTCAGAAACTCAAAGAGGATGCTGATGGTATTTGGAGCATAGCATTCAGTCCAGATGGAAATATACTCGCAAGTCAAGGTGCTGAAAATAAGTTGCTTTTGTGGAATATACAGACTGGTACAACGATTAGAACACTCACAGGACATAAATGGTATGTAAGAAGTTTAGTGTTCAGTCCGGATGGCATGACATTGGCAAGTGGTAGTGATGACAGAACGGTGCGTTTATGGGATGTGCAGACAGGGGAATCATTGCATGAATTAACTGAACATACTGATAGAGTTACAAGTGTTGCGTTTAGTCCGGATGGCAAGACAATCGCAAGCGGGAGTAAGGACAAGACGGTGCGTTTATGGGATGTGCAGACAGGCACATCTATTAGGAAATTGACTGAACATACTGATAGAGTCAGGAGTGTGGCGTTTAGTCCGGATGGAAAGATACTTGCAAGTGGAAGTTGGGACACCACCATCCGTCTTTGGGATGTGCAAACAGGCACACACCTTTTGACATTGACTACTGGACACAGAATTCTTGTTTTCAGCCTCGTGTTCAGTCCGGATGGTAAAACAATCGCAAGTGGAAATTGGGACGGCACCGTGCTGCTATGGGAACTCACACCTGAATGATTACCTTAAATTAACACCTATCGGCAGAAAGTTTATTGGTGATTATACTTCCCGATGTGCTATAATTCGGAAGCATGAAAATTCTAAAGCTCACTATATCTAAACTTAAAAAGGCGGTGCAGTCAAACGCACAAACGAGCGAGACACCTCATCCAATTCCTCGCGAACAGCCGCATCTAATTCCCAACCCACACCACCGAGGGTGTCATCAAGTTGTTCAATCGTATCGCTGCCACTGATTGCAACGGTGACCTCAGGATGAGATACGACCCATGCCACTGCAAGTTGTGCAGGTGTTTTACCTAACTCGTCTGCCAATCTCTTAAGTGTAGCAATTACCTTACCTGTTGCCCCACGCATTCTACGATCATATTCGTCTCTATATCGTCTTTCCCAAAGCGAACCAGCAGGTGGTGGTTCATCAGGAGAATAGGCACCACTCAATAACCCAACCGATAACGGACTATAACACATCACACCGAGACCTTCTTCCCGCACCAATCCAAACATCTCGGTTTCTAAATCCCGATTGAGCAGGTTATACATATTTTGTACACACATATACGGTGTAGCGTTGATGCTATCAGCAATCCAGAGAGCTTTACAAACGTGCCATGCCTGATGGTTGCAGCAGCCGAGGTAGCGTACTTTACCAGAACGCACAAGATCGTCTAACACACGGATCGTCTCCTCTTGCGGTGTTGTGTCATCAGGAACATGAATCAGGTAGACATCAATGTGGTCAGTGCCGAGACGTGTCAATGAACGGTCTATCTCCCGCATGATATGGTATCTGGATAACCCGTAATCGTTTGGTCCCTGTCCGATGTGGCTACAGACTTTGGAAGTAATCACCACATCATCCCGTTTCCCTTTGATCGCTTTACCGAGAACGACCTCTGACCGACCAATATTTGCTCGGTCATCCATCGGACCGTATATATTTGCACAATCAATCAGGTTGATACCGTTATCAATAGCGTGTTCAATCAACCGTTGCGCAGCGTTTTCGTCAGACTGTCCCCTCAATCCTAATCCCAATGCAAGTGGACTAACTTTAACGCCTGCTTTACCAAAATTGACATATTCCATAATCACTCTCCCTTAAACTGTTCACAATAAGTAGTTTTGGGCACGATAACTTAACACACCTCAAGTGGAAAGAGGTTTGAATCTCTTTTCGTTATATGATACAATTATTTTAGCATGAATCCTGACAGATTACAACTATACAAACACCAAAGAGACGGCACTCGGAGAATGCCTACTACTATTAAAGAGACGGCACCCGGAGAGTGCCTACTACTATTAAGAGCTTATGAAATCCCAAAATTGATACTTATAGGGACAATAACTTTACGCACCTATTAGGTGTAAAGTTCCTTAAACCACTGATATCCGAAGTCAATACCCGCAGCGCACTAACAAACCTCTGCATATCCGCGGGTTTCGGTGCTGAAAACATCAAACGTTCATGTGTAACAGGATGCTCAAATTGAAGTGTTCGGGCATGCAATGCCTGTCGTTTCAGGTTTATGAGTGCATGTTTCACAGGAAGTGCGTCAGCATCTTTCAAAGCGCGTTGTTCACCCCCATAAATTGGATCACCAGCAACTGGGTGTCCAATATGCTGAAGATGCACACGGATCTGATGAAGTCTTCCCGTTTCTAATGTGAGTTGAACAAGCGAAAAACTGTGATAAATCTCTAAGACCTGATAGTGTGTTACAGCACGTCTGCCGTTATTATTGACTGTGGTCATTCGCCTTCTATCTCTACGACTCCGAGCGATCTGCACATCAATCGTCCCTGTAACTTCGGCGGGAACACCACACACAACCGCAGTATACTGCCGCGTTATCGTATGTTTTTCAAACTGTCGTGATAAATTGCGATGCACAACATCGGCTTTCGCAACAACGAGAACCCCTGATGTATCCTTGTCTAATCGGTGAACAATACCAGGTCTTTCAATCCCTCCGATACCTGATAGGTCGTCACAGTGTGCCAACAGTGCATTGACAAGCGTTCCCGTATTGACACCACTTGCGGGATGAACAAGCATGCCAGCAGGTTTATTCAGAACAAGTAAGTGGCTATCTTCGTAAAGAATGTCAAGTGGGATATCTTCAGGTCGCGCTGTTTCTAAAGGTTGGGATTCAGGAAACGCAATGCATACTTCGTCTCCAACGCGAAGTGTGTGACTCGGTTGTGTGGAGACTTTATTGTTGACGGTAACCATCCCCTCACGAATCAGTTTCTGAAGATACGTGCGCGACACATCTTCGGTCGCACTGATAAGAAACCTATCCAACCGTTTTCCTTTGTGTTCAGTTTGGGTGTGGAAGATGTATGCCTTATTACCCATAATTATGTGTGGATAGAAATTAATGTATAACTGAGACAATAGGTTCCATTTGTTGTTCAATCATTGATTTATTTTACTAAATTCAGAAAGACCATGCAAGTATATTCTGAGTTAATATTTGATTAAATGCACTCCTTTCTATATAATAGACATCATGCAATTACATAATTAGGAATGTATCACAAACGAAATAATAACAAAGGAGATGTAGTAATGACACATCGAAATGGCAACAAGATATTTGATAAATATCTTACAGTTTCGTTAACTGTCTTAATTGTGTTGTTTAGCTTTCTTCTGACAATGCAGGCAGACGCGCAACGAGATGAGGAAACAGTCGCAGCAAATTGGAATTTTGACGATGGTGCAGCAACGGATAGCTCAACAATAGGTCTCAATGGAACATTTGTTGGAAATCCGCAATCCGATATAGGTATTGTGGGGAAAGCACTGAAATTTAACGGAAATAGCGACGGCATAAATATACCAGATTCTCCTCACATCAACACAGGCGGTCCTTATACCAACAGAACGATCGCAGCGTTCTTTAAGTGTACAGATATTACGAAAACTGGTAAACAGGTGATTTTCCAAGAAGGAGGTGCCACACGAGGATTATGTATCTATGTTCACGCCGGAAGTGTTTATGTAGGTGGGTGGAATCGGGCACAATATAATTGGGAAGGAACTTGGCTGTCTGAGAGAATCAAATCGAATCATTGGCACCATGTTGCCTTAGTCTTACGAGATACAACCGATATGGTCGAAAATGATAAATTTGAAATGTGGTTTGATGGGAAACTCGCTGATGCAGATGAGGGTGGACAACTATATGCACACACAAACAACACCTCTATAGGATATGTTACCCAAAAATCAATTTTCCATGACGGTACGCAGGATTTATCAAATGTTGATTGGTTTACTGGATCAATTGATGAAGTAATAGTCTATAATTCAGCTTTTGTCAGTGCTGATTTTAACAAAATTGCCCAACCTCTAAACGTTGAACCCAACGGAAAATCTACGACAACATGGGGACATCTGAAATCTAAACGTATGGAACATTAACTATCTTTTACTAACTTGTAGGTGAAGGTTAATCTGGTTCTTCCATCTTATCCTCACCTTCAAGTTTGATTTTCTCTAATTTACGAATCGCATCTTGTAACGTCTGTAAATCATCAGGAAATTCTCCCCAATGTAAGTCCTGTAAAAGTTCAAAAGATTCTTCAATACTGTATGAAGGGGTAGATTTAGATGACTTTTTCTCTCCAGATGTGTTTGATGTGTAAAACGCCTCGTGTTCAGAGACGATTTTGTGGACGTTTGAATACGCTGATTCTAATTCCTTTAAATACAGTTCATAAAACCTCGGTTTTACACCAGGGGGTAAACGTTCCTCATGCCCATCAAGGTAGACCACATGAATATCTTCAGGAATGACGCCAAACATCATCAATTCATATTTCTCTTTACGACTTAACCTTTTTCCAGAGAATTTTGAGAACGTTTTGCCATCTTCAACAGTGACATATACTGTTTCTGTATTCGCCGCCAATAAAGATTGATATGATGCAACAATCCAGAACTTAAGATACGCATCTTCATATTCCCTCCACGTATCAACCTCTGAAGGTAATTGAAGACTTTTTAGCATGGCATTACGATCCTTCAAATCTACGACACGCCAAAGGTTTTTACGATTTATCATGTAGACTCTTCGCTGCAACACCATCCGATAGTCAGAATAGTTGACGAACGGTTGTCCGAGTGAAAGGTTGCGTTTAATCCATTTATCAGGAGGATATATTCTATCAAGTTTTTTCCGACGATCTGATGGGATTTCCGTGTTATATTTCGGGGACCACATGTCTTGCATGTCGGCAACAGAATAGGGTTGATATTTCTTTTTCACAGTCTCAATATCTATACGTTCCCAATCAAGTTGAATCGGGTGTTTTTTCGTCCCACTGTCCTTATCGGCAATAGGTTCATATAATCTATCTGAACCGACAGCGGCATCATAAGTATGTATATGCTCAATCAGTTCACCATCAGGGGTAGCGTGCTGATGCGGTTCTGAGGCAGGAATGTTACCAAGTATTGGCTCAGGGGTTTTGACAGGTAAAAACAAATATCCTGCAATACCTATCCCTATGATGAGAATGAATATGAAGAATACTCCGATTCGTCTGAACATGTTTCTAATGTTTATCGGGTTTTGGATACTTTTGATATGATGTTTCTATAAAGTATACTCTTGATTCAGAATATAATCAACCTAATAGAAATAGATGGGTGTGTAAGTGTCACCTATTTTCATAAGAGACGGCACTCGGAGAGTGCCTATTACTATTAAAAGCATAACGGCACACGGAGAGTGCCTACTACTATAAAGAGACGGCACACGGAGAGTGCCTACTACTATAAAGAACTTATGAAATCGTGCTGATAAATTCAAATTTTACTTGACAACACATATCTAATGTGTTAAAATAGGTGTTATACAGAACTTTTCTCTGGGTCGTGTGAATGCGTTATCGGGTCGCAGGTTCGACTCCTGCCAGCGGGTAGAGTGTAATGCAAAACCTGCTGTAGCTCAGTTGGTAGAGCGTCTGTATTCCGATCCTTATCCAGAGACCTAATTGTGCGGGCCGAAGTATTGCGTTAACCATGAACGTCACCGCAATACGCACCTTGCCCGCCTTTTAACATTACTTTTCAACATTTCTTTACGTTACGACATTTCTTTACTTTAGGACATTTCTTTTTGGTGTCATTTCTTTTAGGGACAAGGTGTCATTTCTTTTAGGGACAACATGGGATATCTGAGAAAATACGCACCTTTACACCCAACGCAAAAACAGCCGTTGGATGAACAACAGATAAAAAACAGTGCTGAAGGATACGTCTATCCTGTGTCCATCTGGACTAACTTAGACCGATTTCTTATATTAGGCACCGAAGGTGGATCCTATTACGCAACAGAACAGGACTTGACAAAAGTCAATGTTGATGCTGTCCTGAAATGTATCGCAGAAGACGGCATAAAGGTTGTTGAACGGATACGCGAGGTCTCTGTCTCTGGACGCGCACCGAAAAACGAACCCGCATTATACGCATTAGCTCTGGCATTTGCCCACGGGAATGTTGCAACAAAACGCAAAGTAGAAGAGGTATTCAGTGATGTCGCTCGCATCGGAACACACCTATTCAGTTTCGTCTCCTATATCGACCGTATGCGAGGATGGGGTAGGTCATTACGAAGGTTGATCGGAGAATGGTATCGTTCAAAGGACGAAGACACATTGGCATTCCAAGTGCTGAAATATCAAGCACGCAACAAATGGAGCCATGCAGATGTGCTTTCAAAATGCCATTACGGTGAAAACCACGCCGTCTATCGGTGGATTAAAGGAATTGATACCGACAGACGAATTGTTCATCGTGGTGTAGAAGATGATCAAAAAATCGCTACCGTCTATGAGGCTACCGATGCTCTCCCTGAACTGCTTGCTGGGTATGAAAAAATAAAACAATCTAAAAAACGTGCAGATGTAATTGAACTCATACAGAAGCATCAATTTACCCACGAAATGGTTCCTAATGAATGGAAAGATGATACTGATGTTTGGGCAGCACTCTTAGCAAACATGCCTGTTATCGCCACCGTCAGAAACCTCGGAAAAATGACACAAGTCGGACTGCTAAAACCTTTTGTCCCTGAAATACAGACAGTGCTGGAGAGATTGTCCGAGGAATCCATCCGAAATTCAATGATACACCCAATTCAGATTCTAATGGCGTTGATTACATACCGCTCAGGTAAGGGTGTTCGCGGTAGTTTGACATGGGAACCTGTCCCACAGATTATTGACGGTTTAGATGCAGCTTTCTACACAGCGTTTGATAATGTTGAACCGAGTCATAAGAATACTTTTCTTGCACTTGATGTTTCAGGATCAATGGCTTCCGTTAGCGTAGCAGGTTGTGAGGGACTAACACCACGAAACGCCTCTGCTGCAATGGCATTGGTTACTGCACGCACCGAACCGAATTACCACATCTTCGGATTCTCTGAGAGTTTTGTCCGAGTGCCAATTACTGCAACGGATAGACTCGCGAGCGCGGTTGATGCTGTGTCTGCTTTTCCGCACGGTAAGACAGATTGCTCGCTGCCTATGCTATATGCAATAGAAAAGAAACTTGATGTTGACCTATTCGTAATCTATACGGATAACGAAACATGGTTCGGTGACATCCATCCGAAAACAGCATTAGATATGTACCGACAAGAAATGGGACGACCCGCAAAGTGTGCCGTTGTCGCAATGGTGGCAAACAACTTTTCTATCGCTGATCCGGAAGATGCCGGGATGTTGGATTTCATCGGATTTGATACAGCAACACCAACCCTTTTAAGCGATTTTGCAAAATGAACCAACACGATTATAGCCTAACTGATGCTGAAGTCAGTTTCTTCAATACGTTTGGATACCTAAGCTTCCCGCAATTGATGGCGGATCGTATAGAAGCAATCCAAGACGCATTTGAAACCGTGTGGAAAGAAAAAGGCGGAGGACATCACGGTAAACCTCACGAAGGAACAGCGCGTTCTTGTATTGTACCTTTTATTGATCAGAGCGAAGAATTATCATCACTCTTAGATGACCCAAGAATCCTTGCAATTGCAAAAACTTTACTTGGACACGATTTCAACTATATGGGAAGTGACGGGAATTTCTATGTCGGGGATACAGGATGGCATTCCGACGGTGGACATAGACTTGACGACCCAATGCATTTAAAGATCGCATTCTATCTTGATCCACTGACACGCGACACCGGCGCACTCAGAGTCATCCCAGGCAGCCACCTATTCAGCGACATCTATGCAGATAGTTTGAGCCAGCAAGTTGGCAAAAGTCAAGAAGTATGGGAGATCCACGGAAAAGATGTACCCGCAGTGATATTCGAAACAACCCCTGGAGACCTTGTCCTGTTTAACCACAATACCAAACATGCAGCATTCGGTGGTGGTACACGCCGACGGATGTTCACGATGAATCTCTGTCAGCGATATCCAGACGAAAAGTTAGATGCCTTACGTTCTTATATCGGGGGTTCAGCACGATTTTGGATAGATCGAAAATATGGGGAGAAAATGGTGAATACAGCAACCCCTGAACGTGAGATACATCTGGAGCAGGTGATGGCTAATGATGCACATCTTGCAGAACTGTCTCGTCAAGCACGTGAAAACATGAGTGAACCCTCACGCGGATGATGCTTGTTCCCAAGTTTTTCTGACATATTGCACAGATTCTTTAAAACCTTGTCGTCCTTGTTTACTCGCTTCCTCAATGCTCAACCAACCGTCGTAACTGTTTTGACGCATAAGTTGAAATACTTGCGGGATCGGTGAAACACCAGTTCCAACACGAACAGGATCAAAAGAACCCGCTTCATGCATATCAAAAACATGCAGCACAACCACGCGATCAATCACCTGTTCCAATAGTCCTATCACGTCTTCATTTAGGACAAGAGGATTCGCTGTGTCAAAGCATACACCTAATGGTGTGTCTGAAAGTTCATCAAGGATTTGCAGGAATACCTCAGTCGGCTGTGAGAAATCCCAATATTGCCACGGTGCCCCTTTCGTATGATTTTCATAGGCGAGCGTAATCCCGTGTTTTTCTGCTGCGTCAAGTGCCCGACGGAATCCTTCTGTAACCCATTTAATTCCCTCATCGTGACTGATACCAGGATGATTCTGTCCCGCTGTCACCCTTATGAAATTTGCCCCTAAATCCTTTGCTAAGACGATATCAGACTTCAGATCAGTTAATTCTTGTGCCCGCTGTGCTGAATCCGGATGCGTGAAATCGCAATAACAGGCAAGCATACATGCTTCTAACCCGCGTTTAGCGAGAATAGTACGTATAGTATTAATCAGCTTATGATCGCGATGAGGAAAGAACTTGATGCTAAAATCAACAGCATCTAATCCTAATTCAGCCCCGAAACGGATCCAGTCAGCTATCGTACTTTTCCCAGAGAATATATCATCATAAAGAGATACAGGGAGACAACTCAGTTTCATAGTGCCACCTTTCGATTTTGTTATGGATATTAATGAAGTCATTATGCCAAATACCAAAGGATAAAGGAGTTCTTTTATGCGTATTTTAACACTTTTTTGCAGAATTGACGACTTTTTTTAGTTTTTCAGGCATTTCTGACATCATGAACACTTCAGAGCGGTAGCACATTCTGTTAGATTGTACCTCTTTCTACAACATTCATCCTTCATTTCCATTCTCTGCACAACATACATATTGATTGAGCTGTAGCACATTCATCCTTGATTGTGCTTCTTTCTGCAACCGCCTTATGCGTCAATTTAGTGATTTTCCCAGGCCGGTAGGTGTGATTTCCTAATCGCACCGGATCCTTCGCGAAAACCTTTATGAACGCAAGTGGCACAAAGCCCGCAGAATACGCGTTTGGTATTCTGCATTGGTTAGGAAACCGAACCTACCGACCTGAAATTTATTATGTTAACAATTAATCTATTTACAGATTGTCTGACAGAACAGATATAACCAGAAAATCTGTTGAATTTTTTCATTTTGTATGGTATTATTAAATATCAAGTATTTCGCACTTAGCAGAGGTAATATGATGATAGACCGGAATCAAGAACTTGCTGAAAAATACCTTAATGTCGGATTAGAGAATAGCAAGAAAGGTAAAGTAGACCTTGCTATTGAAGATTATACTAAAGCGATAGAACTCAAACCTGATTATGCTGATGCATATTACTATCGCAGCAAAGCATGGCTTCATTTTGGAGAGGTGGAAAAAGCAAAATCTGACATGGTGAAAGCCAGTGAAATTGGAATAAATGTTAAGACAGCAATAGACGATACAATGCAACAATACGATAGAGCATGGAAAACACTTGGGAACATTCAATAAGATATCTGACAATTCCAGAAATTATGGAAGTTGCCGATAGACATGTCGGCAATTATCATATATTGAATGAAGAACGGCTACACTATTTGATTGATGCAGTTAGCGGAAAGTTCGCTGGAGTAGAAATATTTCCAAGTACATTTCAAAAGGCTGCAGTGTATGCACATCATATCATTAAGGGGCATATATTTTTGGATGGCAACAAACGTATAGGTATGAACTGTGCAATGCTATTTTTAGAGTTAAACGGTTACCTACTTCGTCTCAACATTGACGATTCAATAATTGAACTCGGTCTTAAGATAGCCGATGGTTCCATAACAGATATTGACGCTATCGCTGAACACATTCAGCAATGGATTGTTACATAAAACAATACCGTAAAACACTACCATTAACATAATCCCACCCTATGAAAGCAGTAGATAGACACAATTACCTTCAATTGTGTCAACACCCAGCAATTCAGGCACTACAACCGACACTTGAAAATACAAAAAACGTATGGGTACCTACTGCTGACGAACTCCTCAGAATATTGAAACAGAAACTGCCATATCCTGACCGTTCGCATCTGCAAGAAACTGCCCACGGCTGGGAATATGATACCTACTTTCGAGAGTGGGCTGATGATTACGACACCTATATTGATACACACCGACAGTTTGTCGGTCCTGATGAAGAAACAGTGCTCCTGCAGGTGTTAATCTCTCTGCTCGGCATAGATGGAAAATGGATGGTGTAACACTTTATGGAGACATTTTATAGACAAGGAGAAATATATGACATTTGGTATAGTATTCGCGACAATACGAGAATATAAACTCACCGGAATTTCAGACACTAACACATTAACACGACTTCTCAATGATACATTCGGGGACTGGTTAGCATCACAAAACGTAAGTCATATTGAGATGTTAGATGAAAACAGACTCTGCCTGAACGTTACGGGTCAACTGAAAGAACACAATCCAACAAAAGGTATTCAACTCTTTTCACGATTTCTTGTTGTGAACCTTGATGAGATACAGGATGAGCCTGAAACCGTAGGGAACGCAGTAGAATCATACATTTCAGGGGCATACACTTCAGAAGGTGATGGTGCTTATGTCTGGATAATTCCCGATGGCTATATGGCATCACTTTCTGCAACTGAACAGGAATGGGAACAGCATGGCGGGGGTTATTTTTCACACGAATCTATCTGTATCTCCAATACAGGAGATAAAGATACTTTATGTCTCTTAGAGGTCCTTTATGAAGATACGGCTATTGAAAACGTCTCGTGTGAATTTAATGTTCCCGCGCAAAGATCGGTACATTATCGGTTGGATAAACTCAAAGACAGTGATAGTAACCCACTGATTGCCAAAGATGCCCCTGTCAGTTATAAAATCACAAGTAGGGATGCGCGGATTGTTGTGCAAGGTTCACGTATACTAACAAGCGGAGAAGAAAGCATGTTCGCAAGTTTTGGAACAGTGATGGCGTGGTGCCCGACGCGGTAAGAGCGATAGTTACCGAAACAAAAACCAGATTGGATTGGAGACACACAAATTCTGAATAGATAACATTAACGTTTAAGTTCTTTCCATTTATCTTCTTGAACAACTTCTGTTTCTGGTCTCTCCCGAATAATTTCCCACCAATCACGATTTTCAATATACCACTGAATTGTCTGTTCCAGACCTTGTTCAAAAGGAATTGTCGGTTTCCATCCTAGTTCACTGTGTATCTTTTCTGAATTCAATAGATAACGACAATCGTGTCCCGGTCTGTCAGGCACATAAGTTTTTAGGTTTTGCGGTTTTTCAAGAATATTTAGGATAAAGTCGGTAATCTCTTCAATACTTTTCTCAACACCACTTCCGATATTATATGTTTCTCCAATTTTACCGTCCTTTATAACACGCGCAATCGCGGAGCAGTGGTCATCAACATGGAGCCATTCTCTGCGGTTATGGCTGCTACGATACAACGTCAAAGGTAAATTTTGGAGAGCGTTTGTCGTAAAGAGTGGAATCAATTTCTCAGGGTGTTGATAGGGACCGTAGTTATTTGAACTGTTTGATATAGTGATCTGTTGTCCATAACTATGATAATAGGAATTGACGAGATGGTCTGCAGCCGCTTTTGAGGCGTTGTAAGGTGACTGTGGTCGATACGGAGATGTCTCAGCAAAAGCATCTGGAGAATCTAAAGGGAGTTCACCGTAGACTTCACAGGTGGAGACATGATGAAAACGCGCTATTCCATACTTGCGCGCTGCATCCAACAGTACCTGTGTACCGATTACGTTTGTCTCAAAGAATTTACGGGGATGTAAAATCGCACGACTGTTATGCGATTCCGCCGCAAAATTGACAATCACATCCGGTTTATAGGTCTTTAATACCTTGGCAACGAAACTATCGTCAAGAATATCTCCACGCGCAAACACATACCGATCTGAATAGATTGCAGCAATATCAGTTAGACTGATAAGGTTTCCGGCATAAGTTAGTAGGTCAAGGTTAATCACAGAATCTTGTGGAAACGTCTTGAGCCAGTACCGAATGAAGTTTGTGCCGATAAAGCCAGCACCACCAGTGACCAATAATTTCATTTATATCCAAACGTCAGAAAACATGTAGAATCAATCCAAAGCGAATAAGATTAATATATCATAACAGAACAATTGCAATCTGTCAATGCAAATGTATATACAGCACAAAAATAACAGTTGACACAAGGGGATTTTGTCCTATAATTGAGTCTCAATCTATAACATAGGAGCAGACGATGCAACAAAGGAAATTTGGAAAAACAGGAATAACAGTATCCGAAATAGGGATGGGAACATGGGAACTCGGTGGCCGCGAATGGGGTGATATCAGTGAAGAAGATGCCATTAAACTCTTAAAATATGCTTATGACAAAGGTGTCACCTTTTATGATACTGCAGACCAATACGGTGGCGGACGCGCAGAACGTCTTCTCGGAGAAGCTTTTTCTACACTTGGAGATAACGTTACCATCGCAACAAAACTTGGATATGAACTGGATTCTGATGGATGGATCAGTCAAGGTGGAAAAGTTCCGTCATATAACGCTTCCCGTGAATATATCCGTCAAGCTGTTGAAGGAAGTCTGTCGCGATTGAAAAGAGATGTCATAGATGTCTATCAATTCCACGCTCCCCCGCCTGACGATATTTGGGATGAGGCATTTGGTGCAATGGAAGAGCTTAAACAGGAAGGTAAGATCCGATTTTACGGTTTGTGTCTTGGGAATGCAGCACAAGCCCTCAAAGCAATATCTGAGACTGGGATCTCCTCATTGATGTTAACTTATAATATCCTGAATCAAGGTATGGCATCACCTGTAATGGAAACTGCAGCTGAAAATGGCATTGCAGTGGTTGGACGGCAACCGCTATCTTCTGGCTTGCTGACTGGACACATCAATGCTGACACCCAATTTGCTGAAAACGATTATCGGAAGACGTGGTCACGAGAAAAAATAGTATCAGACTTAGAACGGGTTGAAAAAATCAGATCAGTTATCGGAGATAAGGCGGAGAGTTTGCCACAAGCTGCCTTGAAGTTCATTTTAGCACATCCCGCAATTTGTTGTGTTATTCCGGGCATGATGTCTCCCGAACAGGTGGACGATGGTGTTGCTACCTCTGTTGCCGAGTCCCTACCTGAGACAGTTTTGAATAAACTGCGGAATCTATAAGGTATGCATAAAAAAGTCATCAGGGACTTGTGTGTTGTTCCAATGGGTGTTTCGTATCCAAAAATGAAAAAGGCGCGCTTAAAAAGCGCGCCAAACAACAAGTAAAAACAGTCTATTTACGTCTAATGTCTGCCCAAGTAGTTGTTAATTTACCTGTAGCTTCAACCGGTGCGACAGCAGCGATTTCATCAAGGAAACTCTGTTGATCCGTTGCATCTTTAGGATAAATCGTAACAGCGTCATGCGTTGCATCATCAAAGTGTAAGTTTAGATATGCACCACCACCACTTTCTCCACAACGATAGAGTAGAACGTTAGCACCTTTCTGCAGCTTAACTTCAACGTTATGTGAGACTGATGTTGCACCACCTGTCCATCTTGAATTGTTATACCATTTTTCTCCGTTTATCCATATTTGTGCGTGATCATCGTGAGCAGGAGACATAATTGAGGTAAGATCAGTTGGTGCATCAATAACAATTACCGCATACGTATCATAATTATCTACGGGACCACCCCTATCCATATTGTTACCAGCGGCAGGCATATCAAATACTGTCCAACCTCTTGTTCCACCATGGTCATCACCCCATTCAACATCATAGTCTTTAGTCAACAACAATCCTGCAAGTGTAGAAAGGGAAACATCGGTGATTTCGCCACCTGTACCTTCTGACATAAGATCCATAGGTGCTGAGGCGGGGAAGCCACCATTGTTTGTGTAGTTACCATCGGGACCATACCATTTGGTGATCCAAGGTACATCAGCACCATGATTTGTATTTGCGGGATTCTCAGGATTCACTAATTCCTGGTCTTCAGCGAGCGGTCCACCTGTAATTAATGTTTGTGCCATTACAAGGTGAGAACCACAGACTAAAAACACAACAACTAAACCGATCGTTAAGATATTCAACTTTTTCATAATTATCCTCTTATATAGAATGAATAGTCATAACACAATGTCTAAACATTATGTTACATAACTTGTTAATAGATATTCATATATTGAAAAGTAAATCAACATCATGTGCACTATTATAACTTTAAACAGAAAACGCTGTCAACAAATCTATAATATATTTAAATGCAATTAATGTCAAGTTTTTTCTGAAAATACGCGAAATTTTTGTGTGAACAGCATCCTTGCCAATTCTTTAGGCAACAAGCAGATAGACATATCACATCATTCACGCTTAAATCATAATAATGTCTAATAAATTATTATAGTAGGTTTACAGATTCATGTCAACAAAAAAAATTATTTCAATGAAAATGTCCTCCCAGTATAGTCTATACGGCTTTAAACAGATATGATAAACGGCTTGACCCCAGTTATGACTGGATTCAAGCCGATTTAGAAAATGTTCGTTATTTGCGCTTATCGGGTGTTTTTGATGCTTCCCCATGTAGTTGTGAGTTTAGCTTTAGGGTCTACAGGTGTAGCACTGGGCTCGCCGAAGTATTCAATTTCACCAAGTTGATAGTATGCCCCATTGGGGTTTAATGCGGTGTTAAAAGTAACAAACCGAAGGAACTGATAGCCTGCGGTTTGATCGTCGTAATCTACCCCTGCATCAAAACGGATAACTTGCAGACGTTCAGTCCATAAACCATCCCCGTCGTGAGAAAAGATAGTTGTAAAATCTTCGCCGTCGTTCGATCCTTGAATTTCCCACACTGTAGGGTCTCTTCCAGGAACATCGTTTGCTGAAGATACGGTGAAGTGTGTTAATACGTACGGTTGATCAAATTCAGCGGTTATGTGTAGACCTTCTTCTGGAATGCCGCCGCCACGTCCGCAGCACCATTTGGCATTACCGCCGCCAAGTTCGTTATCAAAGACGTTAAAGGAATTCTCTCCGCCCGCGAATCCAGGTTCTTCGTTGGCTGAGAAAATGGCGTTGTAACCTTCATCTGCTTCAGGGTTCCCATCGTCTTCTGGATCGGTTAGGTCACCACCTAACAAAGACGCCGTTCCTGTTCCCAAGACTTCCTCCGCCTCTGCTATGTCGTTCGTGCTGATAACAAAACAGACTGTCATTAACACAAATCCTGCTAATACTAACATAAGTTTCATACCGTGAAACCTCCTAAAAAAAAATGAATCTCACTTTAGGTGAGTTTTGAGTTTTGTGAGTGGATTTAATTAAACGCCACCCATTTTACCATACAGATTTTGAGGGAATTAACAAAATAATAATACGGATAGTAACTGTCCCTCTAAACTGCGATGCATCAAACATTTTCCTATTTTATCATACTTATGCAGATTATGTCAATGTAATTTAAACCGTTAGGTGTGTAAAATATTTGAAGAATTAGACAGATTGCGATCTTTTCTTCGCAGCTAATAGGCGTGTCATCGTTCCAACTTGAGATTGACTAATTGTATTGTCTACTTCATCTCTACCTGAAGACTGTTGTCTTGGAGATGCGATTTCAACGTTGGTAGGTTCGGTTTCCTAACCGAACCTTATGCGTCAATTTATAATTTTAGATTGACATTTTTTGCAACCAATATTATAATTTTATGACATTAGTTAAATATTACAATATTCGGTTTATTATAAATATCAGGGTTTTTCATACATGGTAAGGTTTTCAATTCCAAGAACACAAACCGAAAATCTCAAAACTGTCCAAACTATAGCAAAGTAAAAAACAATGGATGTAATCATGAAAAATTATCTCATGAATCTATGTTTATGGCTGGTTGCTTTCTTTCCGCTTACAACGCAAGCAGAAGTTACTGGTGAGGTTGTCTTTGTACATCCTGACTATCGTAACGAATTATGGATCGTTGATTTAAATGATACAAACAATCCACGTCTGCTTTTTGAAATGAAACAAGCGATATACGAACTATCTGTTCAAAAAAACGGCACCTATATTGCTACTGTTGCTGCGCGTGAAGACAAACCGTGGCTGGCTGAATTATACCTTTTTGATACAAATTCTAATGTTGTAGAAGAACACAACCTTACACAATTAAGATTTACGGACATTTCTAATGTAAGTATTGCACAACGCGGCGATATTGTATTCACCGGTACAGAGCTTGATGGACGTTCGCGCGGTATTTTTTTCATTTCAAGAAGCGAAGTAATAAAGCCAATTCCGCAGATAAAACAGGTAAAAAAAGTTAAAGCCAGTAATCTTGTCTGGTCACCAAACGGGGAGCATGTATCTTATGACACTGCAGAAGGTATTTTCCTTCTTAACATCAAAACTGAGGAGAACTTCCGAGTTAGCAAAGGGGCAAGTATACCTGCCTTCTCTCCGGATGGTAAAAAACTTGCATTTATTCACAGGTTTTTGGGGATCACACATGAACTTGAGATTATCTCAATTGACACCTTAAGTTCTTTGAAGAATATAAAAGATTTTGTACCTCACTCGGCATTCCTCGGCCTCAAATGGGCACCCGATGGGAAACATATCGTTTATACAACATACGGCAAAAAACTCTTCAATAAAGGGACTACCTATCACAATATAGCAATTCCTGTTGACGGGGGATCCTTCAAAATAATTTTAGATATGTTTGAACAAGGTGTACCAATGTTCGATTATTGGAGTGCAAATACGTACGCAGTTGAACCTATAAATAGACTGACAACACTATGGGGAAAACTAAAAAAATGAGATATTGTGTTTCCTATTATATCTAACCTATATCCGACAAAAACTCAAGAAAATAGGAGTTCCTATGAGACATATTGCCATAATTCTTTTTCTATGGTTGTGTGTGTACCTCCCAGCAACAATACATGCCGAAGTGACAGGTGAGGTCGTTTATAGACATCCTGATAACCTAAATGAACTATGGATTACCGATATTACAGATGTCAGTAACACCCGATTGCTTTTTAGGCACGAAAACAATATTCGCGGGTTCTCTGTTCAAAAGAATGGTCCTTATATCGCTATTCTGACCGAATATGATCAACCGGATTTAACATTTGATATTTATCTTATAGATACAGAAAATATCCAGCAGGAAGGACAACTCCTAACATATCAACGATTTAATGAAATACTTGATGTGGGTATCTCACAAAGCGGAGATGTCATCTTCACAAACTATCTGCTTGCCAGAGAACTTGAAGGTAAACTTAGCACAAATCCTCCACCAATGAGCGGGATCTATCTATTTCCAAGATATGAAATAGAAAATCCAACCACCTCTATTTTTGCTGAAATACCACAATTATTACAGATCAATGTGCCTCCTATACCTCCTATAAGAGAAACATTGATAAAAGAAGTTGAAGCACACCGCGTTGTCTTGTCACCAGACAAAGATCATATTGCTTATGATACTGCCGAAGGCGTTTTTCTCCTCAAGACCAAAACTGGTGAAGCTATACGGGTAAGCAGAGATGGAAGCATGCCTACCTTTTCACCGGATGGCAAAAAACTTGCCTTTGCTTATAGGTTTTTCGGACCAGCACATGAAATTAGCGTTTTCTCAGTTAACTCTTTACGTCCATTGAAGGTCATAGATGAGCTTGCGCCTCACCGGGACTTCTTAGACCTGAAATGGACTCCTGATGGTAATTACAT
Source organism: Candidatus Poribacteria bacterium (assembly GCA_022824835.1). Lineage (GTDB taxonomy): Bacteria > Poribacteria > WGA-4E > WGA-4E > WGA-3G > MSPOR6. The sequence continues at coordinate 13,322 of JAJDZB010000107.1, read as the reverse complement.
TGTTTACACAACTTATGGTGGGGCATTAAGAAAACCGAATACTTTATATCATAATTATGCAATACCCCTTGCAGGCGGACATGAGATAAAAATATTAGATTTACATGAAAAAGGAGTGTCATTGTATGACTGGACGACAAGTGAAGTGCCATATCCTGTTGAACCCAAAAATCGATTGACGACGATCTGGGGAAAACTGAAACGATGAATACCAAACGCGTATTCTGCTTTACTTTATTCATCCAGAACGAGATCTGTTTTTAGCAGCTAATAAGCGTGTCATTGCTTCTGCTGTTGTTTCAGATATGTTATCAGGAGTTGACCGTTCGTTCGAGGATATAGTTTCTGCAGTGGCATAAACACCACTATTGGTAAGCGAATTAACATTTGCTTTTTTTTCTGTTAGTTGTGTTAACGTTTCAGGCACAACTGCTTCAGATTGCCTGCGCAGCTGCGAACGAAGTCCTGCGAAATACCCGCTTGCTATACTAAACCGTCGAAGAATCATTTCCAAAACGAACAGTATAGCAGCTATGATCAGCAATGATTGAAACAGCGACACACGTCTTTCAATAAGTTTCCCACCAGGGTGCGTTATCTGAGCAATTGTCGGTTGATAAAGTCCGTCTGTTTCTTGTGACAATTTCTTTAATAGATCTGTGTTAACATCAAATACCGCATACTCCGCAGGATAGGAGCGTGACAGTGTTACAGTCAGTGGTGTTTCGGACACTGAATTTTCAGTTCCAATTTGCTTCGCTGTGATGATATAAGTGCCGCTCTCATGCAACTGAAATGAACCGATAAATCGGTTAGCCGCATCTTGTGTGATGTCTACTGTCTGTCCAGTACCATTTGGACTCGCAACTTGTACAACGAAAGATACAGGATATAGACCTTTAGTATCTATCCTTATTTCACCTCTACTATTGTGTTGCATGACACTTAAGTCAAAATCCACAGCTGTGTTTTCAGTCGGTAATGTCCAATTAACGACTTGTCCCCAAAACTTACTGAAGTGAGTCCACGGAATCCAATCCTTACCCCAGGCAGGTTTTACATCCGAAGTCCATGCAACAGATTTTCCCAATCCGTAACGCCAACCCGCAAGAATCGGCTCGTTCTTATGGGAACTTATCAACACTTGTGCAGTCGGTTTTTCTGATGTTGCGACATATCCATAGAGTCTTGGTAGATTGTTGATACCATCTAATATAAGTGAAGTCGGACTTAAGACTTCTGGTTGAAATTCTTCTTGCACAATATAATTGTGTGTTTCTCGGACAGCATCCATGAGAACCCTCGGTAAATTCTGTATGTCTCGCACCGTAATAGACTGTCCGTCCCCCATGTCTGCGATTTCCTTTAGCAACCCAGTATCCGCGTCTCCAATTCCGATTGTCGTAATACTAATTTTCTCCTTAGCTGCATTTCTCGCAATCTCTATAATGTCGGAACGTTTCCCAGTAGATTTACCGTCCGATAGCAATATAATGTGTTTTCTTTTCACATCTGCAGTTTCATGCATCTGAATTGCGGTTTTAATGGCATCCGACATTGCAGCTGTTCCCCCGGTAGGTTTGAGTCTACCTACACGTTTAATCAATCTACTATGATCTGTAGTTAGCGATGATATTACATGGGTATTAACGTCAAAACTTATGATAGCAGCCTGATCCACTTCATCCAAATTGTCAATTCCTGCCCTGATCGCATCCATAGCGAGGGAAATCTTACGTTTATCGCCGACGTAGTTTGCCATGCTGCCCGATGTATCAATCACGAAAACAAGTGCTACAGCGTCTTTTCGTTCACGCGGTGTCATGTCAACCGGTAATATGTGTTCAAAGACCGTGTCAGTATATCCCCCAGCACCGAAAGCTTTATCTCCTCCAATAACGACCAATCCATGTCCGAGGTCTCGAACAGCCGACTCAATCATTTTCTGCTGTGTATCCGTAACCATATCAGCAGATATATTACTCAAGATCATCACATCAAATTGTTGAAACGAAATTAAATCTGATGGTATATCAGCAGCATGGATTACCTCAACCCCGTAACCGCTCTCTTCAAGGACCTCCTGTATATTATCGGCATGTTCCAAATCGCTATCTGCATATAGGATATGTGGTTTATCTTGGACTTGAACAATCCCGAATGCCTCATTATTTTCTACGATCTCATCATTGATGTTTAGCTTTAAATGGTATGTATGTGTGCGTCCCAAGTTATAATAGACGTCCGTCACCTGTTGTGTAGAAAGGGGAATTACATTTCTTCCTTTTTTAAGAGAAAACTCCAAATCGGGGAGTGGAATACCGTTATGGTATAGTGTGGCTTTTAGGTTTGGGATTGTTTCATCAGACTGGATGATTGCCTGTATCTGAAAACGTTGCCCCTTTCTAACCTTGTCTGGTAGCTGCAGATCTAAGACCTGAATTGTATCTTGTGTAGACTGAAGAGGAATGGTCATTATCTCTACATCACTCGCTGAAAAGAATAGGAGAAACTCTGATATTGGAATGCTTCCTGCATTATGTTGTCCATCACCAAATAACACAATCCGGTGATGATAGTTGTCTGGTAAATGTTCAATTGACCTTTTGAGGGCTGAAACAATATCTGTGCTATCCAGTTGACCAGGTGAGTCTGTCAGTATAGATGTTAGTAGATGCTGTTTATCAGTCTTAACCGACGGTTCCCGCATCGGAATTAAGACAAACGGTTCCGCTGCGAAACCTATCACAGCGAATTGATCTGTGGGTTTCAATTTAGCGATAGCAGCGTTGATCTGCTCAACTGCTATTTCGCGTTGAGATTCTGCAACACTATCAGACATATCAAGTAGAAACACGACAGCAAGCCGTTTTTCGCTGTGGGCGCGTTGCAGATTTGCTAAGGCAAGGATTGCACATATTATCGCAAGGCATCTCAAGAGAAAAGTTGTCACTTTTCGCCATCTTGATGCAACCACATTTGTGCGTAACTGAATAAGCACTACCAGGGGAATTAACAGAATCAGGATCAAGTAAAGAGGGGTCTCAATATCAAACATCTGCTTTTATCAGACATTAGCTTTAAGGCGTTCAACACCATCTGCTTCGTTTCATCTCCCAGTATCAAGAAAGGATAATGTGTTAGGTTAAGTATATAATTAAAGCAGTGCGATGTCAAGATGGTACCAGAACCTTCAATCCATGCTTAATTATCTCAATGGTTGCCGGAGTTTCACACATCGGTTCACCATCAGCGAACAGCATGACAGGCGGATCAGAGGTAATCTTCAAACTACGGGTCTGACTGATTTCAACAGCTGGATGATTCACGTGACCACCCCAGAATAAAGTAACCATTAATCGTAGTATCGTAAAGGAGGGTAATGGACGAATGATACATACATCAAATAAGCCATCGTCATGAACTGCATCAGGTACAATCTTAAATCCCCCACCATAACTGTTTGTATTTCCTGTCGCTGCAAGTAATATTTCACCTTGATATGTACCAAAATCCCCCTCTATTCGCACAGAAGGGCTCTTGTAATGGAACAGTGTGACAACAGCCGCATAGAGATAGGATGCGGTCCCGGAGATTTTTATACCGAGGAACGTTTCCCGTTCAGCACCACGACGACTGACCTCTGTATCGTAACCGCAAGTCGCTATCGTTGTGAAATAGTGTTCGCTACCTTTATCTGAACGCACATATCCTAAGTCTATACATTTTTCAGTACCGTCAAAAATTGTATCAATTGCCTTTTCAATTTTTCGCGGTACTCCGATAGCAGACGCTAAATCATTACCCCGACCACACGGTATTATACTTAGGGTTACATCAGAAGCAGGCGCAATGCCATTGACGACTTCGTGAAGTGTGCCATCTCCGCCGCATACAATCACCCATTTAATACCATCTGATGCAGCTACCTCCGCAAAATCTTTCGCATCACCACTACCTGTCGTAAACTTAATCTGACCTTTACGCCCTGAATCCATAAGCCGATTCTGAGTGCGTTCAGCAACAGATTTTGCCTTACCTTTACCAGATATGGGATTAGCAATGAGAATATAATCATCCATAGTGGAATGTCCAGTCCTATTTTATCACAGCAATCTTCCCAACTTTTCTTTTTGATTCATACTCAAGCATATAGATATAGATTCCAGTAGCAATGTCCCCTATATCACCATTTGTTAACCACCACATTTTACTATTACCATCACTTTCGGTTACGTTTAGATTCTCAAGCAACTCTCCTCGCTGCGTAAAAAGCTTAATGCTTGTACCGACTGGTACGTAATCAAAGGTAATCGCTCCTTTGTCTGAGAGATTTGGTCGAACTGGATTTGGAAAAACACGCAACTTTGTGAAATCCTTGACCCCTTTATTAATAGCAGACTCGGCTGGACTATAGTTAATTTCAACAGAACTCACTGCTGAACTGATTCTGTTCTCATCCGTATCTACTACATCAGAAATCACGATTTCATATACATCTGTATCCATGCCAATCAGTGTTTGCAGACTCGGCGAATCAAATCCCAAGAGCACGCGTGTTCCCATTCTATCACGAATTGCCGATTGCGGTTGTAATTGAAGATTTGACTTGGCATTAAGTTGACTCGGTAACCTTAATATATAACGTTGTTCGTTCCCTATTGATAACCCCATCTGTCTATCATAAGTGATAATAATCCAATTGGGTTGCTGAAATACAGTGCTAAGGACTTTTGGTGTTGGTCGCGGCGTTGCAGAAACTGCTTTACTTCGTGCCCAGTTAACATAGATGTCCATCCCAGTCTCACTCGTCGCAGAAATTGCATACCAATAGGTACTATCTGTCTCAACATTTCTATCAAGATATACCTGTTTGGTAAGACCTTGTGCTATTACCTTATAATCACTCTCAATCGGTTCTTCATTTTTTGAACCAGGCGCACGATACACTGTAAAAACTGCGTTCGCATTCTCCTGCTTAGGCGCGTCCCAGGTAATCTCAATGGCCGTTGATGTGACAGGGGATGCCGAAACGTTCCAAGGTCTCAAATTAACGACAGAATGCCCATCGGATGCGCCAACATAAGAATTGGCAGATTCAATCATACTGAATCTGTCTTCTGAATTAACGAAAAGCTCCTGAAAACCGTTGTTATTCATATCTGCGCTCAAGAGAGTCGATGTTTCATCAACTTCTTGGTGATACATCGGTATGAATGCTGTCCCGTCCCATTTCATAACATATAAATTCGGAAATGCGATAATAACGAGCTCGTCTAATTCATCACCATCTACATCTACAACCTTAACACTATTTCCACTTATCCTATACGGTGAAATCGTCTGTTCCCATATTGCACGATACTTACCCAAATCATAACGAAAAACTTGAAACTTCCAGAGCGGAGGTGCAGATGGAACATCAGGCAACGATTCAATTCCGCCTACAACTAATTCAGGTTGTCCATCTCCATTCAGATCGCCTGAGGATAAGTGTAGTACCGTATTAACATTAAGTTCGCCCAATGTCATTGCTGGCAAAGACAGACGGTATTGGTCATCGGCTATTGCAGAATAGACAAATAGTTCACCTTCACTATCACCGACGACTAAATCTAATACCCCATCAGAATTGAAATCATCAATAGCAAAATCCTTACTATAGATGTTTTTCCCCTCCGATACATTGGGTAGCTCTGCCGTTCTGCTATAGGAGTTATCTCCTATGCTTTCATAAATAAGAATTCTATTGTTGTTATTATCTGTTCCAACAATTTCCGTTTTACCGTCACCATCTAAATCGACGATCACGCCACCTGACAGATACGGATTCACCCAAATTACTTTGGAAGGATATCCATCTACTGTCATACTTTCTATGAGATAGGTCTGCTTTTTATTATAAACCAGCATCTCAAGCAAACCGTCATTATCTGTATCTCCAACTGTCATTGGTATCAATGTATTCAAATCTATGTCATAGTCTGCCCAGTTAGTTGAATCCAGAACATGAGCCTTGATATATTTTCCAGTTGGTGATCGCTCATATATCGCTGGCATATCTGACGTTAATTCATTGTCGGGACTATCTGTTAACGACCTACCGATAATTTCGTACAGTCCATCTTTATCAAAGTCTGTAGAAACATCCGCAATCTGAAGTGGCACAGAAAGGATAGGCGTCTCAACGAATCCGTGCGGGGATATAGTACTGTCAACAACCTCTATCTCATAGTATTTCCCGTTGTTATTATCAACCGATTTTAGACCGACACTGTTCTGTACTTCAATATAGAATTGGTATTTACCTGTTCCTAACCCCAGAGAGAAGACATGTTCTTTACTAAGTCCACTCTCCTCTACAGAAGCAAAACGGTCAACTTCACCATGAAGTCGGTAGTAGAATGTTCCTTGTGTGAAATCATCTGTTGCCCAACTGATAATCGTGTTAGATTGATTCTTATACAACGTTTCTTTAGCAGTTATAGAATATATCTTTGCTGGAGAACGATCAATCGTAAGCACAACTTGGTCGTGCGTCTGTGAGCCATCTCTTCCTGTAACTTCAAGACGGACAGTATAGACACCTTCTGCGATCCCATCTTGAAAGTCTATGGTGTCCCAAACGAATAACGTTTCTGAACTTTTCTGTTGAGACACAGGTTCATTAATTGGGAGGAAAGTAGTGGGAGTAGATGAATTACCATATAACAACTGCCAAGATTTAAACTTATACCCACCCGCAGTACCGATAAATTTGATGTTGTTGGCGATAGAAGAAGAGCCGCCGCTATGTGTTTCAGGGGATAATATTCTTGCCTGCAACGCGCTGCTTGCTAACAACGCTCTATAGGCATTTACAGTCCCCGCACCAACAAACTTCGGGTCGTTCACATTGCTATCATCTTCAGAAACTCTATCAGCAGTATTTATGAGTATCTGTCGTATCTCTTCGTGCGTGAGTGCTGGTCTCTTTGACAACATCAACGCTGCAAGACCAGCGACATGCGCTGCCGCCATTGATGTCCCAGTAAGTATGCGATAACCGTTGTCAATCTGCGTACTGATGATGCCGTTTCCCGGCGCACCTATATCAACCGACGCTCCGTAATTAGAACGGTAGAAACGTTGTTGAAATTGATTAGTAGAAGCGACAGCGATAACTTTTCTGTACGCAGCAGGAAAAATGCTGTCAGATTCATTTGAATTTCCCGATGCCCCAATCAAAACAACCCCACGTGCATAAGCGTATTCTAACGCATCTCGAATGACAAACGATTGTTGTTGACTTCCCCAACTCATGTTGATGATATCTGCTCCATTGTCTGCCGCATACACAATAGCCGCTGCCGAATCATCGTCCTGCATACGGGAACCACCCCCAAGTGATAGACCCGCCCGTACCGCCATCAGAGAACAATTCCAAGCGACACCTGCAATACCTATGCCGTTATCTGGTTCCGCGCCAGCGATACCAGCAACATGTGTACCATGACCAGATTCATCAATCGGTTCATTATCACCATCTATAAAATCACCTTCCGCTTGAAGGTTAGGCGCATCCGTAAAATCCCACCCATATACATCATCAACATAACCGTTTTCATCATCATCTATCTCGTTATCAGGAATTTCGTCCTGATTCACCCATATTTTATTCGCGAGATCATCGTGATTATAGTCAATTCCAGAATCAACGATAGCGATGATAACGTCTTTATCCCCCTTCTCAATTCTCCACGCTTCTGGCAATTCCATTGCGGGTAGACTCCACTGCTCAACATATTTCGGATCGTTAGGGACAATTACATCAGCTAAAGTAGGACGGAGAAAATTCAATGATACAGCTTCTATATAATCGCTATTGCCAAAAGTCGTTTTTAATTCGGGGAGATCCACAAGCAAGGAAAACCTAAGAAGATAGGCACGGTCTATATTGGAATGGAAAGTGGACAATCTGCTTTTTAGATGCCTCTTAGATGGAATCGCGCGTTTGTAAGAGGTGACGTCCTGTTCTGCAAAGAAGAGAGCTACTGCTGAATCTGATTTCAGATTAGCCAAATCCGCTGACGCTTCCGGTGTAAGACGGACAAGCAACTCACCTGGCGTAAAATCTGGAGGTGTAGCATTAACCACGATACAGCAAAAATGGATTAAGCAAGCAATCAGGAAGAGATATATAGGTATATTAATATAGCGAAACTGTTGATTCATACACAACTAATCCAAATGATCGTTTCCGTCTTCAAGCCAATTTATATCGGAACTGGTTCCAATCAAGACATCTAACACATCTCCTGTTTTGTCATCAATAATCGCAATAGCCAGATTACCCCACCCATGATTATAGAAACTTACTGTCCAAGCAAATCCTTGAAACCATGCATATTCACGAATTCCTGTCTGATCAATCAATTGATTCTTCACCCGCGGATCAGCTTTAGCAATCTGCAATACTTCATCAGCTTTTTTCTTAGTGAGAACTTTAGAGATGATTTGCTTATGACGTATACTTTTCCCGATGTCCCGGTTTATGGCATCGGGTAATTTTGCATGTGTTCGTTTGGCAAGCGTTCTCAGCAAGGCAGCATGTTGAAGATATGCATCACGGATTTTCTCATACTTTGTCAACCCATTTTTAACAAGTATCAGATCGTATTGTGCCGCAACCATCTCAGCTGCGTCAGCTTCAAGGTTGATGACCTTCTTAAAGTCCCTTTTCTGTTCCGCTTGTTCCTGCTGTTCTCGAATGTAGGTCGCATATATACCAAATTCATAGAACCTATCTGGATAATGTGGTAACCAATTCAGTTTAAACTTGGCGATCTTCTCACGTTCCTTCTTCAGGACAACTGCTTCAGTCTCTGATTTTTCCCAGGCAGTTTTGGCACGGTTTAGGTGAAAAGTCTGTCGTTCCAGTATCTCTTTTCTCTCCTTTTGAGCACGTTTAATCCACTTCTCGTCGCTATGACGTTTATAGTATTTTAGCGAGATGTCATTTAAAGGTACTGAGATTAAAGAATAACATTCCGCAGCCGCTTCGTGCCAAAGTGCAACAAGACCATAATCACCCCGTTGTTTATAAACTCTGATAAAAATATCCGCATTAGCAGAACCTTCAAAAATAGCATAACACGGTTTGCCATCTATTATAAATGACCCATCTATTATAAATGACAAGGTGAAAGTTAGCATTACAATTACAAGGAACGTGGAAAGTTTCATCATCATCACCACATATTACAACTGCGGTTTATAGGTAGGCACAAAACGCACAAGGGAAGAAAATGATTCTTTAGGAGATAACACTATCACACCTGCAGGGATACCTTTAGATTCTAAATTGATAGCATCTGTTGGACAGGTATAAGGTTCAAAACATATCGCATCACGTCCAGGGGGTGTATAGACAACCAATTCTCTAAATATTGAATCAGATTCCATCACCATACCGTGCCCTGTATCCTGATTTACGATACTGCATCTACTTACACCGTCCACCATCTGGACATCTGCGAAGACATGGTCAAGTTTGAGCGATTTACCATAGTTGGCAAATGGTTGTCCCTCGCGCAGATCAAGTTTCCCTTTTACATCAAGAATAGCTCCTGTCGGCACAAGCACATCATCCAATTCCCAATACTTGTTAGCTGGAACAGATATCAGTGCTTCTTGTGCGTTTGCTGTCCCCGAGATGTTCACATTAAAATATGGATGGATGCCATATCCCATCGGCATATTCCCGTCACCTGTATTGACGATTGTTGTGTACATTGACAAGACAGAATCATGAAGTGAATAAATTATCTCAATTCTAAACGGAAATGGATACTGTCGTATCACATCAGGAAAATCTTCAGAATTCAGCGAACATTTCAATGTCGCACCCTCTGGTTGTTGCGTTTCAACAAAGCTGACATCAACTTTGTATGGACGGTTCAACAGCAAACCGTGTATTGTCGTTGGTGAGTCCGGAGATTTGTCAAACTGATAGGTTTTACCTTCAAATTCCCATTTTCCATCACGGATTCTATTGGGAAAGGGAAATAGAATCGGATTACCGAAAGCTGTCGGACGTTGTTTCAAAGTGTATAAATCAGGAGGTGGATCAATAATGTCATACCAATCGTTCTGATATGCAACCTTGTAGACAAAACAGTTGTTTCCCAATGCAGGAACAACTTCTGCAACAGCTTTTCCTTCCTGTTTCAGTGTGTAAATTGTAAAGCCTTCATCCTGTCTTTTGCTTACAGAATACTGTGTATCTGCCACTGTTTTGCCTCTATCTGAGTTGCCCCTTAACACCCGCACACGTTTTTCGTTTTTGACGCAATCCTTTAATCAAATTATACAATTTACGGATGTGTTTGTCAATTGCCGTTTATATGACTTCATATCCTTTGACTTCACAACTTTCAACTGTTATAATAAACATAATGTGAATTTGATAAATCAGAACAAATAACTTTCGTAGGTTGGGTAGAGGCACGAAACCCAACATTTTGACCCATTATAGAGCAATACATGTCGGGTTTCGTTCCTCTACCCGACCTACAACGAATATTGCATTTAATTATCAAACTCACGTTAATATAATATTTGGAAAGGATACCATTTTTTCATAGATTTTACAACTATCAAAGATAATCCAGTGACAAAAACTTTATACACCCGTCACTGATGGTGTTTAGTATCACGACAATAGAACCATAACTTCAATAGGAGGGAATCAATGTTTTACTCACGTTTAAAAGTATTTGTCATTATGCTTTTCTATTTTCTTGCCACCACCGCCATGGCAGGAACAATAGCAAAAGGTAAGGACAGTGAGTTAGATTTTGAAATTATTTTGGCCGGCATCAAACATTACGATGAGTTAGTTCACTCTGGAGAAGGAAATTGCACACTGACCATCCAGGAACCTGGAATAAATGGTGATAAACAAAAGTTAAAATATGACCTTGTCTTCGATTCAAACCAGATACGTATGGAGTTTGAAACGAATATCTCAGAACAGAATGTCCACTCTCCGAAAACAACCATTGTTGCTACCCCAACCGGAGTCTGGGAAGTGGTATATCACAAACTCAAGACTCTATACACATTCGACATAGACACCCAATTGAAAGTATTGCATAGGTGGTCGGATCCGAGGCGATGGCTTAGGATCAGTAATAATGAGGATATACCAACCTACCTAAGAAAACATAACTTCCGTATAGAAAAGCAGGAAAACCTCCGTATAGAAAAGCAGGAAAACCTTAATAACATTTTTTGTTATGTGTTCAAAAAAGAAAATACCTCAGTGAACAACTATGAAAGATTTTGGATCGCGCCTGAGCAAGGTTTTCGCTGCCTGAAACGCGAAACTGTACGTCCTCTTAAGGTAGATTCTCTGGACGGTATACTTAAGAAAGGCACCCCATACTTAATTCGTATGACAGCATCCTATAAACAATATGGAGAAGCATGGTTTCCTAAAAAATATATAGCGGAACACTTCTGGATTGACCCAAACGGAAAGAAACATGCCGACGGCGGAATGACACTAGAGATAAAGGACTGGAAAGTGAATCACAACATATTGCCGAAGGTATTCACCGTAGACATTCCTGACAATGCAATGATTAAGGTAAAAGGACTAAGGAAGGCATTGTCCAAGGTAGAATTCCTTCAAAGGTACAAACAGGAATAGAAACAAAGTGTTATCCTAAACTAAATAATATAAAAGGAGTATCTCATGCAGATGTATAAATGTCTGTTTATTTTACTCATTCCGATTTTATGTGGATGTTTTTTGCTGACGAGTTCAGCAGATTTGCCTGCCTGGATGTGCGGACCTTACACTTTGTGTCAAGCTGCTGAAAGATACGGGAAAGTGATGAACCCAGAGGTAGTCGCAAAACTTTCCCGGACAACAAAAACTGGTACAACAATGAAAGGATTAGCGGATGCTGCTTATCAACTTGGAATGAAAGCAGTTGGGCAAAAGACAACTTACCAAAACTTATTGCAATTGACACCACCGTTCATAGTGCTTGTCAAAACCTCGGAGGATTCAAACGCCAATCATTACATTCTCGTTGATAAAATTGAGCCAAATCAGATAGAAACTTGGGATGTCAACCGGGGATACTCTATTCGCCCAAAAAAGGCATTTGAATCTATATGGAATGGGTACGTACTGGTAATTTCACCACCCCATGAACAAAAACATGTGTCTTCGGATGTTCCCGATATTGAAATTGACGAACCCACCTATGACTTTGGGACGCTTCCGCAAATGGAATCCGCTGAGCATACTTTCACAATCAAGAATGTAGGGAATATACCTCTGGAAATTTTAGAAGTAAACCCTTCTTGTACCTGTGAGAAGGTCGCATTAAAAGATAAAACAATACCTCCTGATAGTGAAACCCAGTTGGAAGTACGATACCGGGGTTCAACAAATAGTGGGAAAACTCGGGTTGCCGTGTATTTGAAAACGAACGATCCAGATGAACCAGAAGTGGTTGTGTCAATGTTTGGTATTATCAACGGGGTTGCCGGGGTCTATCCAGGACATTTTAACTTAGGAAACATCGCTCAGGAGGGATCCATCCGCAAATCCTTTGTCATTTACCCTCGTACTTATGGTCACAAACTTACGGTGAAGTCTGTCAAGTCCAGTTCACCTTTGATTAAGATCAAACTCCAAAAAACCAAAGATAAAGATATCCTAGCCCGAGTAAACTTTGAGATACCGCGACTACCCCTAGGACCTTTTCGTGAAACAATCACTGTTATCACTGATGCAGAAAAATATTCCGAAATCCATGTAGGCATTGAAGGCACCATGATTGGAGAACTACTATTGGTTCCGAATCAGTTTTTCATGGGCTTCATGCAAGCTGGAAAATCTACACGTCGAACAGTTACAGTTGAAAAACAGGGCGAACCAGATCTTAAAATCTTGAAGATCGAAAAGAGTCTGCCCTTCGTTGAGATTAAAATAAATCCAGTGGAACCTGGCAAAAAATACCAGATTGCAGCGACATGCACACCGACAGCAGATTCTCCGAAATCCATTCAAGATATAATTAAAATTCATACCAACAGTAAAAAACAACCGCTCTTGGAAGTCCCTGTGTATGGCATTCTTAAAAAGTTGTCCCCAAGCACAAACCAGGAAAAGTAATGTATGACTTTAAAAAAGATTTCGCTGCCGGTGCTTGCTCTCATTATCGCGGGTTTTTGGGGTCTACCTGCGGGTTCAAAATCTGAAATTCCTTGAAGAGAAATATCTGGTTGCCAGTGATTCCTATAGACATTTTCGATAAGCT
>JAJDZB010000043.1:0-74419 GCA_022824835.1 Candidatus Poribacteria bacterium | reverse complement strand
AATTGGGTATAATATGCCTGTCCGCCAGGGCAAAATATGGACTAATACTGCAAAGACTGCAAAATAGAGTGCAGTATAGCCTACTAAGAGTGTATAACCGAGTAAGGTTGTTAGGATGTGGGCATAAGGATATAGCAGAACAATTGCTAACAATAGACCCGCGAAAAAAACCAATCCTGTTATGTACCCCATCAAAAATGAGGATTTCCGACTCACTCCTGTCTCAAGTGCGATTAATAAAGGAATTAATGCGACCCACGCCAGTGGAAAGAAGTTGACATTAGGAAAACTACAAAACAAGAGAATCCCTGAACTGCCTGCAAGTAGATAACGATAACGTTTTACAAAACTCAAAGTTCTTACCATAAGACCAAATAAACTTACGGAAATATTACCACACCTATTTGTGAGTGTCAATATTATTATACGGGTGTCTAAATGATGTACTAAATTGTCTGAACCAGGATTCACAGGATTATAGGATTTTCAGGATAAAATGTTTTTGGGTATCAGATGGATTGGATGGACTGCATCTAATTCTCCTTCATAACACGACAAAATACTCACTTGACAACATACCTCCCAATCAAGTATAAATGACATTGACGGTGCTGCACATTACCCATTTCATGACCAGATTCAAAAAAAACAATTAAAAATTAATTTTGAGTCAACGAAGAATAGCTTCGTATCGTTTCATTCTTGTATATAATCCCCTAAGGAGAAGGTAATTTGAAGCAATTTGTCAGTTTAATGTTATTCTTCGTTTTTGCTGCAACTGCTGTTGCACAAACAGGTACAATCGAAATCACCGTCTATAATCAAAATACAGAAAGACCACTTGAAAATGCAGAAGTACATCTCATAGAGACTGATCAACGTGAAAAAAGTAATGCTGAAGGTAAAGTGTGGTTTACGGGAATCCCGCCAGGCACATACTCTCTTTCTATTTCTCATAATTCGTTTCCAACACCGATAAATGTCACTGTAGAAGTTACAGCAGGACATACAACACAGACGAGAGTATCCCTTGGGGAGGTATTTGAATTAGAAACAGTCGTTGTTGAAGGTGAACGTATACCCCTTACGATAAGTAGAAAAGATATACAGGGAAACGAACTCTTGCGTATTGCTGGGGTTGGCACAGATGCACTTAAGGGTTTAACGACACTTCCAAGTATCGGGATTCCTAATGACTTTTTTGGTATACTCTATATACGCGGTAGTGAACCGGGATCAAACCTATACTATCTTGATCGGACACAGCTCGGATATCCATTCCATTGGGGAGGGTTTCTTTCAACTATCAGTTCAGAAACTATTGAGAAAATTGATATTTATGCTGGTGGATATGGGGCTGAGTTTGGTTTAGATTCACAATCTGTTCTTGATATCCAAACACGTGATAGTATAAAAGGAAGATTTGATGGAAAATTCAACCTGAATATACTCTATTCTGAGGGGTTACTTGAAGGCAGATTAGGTGATAAAGGGTACATTTCAGTCTCAGGACGTAGAAGTTATTTCGATCTAATTGCAGGTCCTATTGTTGAAGCACAGACAGGAACAGAACAACAGTTTCCTTATTTTTCCGATTATCAAATCAAACTTAACTACGAACTGAATGACAAACATTCCCTAACAGTTAACGCATTTGCTGCTACAGACCATTTTGACTTTAAAGAAGAAGAAGATCCGGACAGTATTGAACCAGATGTTGGTAGAACAGGATTATATTTCAAGAACGGTTTTTCAGGACAAGGCATTCATCTTCAATCAGAATTATCGGATAATTTGACATCAAATCTATCTTTAACTCGAACTTTAAATATACTTGATATTGATCTAAAAGACCCGATTGTACTCTCTTATGAGGTAGTAGACGATCAGGCAGAATTTAAAGAGGCAGTATTTGAAAATGGAAAATTAGTTGCGGAAGAAATCGTAAACAATTCTTATGAGGTAAAGATAGATGTCCCGGTCTACACATTACGAGAAGACATCATATATAAGTTGAATCCTTTGATTCAACTTGAATCGGGTTTTCTCTTGTCATATAGTCCAGCAAATAGTTTTGAAGAGGGAAAAATATATGAATATGAACGCGTTGAAGAACGTAGAGTAGGGGAAGTTACATATATAAATAACGACAATACAATAGCATACTTTAGACCTGACAGCTATGAGATAACAGATTTAGAACTAACACATTTCGAATTCGGTCACGATTTCTATCGGTCAGAAGGTTATTTGCAGGCAAGATACGATCCTATACCTTCGCTCTCATTAGCTCTTGGTGCTCGGTTAGACTATCTTGATCTAACTGAAGAACTCTCTGTTCAACCGAGAGTCAGTGTGAATGTCAAACTCCAGAATGATTTTAACCTCCGTTTTGCGTATGGACAGTATGAACAGAGCCCAAGTCCCTATCAACTCTTGTCTGATAACGGTAATCCATCATTAAAATCAAGTATTGCACGACATTATATCTTTGAAATAGAAAATGAATTCACGCAGCAGACAGATTTTAAGTTTGCAACATATTACAAAGATACACAGAATATGGTCATCAATGACAGAATACCGAGTCAAACCCAAGCAGCACGGGCAGAATCAGAAGGAGGAAGCATAGCAACCGATAATACCATCTCCAATTTTCTAAATCAAGGTTCTGCTTATGTAGGCGGTGTTGAAGCCTTCTTACGTCATAGAATTCCTGATAAATTCTTCGGATGGATCTCATATTCTTATACACATGCTGAACAACGTGAGAAAACTGACGCGTTATATAGTCCATACCTATTTGATAATACACATATAGTGAGTATTGTTTCAAACTATAGCTTTTCAGAGAACACCGAAATGGGATTAAAATGGCAGTATCTAAGCGGGACATCTGAAGTCCCTATCAGTTCACTGATACTCATCCAGGATCCTGTAACACGTGGATTGAATCCTTTGCTGGCAAGTGTTGATGAAGAGTTACAAGCTGAACTGAAACCCTACCATAAGTTAGATTTCAGGATCAGTCACAAGTGGAAGGTTAAAGGTACTAAAATCGGTGGGTTTATTGATATAATCAACCTCTATAATCGAAAAAACAAAATAAAATTTAGTTTCAAAGAAGCTACGATTGTTGTTCAAGATGAAGAGATCGTGATAGACGAATGGGAATCAGAAGAAATTCAGCAGTTACCCCGAATTTTTTATGTTGGACTTACGTTGGAATTTTAAACAAGATCGTCCGTTTTTCTGGCACTTCTGCATAGAGCCAGTGTATAATTATGGGGTATAATTATAGGTGATTACAATACATAAAATTCTAAAATATAAAGAAAGTCGAGGAAGATACTAACAATGAGTCGTCTAATCTGTATGCTTTTAGTCTTAACATTGCCGGTCTCTGTCTTTGCGCAGACAGGGTCAATCGATGGTGCAGTCATAGACAGAATTACAGACAAACCTATAGAAGATGTAGAAATACTCATAATTGAACTTGATCTACGTACTACAACTGATAGTGAAGGAACGTTCTCTTTCAAGGAAATCGCAGCTGGAAAGTATACATTACAGGTATCCATCCCAAGATCTGAAACTGATGAAAAAGTTAGTGTTGAGGTGGAAGAAGGTAAAACGTTGACACCTAACATCTTCATTACCCGAGTAGACTATCAGTTAGAGGGTATAGAGGTTAAGACTGAACGTGTTCCCAAAACAGTTTTAAGAAAGAGTATAGAATCTCAAGAGATTACGCGAATACCCGGAACTGCTGGTGATGTGCTGAGAGCACTCCCTGTGATCCCTGGTATAGGTGTGGCTAACGATTTCAGTGGTGCCCTCTATATCCGTGGCGGTTCTGATGAAGATAACTTATACTATTTTGACCGTGTGCCTGTCGGTTATCCGTTCCACTTCGGTGGATTGGTCTCTTCTCTGAATTCTGATGTCATTGATAGAATCGATGTTTATGCTGGCGGTTATGGTGCTGAATTCGGTGTTGATTCACAGGCAGTAATTGATATTTACTCTAAGGATAACAGTCCAGAAAACCTTCGTGGTAAGTTTAATCTCAATTTACTATTTTCAGAAGGACTTTTACAAGGAAAGATTGGACAGAATGGATATTGGTATGCTGCAGGACGGAGAAGTTACATTGATCTGTTTGTGGGTTCATTGACGTTTGACGCTGGGGCAATCACTGCTTTCCCAAAGTTTTGGGATTATCAAGTGAAGATTGGGTATGACTTTAGCGATAAACATCAACTGTTCTTCAATATGTTTGCATCTGGTGATAACTTTGCACTGACTTTAGATGGTGAAGACGTAGACACTGACTTTAGAGGAGATACGAGTTTTGAGAGTGGATTTGAAGGTGCAGGTATACACCTGCGTTCGTCACTTACAGACAGGTTGACCTCATATCTGTCTTTGACAAGATCAGATTTTCTTTTTGATGTGAATTTTGGACCTACACTATCTCTTAGCATAGACGCGCCAACATATACTTTACGCGAAGATCTAACATATCAGATAAACGAAAGGCACCGTTTAGAGTCTGGACTTATTCTTGGTGTGGAACCGGGTGAGGTGACAGGTGTGTTCTCTCGAATTCCAGATGAGGGTGAAGTGGATTATGATATTCGCTTTGTTGAAAAAGAGGTAATAGATGAATCTGTGAGGGGTCAACGTATTGAAGCATACTTACAAGATAGATTTAATATTCTGCCATTTCTTTCAGTAGTTTACGGATTGCGACTTGACTATTTCAACCGTATAGATGAGTTTTCAATCCAACCGCGCGGTAGTATTCGTGTGGAACTTCCCAATACTTCTGAACTCCAATTCGCTTACGGTATATATAACCAAACACCAATCCCCGCACAACTATCATCCAGTGTGGGGAACCCAGAATTGAAATCCAGTCAAGCGAGTCATTACATTCTTGAGCTTAAAAG
This sequence comes from Candidatus Poribacteria bacterium, assembly GCA_022824835.1. GTDB lineage: Bacteria > Poribacteria > WGA-4E > WGA-4E > WGA-3G > MSPOR6. The sequence continues at coordinate 69,464 of JAJDZB010000043.1, read as the reverse complement.
GGAACTCTCAGAGAGTACTGAGCTTAAAATGGCTGCGTATTACAAAGACCTTGTGAACCTTGTGACATCTGATGATGCATCCATATTTCTGAATCAGGGAATAGGCTATGCTCAAGGTACAGAGATTTTCCTAAGACACCGAAGTGGTGATAAGTTTTTTGGTTGGGCTTCTTATGCTTATGCACTCTCAAAACGGAAAGACCGTTTGGATGAACCCTACCGATACTACTCATTTGATCAGACACATGTCACTACATTAGCAGCCAGTTATAAGATTACACCGACTTGGGAGATAGGTGCAAAATGGCAGTATAGGACTGGGAATCCGTATACACCGGTAAATGGTTCGGAACGCAGAATTGACCCCCGATTCCTTGAGAATGTAGAGAGTATTGAGGCAATTAGTGCAATAGATATCGTTGAGAATACAGTATATATTCCTATCTATGGTGAGACTAATTCTGAACGACTTCCCCCCTACCATAGGTTGGACATCCGATTGAGCAAGACCTTCGTTTTTAAGAGTTGGAATTTAGGTATCTTTACGGAAATCCTGAATGCATATAATCGCAAGAATCTTCTTGACTATAGATATAACACTGACTACTCAGATAAAGATCCGATTAATCAGTTTCCCCTAATTCCTTATTTTGGCATAACAGCGGAATTTTAAATGACATTTTCTATCTTCAGGTCATTGAAACATCTACTGATATTATTGCTTTTAATAACTGCCTCAAATGCTTTCTGCCAGAATGCGGAAACTATAGACGATGAAGAAGTAGGTGATATTGTTGTCCTTCCACCGATTGAAGTTACTGCCGAACGCATTGAAATGAAGCCGAGACATACACTGAATACCGATGTCTTTAGATATGCAACAGGTAGTGCTGGGGATCCGCTACGTGTATTGAATATGCTACCGAGTGTTGGTGTTCTAAACGATTTCGTAGGCATACTATCTGTACGTGGTGGCGGCCCTGAAGACAATATATACTATTTTGATCGACTTCCATTAGGGTATCCATATCATCTTTACGGCATTGTTTCAACTGTGAATGCGGATGTGATTCAGAATGTTGAAGTGTACCCGGGTGGTTATGGTGCGGAATTCGGTTCTGACTCGCAGGCTGTCATTGACATCTCTTCCCGTCGGTTAGCGGCATCTCAATTTAGCGGCAAACTCAATCTGAATCTTGTTTATTCTCAAGTGTTCTCTGAAGGTAACATCGGCACTCGCGGGTATTGGTATCTCTTTGGTCGCAGGAGTTATATGGGACCGCTATTTGAACTTTTACCCCATCTTTTTGAAATTGAGGATGATCTGGTTCAACAGGTGCCAAGTTTCTGGAGTTATCAAAGCAAATTTGTCTATCAGTTGTCAAAGATTCACAGATTGGAATTTAATACTATCGGTGCAGACGATGGTGGCGAATTTCTAATCGGTGTAGATGAAGTGTCTGAAAGTGACTATCGGGGACCTTTCATATCTGAGAATCCATTTGATTCCCAAGGGATACATTTTTACTCTGAGATAGAAAAAAGGTTCAAGTCTGTTTTATCATTGACACGTTCTTTTTCACGTAATGAGCTGATTTATGGAGAGGGATATTATTATAGGGATTTAGAAAGCATATACTCACTTCGCGGGGATTTGAAGTATTGGATAGAATTTCCTAATTCTTTAATTGAATCAGGTATTGAAATGTCCAGTCTTCCCTCAAGTTTGACAAGTATCGGTTCGCGTCCACTTGAAGAGGGTGATTGGGATTACGATGTAAGAATAAAAGTAGATGGAGAGAAGGTCCACACTCATATTACGCAAGATATGCAGAGATTTGAAGGTTATCTCCAAGCAACACAAGCACTGTTGTCATCAAGATACATTGATTTTTATGGAACTCTTGGATTAAGAGGGAGTTACTTTAATATTATTGATTCTTTTGCGATTCAACCGCGGGGTTTAATTGGTGCCACATTAGGAACGGAACAGCCTGGCGATGTCGGTGTTACTCTTTTCCCTATAGATGTGCGCTTTATGTATGGCAATTATGTACAGAACCCTAAATTTTACCAAATTGTACTCGGTAATGAGAACCCAGAATTATCTCCGAGTTCAGCCACACACTATGTTGTTGGCATTGAGAAAAAAATCACATCAGATACAAGATTTGAAGTCGCTGGATATTTAAAGTACTTAAGAGATATGATCGTCTATAACCTACCGGAGAAACAGTATCAGAATCAGAAAACTGGTTCAGTTAGAGGCATAGAATTCTCATTGGAACATAAAATTGGAAAAATGTTTAGGGGTTGGTTTGCTTATGCATATACAGACTCTAAACGTCAAGATTCTCCTTATGACAAGGAACGAGATTATATGTATAGTACGCCTCATGTATTAACTTTGAATCTGAATTACTTCTATTCAACGATAGAATTTGGTGCCAATTGGCAATACAAGAGTGGTATCCTTTATGCGCCGTTAGCTGGAAGAGAGCGTTATACAAATCCTTTTACAGACAAAGATCTTTGGATACCGATATACGGCGATCCTAAACGCACTGTCCCTTACCACCGTTTAGATTTAAGATTTCATTGGTCATTCTTGAATGACCTCACAATCGATTGGTTATTCTTAGATATTGATAAGTTTAATGGTGGTTTCACTGTTGAAATGTGGAATGTCTATAACCGAGTGAATCTATTACAAGTACGTTATAATTCAGACTTTACCAAAGAAGTTCCCATTGCACAATTAAAGACTACCCCTTTCTTTGCTGCGACGTTTGTATTTGAGTTTTGAATTGTCTAATTATGCAGAATCTTGTATAATCTTCCCATGCTGCACACACCATTTTTAAAATCCTGAGTTTTTGTATTCAAAGGAGGTAACGCTTTTGAATGTAAAAATATTTACTTATCATTTCTATACTAATTCTAAGTTTTTCTATAAATTGGCTATCTTTCTTTGTCTCATTTCATTCGTGTTTATTTTTGTCACAGGAGTCTATTCTGCTTCACACAATCTGCAGATTAGAGCATATCGAACCTATGAAAGTATTGAAATAGATGGAGATTTAAGCGAGTCAGACTGGCAAGAAGCGGATGTAATCAATAGGTTTGTACAAATTGAACCGAATGAAGGTGAAGTCAGTTCTGAACCGATGGAAGTTCGGATACTCTATGATAATAATAACATCTATTTTGGGTTCAGATGTTATGATTCAGACATTTCTCAACTCGTTGCGAATGAAAGACGTAGAGATGCTCGGGACATCCACGAAAATGATAACGTATTTCTACTATTGGATACATACAATGACAAAAGGAGTGGTTTCTTTTTCCGGACCAACGCGTTAGGTGCTATACAAGATAGAGTCATAACCAATAATGGAGATACATTGAATGACGATTGGGATGCAGTCGTAGCGTGTCAATCAAAGATACATGACACATCCTGGACAGCAGAGCTTCGTATTCCGTTTAACCAGTTACGTTTTGAGGAAAGTGATCCGATGAAATGGGGTATAAATGTTGGTAGGGAACTCATCCGCAATCGGGAAGAATCAATATGGGCACCAGTACCCGCATCGTACGGTGGGTTGGCAAAGTATAGAACGACTAACCTTGCCGAGCTTGTCGGTTTAGAAGGAATCGTGCCATCAAGAAGTATTGAAATTCTTCCCTATATTCTACCTGGTGTGACACAAGAATATGACGAACAAGCAACCGTTGAAACAACGCAAAGATTCAAACTCGGTTTTGATGCCAAATACGGTGTTACGTCAAACTTAATAGCAGACTTAACCTATAATACGGATTTCGCTCAAGTTGAAGCTGATCAGGAGCAGGTGAACCTAACACGTTTTAATCTGTTTTTTCCGGAGAAAAGACCATTTTTTTTAGAAGGGGCCGGTCTTTTCGATTTTGGTATCCCTCGGCAGAGTTTTCGTAGACCACCCCCTATGTTGTTGTTCTATAGCAGACAGATAGGACTATATGAAGGCAACGCAGTGCCAATTATCTTCGGGACTAAAGCCACCGGTAAAATAGGGGGATACGGCGTAGGATTGATCCATGTCAGGACAGACGAATTCTATGATGAACCTGAAGATGATGACCCAATTGATATTCCGCACACGAATTATTCTGTAATCCGATTCACAAGAGATGGTCCAGTAGGTTCCCGTTTTGGAATGATCGCAGTGAACAAAGCTGAATCTCGCGACTACAACAGGGCAGGTGGCTTTGACTTTGAATTGCGTCCAAACGATAGATTGGATATTAGGGGTATGTTTGCAAGAACCTTTTCACCTGATATGAGCGGAAGGAACAACGCATGGTATATCGGCACAAGATGGAGAAATGATCTCTTAAGAGTTAGCACTTCTTACACAGATATAGATGAAGACTTCGAACCAGAAGTCGGCTACGTGCGGGATGAAGGTATACGACAGATCCGTGGAGATGCGCGTATTGCACCAAGACCTAACAGATACGGTATACGTGAGCTATGGTCAGGACCAGAGGTGAACTATGTCTTTAATCAAGAGAATGAAATTGAAAGATGGAATATCTCCTATTCACATTGGACATCGTTTGCTACAGACGACTCAATTATGGTCTTTTTAAGACGAGAATTTGAACGACTTGACGAAGATTTCGAAGTACGTGAGGATTTTATTATACCGATAGGTGAATACGAATATGGTGTTTTCGGTGGAAGGTTCTCTACAAGTGACAGTCGTATTCTTAGTATTACGACAGGATTTGAAATCGGAGAATACTATAATGGTAATCGACGAAAGTATTATATTGATACTTCACTGAAACCGACGACAAGGGTGAGTGTTAACTTTGACTATGAATTCAATCGTGTTTCGCTTCCAGATGATAGCTTTGATGTCAATCGCGTTTCGCTTCCAGATGATAGCTATGAATTCAATCGTGTTTCGCTTCCAGATGATAGCTTTGATGTCAATCTGTTTTCAGGTAGATTGAATTACTCGTTCTCTACGAAGTTATTCGCAAAGTTTTATATGCAATGGAATACAGAGAAGGAGCAGATTTTGACCAATTTTCTTATTAATTACATTTATCGTCCCGGAAGCGATTTCTATTTTGTTTATAATCAGACCTACGATACGGATAAGACAACGAAGCGTGTACTACAGGATTCCACGGTAGTTGCTAAAGTGACGTTTTGGTGGAATCCGTAAATTATGACAAATTTAGTTGTTTAGACGGCACATTATGTGTTATAATATTTTAAAAATGTTGACAATTTGTTGTTAATACGGTATAATTTGTAGTAGGTTAGTATAAAATGGACGTATTAGTATAATGTAGTTTTCTTAAGGGAACTACAGTTAATCTGAAATCAGTAACGGGAGAATGATATTGTATCTCGTTTGATTATAGTCAATCTCATAAACTCCGGTAAGTGTGTTGTAAGCGCGCTATCGACATCACGAGTAAACCCGCAGGAGGAAAAGAGATGAGTAGAAGTTCCGACATAGTATCACAATTACAGAGACGTAGAGCAGAAAGAAAAAAGCCGAAAGTTAATTCTAAGTTAATGAAAGTTAGTCTTGATGAGGGGCAATTGGATGGCATAGTTACTGCGGCTGAGAATAAACCACCCCCTATGACGCTTCAGAAAACCGGTGGTAGGAATTCTCTATCACTATTTTTTTCTATTGGACTTCATGTAAGTCTTGCTTTGTTATTAGGTTTCATATATATAAAAGATCGCATTTCATCTGAAGATGATAGGATTGATGCGGCATTGGTTGCTCCAGATTTCGACTTGAGAAAACGCACTTCGTTGCCAGTTCGAAAACGTCCGACTTTTGAGGCAGAGCAACAAGAGATAAAAGCACCGATCGAAACAACAGTGCTCACGGATACAAGTCTACTAAATCCGAGAGATAGCGGTTTCACTTTACCTTCAACGCACGGCACCGAACTCAACACTGAAACCCCTGGATTAAGAGAAGGTCCCAGGATAAATCTTACGAGGGGGATGAGAAATCCAGTTCAACCTATTACGACAGTTGGGCCCCCAAAACTTGATCGTCCTACACAAGTTCCGACAGTTTCACCGGATCTCTCAAATTTGGCAAATGAAGCGAGTAATCCAGTTTTTGATGTGCCAGGAATAGATACGTCCGATCTTGAGAGCTCACCACCAAAAGTGAAAAAAAAGGTAGATCCGATATATCCACAGAACGCAAAACGGGCGGAGAAGGAAGGTACTGTTAAACTGCAAGCGACAATCGGGACAGACGGCATCCCGAAAAACATTGTAGCACTCACAAATCTTGGATTTGGTTTTGAGAATGCAGCTATAAGCGCATTGAAGAAATGGAGATTTATCCCTGGTAAGAAAAAAGGTAAGGACGCTGAAATGACTATTATCCTTCCTATAGTGTTCGAGTTTAAAAAATAGCAGATGTTCACGAAATTACACTTTGGAAGAATGCGCTACAACTTAACGCATTTTTATTAGTCCTTTTCCAGCGAAATTGCGAATTAGATTTACGATAGATTGACGTGCGGTTACGCTGAGTTGTGTCTGTTCATGGGTAAGTAATTCAATCTCAGTTTCTACAACTGATGCTTGTTCATTGGACATGTTCTCATAAAATCTGTCTTGAATGTCTGTAGGGGAATCGTATAACGCAAGAGCGAGTGTATTTGTTTCTAACACCTCAATTAGCGTTTTGATGGACTCATCTGGCATTTCGCTGAGATCGTCAAATGTATAAAGATGGTCTGCGACTTTTTCTATTAATCCAGGTTGATTCTCCTGCAGGACATCCATCAGTTGATTCTGTTGTTCAATATTAACCTTGCCTAAAAGTCTGGCAAGGTTTTTTGATGCATTCCCAAAAAAGAGCGTACTGTCCAAAATTGCATTCAACTTACCTTTAATCTCGTTCCATATCCGTTCAGCCTCTTCAGTTTCAATCATCTCGGTTGTAGAAATAGCTTCAGCAACCTGAACTTGTCTCTTGAAGGGAAATTGTGCAAATATTTTTTGTGCGTAAGTTGTCAGTGCATCTTCACTGTCCTCTTCAGATTCATTCTCTCCAATAAGTACAAGTTTCCTTCGGATTTCCTCACGATCAGTTGAGTCGGATCCTGTTGAAGCCACATCCATTAATAATAGAAAAACAGCGATTTCATCATCGTTTACCTCCTTAAACGCTTTCATAACAACGGGTAACGGTGTTCTATCTAATAGATTTGTTAATTCCTGTATTGCAGCGTTATTTAAGAATGTCATGGACATAGTTCAACTCCTTTTTTACCAGGTACAATTTGACCAATCTGTATCGCAGCAGCATCATATTGTTTGCATATATTTATCGCAACATCAACGTTTTCTGATGCTAAAACTACTACCATACCTATTCCCATATTAAACACACGATACATCTCATTTTCTTCTACATTTCCTGCTTGTTGTAGTAATGAGAAGATAGGTTGTCTTTCCCAACTATTCTTATCTATTTTTGCTTGGCATCCATCGGGGAGAACTCGTGAAATGTTGGCTGGTAATCCTCCACCGGTGATGTGTGCAATTCCCTTTACTTCACACATTTGCATGAGTTGTAAGATCAGTTTTACATAACTCTGGTGTGGTTTGAGTAACTCTTCACCAACGGTTGTTGATATATCGGGAAGGTAGGTATCTATTTCATATTTACAATGGTCAAATAAAATGTGGCGTGCCAATGTATATCCATTTGTATGTAGACCGTTTGACATCAATCCGATTATCTTATCGCCATGCGTTATTTTTTCTCCTGTGATTACCTGATCTCTTTCTACGACACCAACGATAGTGCCGACGAGATCATATTCATCAGGAGCATATAGTCCTGAGAGTTCAGCAGTTTCTCCACTGATAAGCGCGCAACCAATATCTATGCAGCCATTGGCAAGACCTAAGACAATCTGTTCAATTACGATAGGATTCATTTTTCCAGTGCCGATGTAATCCAGGAAGAAGAGCGGTTCTGCCCCTTGAACAACTATGTCATTTCCGCAATGTGCAACTATATCGTAACCAACTGTATCATGTTTGTTGGCTTTAAATGCAACCATCAACTTTGTGCCGACACTATCTGTGCTTGAGACAAGAACGGGTTGCCGGTATTCACTTAGTGCAAACAACCCTCCAAATGTACCTAAATCACTCAAGACTTCCGGTCTATAGGTCTTTCTGACAAGGGTTTTTATTCTTTGCATAGCCGCTGCTTCGGCATCAAAAGATACCCCTGCATCAGCATAGGTCAATGACTTCTGATTTGACATAAGATGCTCTAACCTTTTTCCTTTCTATCATGGGTGGTGGAATTTTTATCATGTGGTCGAGAAGGCTTACGCATTATTATATCCTTCACTAAAGTAACAACCAATAATATACCTGTTATAGCCATAGCAATCGTAGTTCCCCAAACCTCAGCCTGATCTTTAGGAATTTGTGGTCTTACACCAAGAATCAGTGTAGGCAGTACCCAATTTAGGATTAGACCGAGGACCGAATATATTAGCACTATCTTTAGTGTAGAAGCCCCTTGGACAGTGCTAAGAGACTTCTTGATAGTATTACGGTTTTCTTTTCTTGATTCTGGTGATAATCGACGATTTGACATAGTTGAGGATAGCACACGGAGTATGCCTACTACTATTAAGTTAGTTTACAATTAATGGCAATTGACGCGGGATACGTTCATTTAGCGTAATTGGATAACTTCCATCAAAACATGATGTGCAGAAATTGTCTGGTGCTTTCACTGCTTTTAACATGCCGTCTATACTGACATATCCTAAACTATCTGCCCTTATATATTTTCGTATTTCTTCAGTAGTGTGTTTACTTGCAATTAATTCTGCTCTTGTCGGTGTATCCACACCGTAGAAACAGGGATATTTGTTTGGTGGAGATGCTATCCGGACATGGACTGCAGTTGCGCCACCCTGTCGGACAATTTTTACAAGTTTTCTGCTATTCGTGCCTCGCATGATAGAATCATCAACCATGATAACCCTTTTACCTTGAAGTACTTCTCGTATAGGGTTCTGTTTGACTTTAACCATCAGTTCGCGTATATCTTGCGTTGGGTTCATGAATGATCGTCCAACATAAGTATTTCTTGATAGACCGAGGTCAAAAGGTATGCCAGATTCCTCTGCGTATCCGAGTGCGGCAATTGTTGCCGAATCTGGTACAGGGATAACGACATCGGCTTTGACGGGGTGTTCCCGTGCAAGTTGCTTCCCAAATTCTCTGCGGGTGCTATTCACACCTTGTCCAAACATCATGCCATCTGGTCGTGCCAGATATATGAATTCAAAGATACATTGTGATAATTTATCGTTTGGTGATGAGAAATGGAAAGATTCTAATCCCAGGAATTTGGAACGAAAGATAACTAATTCCCCTGGTTCTACTTCTCGTATTGGTGTTGCCTCAATAACATCAAGTGCACAAGTTTCAGAAGCGAGTACATAAGCATCCCCGAGTTTTCCAATCCACAAAGGACGAAAACCGTGTGGGTCCCGTGCCCCCATAAGCGTCGTTTTGTCCATTACGACGATAGAAAATGCGCCATCCACTGCACGAAATGCATCGAATATCCTGTCTTCCAAACTATGCTGTTTAGACCTGGCGATAAGATGAAAAACGACCTCAGTATCTAAACTGGTACTGAAAATTGAACCGCCATTTTCAAGGTGTTTTCTAATCTCTGGTGCGTTGACCAAGTTGCCATTATGTCCGAGTGCAAGCTCACCATGCTTATAGTTTCGTAACAAAGGTTGTGCATTCTCAAGGGTGCTTGCTCCTGCTGTTGAGTATCTGTTATGTCCAATGGCGATGTCTCCAGATAATTTACTTAAAACTTCAGAATTAAATACAGCATCCACGAGACCCATGCCGTGATGAGATGATAGTCTCTCACCATCAGAGACAACGATACCACTACTTTCCTGACCTCTATGTTGTAGTGCACGTAAACCCAGATAAGTTAATTCAACAGCTCTTGGGTGTCCAAATACACCGAAAACTCCGCATTCATCTTTAGGTTTATCAAACTGCATGCGTTGGTCAAACCTCCAACCTACAAGCGTTTCGTGAGAGTTAATTATGGTAAAATATACAACTAATTATACATGCATTCTGGAGGCGGGAATGCCTACAGAAAAGACTGAGTACAAATATACAAGAGACAGATTATTCCTCAGAATGTTCAATCACTGATACTTCTTTCTTTGATATTATGTAACCAACAATGGCACCGATGGGAATTGCTAAGAGATACAATATCTCAATAGGTAACCCGATCAGGAACCAACCGCGAATCGGTAATGACAGAATGTAAGATATTAGAGCAAGGATAGGGACAATCATATTGACAATTATATTCTGATTGCCAAAGATCCCCCAGGGTACATTCAATAGTGCTACTAATCCGACGACAGCGGGTGCGCCTAAGAAAGCACCTGAACAAACTGGCTTGAACGGAACTTCAAGGTTGAATTTTCGTCCGATGTATCTTATACCCTCAGTTGTTCCAACAACCATAAATCCATAGGTAATTCCTATTGAGAGTATCAAGAGGAGTGCTACCCAAAACCCGTGTGTTATTCTCTCAGCGATAAGTACTTCCCAAATAAACTTCTTAACAACAAACAGGTATACGAGAAGTCCAGACAGAACAACAACAACACCTATAGCAATTTGGAAAGGAATTAATAGTATACGATTTTTTGATAACATTTCAACTCCAAGACATCAGATGATTGCCAGTTAATTGATAGTTAAAAGTATACCATACTGCAACATTACTGTCAAGAATAATGACAGATTCATGTGATTCAATTGTTGACAAAATCGCATAATTAGGATAGAATGCTTGTAATCAGAATATGATTAAATTTAGTTATGGATTGTTTATAATAGGAGAAAAAAATGGCAGACAACATTTTCCCACCATCGGAGACATCATATCCAATAGAGAACGCACACGTCAGCAGCTTAGAAGCATATCAAGAATTGTATGCTGAATCGGTTAAAGACCCAGACACATTTTGGGCACAGATCGCTGAGCGGTTGACGTGGTATCAGAAGTGGCATACTGTAAGTGACTACGATTTTGTCAATGCACAGATTAAATGGTTTGAAGGGGGAACACTGAACGCTTGCTATAACTGTGTTGATAGGCACGTTGAAAACGGACATGGAGAGGAAACGGCAATCATTTGGGAAGGAAATGACCCTCAGGAAGATCAGCAATATACATTTAGCGAACTTCTTGTGGAGGTAAAAAAGTTTTCCAATGTGCTGAAATCTAACGGTATCGTAAAAGGTGATCGTGTCTGTATCTATTTACAGATGATCCCGGAATTAGCGGTCGCGATGTTGGCTTGTGCAAGAATTGGTGCGATTCACTCTATCGTTTTTGGTGCATTCTCTGCTGAATCTCTTCGGGATAGAATCAATGACTCCGAATGTAAAATGTTAATCACACAAGATACTGCAATGCGTGGTGCAAGAAGCGATATTCCAATGAAAGCAAACGCTGACGCGGCAGTCGTTGAATGTCCTTCAATTGAGTCTGTGGTCGTTGTAAAACGGACAGGGGACACAGTAGACTTTGATTCTTCACGGGATGTATGGTGGCACGAAGCTATGGCTGACGCTGGAACAGAATGTGAACCTGAGAAGATGAATGCTGAGGATCCGCTCTTTATTCTCTATACATCGGGTTCTACAGGTAAACCGAAGGGTGTTCTCCATACGACTGGCGGGTATCTCGTCTATACATCGTATACGCATCAGCAGATTTTTGATTATCATCAGGGGGATGTTTACTGGTGCACAGCAGATATTGGGTGGATTACGGGTCATTCATATATCATATACGGACCGCTTGCTAATCGTGCAATCACTGTGATGTTTGAAGGTGTCCCAAACTATCCTGATTATGGACGCTTCTGGCAGGTGGTAGAGAAACACAAAATCAACCTATTCTATACTGCCCCTACTGCATTACGTGCATTGATGAAAGAAGGGGATACATGGGTAGAAAAATATGATAGGTCTACACTCAGACTATTAGGCACTGTCGGTGAACCGATAAAAGAACCGGAATGGTTGTGGTACTATAACGTTGTTGGAGAGAAACGTTGTCCGATTGTTGATACCTGGTGGCAGACTGAAACCGGTGGTATTCTGATTACGCCTCTCCCTGCAGCGACCACGTTGAAACCTGGTTCAGCTACCTTCCCGTTTTTTGGCATTGAACCGGTGATCTTAGATGAGGAAGGTAATGAAGTGGCTGGTAATCCGGCTACCGGTTATCTCTGTATTAAACATGCGTGGCCCGGTATTATGCGCACTGTATATGGTGACCATGAACGTTTCATTGATGTCTATTTCAAAAGGTTTCCCGGTTATTACATGACAGGAGACGGTGTTTTGCGAGATGAAGATGGCTATTACTGGATCACTGGACGCGTGGATGATGTCTTGAATGTCTCAGGACATAGATTAGGCACCGCAGAAGTTGAAGGCGCGATTGGACAACATGCCGCGGTTGCCGAAGCTGCGGTTGTCGGTTATCCACACGATATTAAAGGTCAGGGTATCTATGCTTACGTAACACTTATGACAGGTGAAACTGCTTCAGAGGATGTAGAAACAGGTATAAAACAGGCTGTCAGACAGCATATTGGACCTATCGCAACGCCGGACAAAATCCAATTTACGCCTGCTTTACCGAAGACGCGTTCGGGTAAAATCATGCGACGAATATTACGTAACATTGCAGAGGGTGACGTATCGGATCTTGGTGATACGTCTACACTTGCTGATCCATCCGTTGTTGACGCCTTAGTTGAAGGTAGAAAGTAAGGACATAGCAGCACATCAATCAATGGGGACATTTTGTGGTTTCATCTCAAAAAATAGTTGAAGCACTCAAACAACAGAATATTACGCATGCAATTGGTGTTCCGGATAACGGTAGTGCACAGCTATATGAACGGTTGCGTAAAGAACCGGATATTGAAGTCATCACTGTAAGCCGGGAAGGTGAAGCATTTGCGTTGGCTGCGGGGTTGTTTGTCGGTGGCAAAAAACCTGTGATTATAATACAGAATACCGGTTTCCTTGAATCGGGTGATGCATTTCGCGGCACTGTTTACAACATGAAAATACCGGTTGTTGTGTTTATCGGATATCGTGGTTATCACAATAGAGATAAGAATGGAAAATGGGTTGACTCAGTAGCAACTTTCCTGGAGCCGACACTCAAAGCGTGGTCCCTACCTTACAAGATGTTAGCATCTAACACAGATATAACGTCTATTCATTGGGCATTTCAAAGGAGTGCAGATACTTCTTTACCTGCTGCGGTACTTCTCATTGGTCATGCAAAGTAGTTTGAGAATATGAGGATTTCAACTGAATGGAGTGAATTTTATGCTTAGTGTTGAAGCAGCACGGCAACAGATGTTAGACACACTTGATGTCTTACAAACAGAACAGAGAGAGATACTTGAATGTTCAGGTTATGTTCTTGCAGAGGATCTTTATGCCTCTGATAATATCCCACCCTTTGATAATTCAGCGATGGATGGGTTTGCTGTTATATCATCAGATGTAAAGGCCGCATCTAAAGAGAATCCAATTGTCTTATCGGTCGTGGAGACTATCGCTGCCGGATTTGCACCAAAAAAAAAGGTATCATCCGGGAGTGCGGCACGTATAATGACAGGAGCGATGATGCCAGACGGGGCAAACGCAGTTGTTATGCAGGAGGTAACTGAGTTTGATGGCGATACTGTACAGATCTTTGAAAGTGTTGATAAATCTGAAAACGTACGCTTCACTGGTGAAAGCGTCAAGGTGAAAGATTGTGTCATGTCAAATGGAAAGATCCTGCATCCACCTGAAATATCCATGATGGCGTCGCTCAATTGTGCGTCGGTAGAAGTATATCGTAAACCTAAAATAGCAATCGTCTCAACGGGTGATGAACTCATGCCTATTGGCGAAACACTGAAACCGGGTAAGATACGCGATAGCAATCGTTACGGTCTCTACGCACAGGTTCAGAATGCTGGTGGGATACCTATAGATATGGGTATTGCACCCGACGATGCAGATAAGACAGAACAGATCTTCTTGAAATCACTTTCACAGGCGGATGCCCTGATAACAAGTGGTGGGGTTTCTGTCGGTGAACATGATGTCGTTAGAAATGTGTTGACCAAGTTAGGAAAGATGCACTTTTGGCGAGTTGCAATGAAACCTGGTAAACCGCAAGTCTACGGGTTTATTGATGACAAACCCATTTTTGGTTTACCTGGTAACCCTGTGTCATCGCTTGTTGTTTTTGAGTTGTTTGTTCGTCCAGCACTTCTGAAAATGGCTGGACACACTGAACTCTTACGTCCGACCTTTGAAGCGGTTCTCACGACTGATGTTACGAACAGCGATGGACGTGTGAATTATATGCGTGCTATTATCTCCAAAGAGAATGGTGAATACGTTGCGAAAACGACGGGTCCCCAAGGATCGGGAATACTTCATTCCCTTGTGTTGGCAAATGGTCTCATCACAATTCCTTCTGGTGTAACGTTAAGGGCAGGAGAAAGGGTAGAAGCGCAGTTTCTTAACTGAGCTGAAATGTTATGACGAAATCGGCGACACTTACACGATTCTGGGGTGAGATGTTTTTTTACGATTCGGAAGGATCAGGGGTTCCACTGCTATTTCTGCATGGTACAGGATGTGATTCAGCCGATTGGGATCTTGTCATATCGGAATTACCGATGGCACAACGTTACATAACACTTGATTTCCGGGGACATGGACGGAGTCCCGCGCCAATTGAACCTTTCACAATAGACTGTCTTGCGGATGATGTGCTAAACCTTATCTATGCTTTAGAGGTGCAGGAGATAGTTCTGGTGGGACACAGTCTCGGTGGGATGGTTGCTACGGAAGCAGCAAGACGGGATGCGCGTGTTGCTGCCTTGGTTTTGCTTGAAGGATGGACAAGCCTATCCGTTACAAAAACTGCATTTGATACAGGTCGATTTTACGGTTCATTATCTCACGAGAAGATCAAAGAGATACAGCGGAAAGCAGGTATGACAAGGGAACGTTTTATAGAAAGAGTTTGGGGTAGTTTCTGGGGTTCTGTCAGGGAATTCGATGGTTGGACTTTTCTTGAAAATGCAAAAATACCTATTTATGAAGTTTACGGTGAATTGGGCAAGCATGAATCAACAGAGGAATTGTTGCGGATTCCATCTAATCCGAGTATACATATAAGATGGATCCCTAGTTCTGGACATTACTTACCCCACGAGCGTCCAATAGAAGTGGCAGAGATATGTAAGTTTTCGGTTTCCAGTTTTTACTGATTTTCCCAGGTCGGTAGGTTCGGTTTCCTAACCGAACCTACCAGCTTGGGATAACCAGTAAATTGACGCATCTATGACGTTGGTATTTCAACCGGCAAATCCAGCCGGTCCCCCCATTCTTTCCATGATCCGATGTAATTACTTACATTCGGATAACCTAATAAGCGTAACGCTAAGTAGGTTTGGGAAGAACGGTATCCTCCCTGTCAGTAACACATTATCTGCTTTTCTGGTGTGATGCCAACAGATTCATACAATTCCCGGAGTTGGTCTGCTGGTTTAAAAGCACCATTCTCGTCAAGATTGTTGAGCCATTCAATATGTATAGAACCGGGAATCGCACCCGCGCGTTCAGCCCGAGCGACTCTGCCGTAGTGTTCATCATCGGTGCGTGTATCCAATCGAATGAAGTCATCCTGATTCAATTGTTCATGAATTGAATCAGCACTTAGATGCAAATGTTTCTGTGGTTCTCCTGTAAACGGTGCAACTGCAGGTGGTATAACCCCCTCTGTGCTTACAGGTCCGTCTGCAGCTAACCATGCTTTGTAACCACCATCCAGTAGACGCGTCTTCATAATTCCGAGATACTCACAGAACCAGAGTCCACGGGATGCGCGTGTTCCCGATATATCCTCATACCAGATGATTGTTTTTGTAGGATCAATACCGCGTTGTTGAAACAGATATGCTATCATCCACATAAATGCATCAAACATCTCTTGTGTTGTATTGATAAGGCTTAAACCGAATAAATCCAAATGTAATGCACCTGGAATATGTCCATTTAAATATTCATGTGTTGGACGTGTATCAACTATACAGATATTTTTATCATCAAGATTGTTCATCAACTCGTCAACTGTGATAACGAGTTGGGGATTCTCAAAACCCTTGTCCATATTAATACAATTTCCTTTCTGGTAGTAAATCATCTACCTTTTTTAATCACGTTAATAGTTTTCCATTTACCCGTACGATACCAAAGCCACATGACACCGCCTTGGACAACATTTGAGAGAGCAATTCCGATCCAGATTCCGATTATACCGAGAAAATTAGACAATAGAATTACAAATCCTAAACCGACTCCCAGTTGTGCGGCGAGTGTAATTAACATGGGTGATAATGTATCACCTGCCCCATTCAGTGCTTTACCCAGAACTAAGGAGAAAGCGATAAATCCGAATGTTAGTGATAAACATTGTAGAAAAGCTTTTCCAATTTTAATCACTTCCCCATCATCAGTGAATACTCTAAGAAACGTCTGTGGGAATAGCAGAAATATTATACCTATTCCCGTCATAAGCGATGTGCCTAAAAGGTTACCTATGTGAGTTGTTTTTTCGGCTCTTTCTATGTTCCTTGCCCCTAAATTCTGAGCAACAACTGGTGCAACAGCGTTTGCTACACCGAATCCAGGATTCATTGCTAATATACGTAAACGCATACAGAGTGTATATGCTGCGACAGCGAACTTACCATACGGACCTATTACCCATAAGAAGCCTAATCGTGACACATGACGCCAGAAACCTTGCATTGAACTATATATGCCTAACCTAAAAATGTCAAGCATTTCAATTAGGTCTGGTCTATACTGCACGTGTCGAAATGAGATGGGTGCTCGTCCACGCCAGCATAGGAATAAGAGTATAAGAACACCGATACCTCTACCGATGAGTGTAGCATACGCAGAACCTGCTACGCCAAGTTCAGGGAAACCCCATAAACCGAATATCAACAACGGATCAAGCACGATGTTGATAAGGGTTGAGAAGACCAATACTATCATGGGTGTGACAGCATCGCCGCCAGCACGAAAGATTGAACCGAGTGTCATGGATAGGAACATTGTGCTGATTCCGACGAGAATAATATGCATGTAAGTGGTTCCGAGCTGTATTATGTCAGGGTCATCAATTCTCAATGTCCGAATGCCAAATTCAGCTAAAGGATATCCTAAAATTCCTATCCCAATTGCGAAGATGAAAGCTAATATGATCGCTTGATTTGCCACATGTCCAGCTTGTGCAAAGTTTCTTGCGCCAAGATATTGTGCCACCATAATCCCAGCACCTGTTGAGATACCGAGAGAGAACACACCTACTAAACGCAACAGGTTTCCACTCACACCCACGGCGGAAATTGCAGCAGGTCCCAATCTACCTACAAAGATCATATCAACAATGTTAAATGCATCTTGAAGAATATATCCGAATGTTATCGGTATAGCAAGTCTAAACAGATGTTTTAGTATGCTTCCCTCTGTTAAATCCTCACGAGTTTTATTCATACCAGTTTTTCTTATAACCTTTATAGATGTGTATATTGTGTAACGTCATTAACAGAAGACTATACCGTCTCAATTTAACCTTGCTTCTTAACGCGGTTTGGTCTATACTCAGCACAAAACAGAATGTATATAATAAGGTGGAATTGATGTTATGCGTGTATTGATCATGTCTGACATGGAAGGTGTTAGCGGTATAGTCGTTTGGGATCAGGTTGAAGGTGGTGCTGCGATGTTTGAGGAGTGCAGAAGTTTGTATACAGAAGAGATCAACGCTGCTGTGCGGGGTGCAAAGGCTGCTGGAGCAGATGAGATCGTAGTCGTAGATTGCCACGGTGCAGGAAAAGGTTGGACATTTAATTCCCTTATCCCGGAGAAAATACATCCCGATTGTGAATGGGTAGCACATCATGGTTGGGGGCGATATGATGAGATGTGGAAAACGGGTTGTGATGCATGTTTGTTGATTGGCATGCATGCACGCAACGGTACTCCTGACGGTGTGCTGTGCCACACTATTTCTACAGTCCAATATAGAAACCTTTGGTTTAACGATGATCTTGTTGGAGAGACTGGTGTCAATGCAGCACTTAATGGTCACTACGGTGTGCCTATCGCGTTGGTTACTGGTGATTCCGCGGTCTGCCGAGAAGCGAAAGAACTTTTAGGTGACACACTTCCAACTGTAGCCGTCAAAAAAGGTCTTAGTAGATACAGCGCAAGACAGATTCCACCAGCACGTGCAAGAGATATGATTGAAGCTGCTACAGAAAAAGCACTCAAAGAATTAGACAAGGTGCGTCCTTATGTGCCGAGTCAACCCACAACTATCAAGATTGAAGTTTCCAATGTTGAAAAACTTTCAGACTTTAAGGGAAGAACAGGTGTTGAAATCACCGGTCCGTTGACTGTTGAAATTCACGCAAAGGATTGGATGACTGCTTGGGATCGGTTCTGGCCTTTTGTCTGAAGCCTATTGAGGTCCCAGTTTTGATTAGGATTCTTTGAGGACGTCGAGTTGATCGCCTGCTGCGTCTTTGCGTTCTAAGAGTTCAACTTCATAACCGTCTGGGTCTGTGATGAAAGCCATTTTCATTCCACCGGAAGTGAATTGTTTTTTCCATTCGTCGGGCCAAATCTCCAAACCTGCTTTTTCCAAAACATCACAGAATTCCACAAGGTCAGGAACGCCAATGGCAAAATGCATTAGGTCTTCCTGAACCTGAAGGTCATAATCGGGTGAGTATGTTAGTTCTAAGGTATGTGCGTTTCCTGGGAGTTCAAGGTGGACGATCTGATTACCTGCTGGTGATTTGTCACTGCGACTCTTGACTTTAAACCCCAAATGATCACAATACCAATTGATAGAATCGTCAAGATTGCTGACTCGGACACGTGTATGTAGAAAAACAGCCATGTATGTCTCCTCATGTATTCAATGGATTGGATTTACGTAATAGATAGATATAGTAGATTTTAGAATTACTTGGACACTCTCCATCGGTTCGGTTAGGAAACCGAACCTACCGACAAT
The DNA here is from genome assembly GCA_022824835.1 of Candidatus Poribacteria bacterium. Taxonomy (GTDB): domain Bacteria; phylum Poribacteria; class WGA-4E; order WGA-4E; family WGA-3G; genus MSPOR6. The sequence continues at coordinate 50,184 of JAJDZB010000043.1, read as the reverse complement.
GGATTGGAATTTTGTAATAGATAGATAATAGCATACACCTAAATTGTTATCAAGATATTTTAGTCCTCAAGATTCATGATATCGATTAAACAATAGCGAAAATCTTTATGAACGTAAGTGGTACAAAACCGGTTCGGTTAGGAAACCGAACCTACCGGGGTTGTTCACAAATTTTTATATTTTACTGTAACAATAGTTACCCCTCAGAACGGAGTTGTATTAATTTATTGACAGCGTGAACATAAGCTTTTGCGCTCGCTTCGATGATGTCAGTGCTTGCCCCGTTTCCAGTGATGATCTTTCCGTTGTCCTGTACCTTTAGCATGACCTCACCAATGGCATCCTCACCCTCAGTTACTGAACGGATCTGATAGTCAATGAGGTTAAGGTCAATTTTTACGATCTGGTTAATTGCCTTGAATGCAGCATCAACAGGACCTTCACCTGTAGAAGCGTTTTCTATTAACCCCTCTTCAGTTTTAATACCGACGGTAGTAGTAGATGCAATTTTTGTTCCGCTGACAACTTGTATATAATCGAGTTCGAAAGTTGTTGGAACATAACGTATCTCGTCACTCATAATAGCTTCCAAGTCAGCATCATGGATTGCTTTTTTCTTATCAGCAACTTGCAGGAATCTCTCATAGACTTTCTCTAATTGTTCCTTATCTAATTCGTAGCCGAGTTCGTTTAGTTTATGTTTCAGTGCGTTTCGTCCGGAACGTGGACTGAGAATAATCTGGCTCTCTTTCCACCCAATTTCTATTGGATCGATAATTTCAAAGGTTACGCGGGACTTTATGATGCCGTCTTGATGTATTCCGGAACTGTGTGCAAATGCGTTTTCTCCCACAATAGCCTTATTGGGTTGGACCGGAATTCCCATCGTGCGACTAACCCGTTTACTAATAGGAACAATTTCTTTCGTGTTTATATCAGTATAGTATCTTTTGAAGTAATCGCGCCGTGTTCGTATAACCATTACGACTTCTTCAAGTGAAGTATTACCTGCGCGTTCTCCGAGTCCATTAATTGTACATTCTACTTGTCGTGCGCCCTGTTCAATTGCGGCAATGCTGTTCGCTACTGCCAACCCTAAATCGTTGTGGCAGTGTACACTTATGATCGCGTCATCAATATTTGCTACATTCCCCATGATTCCCGCAATGAGATTGCTAAATTCTGTCGGTACTGTCCACCCGACTGTTTCGGGTATGTTTACAACAGTAGCACCCGCGTCAATAGTTGCTTCTACGACTTTATATAGATATGACAGTTCGGTACGTCCAGCATCCATTGGTGAGAATTCTACAGTTGCGTCTGGATGATCTTTACATAAACTCTTTGCGTAAGCAACTGCGTCAACAGCCATGTCCAATGTGCGTTCAGGAGTCGTTCTTGTAATCCTTTCCATGTGGATATTTGATGTGCCGACGAAGGTGTGAATGCGTGCCCGTTGTGCGTCTTTAATAGCCTTCCATGCAGCCGTAATGTCTTTTTCCACAACGCGTGAAAGTGCACAGATTTCGGGACCTTCTATTTCGTGTGATATTCTTTCAACAGCATCAAAATCACCTGGAGAAGAAATTGGGAAACCGGCTTCGATGACATCAACGTTTAGTTTTGCGAGGTGTTTAGCGATCTCCAATTTCTCTTCAATACCGAGTGCGGCCCCGGGTGTTTGTTCAGCGTCCCGGAGTGTTGTATCAAAAATATAGACCTTTTCCTGTTTTGATTCAAAGTCATCCACCATTTTATCCTCCCATAAGGTTAGGTGTACCTTGAAAAGTAGTTTGGTATATTCGTTTCAATCTTGAACTATATTTCACGTCCTACAGCAATTGCGATCGGTTTTATTTCTTGCATAAGTTTTTCAAATTGTTCAGGGAAGAGTGATTGTGCTCCGTCTCCTGTCATTGAATGGTCAGGATCATGATGTACTTCCAGCAATAATCCATCTGCGCCAGATGCTACGGATGCTTTTGTCATATCACTTACGAGGCTTCTGATTCCTGTTCCATGGCTAGGGTCAACGACAATAGGTAGATGGCTTAATTGATGGACTACTGGTACAGCATTGAGGTCAAGCGTGTTGCGTGTATGTGTTTCAAAGGTTCTGATTCCGCGTTCACATAAGATGACATCCGTATTTCCTTCAGATAGTATATATTCGGCGGCGAGTAGCCATTCTTCGATTGTTGAAGCTAATCCTCGTTTGAGTATGACAGGTTTTTGTGCTCTGCCTACTTCGCGCAATAGACAGAAGTTTGTCATATTACGGGTTCCGAGTTGAAAGATATCTGTATGGTCCCCTACGATTTCGACTTCACTTGGTGTCATTACCTCTGTTACGATTCCTAATCCTGTTTCCTGTTTTGCGGTGACGAGCATCTTGAGTGCCTCTAATCCGTAGCCTTGGAAGCTGTATGGACCAGTTCTGGGTTTAAAAGCACCGCCTCTAATAAAAGTTGCGCCAGCATTTTTTACGTGTTTTGCGATGGTAACAATCTGTTCAGTGCTCTCAACTGCGCAGGGACCTGCCATAACCGCAAGTTTTCGTCCCCCGATCTTCGTTCCGTTGACAGCAATGATGGTGGGTTCTTCCCGAAACTGTCGGCTCGCTAATTTATAGGGTGCCGTGATAGGCATCGTTTTTTCGACACCGGACATTGATCCGATTGGCATATCTCCAAGCAATGTTTTATCTCCTATGACACCGATGACGGTGCGTTGTTCACCCGTCGAAATCTGTGCTTTCAAACCCACGCCTTCGACCCTTTTGACTATCTTATCAATTTGATCTGGCGTTGCATCCGGTTTGGTGACAATAACCATAATTTTAAAAATCCTCCGAAAAGACTGAATTCGTCAACACGCTTATTATTAAATAAAACAACCCAACACCGAAGTTTTTCGACGTTGGGGGTGAAGCGTGAAATCCATTGTAACTTATACTGTCTTGCTTTTAGCCTTCTTTTAGGCTATCACTACCTACCCCCGCAGTGCGTAAACGGGTATAATAAGGTCGTAAAATATGCCCAAAAGTATAAAGCGTGATCCCGTGAATTTGTCCGGATGGACTGGGATCTATTCTTGTGCGCTGAAATGTAGGCAATGTGTTCAAGTTTTTTCATCTATGAAATCCTGAATACCTTAGTTGGTAGTATAAACTGTAATATAATTAGTAGATAAAACGTAATACAAGAGAAAAAGTTTAATTAAACTACATCATCAAAGTATTATATCATATAATTTGGGGTTATGTCAAATAATTTAATTTAGAAGAATACGGTGGTATCGTTTTTTACCGGCGCGTAGGAGCAAAGCCTCGTCTTTTAAGGAATTTGTATCAATTACGATTTCTATATCTTTCTGTTGCTCTTCATTAACATAAGCACCACCTTGTTCTATGAGTCTACGTGCTTCACTGCGTGAGTTTGCTAAACCGGCTTCATGAAAAAGTTGGATGATAGGTATACCGTCTTCCAGGTGGTCTTTGGATATTGTGGTAGTTGGCATTGCGTCAAGGTCTATACCTTCTCCTCCGAAAGCAGCCCGTGAAGTTTCTTGTGATCTGTCGGCTTGTTCTTTACCGTGTGCGAGTTTTGTTGCTTCGTAAGCCAGTATATTTTTTGCTTCTCTTATCTCATCATGTTCCAATTTTCCCAGTCTTTTTACTTCTTCCATTGGCAAGAAAGTGAAAAATGCTAAGAATCGTTCAACGTCTCGGTCGTCGGTGTTGATCCAGTATTGATAGAACTCATAAGGCGTTGTTTTATCTGGATCTAACCATATAGCACCGCCTACAGTTTTACCCATTTTTGCGCCGCCAGCGGTAGTTAGTAGTGGAAATGTTAATCCGTGTACGCGTTCACCTTCAACTCTCCTTACGAGGTCAACACCTGCAAGTATATTTCCCCATTGATCATCCCCACCCAATTGTAGCACACAATTATGTTCCTGAAATAGCCGTAGATAGTCATAAGCTTGTAAGAGTTGGTAATTAAATTCGAGAAAAGAGAGTCCCATTTCCCTTTCAAGTCTTTGTCTATATCCTTCAGCGCGCATCATTTCGTTGACGCGAAAATGTCTACCAATTTCGCGTAGAAATTCTACATAGTTTAGTGAAAGCAGCCATTCAGCATTGTTTAGGAATAGTCCTGCTGCGTTATCTAATTGGATGTAACGTTGTAGTTGTTTGAGTATACGTGCGCCGTTTTTTTCGATCTGTTCAGCAGAGATCATAGGTCGCATTTCGGTTTTATCTGTCGGGTCACCGATCATGGTGGTGCCGCCGCCTATTATCGCAATGGGTTTATGACCAGCCTGCTGTAGATGTGCCATCGCCATTATTGGGACAAGACTACCTGCGTGTAGACTATCTGCTGTTGGGTCAAAACCGACATAATATGCTATCTGCGTTTCAGTGAGTAGACGTGATACGATTTCTTCGTTAGTACACTGTTGAACGAAACCTCGCTGTTGCAGGATCTCAAAGACATTTGACATGGGATGTAATCCTTTCTACTTATTTTAAATATAATATCACAAAAAACTCGGTTTGTCAATTTATACCTTTTGGATGGGTGTGTAAGAGACGGCACTCGGAGAGTGCCTACTACTATTAAGAACATAGGAAATCCCAAAATTGACACTTATAGTGACAATAACTTTACGAACCTCTTTGGAAAACTGAAATTTGCATATCCCTTATGTTCATGTTAAAATAGATTTACCAACATTCCAATAGGTATCCATTCCATGCGATTTTTTCAATCCATTTTTCTACCGATTGTACTCTGCTTTCTCATTTTCTGTCTTACTTCCCAAACTAAAGATATCTATGGGATTGAGGACGTATCTACAACGGAAAGTGATTCAACAGAAGACGTCCCTACTGATATTGACTCCATACCTCTATACAATATTACAAAAATAAGTTTTGATGGTAACAAACATTTCAGTCAGAGAAAGTTACGTGATCTTTTTGGTTGGAAGCCTAAAAAGATTTATTCACGAAATGAAATTAGTGATGGACTCAATAGGATAGTGTCATCCTATCGACATGATGGTTATGTTTTTGCACAGGTTTTGCCTGTTCCTACCCCGCATACAGGCGATAATTCCCGTTTGACAATAATTACAAGAATCCGTGAAGGTAAGAGACTCCGTTATGGTGATTTTTCACTTTCAGGTAATAAACTGCTGTCTAATTCTGATATTTTGCAGGAAATGCGTCTGCACAACGGGAACTATTTTACGAAAACATCTCTTGAGCAAGGTATTGAAAGAATACAGCTTCTATATAGCGAACATGGGTATCCGAAGGTTGAAATTGCACCGACTATTACGCATCTCTCACCTGCAGATGGTAGAATCTATTTTACATTGAAAATCAACGAAGGAGCACTTGTTAGGTTGAGTGAGATTAAGGTAAGCGGATTACATAAGACGAAACCGCATATTGTGCTCAGAGAAATACCATTGCAGGTGAACGAAACGTATCATCAGAGGAAGATTGACCAGAGCTACCACCGTTTGCGAAATTTAGGTTTTTTCTACCATATTCAACCTAATATGTTAGAGGAAGGTCCGACAGATGACTCTATAATCTTTAATGCGAAGGTTACTGAAGCGCGGACGGGTAGGTTAATTGGGATACTGGGATATGCACCCCCCGTTGAAGGTTCTGATAATGTTCCGCAACTTACGGGAGTGGTTGAACTCAGTGAGACTAATCTCTTTGGTACTGGACGCAATTTCAATTTTTATTGGAAATCGGGTTTGTTGAGATCGCTTAGTATCGGATATACTGAACCGTGGATACTCGGTAGACCTATCTCTTTAGGATTCTCATATAGTCAACTCAAACAACGTAATCAATTCAATGATGCAGAATCAGAGGAAAGGTCGGGTAGCATTAGTGGTAATACAAGGTTTGGAAAATTCTATAAAAGCGAAATTATTTTTGGATATAAACAGATTCGTTATGACAGTTTAATTTCACAAGGTACAATACCAACCCCCCTTAATTCTATTGATAACATGAATCCTATTGATAACATGCAGAGTACTTTGCCTGATACTGTAAACCTGCATAAACATAACGGATCTAAATATAGTGTTTCCTTGCGTTTCACCAGAGATTCACGAGACTATTATCTAAATCCAACAGAAGGTAGAAGAGACAGTATCGCAGTTGAGGTATCACGAAGTGACTTCAGACTCAGAAAACTGTGGCTTGATGTTCAGCAGTATTTTCAGACTTGGGAAAACCAAATCATCGCTATAGAGATACACGGTGCATCGGCATGGGGAATAAACATCCCTCCAACAGAACTCTTTTATTTGGGTGGTGTTAATTCTTTAAGAGGTTATGATGAGGATTGGTTTTCTGGCCCTCGTCGTGCTAATGCTACGTTCGAATACCGATTCCTGATGGGAAGGAATTCTCAGATATTTGCTTTTTTGGATATGGGTTCGGTTACTTTCGTGGATAAACCGTCAGAGTTTGACAAACTCCGAGTCGGGTACGGTATCGGTGCGAGACTTGAATCTAAAGGGGGTATTATCCAATTGGATTACGGTCTGGCTGCTGGTGATTCTGCCCTGCGTGGGAAAGTGCATGTGAAGTTAGGTGCTGCTTTTTAACCGATATGAAGAGGCACAATCTAACAGAATGTGCTACAAATAAAGGCACAATCTAACAGAATGTTGAATGTTGACGAAGGTATTGTCATGAAATTGATTGCAACAATCGTAAATTTGTGTTAGTATATCTTGAGAAATAAAATATGGAGGAATTGAATGACAAACAATAGTAAACTGCTCAGTTGGGTTAAGGAGACAGCGGAGCTGTGCCAACCCGATGACATTTATTGGTGCGATGGTTCACAAGAGGAGAATGACCGTCTCTGTGAACAATTGGTGCAAAATGGGACTTTTATTCGTTTAAATCCGGATAAGAGACCCGGCAGCTACCTTGCACGCTCTGATCCTGAAGACGTTGCTCGCGTTGAAGGAAGGACATACATCTGCGCCAAAACCCCAGCTGAGGCAGGACCAACAAACAATTGGCACGATCCAGTAGAAATGAAATCAACATTAAAGGGGTTATTTAAGGGGTGCATGAAAGGTAGAACTATGTATGTTGTTCCTTTCAGTATGGGTCCGCTCGGATCACCAATTTCACACATCGGTGTCGAAATAAGTGATTCGCCTTATGTTGTGGTAAATATGCGTATTATGACTCGCATGGGTAAAGAGGTGTTGGATATTTTGGGGGAAGATGGTGATTTTGTGCCGTGTTTACACTCTGTTGGCGCACCGCTTGAACCCGGACAGAAGGACGTTTCTTGGCCCTGCAATCCCGACAATAAGTATATTGTGCACTTCCCTGAAGAACGTTCAATCTGGTCTTTTGGTAGTGGATATGGCGGTAACGCATTACTCGGTAAAAAATGCTATGCGCTGCGGATTGCCTCAATTATGGCAAAAAACGATGGTTGGATGGCGGAACACATGCTTATCTTAGGATTAACAAGTCCTGAAGGTAAAAAGACATACATTGCGGCAGCATTTCCGAGTGCTTGTGGAAAAACGAACCTTGCTATGCTAACACCGACGATACCCGGTTGGAAAGCAGAAACAATTGGAGATGATATCGCATGGATGAAATTTGGTGAAGATGGTAGGCTTTATGCGATCAATCCAGAAGCGGGATTCTTCGGTGTTGCTCCAGGGACATCTATGGATACAAACCCGAATGCAATGCACACACTTTCCTCAAACTCTATATTTACGAATTCCGCACTGACAGAAGACAATGATGTTTGGTGGGAAGAGATGAGTGACGATGTGCCGGATACATTAACAAGTTGGCTTGGTGAAGAATGGCATCCTGGTGATGAAAAAACTGCTGCCCATCCTAATTCACGTTATACGACGCCTGCATCACAATGTCCTATCATAGATCCGAGTTGGGAAGATCCGAATGGTGTGCCAATTTCTGCTATTCTGTTTGGTGGTAGACGTGCGTCGACTGTTCCCCTTGTGTTTGAGGCGTTTAATTGGCAACATGGAACGTTTATTGGTTCAATTGCTTCCTCAGAACGAACTGCTGCAGCTGCTGGTACAGTTGGCGAACTGCGACGGGATCCTATGGCAATGCTCCCATTCTGTGGATACAATATGGGGGATTACTTTGCACATTGGTTAGAGATGGGTGAGAAAACAGATGCGGATAAACTCCCGCGTATCTTCTATGTCAATTGGTTCCGTAAGGATGAAGATGGTGGGTGGTTGTGGCCAGGTTTCGGAGAAAACAGTCGTGTGCTGAAGTGGATCGTTGATCGGATCAACGGCGAAGCGGAAGCTACTGAAACACCGATAGGTTATGTGCCTGCGCAAAATGCAATTGACACCTCTGGCATCGACGTTACTGAAGAACAGATGGATGAACTACTGCACGTAGACAAAGAAGAGTGGCTAAATGAGATTGCATCAATCCGTGAACACTATGCGCGGTTTGAGGAGAGACTGCCGAAGGCTTTGTCAGACGAATTAGATGCTTTAGAAGCGCGTTTAAAGTAGTATTTTGAATAAACTATGATCTGTGCCGTAGAGGTATCGCATCAGATAGAGATCTACGGCACAGGTCGCAGTTTCAAATCTCCAATAATCTTCTTTAGTTTTCATTAGAGACTAACTGTATCGCATTTCACTAACAATAGGGGGAGAGGCTATGTTAGAAAAGTTATTTAAAATAAAAGAAAACCATACTTCTGTTCGACGAGAGATAGTCGCTGGGTTTACAACATTCATGTCTCTCTCATACATTATATTCTTCCAACCTGCCCTTTTAGCGAAAGCAGGTATGGATGCAGACGCTGTAATGATGGCAACTTGTCTGTCAAGTGCAGGCGCGACATTCTTGATGGCATTTCTAACGAATTATCCTATTGCTCTCGCACCAGGGATGAGTATCAATGCCTATTTTGTTTTTGAGGTTTGCTTAGGAAAAGACTTGAACTTGCCTTGGCAAGATGCGTTAGGCATCGTTTTCATATCGGGCATGCTGTTCGCGATACTTTCATTTGTCGGTTTGCGTGCTGCCGTAATGAATGCCCTCCCTTCTTCACTACGCAATGCTATTGCGGTCGGAATAGGCGTGTTTATCGCGTTAATCGGTTTGCAAATGAGTGGTATCGTTACGTTACACGGTGCTACGTTTGTTGCACTCGGCGATTTCCACTCAAAACCGGTGCTGGTAGCAATCTTTGGTATACTTATTACATTGACACTTATGGCTCATCGAGTAAAGGGAGCTATTCTAATGGGAATTCTCGCGACAACTATCCTATCTTTACTCTTTGGAATTGTCAAATTCAATGGTGTCGTTTCTGCCCCTCCACCCATAGATCCAACGTTTTTTAAACTACGTTTTCCAGACATTTTTAGTAAGGTTGAGTTAATTCCAATTATTTTCGTTTTCTTTTCTGTGGATATGTTCGATAGTATCGGCACACTTACTGCCACAGGTCATGAGGCGGGCCTCCTTGATGATGGTAAACTATCCAAAGGCCGACAAGCCCTCTTGACAGACGCGATCGGTTCAGTTGGTGGTGCATGTCTCGGAACTTCAACGGTTACGTGTTATATTGAAAGTGCTACCGGTATTGCTGAGGGAGGACGTACCGGACTCACCGCAGTTGTTGTTGGGTTTTTGATGTTACTTGCTATATTTTTCTCACCTCTAATTAAAATTGTTGGTGGGGAAGTTCTATTTGATCACACTGTAGTCATTGGTAATAATCCTGTAACATCAACTATGCAACTCCATCCAATTATCGGTCCTGCCCTAATTGTTGTTGGTGGCTTGATGCTAAAAGACCTCGTGAATATCAATTGGGATGATTTTACTGAGGCAATCCCCGCTGCGTTGACCGTGTTTATGATGCCACTCTCTTTCAGTATAACGGATGGAATCGCATTCGGTTTTATTTCTATCTCGTTTTTGAAGATAGTCACTGGACGCCATAAAGAAGTAAATCCACTCGTCCACTATTTCGCAGTGTTCTTCATCGCAGGATATATCGGATTTGCGTAATATATATATATACCTATTTCTGGATACTTCTATAAAACCAACAAAATAACGGTCTCAACAGAGATATTCCGTGTCTTTGATGCCAGTTTTTACTGACTTGCCCCAGTTTTTCTGAATACCTTTGTTTATCAGTGTTTTCATATAGCTAGCGTGAGAAAGTCAATCATACACTACTATTGTTTCACAGCAGGCAAACAACGACTAATGGCAACCGGCAACTTCATTGTTTCATTCAGGATAAAACATACTTCTAAAAACTGGCTAAGTCAGTATAAATTTAAACTTGACATACAAAAATAGATATGTTATTATAACTTATACAAAGGTTGCCAGGGAGGTAGAAGGCTCTATCTCCCACTACTAAACTCTCATAATAAATTATACGTTGCTTTTATCTTATACGTTAAAATCAACACTATTATTATGGGTCCCTGTGATAACGTATTGTTAACTTCAATGTTTATGTCGTGATATACTTGACATAAACCTGCGTAACTGATACATTTATCACAAACTATGGCAACCTGAACTTGTCAGAGTTCAGGGATGGCACAGAGTCCTTATCTCTGTGCCATTCTGCCTTTCATGAAGCTACTGACCATTTTTATCGCTACCATCATTTATGAAAATAATCGTCTTAAGTGATAAGAAACCAGGACATTATAAACAATCCCTGGGTATCATCCAAAATATTCCTGATTGTGATTCAGAATGGATTGATATTGTATTTAAAAGCAAATGGCGTGATAACTTACTGCGGGTATTCATGTGTGTGTTTGGGGGAATAGCGTTACCAGCCTCCCTCGTTCATGGTCTCTTGCGACAGTGTCTTGATTCCGATTCTTACAATTCATTATACCTCCTTCAAGAAGCAGACTTGGTTCTCTCTACAGGTTCATCAGTAGCCTCAGTCAATTTGCTTCTGGGGAGATTGCTAAATTCCAAGACTGTCACCTGCCTACGTCCTTCTCCTTTAGGCGTTCGTCATTTTAACCTCGCCATACTCCCAATGGTGTATTGGAAAAAACAGAAAAACAGACCGACCATCTGCCAAACTATCGGTACCCCAAATCCTATTTCTGCGAAAGCACTGAATTCTGAACGAAGTATTCTTCAGAACGTCCTGAAATTAAAGCACCAAAGACGTATCGGTCTGCTGATTGGTGGAACAGATAAACACGAGACTATTTCATTGGCGGATGCAAAAGAATTATATAGTGTGTGTAAGAGCCTCGCAACTACTCACCGCTTACAAATTCTGCTGACAACTTCTCGTCGCACACCTCCTGAAGTAACACAATTTCTGATGTCGAACTTTGAAAAAGAGGAGTGGTGTCCAATTTTTGTCACACCCGATACAGTATCTACAATAGACGACCCGTATCAGGCGATTCTTGCATTGAGCGATATCCTAATCGTGAGTGCAGACAGTTTTTCTATGGTCTGTGAAGCTGCAAGTAGTGGCAGAAACGTATTCGTTTTGGAATTTACACATAAAACACACCGTCTGCCAAGACGATATAACACCTATCACTATATGGAAGAGAACGGTATTCTCACGCTGATAAAGATGAAAGAGTTGCAAGATGCAATAACGCATTCATTTGACTCAGATACTTCCACAAACAGACTCCAAGATGCAGATAAGGCGATAACTGCAATTCTTGAGTTGATGAGACGCTCCGAAAAAAATTGAACTATTTTCAATAATTAGTGTATAAAACTTAAAGGTTGAAGGCTGGAAGGGAGTAAGGCTGGAAGGCTGGAAGATTGGAAGATTCCACTGATCCAATCGCTAATTTTCTTTATAGTCCGGTTCGGTTAGGAAACCGAACCTACCAGGTTTGTATAGATTTTATAGTCCGGTTCGGTTAGGAAACCGAACCTACCGAGTTTGTTTAGATTTTTTATAGTCAACATAAAAGGAGCATAAGATGAGAATAAGAAGTTTATTCGCTATGTTCATGCTTGTGTTACTTCTGGGAGTGACTGCATTCATGGTTAATTCAGATGTTGGAACACCTGAAGATGCAAACACGACTGAAGAATCTGAGACACCGCATGAAACTGAGATTAATGAAGATAGTACCGAGTCTGATGAAGACACAAATAATCAAACGGATGTTGTTGAAGTTGAGAATAAGGTTGATGAGATTAATGAGAAGGTAAAGGTAATCACAGAATCCGCTAAGGAACTTACAGATGATGAGTCTGATAGGAAGACTCCTGATTTTGAAAAGTTAACGAAGAAAATAGAGGAATTGTATAAAGAACTTGAAAACATCAAGGATGTTGAAGTTAAGGTCGTTGATTCTTTCAAGATAGATGGAGAAGATGGTTGGGGAATTTATACAATAATCCCTGATGTGAAATCAAAGATTATCAAGGGTAAGGATTTAGATGTTGGGGAGTTATCAGTAATCATTACAGCACTTAAGGACAAAATTGATAGTGATTTGACCACCATAGTTGATTCTAATAATATTAGAGTACTGAAAAAAGATATTAACAGTTTATCTAAGAAGTTTTTAGACTCAGCTGAAGTTGATAAACTCACAGAAAAGATCGTGAAACTTACGAAAGAACTCTCTGCTGATTCGGATGAGCTGTCTAAGCAGATAAAGGAGCTTCTTAAGAACTATCAGATGGATGCTAATGGAACTTTTAGTGTGGGTGGTGTCAAGGTCATAAAAGTTAATCCCTCCGGTTCTGCAATCGTTGAGAATAGTTTTAAAAACCTTGAGAAGAATTTAAAGGATATTGAAGATATTAAGTTGCATATAGAAAAACTCATCAAAGACACAGATTCTGATGCGTTAGTTGATGCAATTAGAAAACAATTTGAGCAGAAACATCCTAATGCTACCATTATTATAGAAAAAGATGGTGCGAAAGTTCTTGAAATTAATCCTGATACATCCAAGAAAACAGTGGATGAATCTAATGAGATTAGTGAGTTAAAAGAAAGGGTTAATCAATTAGAGGATAGGATTGATGAATTGATTGAGAAACTTGAAGCGGATGATCCTCAACCTTCAGAAAATCAGAAGTAAAATCTTGGTTGATATTGTTTTTTAAAGAACAGTGGCGAGGTAAATATACCTCGCCACTGTTCTTTTTAGGGATAATTTAATCTAAGTTAACTACTGTGAATCAGTTGAAATGGGTTGGTAATATCCTGTTCCAAACAGATAACCGTCATGGCGAATTGCCCATGTCCGTTTCTGTTCTTCGTTTCCACTTTCAGGATTTGGCCATAGATAATCCACCCAGTGTCCTGTTCCTGTCGCTTTGGCAATTTCGATGCCGAGTTCATATCCATCAGAACCGACGATGTCCTTAAGGTCAGTTGGATTCTCCGTAAAATCCTGTCGGACTGGATGTGCAACGAAGATATCATTCTCACCCGTAATAAATACGTACCATTGTCCATCTACCCTTGCGGGATCGTTATAGTATGCAGCTGTTGCCGCGATGCCTTCACTTTCATAATATGCAATTGCAGACAGGACAAGAGAGCGTGCATATCTTACTGGGTTGTCCTTTGATGCAGTTAGAAGAGATGCGGGGTCTGGTGTCCAGGGTTCATAATATCCAGAAGCGAAAAGGTATCCATCATATCGTATAGACCAGGTACGCTTCATTTCTAATTTATTTGTCTCAGGATTTGGCCAGACATATTCTGTCCAATGTCCTTCCTCAGTTGCTGCTGCGATTTCTGCACCAAGAGTCAAGCGATCAATACCTTCTATTCCAGCTATGTTCCTACCAACAAACATTGGTGCTAAAGCGTGAGCAACATAAATGTTATTTACGTCCGTGATAAATACATACCACTGTCCTTCTATGTTCTCTGGATTGCCATAATGTGCTACTGTCGCTTCTATTCCGTCAGTCTTGTATAAATCAATTGCCTCTTGCACGAATGCAAGCGTAAATTCTTCGGGTTGGTTCATACTCGGTTGGTAACTCTCTCCAATAACACCTTTAAGGTTTTCACAACCGGTAAAACCGATAACTACCAAACTTAATATAAGCAGTAATGTACACTGTTTCTTCAATTTAAGTACTCCTTTTTTATTCAAAACATAATCAAGTAAAATAGAATAATTTTAAGACACATAACTATCCTGGTGAATTTCACTTGCAATTGTCTCCAAAATAAGATACGCTATGTGTTATACAAATACATATTACGAGAAAATTAAACTAAACGTTACTTATGATTGATTTAGACATAAGTTCTGCATATTTAGTTTAAGGTATTATACAAACTCATGATTAATATACGGTGTTTTGAATGTCCAATCAGTTAGCAGTTTCTGGCGGGAATCCTGTCAGGAATACGAAAAAACATCCGTGGAAGCCGTGGCCATATCATTCTACTGATGAATGGAATGATAGAATAGAACCGTTACTTCGTGAAGTTTATTTTAGTGGTCATGAGGGTTCTGGCGGAACGATGATCCCACGTTTTTCTGATAAATATGCACAATATTCAGGAACTAATTACGCTATTTTTATGCCACATGGAACTGATTCCATCAGTGCAGCATTAGCTGGGGCATTAGATCTTGATGGGTTCAGCGATGGTGGTGAAGTGATTGTACCGAATTACACTTTTGTTGCTACAGCAAGCGCGGTTTTAGAACGTAACTGCAAAGTCTGTTTTGTTGATGTGTGTCCAGATTCATTTACGATTGATACCGAGGCAGTTGACGCAGCAATTACCCCCAATACACGTGCAATCCTACCTGTACATTTAGGTGGACATCCAGCTGATATGGGAACACTACAAGAAATAGCAGATAAACACGCGCTCAAGATAGTAGAAGATTGTGCACAGGCACACGGTGCGGAATATCAATCCAAAAAAGTGGGAAGTGTAGGAGATGTGGGTGCATTTAGTTTTCAATCATCAAAGAATCTTACATCTGGTGAAGGGGGCATGGTGACAACAGATGATAAGGACATACATGATCGCGTTTGTGCTTTCATGAATGTTGGACGCGCACCTGGTGGTGCAAGATGGGAATATCCCCGACTTGGCTGGAACTACCGCCCCTCTGAATACCTTGCTGCAATCCTATTAGTGCGATTAGAAATCCTTGAAAAACAGACCAATTTACGAAATAGAAACGCGCTATATCTTAGCAATGCTTTGGAACAGATTGACGGGATCACGCCACCGAAACATGCTAATTGGGTAACAAAACATGGATACCATCTCTATTGTATGAAATACGAACCAGAAGGCTTTGGTGATAAATCTCGACAGGAATTTGTCAACGCATTATCCGCAGAAGGAATTCCCTGCTCAACGGGTTACCGTTCACCCTTGTCCGAAGAACCTGGCATTGCTCATGTTGCAGAGAAGTATCCTAATCGGATACAAACGTTACCTTGTCCTAATGCTGAATCTGTATGTCGTGAGAGTATGTGGCTGTTTCAAAACATGCTACTTGGAACAACGTCAGACATGGATCAGATAGTTGAAGCGATTTTAAAAATTAAAGAAGCGTGGCATTAATTGTTTCTAAGCATTGCAGATGCCGATGTGTATCCGATGAAATCAAAAGACACAAAACATACTCTTGTCTATGATGGTGCATGTGATTTTTGCAGTTTCTGTATAAATCGGTGGAAACATCTGACAAAAGATCGTATTGTCTATGTCCCCTACCAAGCGGTTTCTCATCAATTCTCAGATATTCCGATTTCTGATTTTCAGACTTCGGTACAGTTCATTTTAGATGATGGACAGGTCTATTCCGGTGCAGAAGCGATATTTCGTGCCTTAGACAATCGTATACTTATCTGGTTTTACGAGAAACTACCCGGATTCGGAAAAATAACAGAGATAGTTTATCGGCTTGTAGCAGAGAATCGTAGCTTTTTCTCACGTATAACAAGACGGTTTTTTAGAACACATTCAAACTAAATGTATAAGGTTAAGATGATTGGATAATTCATGGATAGTCAATTTCTAACAGTTGCATTAGATGCAGCAAAAAGAGCCGAAGAGATACTGCTTTCATATTACAACGCAGATACATTAGACGTGACGTTAAAACCGGATGAAACCCCGGTTACACGTGCAGACACAGAAGCAGAAAAAGCGATACGTGAGACCATCAAACAGAGCTTTCCAGACCACGGGTTTTTGGGAGAAGAATACGGAATTGAGAAAGGTGATTCCCCTTACGTATGGATTATTGACCCAATTGATGCGACAAAAAACTATATACGAAAAATACCTATTTTTGGAACACAAATCGCACTGATGGAAGGTGAAAAACTTATACTTGGCGTTTCCAATGCCCCATTATTAGATGAACTGCTATATGCTGAAATCGGTAAAGGAGCATTCCTGAATGGCAATCAGATTAAAGTATCAGATGTTTCTCAATTATCAGATGCGATGATATGTCATGGAGGACTGAAATGGTTTGTTGAAAAGGGGACGTTCCGCGGTGTCTACAATCTTATCAATGATGTTGCGCGTTCAAGAGGGTTTGGTGATTTCTACAGTTATCACCTCGTGGCTTCTGGTAGAGCAGATGTTGTAATTGAAGCAGCAATTAGTATCTGGGACATTGCTGCTATTACTGTCATAGTGCGGGAAGCTGGCGGGACTGTGACAGATATACAAGGACATGCCATTTCGAAAGACACTGCCTCATTGGTAGCAACGAATGGAGTCCTGCATGATACTGTAATGAGATATTTTGATGGAGTTTGAATGGTATTATTGTTGATATGACCTTCTTACACGGATGCATATTTTAAGACTGCACAATGGAGAATTTTTCCTACTTCCTGGGGTTATTCTTTTTACCACAAGGTTCGGTGAATCTTGGTCAAATCAATATCCTTGCCTAAAGATGCAACCATATCAACCATCTTTTCTTGCTTAAGTATGCAACCGTAGGACCGCAGTGGAATTTCATATATACTCCCTTCAGTAGTTTGCCATGCGCGCGGTGATGGAATTGCTGCCTGTACTGACGCAATAACTTCTACCGGATCCATCTCTGGCACTATGGGGTCCTGGATTAACCCATGTGGACAGTGTTCCGAGGGTTCATCCCATTTTGCATATCCGATAATGTCTTTCCCGCGGTGTAGGGCACGATACTGCTTCATATTGAACTGATGTATCCCTATAACTTGAGAATTCCAAAATACAGGAAAATTATGAGTTCCCCAACACCTTTTAAGTTTATGTAAGATATCGAAATCTTCTTGCACTACTGCTTTCCATTTAAGTTGAGAGGAATTTGAGCGAGAAGGGAGTTCTGTTCGTAACTCTCTGGTAACCTCTTGATACCCGACTTTTTGATACAGTTGATAGGCTTCTACAGTCTCAACATAAAGGATGCTACCTCTATAGCCTTTTCTCTCAAAGTATGCATTTAGGTCCTGCATCAAACGGGTTGCAATCCCTTGTCGGCGCATGTCTGGAGCAACAAATACAAATGTCACCAAACCAAAATCTTGAACTTTTCCCTCAACAATTAGCGAAGCTCTTGAACCAAGGACATGTCCAACAACTCTTTCACCAACAAGTGCTAAACGAATGCCTTCTGGTTCAAGAGACGGACTGTTAAACTTTGTTCGGTAATGGTTTTCTCTGCATTGCTCAGCTGGTACTAACAATTTCAGAACCGCTTCATCATCACCGGGCTGCCAATGTCTGTATGTAATTGTGTTACACATGAGTCTCCTTAAAATTGCGAAGTAGTTTCATTATTAAACACTGAAACGGATGCACTTTTTAAGACTGATCAATGGATAGGTTTTACTGCTTGAATTGTTTGTAAATACGTGCTATACTATACACATAATTGAAAAAGAATGAGAGAACAAATGCATCTTGATTTTGAAAACGTGCTGGATCTATCTTATGTCGTTGATGAGAATAGTCCACGAGAATTGCCGATTGATCCTGTTAGAATCTATGATCAGGCTACGTTAGAAAAAGACGGATATTTTGAAAGCCGTGTTGACATGTCTGGACACTGCTCTACGCATATTGACACACCGTGTTTGATGTATCCTGATGGTTATACTGTAGCAGAAATTCCGAAGGATAAATTGACCGGACATGCTGTGTTAATGGACTTTTCCGCTATCAAAAAACCGAATGATGCAGTGACTGCCGAAGATGTTGCGGCATGGATAGCAGAAAACGGTGAGATTCCAAATGATAGCATCGTCTTTATGCGGACAGGAATGGATAGATTCGTTTATCAAGACAACTTTAACCGCGAATGGATCGGCTTTAGTGAAGATGCGGCTGAACTACTCGTTCAGAAAGGTATCAAAGTTATCGGGACAGATGCATGTAGTATAGATGCAGTTGCGGGGCATCCACCTTTACATGACGGATTGCCTCCAGCACACCTCGTTTTTCTCGGTGCAGGTATCCCTCACGTTGAAGATTTATGTAATTTAAGTCAATTACCAACCCATTTCTATGTCGTAATTGCTCCTCTTAAGTTGGCACGTAGTTCCGGAGCACCAACTCGGGTGTTAGCTTTTGTATAGAACCTTGTTAGCACTTCCAGACCAAGACTGCACCCTATTAGAAAAATGGAAATCTTCATTCCAAAATCACTTTCAAAAATGTTACGGGAGATAGGTGAAATCGGAGATGTCAATGCTTATCTCGTAGGCGGAACTGTCAGAGACCTAATATTAGAACGATGTACATCTGACATTGACATTGTGGTAGAAGGAGATGCAATCAGCGTTGCAGAAACGGTGAAGACACAATGGAATGGTGAAATACAGATTCATCATCAATTTGGGACAGCAACAGTAACAACTGGAAACCCAACCTATCCAAAGATAGATTTTGTCACTGCCCGTCGTGAAACATATCAGCAACCAGCAACGTTACCTAAGGTAGAAAAAGGGACATTAACGGATGACCTGCGGCGGAGAGATTTTTCAATTAACGCATTAGCGATGCGTATTAATTCAGATGATTTCGGAAATGTAATTGACATTACTGGAGGATCTGAAGATTTAAAAACTGGTAAGATTAGAGCCTTACATAGTGGAAGTTATATTGATGATCCAACCCGGATTTTTCGTGCTTTTAGGTATGCAGGGCGTTACAACTTTGGTATCAGTGAAACTGACTTTGACTTGATTAGGGAAGCATTACCTTTAATATCAGATCTCAGCGGTGAGAGGATACGGAATGAACTGGATAGAATTTTACTTGAAGATAACGCAACAGAGATTGTCCGATCGCTATCTGATTTTGGCATTTTTAAGGCTATCTTCAAAGATTGGAGAACCACTCCGGACCTTATAAATGGTCTGAAAACTGCTGAAGATTCAATTAAGTGGTCATCTGTACATCTTAAAGATGAAACTTTATTAAAGAAAAATATAAGATGGATGGCATTTTTCGGTTTAGACGAATCTGGGTGCTTGCCAACATATCACATTGAAGCTTTATGTTACAGACTCGTATTGGAGCATCAACTTCACCGTATAGCGGGTCATCAAAAAGAAACTGTGTGTGAGGAAGAATCTGTAACTTTTCTTAGAAGTGTGTTTGAAAAAGTTGGATACGGTTTAGCTGACAATACAACCTTTGATTTTATTAACGGAAAATGGTGTTTAGTTGACTCTGACAATAAGAAAACTTATATATATGATGAAGGTGATATATATAAAATACAGACACCATTAGCAACATATTCTGGACTTAAGAACGTTCTGCGTAAGATAGTTGAAGATACGCGTGATAGTGAAATATATTATCAACTTCAAAAATTTCCTTTAGAGACTCTTGTGTTAGGATTTACAGATCGGAATTTATCTGAGCATCATCGTGATTGTATCGGTTTATTTCTGATTAAGCAACGAGATGTGCGACCGATAATAACAGGCGATGATCTAATCCAGTGGGGAGAAGAACCTGGAGAGAATTTCCAAAAAATCCTGCGTCATCTGTTTGCTGCGCAATTGGATGGTAAGATCTCCTGCAAACAGGATGCTTTCACTATCTTTCAAGAGTATAAACAATAAACGAATAGAATCTATAAACCCCTAATCTATGATGGAATACGTACAAAAACATGCCTTTTAGTCCTGATGCGATATGGAATGCCATACTTATCGTAACCCAATTTATCATTTTGCTAACCTTCCACGAGTGGGGACATGCAAAATCTGCCAATATGTTAGGGGATCCTACTGCGAAAGACTTAGGTCGCATGTCGCTTAATCCCGCAGTTCATATAGATCCGATTGGTACACTTATTTTACCGCTCGTTGGATCACTTATGGGAGGAGGTTTTTTTGGTTGGGCAAAACCGGTGCCCGTTGATCCATATAACCTGAAAAGTCCGAGACGGGATCTTATGCTGATTGCAGCTGCGGGTCCGTTTATGAATATCGTCTTGACTTTTGCTATATTCTTTATCATGGCAGGATTAAAGCTTGTCTTTGATGTTTTTGACTTAAAAGCAGATCATGGCGACATTTACGTACAGGTTTACTTCTTCTTGAATACATCTGCACAAATTAGTGTTTTCCTTGCAGTGTTTAACCTATTGCCACTATTTCCATTGGATGGCTTCAGTGTTGTCAATGGATTATTGCCAGAACGTGCCTCGCGAGAATTTTCAAAACTTGCTCCTTATGGAATGCCAATTTTAATGGCATTGATTTTTCTGCCTTTTGTGCTACCAATCAAAAGTCCTTTATACTTCTTAGGTAAAATTTCGTATTTTATATTCGACCTAATTGGCAAAATCACGGGGCTACGATAACTGCTGAAAAAACTTACACGGTTACTATTCAAAAATGCTATCCGATATTACACTTACTACTTCAGAAACACAACGTATCTATGACGTAAAATTAGACGGTTTTGAGGGACCTCTTGACCTGCTACTTCATCTCATACAGAATGAAGAGATGAATATAAACGACATTCAGATTGCTAAGATAACTGATCAATACCTTGATTATGTGAATCTTATGGATCAATTGGATCTGGATGTTGCATCTGAATTCCTGGTCATGGCTGCAACCCTTTTACATATAAAATCTCAAAGTATCCTTCCACAGATAGTTCCAAGTATAGCACATCCGATCAGCAATCAACAACAACTTGTTCAACAACTATTAGAATATAAACGGTTTAAGGGAGCAGCACAGGTCTTAGATGTATTCGCTGAAAGGCGGACGGCAATATACAACAGGAGTCCTGAACTGCATGCGGAATTAGATGGTTCTCGGACTTATGAGATTAAAGCAACGCTTTTCGACCTGTTAACAGCGTTCAAGAACATCAACGACAAAATTTCGCAGCTTGATCCAGATGAACAGTTTCACACCGTTGAAGAACAAGAGAATATCACCGTAGAGGAAAAAATTGCGTTTATTCAGAGACGTTTAGAGGTAGAAGAGCAGCTGCATTTTGATAGTCTTTTTCCGCTGTCTTCAAGTAAAATTGATTTAATCGTCACGTTTCTTGCAATTTTAGAGTTAATCCGTATTGGTACGGTTGTTACTGTACAGCCGGATCTATTTGAGAGTATCTATATTGTCAAAGCCAAGGTTCAAAAGGATACTGTGCAAAACATATCACAGCATGAATAGGAAGAAAGCCGATGGATGCAGATAGTGGAAATGACGAAGTTCAGTCGAATCTGACCGAAATACCCTTAGAAAAGCATGCGAAGTCTATCTTGGAGGCAATTCTATTTGCCGCCAGTGAACCGATAACGATAAGACAGTTTCAACATGCACTGCCGGGGCTGAATGCTCGTGTTATTCGCAGGTCACTTTCGGAGCTTCGCGATGAATACCGGGAGACAGGACGCAGTTTTGGACTTGTAGAAATTGCAAATGGATATCAGATATCTACGCGTCCAGAGTATTCTGAGTGGATTCGTAAGTTCTATATTCAGCAGGTGCGTGTTACGTTGTCACCTTCTGCGTTAGAAACGCTTGCAATTGTTGCGTATAAACAACCTGTCACACGAGCAGATGTTTCCAACATACGTGGTGTCAATAGTGATAGTGTTATAAATGCACTTGTTGAAAAGGATCTTGTCTGTGTATCAGGTCGGAAAGAGGGAGCAGGACGTTCCCTACTTTTTTCAACAACTGATAAATTTCTTCAACAGTTCGGATTGAAAGACTCATCAGAATTACCCTCACTTGATGAGATTGAGCAGTTCTTATCTACATCAAATAGCCTGGACCATCTCAATTCAGTTCAGGAGGAGGTCGAATAGTGAATTACAATGCATGGTTTGAATGTGATTTAGGGTGTAAATTTCCGCTTACAGACATCATCTATCGTTGTAATACATGTGATGGGTTGTTGCAAGTTCAGCACGATATGGATGCCTTAAAACAGCGAAGTGCCGACGA
Source organism: Candidatus Poribacteria bacterium (assembly GCA_022824835.1). GTDB lineage: Bacteria > Poribacteria > WGA-4E > WGA-4E > WGA-3G > MSPOR6. The sequence goes on along the minus strand of JAJDZB010000043.1, from coordinate 27,665 downwards.
CTGGAAGGCTCTTTTTGAAGAACGGTATATGCGGACGCAATATCCTTATGGTAGCGGGGTTTGGGGCAAAAAAGAAATTGTCTGTCCAATAATTGATGATGAGAATATTATCTCAATGTATGAAGGTGGCACGAACCTATTCTGGGCAGAGAGATTCGGGAAGCAGCTCGGTGTATCAGACCTATGGATTAAACAGTGTGGCAATAGCCATACGGGTTCATTCAAAGACCTTGGCATGACAGTTCTCGTTTCAATGGTTAAACAGATCATTGCTGAATCGGGTAATATACGCGCTGTGATGTGTGCTTCAACAGGAGATACTTCTGCTTCGTTAGCTGCGTATGCTTCTGCTGCTGGCATTCCTGCTATTATTCTGTTGCCGAAGGAGAAAGTTACTCGTGAACAACTCATCCAACCCATTGCAAATGGTGCTTTAACACTTTCGCTTGAAACGGATTTTGATGGGTGCATGGCAATAGTTCAGAGACTTGCAGAAAGAGAAGATTTCTATCTTGCGAACTCTATCAATTCGCTCCGTATTGAGGGACAGAAGACGATAAGTATAGAAATTGTGCAGCAGTTTAATTGGGAGGTACCTGATTGGGTGATTATTCCCGGCGGTAATCTTGGGAATGTCTCGGCACTCGGATTGGGTTTCCTTATGATGTTAGAATTAGGTATGATTGACAGGCTCCCGCGTATTGCTTGTGCACAGGCTGAGCGTGCGAATCCCCTTTATAGAAGTTATCAAACTGGATTCACTGAGTTCAAAGCGATTACTGCACAATCTACGCAGGCGACTGCAATTCAGATAGGTAATCCTGTCTCTATTCATCGTGCTATTCGAGTCTTACAGAAGTTTGATGGGATAGTTGATCAGGCATCTGAGGATGAATTGGCAGATGCAGCAGCAAGAGCTGATAGAACAGGTCTATTCAATTGTCCTCACACGGGAGTTGCGTTGGCAGTATTGATAAAAATGATTGAACGGAAACAGATAACTAAGAATGATAGAGTTATCGTTATTTCGACTGCGAACGGTTTAAAATTTCCCGATTTCAAAGTGGATTATCATAATGTCACGCCTAATACGCCACCCCCACGATATTTAAACACGCCGATTGAACTTGAGGCTAATTTTGACAATGTTCTTAGACAGATAGACAAACATCTGGATGTTTAAAAGACTTGAAAAATAAGACATCTTATGTTATAATCCTAAAAAATTTAAAAACGATAGGAGAATATGCATGGCAGATCAGTATCAGCCCAAACCGGAACACAAGTTTACTTTCGGGTTGTGGACAGTTGGGAATCCAGGGCGTGATCCATTCGGAGATATTGTAAGACCCCCCTTAAAACCTACCTATAGTGTACAAAAACTTAGCGAATTAGGTGCTTATGGCGTCAATTTACACGACAACGATCTCGTTCCATTTGAAGCTTCTGCAAAAGAGCGTGACGCAATTGTCAGTGAATTCAAGAAGGCTCTTTCAGATCACAATATGAGAGTGCCGATGGCGACTACCAACCTATTCTATCACCCAGTATTCAAAGATGGTGCATTTACCTCTAATGATCCAAAGGTTAGAGCGTTTGCTATTCAGAAAACCTTAAACGCAATAGATCTCGGTGTGGAACTTGGGGCAAAGGTATATGTATTCTGGGGTGGACGGGAAGGCGCGGAAGTTGATGCTGCGAAAGATGGTCCGGATACAGTCAAATGGAATCGTGAGGCGATGAATTTCTTCACACATTATGTCAAAGATCAAGACTACGATCTTAAGTTTGCGTTAGAAGCAAAACCGAATGAACCCCGCGGTGACATCTATTTACCCACGACTGGACACATGTTGCATTTTATTCAGACGCTTGATCATCCTGAAATGGTTGGTGTTAACCCAGAATTCGCACATGAAACGATGGCTGGATTGAGTTTTTTGCACGGTGTTGCACAAGCTTATGAGGCAGGCAAACTATTCCACATAGACCTCAACGACCAGAAGATGAGTAGATTTGATCAGGACTTACGATTCGGTTCTGAAAACATTAAGAGTGCATTTTTCCTCGTTAAGTTTCTTGAAGATGTCAGTTGGGATGGTAACAGACACTTTGATGCACATGCTTACCGAACAGAAGACGAACAAGGCGTTTGGGACTTCGCAGCAGGATGTATGCGCAGTTATCTGATACTAAAGGAGAAAACAGATAGGTTCAATGAAGACGCTGAAATCCAGGGAATCATTTCTGAATTGCGTGCACGTGATCCTGAACTTGAGACACTCATGGCGAAGTATAGCAGAGATAGTTTAGAAGAATTAAGGAAAATAGATTTTCAACCGGACACCATTGCCAAGAAAGGTCTTGGATACGAAAAGTTAGATCAACTCACATTTGAAATTCTTACAGGTGTTAGATAGGGCATGTATCTTGCTTTTATGTCATTTGACTGTTGGAGTATCCCCAGATGAGTACTCTGATTATTGCTGTTCTAAGTTTCATCGGTTTTATCGTTGCTTACAATACTTATGGTAAGTGGTTAGCGCGGAAGATTTTCGGTTTAGATCCTAAAGCGAAAGTACCGAGTCAAGAACTGAAAGATGACGTTGATTATGTTCCTACCAAAAAAGAGGTCATCTTTGGTCATCATTTCACGAGCATTGCTGGAACGGGTCCGATTGTAGGTCCTGCGATTGCTGTTTTCTGGGGCTGGTTACCTGCACTTCTCTGGGTCGTTCTCGGTTCTGTTTTTATTGGTGCTGTTCATGACTTCGGTGCTCTCGTCGTTTCGCTTCGTAACCGTGGACAAAGTGTAGGTGAAGTCGCCGGTAGGATGATTGGTCCGCGTGCGAAATTTCTATTTCTGATCGTCCTCTTTATGGGGTTGACGATTGTCCTTGCAGTTTTTGGTTTAGTCATAGCCCTTATTTTTTCTCTATATCCTGAATCTGTCCTATCTGTCTGGATTGAAATCCCGCTTGCTGTTGCTATCGGTATTTGGATTCACCGAAGGGGTGGCAATATCCTTATCCCTTCCATTGTTGTTCTGGGTATTATGTATATTGGCATGGCTGTCGGTGCGTATGTTCTTCCGATAGATTTGAGCAAATGGTTCGGAATTGACCTACTCGGTTCTTCCTTTTTGAACGTAGTGGTAATATGGACCTTAGTGCTGTTCGTTTACTGTTTTATTGCATCTGTGCTTCCTGTATGGACCCTTCTACAACCGCGTGATTTTATCAATAGTCATGAGTTGGTATTAGCACTTGCCTTATTAGTGCTTGGACTTGCGGTTGCGGGATTTACTGGACAAGCAGATCTTTTTTCATCTGCACCAGCAATAGCGAAAGACATTCCGCCTGATGCTCCACCGATTTGGCCTTTCCTGTTCATAACAATTGCTTGCGGAGCTGTCAGCGGATTTCACTGCATGGTGAGTTCGGGTACTTCAAGTAAACAGGTTGCCTCAGAAGAAGATGCACAATATGTTGGATACGGTGCCATGCTTCTTGAAGGTGGACTTGCTGTTGTTGTCATCATTGCATGTTGTGCGGGGATAGGTATGGGTATTTTCACTCGCACACCAGACCCGGCAAGTGCTGGGGGTTATAGGTTCCAACCAGTACTGATGGAAGGTAGTTCAGAAGCAGTTACAAATCACGATGCCTGGCGGGACAGATATGCTACTGAAACAATGAAGCATAACGAAGACGGAAGTACAACTGTTGTTGGTGGGTGGCAGAGCCATACTTTGGGTAAGAAGGTCGGGGCATTTGTTGAGGGTGGTGGTAATTTCCTTGCTGCACTCGGTATTCCGCTAAAAATGGGAATAGCAATTATGGCGGTACTTGTTGCAAGTTTTGCTGCGACAACGTTGGACACTGCTACCAGACTGCAACGATATGTGGTACAGGAACTCGCGCAGACTGTTAACTTTAGACCTTTGATGAACCGATATATAGCGACAGCGTTTGCTCTAATCCTTGCTGCTGCTGTAGCACTTCTGCAGGGACCAAGTGGACCGGGTAGCGGTGGACTAACACTTTGGCCCCTATTCGGTGCCACGAACCAACTGCTTGCTGGTTTAGCATTTATGGTAATTGTTTTCTATCTCATTCGTCGCAATAAACCTATATGGTTCGCTTTCCTTCCTATGGTTGTTATGCTACTAATGCCTGCTTGGGCGATGTTACACCAGATGTTTAATCCTGCAACAGGATGGCTTTTTGAAGGTAAATATCTGCTTTTTGTTTTCGGATTAGTTGTTGAAGGATTGCAGTTTTGGATGATTGCCGAAGGTGTTATCGCGTGGCGAAATGCTCGGGGTAATTATCCCGAACTTCCTCCATTGGAAACTATTACTGCTGATACTGCTGATTAAAGGGGGTAAGAAAGTCGAATATCAATCAACAAACAACTACATTATCAAAAACATTTGAAAAGCATAAAATTACAATGTATAATATACCATATAGTCCTGATTCAACCTATAACTTGTTCAAAAATATTTGTAAACTACAAAAATACAATGTATAATATACCAATAGTTGGAGGTCAAAGTGTTGAAATTACAGAAAATAATCTATCAAAAAACATTGTCAACAGAACATGTTTACATTTATGAGATTCAATAAACTCAGCGCAAAACTCTTAATCCTATCTGGATTACTCTGTTATATAACCCTGTTTTGTTTTTCGCAGTTAGTGCATGAGCATACTTGCTATCAACATGGACAGGATAATTGTAACCATGAAATTGAGTTTTGCAACCATGAAGATGAAAATTGCAACCATGAAGATGATGAAGAACGTAGTTCGCATTGTAATAAGAGTTGTGCAGCTTGTGCTTTTGTCAACACCCAGTTCATATTTGAGTATCAACACAACACCTTCTCATACAATAGACCTTGCGATGGTAAAATTATAGTTTCAGAGATATGTTTCATTGATATAATCCCTACCCGCAACCTTCACAGTCGTGCTCCCCCTTCCCTTAAATTCGCAAATTAGAATATAAATCGTAAAACATATAGTTTCTTGGACCTTTCTGTAACATAACCTTTCAGATTGTGCTACATCATAAGTAGTCTGTTCGGTTTGCTATAAACGCATAGATAAGAGTGTTCAGGTAAATCTATAATCCACTTATACATTTGAGATAGAAAGTATTAGAAACATAAGTCTGACATAATTCTATAGGATTCTGTCAACCCGAACTGTTTTCGTAATTCTGCTTCTGTTTCTAAGGTTATTAATATTCGTTCAAATTTCAATTCGTTTAAATTTTATGCGTCTTGCCAATACTGTAATGAAATTGGTATAAGACTGTACTGCTGTGTTTTTTATATCCACAGCGACTTATTAGGAGAATATAATGTCTAATTTTTTCTATTCACGCGACAATTCATTCAATTTTTCTCAGATTATTTTAGTTGTCTTAGTAGCTATACTACCATTGTTCGGTGGATGTGGTGAAGATGACAACCCTATCGTTGATGACGATGACCACGGACACGACCATGGGGATGCTCCGGAACACGCCGATGTTGTCGGTTTCATTCTGGAAGTTGATGAAGAAGAAGTATATCGTCAGTTTAAAGGAGATGTAACCGGGGGGCTAACGGTTAAAGTTGGTGAAGAGATTGAAGTCCATGCCGTATTTCTTGAAGAAGACGGTCACGAAGCCCACCTTGATGAAGTAGAATCCCATGATGACCATGGACATGAGGAGGAATTCGCCTTGGGCATGACGGGGTACGATGAAGCTATTATCGCGATCCATCTGGACCACGATGAACACGACCACGGTGACGAAGAAGACGATGAACACGGTGAAGAAGGCCACGGTGACGAGTTACCGTTTGGACTTGAGGGATTGATGGCAGGCACAACGGAAATCAATCTCCAACTGCTTCACGGGGATCATCCCGATTTTACGGCGGCAAAGCCGATACCTGTAACTGTTGAGTAAGGGGGACCCCATGTTAAGCACTTGTGCTTGTTCGGATAGGTCTCTCGCGGTAGGGATGCTTAAAAAGCGTCCCTACCTATTCGTGCTTGTGTCTGGGATAATAGTCTGTCTTTTTTGCTATCTCAAGGATTCACAAAGTGCTTCAAACACGACGTGCCCTCTGGAAGGAGAGGTTGTTGACACACGGAGCAATAACCGACTTGAGGGGGTTACGGTTCGTATTAAAGGACTTGAGCAGTACGTCCGAACCGATGCAAACGGTCGGTTTAAGTTTGATACCGTACCGGAAGGACATCAGACACTGGAGTGCATGAAAGTCGGTTATCAACGATTTGAGCAAGTAATTGATGTAAATGCCTCTTCCCCTTATCTTCAGATTGAACTGGAGACGTTGTCGTTTCAACTGCAGACTATCAGGGTATACGGTTCAAAGCGCACGGTTTCACAGTTTGAGACAACAACCGATTTAGCATTAAGTGAAGCAGAACTCCAAAGACGGTTAGGTATGACCTTGGCGAACACGTTGGCGGATGAGACGGGTGTTTCACAACGGATGATGGGACGGGCGATTTCACGTCCAGTTATTCGGGGATTGGGCGGTGATAGGCTGCTAATCCTTGAAAACGGCGAACGCACAGGGGATAAATCCGGTTCAAGTGCCGACCATGCCGTATCTATTGATCCAACGACTGCTGAGGGTGTTGAAATTACCCGCGGTCCTGCATCGCTAATTTACGGCTCAAGTACGTTGGGCGGTGTCATTAATGTCAAAAGCAATCATATACCGCAAATTCTTCCGAGACGGCTTGATATGCATCTAACGTTCCAAGGTGAATCTGTAAACTCAGGTTTGACAGGAACAACAGGATTTACGATCCCAATTGGTGATTTTGCGGGCAATATAGAATGGAATCGGCGTGTTGCATCTGACATACAAACGCCGATTGGTGTGCTCAAAAATACCTCCCTTTCAAATGTTAATTATTCAGGTGGAGCTTCGCTGATTAAGCCGTGGGGTTTCATCGGTGCCTCTGGTAGTAGTTATCGCTCCGATTATGGCGTTCCAGGTTCACCCGAGGGACATATTAGCGGTGTAGACATAGAACTCGCCAAGCAACGTTATGAAGGACAGATGGAGTATCGCTTCAATAGAGCAGTACTTGAAAAGGTAAAACTCCAGACTGCCTACACGCGTTATCAACATCAAGAGTACGAGTCTAACGGGAGACTTGGTGTTGAATTCGGTCTGCTGACTTACAACGTCTCAGCTATGGCTCATCTTTTTGACAACGCGATTGCAGGTGTTTGGTGGGAATACCGAGATCATGCTACAGACGGATTCTACTGGACACCGCACACTCGTGAATTTGCGTTGGCAGGATTTTATTTAAGCCAGCTTAACTTTGACAAACTCACCTTACAGGGGGCTATCCGTTACGACATTAGGCGTTCGGAACCGTTCAGGCCTGGGGCAGTTGTCCGAGCCGGTACTGTCGAACGTCGCGATTTCAACGGTTTGTCCGCGGCTACCTCTGGAATTTACCATTGGACAGATAATCTGAGTTCTGGGGCGACTATGATGAAGACGTTTCGCGCACCGGGAATTGAGGAACTTTTCAGCGATGGTCCTCACTTAGCTGTCTATTCCTACGAAATCGGCAATGTTGAATTGGATCCCGAACACGGTTACAGTACTGAACTCTTCGTCAAATACGCAAACGACCGGTTCAGACTCAATCTTGCCATTTTCAGGAATCTGATACAGAACTATCTCGTTCCGACGAACAGCGGAGAAAAGAAGTGGGGCAGCGGTGCAGCAGGATGGTTGTGGATTTATCAATACATGGGAAACGATGTTGTGATGGATGGAGCTGAGATCCAAATAGGTGGTGAAGTACTGCCGCAGGTACATCTTCAGCTCAATATGAGTTACGTCAACGGAACGATTCAGACGAGTGGACACCCGCTGGAGCGTGTCCCACCCCTCAACGGTAAATTCGTCATAAGTTACACACCTTCTCCATTGCATTTGTATGTCGCGTCGCGTTTCTCAGGCAGCCAGAACAGGCTTGGTGAATTTGAGGAACCGACAGACGGTTATCTCGTGTATGATATCGGAACTTATCTCAATTTTTCGCATTGGCAGCTTGAGAACATGGTCGTTTTCGAGATTGAGAACCTGTTTGATACAACGTATCGTGAACATCTGTCCCGCATCAAAGAGGCAATGCCGGAACCAGGGCGGAATGTGAAACTCTTGTATAAACTTAATTTTTAAAGCTGTAGAATGGGGATGTTTTTTATCATTCCCCCATCTTCAATTTTCTAAGGAGATAAAATTGAAAAGATATATTAACCACGAATTAGTAGATACGACTGGGGTGTATCTGCGTCGCGTGCGCAATCCACGAAACATTATGTGGAGAATATACATTTCAGTGTGCTTAATAGGTATATTGGTATTGTCTGGTTGTGATCCGAAGGGACAACAGGATACTGCAACGGTCGATAAACTTCACGTAGTCACCACAATCGGCATGATCAGTGATATTGTTAAAAATGTCGGAGGTAAGCGCGTTGAAGTAACCGGGATAGTGAAACCTGGCGTAGACCCACACTTTTACAACCCGACACCTAAAGACGTTCAGAGGTTCGGTTCAGCACACATAATCTTCTATAACGGACTACACCTTGAAGCAAAAATGGCAGACATCCTTGAGAAGATGTCGGATGATAGGTTGACAGTCGCAGTAACAGACGGTGTAGACCGGGGCGAACTGCTAAAACCTTCTGAATTCGAGGGACTCTACGATCCACACTTATGGTTTGACGTGAAGCTTTGGATGCAAGCGGTGGAAAAGGTTCGCGATACACTAAGTAAATTCGATGCCGATAATGTTCCCCTGTACCGAAGCAACGCCGATGTCTACCTAACGAAACTCATGGAACTTGATGAATACGTTAAGTCACAAGTGGAAAGAGTGCCATCTCAGCAACGCGTACTTGTGACAGCTCACGACTGTTTTAACTACTTCGAAAAAGCGTACGGGTTTGAGGTGCGCGGATTACAAGGTATTAGTACCGCGACAGAAGCCAGTATCGCTGATGTGCAGGAATTGGCTACATTTATTGCGGAGCGGGGTATCTCAGCTATTTTTGTAGAGTCATCTATCTCTTCACGGAATCTGGAAGCGGTGAAAGCTGCTGTGCAATCAAAAGGATATGATGTTACGATCGGTGGTGTACTCTTCACAGATGCCATGGGAAGCGAGGGGACACCTGAAGGCACCTATATCGGGATGATCCGACATAATATTGATACGATTGTCCATGCTTTGACTGGTCAATCGGAGTTATAAATGTTTGCAGGTGTTAAGCAATAGTGCAAAAAAAAGCGACAAATCTTGACACCGCTTTTGAATTGTTTCGTGACCTTGATAAAAAATAGAAGCAACTTAAATGAGAGGATAAGGCATGTCTGGCAGAACTGAAGACGAATCTACGCAATGGTTAGTTGCATTGAACAAAGTCAGGAAGACCGGGACGTTGCTGTTAGACCAACAGTTGTGGTGTTGGGGACAAGACATTCGACGGGTAGATGGAAATGCCTTGCTTGCTTACGGTTTTACCAGGCATCGACCGCCGGAAGGCAAGCACGGAAGTCCTGCTTATGAGTGGCGTGGCTCTGGCAGAAGCAGAATTATTTTATGGGGATTCGGGTTTTTCTACGGCGATGGAGGACGAAGGGGGATTTTCTTACGACGTTACAAATTCGCGCCTAAACAGACAGCATCTGTCTATTTTTCGTTGCCGATATGGAATTTGGGACAACTCCCAGAGCTTACACAGCCATGTGATGCGGAAGGGTGGCGTCGCGTTTTTAGCTTGCTCACCCAAGGACTCACCTGGATTGCCGACTACGAGCGATGGATTATTTCTGAATACGGACTTGACTATCGCCAACGGTGTACTGACGCATGGAAGAAGAAACGTATTCCTGCACACGAGATGGCTGCAAAGTGGCATGAACTCGTTGAATACCTGCTTTCACAGCTTGAAAGCAATTGATAGACATCACGCACCAGATAAAGGAGGTTATACAGCAGTGCAGAATATTTTCAATCCGCAACACAAGAGTGACCCACGGCAACTTGCCGAAGTCAAATCGTGGGTCTCACAAGCATTTAATCTATTAGATGACGTCTCCATAATGATTACTCAGTTGGAATGCACCGAAGAAGGCTGTCCGCCGATTGAAACGGTCATTGCAATCCTGGAGACTCCGGGAAAGCCCCGGCAATACAAGATTCACAAACCGCTGTCAGAGGTAAAGCAGACAGACATCGTTAGCTTGACCGCTGACTAAATTCAATAAGGAGAGAAAATGAACACAAGTATGCTACACAATCAAGTACCCGTCACCGTGTTAACAGGCTTTTTGGGGTCTGGTAAGACCACGCTTCTCAACCGAATTCTCACAGAAAATCATGGCAAACGTATCGCAGTCATTGAAAACGAGTTTGGTGAGATTGGCGTTGATAATGATTTGGTTATCGGGGCGGAAGAAGAGATTTTTGAGATGAACAATGGTTGCATCTGTTGCACGGTGCGTGGTGATCTCATCCGTATTTTGGGTAATCTGATGAAACGTCGCGATAAGTTCGACTACATCATGGTTGAAACTACAGGACTTGCTGACCCTGGACCGGTTGCTCAGACGTTCTTCATGGATGTTGAAATGCAGGAGAAACTGCAACTGGATTCCGTCACAACGTTGGTTGATGCCAAACACATCTGGCAGCACATTGATGACAGCGACGAGGCGCGTGAACAGATTGCTTTCGCAGATGTCATTCTGTTGAACAAGATTGACCTTGTGACTGAAGAAGAGTTAGAACAACTGGAAGCCAGAATACGCAATATGAATGCTGCAGCGAAGATTTATCGCACAGAAAACGCCGTGGTTGAAATGGACAAGATTCTCAATGTCGGGGGATTCGATCTGGACCGAGCGTTGGAGGTTGACCCCCAGTTTATGGAACCGGAGTATCCGTTTGAATGGGGTGGTGTTTATGATCTTTCGGTAGGTACGCATGAGTTGGTTCTGCAAGAAGGTCCTGACCCAGCAATGAACGTCGCGTTGGTACCCGTCAATGGTTCAACTGATGAAGCTTTAGAGGCTGCTGTTGAGCCAGTTGTTATTGTATTCTCAGATGATGAGCATGAACTTTCGTCGGGTGGTACCCTTCAACCGAGTGGACAACTCATTGAGTTGGAACTTACAGCGGAGGAACTACGTTTTGACGTGCAGATCGACCGCGCTGGTGCCTACGCGCTGTTTACTGAACATCACCCTGACGAATTTCAGGCACAACTCATGAGCAGCGGTACCGTTGTCAACCCAGCTGTTGAACGCGAGTTTAAGCCAGACCACGAACATGATGAAGAAGTCACATCGGTCGGTATCACAACCCCCGGAGACCTTGATCCTGACCGTCTTAACGATTGGATTAGTGATCTGCTTCGTACCAAAGGTGTTGACATTTTCCGCATGAAAGGTATTTTGAGCATCAAAGGACAATCAAACCGATTTGTCTTCCAAGGTGTGCATATGCTTTTTGATGGTCGTCCAGATCGTCCGTGGGGTAGTGAACCGCGCTACAATAGTCTCATCTTCATCGGTCGCAACCTTGACCGGACAGAACTGACAGAAGGGTTTGAATCATGTCTCGCTTAAACAACCTGAACAGACGTTTCTTCCAACCATCTCAGCTGCACGAGAATTGGACTTCGAGCATCAGCGACCACGTCATTGATCTGGCGTGGTCACCTGATGGGAGATACGTTGCTGCCGCGTCGGTTCAAGGTCCGGTGACAATTTTTGAGGGGCATCGGCATTCGGTCATTCATGCCTTTGAAGGACATGAATTCGGTACAATGTCAATCGCTTGGCGCCCAGACAGCAAGGTGCTGGCGAGTGCAGGTCAGGATGGAAAAATTCGATTGTGGGATATGACAAGTGGGGAAGCGACGCATTCACTTGATGGGGGGGCAGCATGGGTTGAACACCTGGCTTGGAGCGGCGGGGATGAACCGCTACTCGCCTCTGCCGCTGGTCGTAAGTTGAAACTCTGGAATGCTGTCGGGGATCTTATTTGCGAGTACCCTGATCATCAGAGCACCGTTGCTGGCATACAGTGGAAACCGGATGCAATGCAACTTGCCTCGATTGCCTACGGCGGTGTAAATCTATGGGACCCGGAACATTCGGAAGCTGTCCGCCAATTGGAATGGAAAGGTTCCTCACTGTTGATTGAGTGGAGTCCTGACGGTAAATACATCGCCACCGGAGATCAAGATTCGACTGTACATTTCTGGATTATGTCTACAGGTGTAGACTTGCAAATGTATGGCTATCCGACGAAAGTGCGAGAACTCTCGTGGGATGCCACGAGTCAATACTTGGCTACGGGAGGCGGTCCGGATGTTACGGTGTGGGATTGTTCCGGTCCTGGGCCGGAGGGCACCAAACCCATTTCACTGTCCGGTCATCAGGATTTACTCAGCGTTGTGCGTTTTCAACATCACGGAGAGTTACTTGCCTCTGGCGGTGGTGACGGTCGTGTCTATGTTTGGAAATTGCGAGGCAACATTCGTTCTATGGCAATTCATGAAGCTACTCTGACAGCAGGTGTTACAAATCTTGTTTGGTCACCGAATGACCAGTATATTGCTGTTGGTGACGAGTCGGGTGACGTGAGTGTTTTTTCGTTAAGTTAAAGCGCAACATTCATACCGAAACCCCTAAGCGTCAATTTAAGGATAACACTAAACCAATAAAAACCCAGCAGGTAGGGCGATTTCCTAATCGCCCCATAGGTGTCAATTTTATAAAATGTCGGGGTTATTGTGAACACCTCTAAGAGCGTATGATTATTGAGCTTGTCCACTCTTCAGTCCCGTAGGGACGATATGTTTATAGATCACGTTTATCCACGGTATCTTTAGTCCCGTAGGGACGTTATGTTTATAAATACCGTTAAATAACATATCGTCCCTACGGGACTGGAGAGGCTTTCTGACATAGAAAATTCCTTAACTTTATACCCGCCAAATACCAAACGCGTATTTGGCGTTGATTTGGATAAATGCCATACGCACATTCACATCGTTGATTTATGGGTTTCGCTTCGCTCTACCCGACCTACAAGTTTAATTTGGACTTTCCACTGCGGTATCTTTTAGTACTGCAGTTTTATGAGAGAGGACTTGATCTACCATTGAACTATCCTATTGCAGAATGGCATGAATAATAATTACTTCATGCTTAAGCTTTTGTTTGCAATCTACTGTGAAATTGTATATAATACTCCACATGAATTGATGAATTAGTGGGTAAAACACGGATGTGGGACATCAAAGCGACGCACAAACCGATAAAATCCTTCTACACAGAACTCAAACAATACGAAAGCCTCGGAGCAACAAATGAAACCGAAATCCGACTCGCCTTTGCAACACTCTTCCAACACTACGCCAGACAAAAGAATCTAACGCTTATCTGCGAAAAATCACTCCGAACACCGCAAAATACCACAATTTACGTCGATGGCATGCTTACTGATAACGTCTTTGGTTTGCCGCGCGGCTACTGGGAAGCGAAAGACCTCCACGACAATCTCGCTACGGCAGTTAGGCAGAAATTCGATGCAGGCTATCCGCAGGATAACATTCTCTTTACAACCCAAGAACGCGCCATCCTCTACCAAGATGGACAAGAGGTCATGGATGTCGGTATCGCTGACGCAGAGGCGTTTATTCGGGTACTTCACACCTTCTTCAGTTACGAACAGGCGGACGTTGCTAACTGGGAACGCGCCGCTGTTGAATTCAAGAACAAAGTACCAGCACTCGGTAAACGCGCCGCAGTTCTGATCCAAAACGAAGAGGCAACAAACGCTCGATTTCAAGAGGCGTTCGCGGACTTCTATCGCCACTGTCAAGAGGCAATTAATCCCAATCTCTCAAAGTCTGCTGTCGAGGAGATGCTCATCCAACATCTCTTGACGGAACGGATCTTCCGCACCGTTTTTGACAATCCCGATTTCACCCGCCGCAATATCATCGCACGTGAAATTGAAAATGTGATTGACGCGCTCACATGGCAGGCTTATAACCGTTCAGAATTCCTCCGCGAGCTCAATCCGTTCTATGGTGCGATTGAACGCGCTGCTGCAACTTTCGTTGACTTCTCACAGAAGCAACATTTCCTCAATACTGTGTACGAGCAGTTTTTTCAAGGTTTCTCTGTCAAGGTCGCCGATACACACGGCATCGTCTATACACCGCAGCCGATTGTTAATTTCATGGTGAAAAGTGTCTCGCATCTACTTGGAACCGAGTTTGGCCGTTCACTCTCGGATACAGGCGTTCACATCATTGACCCATTTGTCGGCACCGGCAACTTCATCGTGCGGCTTGTCCAAGCGATTGATAAAACTGCACTCAAGACAAAATATAGCGATGAACTCCACTGCAATGAGGTGTTACTGATGCCGTACTACATTGCCAGCATGAACATTGAGCATGAGTTTTATGTTGCCACAAAGCAGTATCAGCCTTTTGATAACCTCTGCCTTGTGGATACGTTTGACTTGACAGCCGAGCGTCAGTTTTCCTTGTTCGCGCCAGAGAACACGCGGCGGGTTGAGCGGCAGAAGCAGACAGAGATGTTCGTGGTTATTGGGAATCCACCCTACAATGCCCGGCAAATGGATGAAAACGATGCCAATAAGAACCGTAAGTATCCCGAATTAGACAGACAGATTCAGGAGACTTATGTTAAATCCTCTACTGCCACGAACAAAACCGCTCTCTACGATCCCTACGTCAAAGCAATCCACTGGGCATTAAATAGAGTTGAAACAGATGGGATCGTCGCGTTTGTAACGAATCACAACTTTATTGATGGTCAGGCGTTTGATGGGATGCGGAAACATCTCTCCGATGCGTGTGATAAGATCTATCTGCTGGATCTGGGTGGCAACATCCGTAAAGGTCAGACTGGGGATACCAATGTCTTTGACATTCAGGTGGGAGTGAGTATTAACCTATTCGTGAAAAAGCGTCAACACCAAACGAGACCTGCACATATTTTTTACAACAGTGAGACCATGGAGATGCCTAAAGAAGCGACTTATGAATTTTTGGACGCGTGCGAACATGTCGGCAATGTCAACTGGGATATGATTCAACCCGATACGCGACATACGTGGCTTACCGAAGGACTGCGTGAAGATTTTGACACTTTTATTCCAATCGGGAGTAAGACAGCAAAAGCAGCAAAGGGTGAGGTTTCGGGTGTGATTTTCCACCAATTCAGTAGCGGAGTGAAGACAAATCGCGATGCGTGGACAATCAACTTTGACCGAGATGTCCTCGGTAGTAATGTTACGCGAATGATAGAATTCTATAATACACAGGTGTTTAAGTATCAAGGAATCGCGGACAAATCAAGTATAAACATTGACGATTTTGCAGAGTATGACGACGCGAAAATTAGTTGGAGCCGCGACTTAAAGGCAAAAATGCGGACAGGTAGAATTGCTGAATATGACGAACACAAAGTAAGAACCTGCATCTATCGCCCATTCGCTAAAAGAAAAATCTTCTTTGACAGAATTCTCAATGATGTTGTATATGTGTTCCCATCTATTTTTCCTACACCTGAAACTGAAGCCGAGAATAGAATAATCTGTGTTAATGTTTCGCGCGAAAAACCGTTTACTTGTCTTATAACTGATTGTATTCCTGAACATATTATGACAGGCGGTTTCGGCTCAGCTGGGCAATGCTTTTCATTCTACATCTACGATGAAGATGGCACGAACCAACGAGAGAACATTACGGATTGGGCACTGACACAATTCCGAGAGCATTACGGAGACGCGAACATCACTAAATGGGACATTTTCCACTATACCTACGCGCTCCTGCATCACCCCGCGTACCGTGAGCGATATCAAGTGAACCTCAAACGGGATCTGCCCCATATTCCTTATGCACCCAAATTTTGGGAATTCGTTGAGGCTGGCAGATGGTTGGCAGATATCCACATCCACTATGAAGACCAACCCCAGTACAAGTTAGACCTGATTGAAACACCGGACATGCCCTTGGATTGGCATGTAGAGCAGATGAAATTCTCTAAAGACAAAACAGAGATAAAATACAACGATTTCCTCACATTGGCGGGTATCCCTGCCGAGGTGTTTGAGTATCGGTTAGGTAACCGCTCAGCGTTAGAGTGGGTTGTGGATCAGTATCGTGTGAAAACAGACAAACGGAGCGGAATCGTAAACGACCCAAATCGTGCAGATCATGAGACATATATCGTGGATCTGATTCGGAAGGTTATCAGTGTGAGTTTGGAGACGGTGGAGATTGTTGAGCGGTTGTCTGCGTTGAAAATCTCTGAGGAGGAATCATAATGGATAGGAAAATAAGAATCATAATGCTTGTATTGGCATTAGGCACGTTGTGTGCCGGAGAGTTGATGATATTGTCTGCACAGGATTCAACAGGGTTTGAAACTCAGCAAACGCAAACTCCGAATGATGCATCAAAAGGAAAAGCATCGTATCAAACGCAGCAGGATCCTGTTACCCAGCAGATGCAATCTCCAAGTGATCCAGTAGATGTAGATACGGTACCATCAAGTGGTATCCGTATATTTGGTATCCATTTAGATCCTATAATCAGATTGGACGTACTCCTTGGTGTTATTGTTGGGTTCCTTACTTTTGTTATTACGGTGCTTATCTTTATTTTTGGTAGTAAAACACGATCCAAATCCCCTCCGGAATTGACGAGTGAGGAAGTAAGCAAACCCGAGAATGCCAGTGAGGTTGAAGAGTACATCAGAGCAATTGAGCGAAATCCTAAAGCATCTCTCGTAGAGAAAGCTATTGCTGATGCGTATGCATTGCAACGGAGCGAAAAAATTGAAGAGGCACTTGAGAAGTGGCACTCCATTGCCAATATAGCCGAAGGACACGATAAAATTCTTGCAGTTCAAGCTTGGGGGTCTGTAGGTTTTTTCTACATCAATAAACGTATGGGAAAAGAAGCACTCGGTGCTTTGGACAAGGCACTAAACCTAAGACCAGATTCCGCTGAAGTTTACAATGGAAGAGGCATGGCAGAGCTCATACTTGAGAACTATCACAATGCCCTTGCTGACTGTGACGAAGCAATCCGCCTGAAACCTGATTATGCGGAAGCATACAATAACCGTGCTCTGGTAAAACAGTTTCTTGAAAAGTATCAAGATGCTGTTGCTGACTGTGACGAGGCAATCCGACTGAAACCTGATTATGCTTTAGCTTACAATACTCGAGGAATTTTAAAGTTACATCTTAAGAAATATCAAGATGCTATAGCGGATTATAACAAAGCGATTGAATTAGAATCTGATTATGATAGTGCCTATGGTAACCGTGGTGCAGCTAAGATGTTCCTTGGGAAATATAAGGATGCGCTTACTGACCTTAACGAGGCAATTCGACTGGAACCCGACGACGCTGGTTTTTATAAGACTCGAGGATTAACAAAAAATCACCTTGGGGAATATCAAGACGCGCTTGCTGATTTTAACGAATCCCTTCGATTGAAACCAGATGATGCCGATACCTATAACAACCGCGGCATCACAAACAAAGACGCTGGCAACCATGAGGATGCGCTTGCTGATTTTAATAAGGCAATTGAGTTAAAGCCAGATTACGCCGGGGCCTATAGCAATCGTGGATTCACAAATGCTAACCTCGACAACTACGAGGCTGCGCTTGAAGATTTAAATAAGGCAATTGAGTTGAAGCCAGATTATGCTGGTGCGTATAAGAACCGAGGAAATGTAAACAGTAAGCTTGGTAATCAGGAGGCTGCGATCATTGATTACGATAAGGCAATTGAATTGGATCCAGATGATGCCGGAGTCTATAACAACCGCGGTAACACTAATAGAGATATTGGCAACTACAAGGAGGCCTTTGCCGATTTTGATAAAGCAATTGAATTGGATCGGCATTATATTGGTGCCTACAGGAATCGAGGAGATATGCAGATCAGTCTCAAGCAATTTAAGGCAGCTATTGCTACTTATACTGAGATAATTCGTTTAGGGTCAGATGATGCCAGCGTTTTCAGTAACCGGGGACTAGCGAAGTACTTACTTAACAAGTATAGTGAAGCTATTACTGATTATGATGCGGCTATTCGCATAAACTCAAATTATGCAAGTGCCTACAAAAATCGTGGCAACGCAAATATAGGTGCGGGAAACTACCAAGATGCTATTGAAGATTATAATAAAGCGATTGAATTGGATCCAACTGATGCTGGAAACTACAACAATCGTGGGACTGCAAACATAGGTGCGGGAAACTACCAAGATGCTATTGACGATTATAATAAAGCCATTGAGTTAGACTCGAATTATACTGGAGCATATAGGAATTTAGGGAGTCTACAGTTCAATCTTGGACAATATGAAGAGGCTATTGCCACCTATGACGAAGTAATTCGCCTAGATCCAAATGATGTCAATGCTTACAACAACCGAGGGGAGATTAAGATGGTGGTTTGCGGACCTGAAAGTGCCATTGAGGATTATAGCACGGCACTGGGTCTTGACCCGAATTACATAACTGCTTACCAAAACCGAGCGATAGCAAAACTGTGCAATAACCAACTTGATGAAGCACTTCTTGACCTAAATGAAGTTATTCGGATCAAACCTGATTCCGTAAATGCTTTCGTATTGAGAGGAGGAATAAAGACTCTTTTGTTGCGGACGGATGAAGCAATATCGGATTACCAAACTGTGTTAGAACTGGCAGAACAGCAAGAGGACACTGCTCTCAAAATTTTCATGGAGGAAACGCTTCAAGAACTCAAAATTCAACACGACAAACTAAAAAAAATAATGAACAGAGATAGGAGTAAACAATGTTAACATCCGGATTGACAGAGAACAATCTTTTGTTGATAGACATAGTGCCGAGTATGCCCCAATTGTTGGATAGTTCTAAACCGCTACAAACGCGCGCATCCGAACCAGCTGTACCCGCGCCCTACCCAGAAACTGCTTACCAGTGGTTAGTGGAGACCTTAGACGGATTAATTGATTTCGGAAAACGGCACGGACATTACGGGGTTATCAACTTGAGTGATAGTGAGTATAAGTGGCTGGACGATATATTAGAAAAATTAATCTACTCCGTTGGTGAGAATGAAAGTCACCCATTAGCACCATTGATGGATTTCATTATTCGGATCATCGCCAACTACGAGGATAAATACGTCCCAAAATTGACAGAACGGTTTCCAGAATTGGCAGAAGAAGCACCTATCGAAACAACAAACAAAAACAGCAACCCGCCACCCTACGCCTCAGAACTGAGCGATAGCGAACTTGCTGCCGCCGCTTTTTTCGCAATCGGTTGTCTCCTCTGGGAAGGTAGGAAGTCAGAAAAAGCACTCTCTGCTTACGACACGGCAATTCAGCTGCAACCAGATTATGCCGCAGTTTACAACAACCGAGGCAATATCAAAAGCGGATTAGGTTCTCATGATGCTGCCCTTGACGATTACGATGAGGCGATCCGTCTCAATCCAAATTTCATAAATGCTTACATCAATCGCGGCGTAGTAAAGTTAGGTCTGAAGGACATTGACGAGGCGAGGTCAAATCTCCGGACTGCTTTGGTATTAGCAGAGCAGCAAGGTAACACTGATTTCAAAGCACTCGTTGAAGAATGGCTACAACGACTCAATCAGATGGACTCAAAGCACGGAGACCGCAAGCAACCACGCAGCGGTGGGCAGTGGAAGGGGAAAGTGAAGATAGCCGATGACTTTGATGAACTTCCTGAATCCTTTACGGAAGTTTTCCGCGGAGACAACGAATAAATCCGCTATTGGATCCTACTGTTCTGCTAACTATAGACATTCCGCCCCGCTGGGGCTAAAGAGGTGGGGACATCGCTTTGCTATAGACATTCCGCCCCGCTGGGGCTAAGTGAACTATACACCTTTCGCCCCTCTGGGCCTTTGGAAAATCGCATATCAGCACCCGATAAATCATGACGAATACCAAACGCGTGTGCGTCCAAGCGCATTTGGCGTTGATTTGGCTGAATGCCAAACGCGCATTCATAGCGTTGATTTCGGTGCGTAAGGTGTATATAGAACACGAATTCCTGAAAACTTAAGCACCAGCGGTGCGAAAGGTTTGGGACTAAAATCGGACTTTTATAGTCCGCCAATAAGAGGACATATCCCTAAATTGACGTCTATAGTGATTTTTCGGACTATGTATACATACCGAAACCTATAACATCCTACTAATCTATAATGATTGAATTTCCTTTATGTAAAAAGAGTGATTCTTTGTTTGGATCATGAGATGGTATCTCATGGACTATACTGTCATCAGTTATTGAGATTCCTGGAACTCGCTGAGAAGGACTTGGATTAATAAAATAAAGCATCCACCCGTTTGGATTCTCTGGGGGTCGGTGAAAAATTAATCCACCACCATTGACTTGCATTTCCCTAAGTGTGCCTAAAGTATTGCTGTATCTCTCCTGCATGCTTTCTGGCATTAAGGTGGTCGATTCTTCCATCAATTCAATGAGACCTGCAAGCGAAGCAACTCCAGATTCCATCAGATCAACGATCGTACTACTTGGATGAACATCTTCTGTCGTTTCAGAACTCGGTTCTGCCAGTTCTGTCAACGCTTTTTTCTCTTCCTCTTCCAAATCAAGACTTTCAATGAGTTTTGCTAATTCTTCATCATCAAGTTCATCAAGGAAATCAAATAGGTCATAAAAATTGGCGTCTTTCACATCCTCATCTTCATTTTCAGACACTTCGCTTTCTTTATTCTCAATGTTTGATTCCTTTGGATTAGTATTTTCAACATTTTCCTCCGTTTCGGAGGAGGTTAATGTCGATTCTTTTTGAAGAGAATTATCGGGTTTTTTCTTTTCTGTCTGCTGTGTTTGTGAATTCTGATCCGGATATTCTCCGAGCGATTTTTTGAATCTAAGAACGTCCCATTGATTAAATAGGAATATCACTACACATAGGACGATGGTCAAAATACTTGCTATCGCCAAATGTTTCCAACTATACTGTTTGATCATTGTTTTTCCTTTTAGGAGTAGATTTTTAGTATACAGATAATGAATGTTATTGAAAGAAGCACAATCAAGGATGAATGTGCTACATAAGAGGCACAATCTAACAGAATGTGCTACAAAGAAACACAATCAAGGTGAATTTGGTCTCAAAGATCACTATAGTATTAGGCATGCCTTTAAGCAGGTTGTCAATAGTATTGAGCGTTCTCAATTTATTCTGTGCGTAAAGCTTCAATCGGGGACAACGAAGATGCTTTTATTGCTGGATACAGTCCGAAGAAGATTCCTATCACAGACGAAAATAGAACCGATACTAACAACCACTGGACTGAAATAACAGCTGGCCAGTGTGGAACAATTTTGACAATCTTAACCGCGAGAATTGCTGCACCCTTACTCACAAAAACACCTAACCCAATTCCCAGTACGCCGCCAATTCCACACATCGCTATTGATTCTATCAAAAACTGTAATAGTATATCCGTCTTTTTTGCGCCAACTGCCTTCCGTAATCCAATCTCGCGTGTCCGTTCAGTGACAGCGACCAACATCATATTCATAATCCCGATACCACCGACAAGCAGCGAAAAACCTGCGATGCTTCCCAAAGCAATTTTTATCACAGTGCTGATTTTATCCAGCTGCCGCATGCCAGATTTCATGTCCCATACGACGAAGAAATCATCTTTGTTACGATGCCGTTTCCGTATTGTCGCTTTAACCTCCTCCATAGCGATCGGAATATCAGATACTTCCTTCGTCTGAATTGATAACATCTCAATCTTATCAGAACCCGTAAACCGCGTTTGTGTCGTTGTAATAGGGATAAAGATTTGTGCACTCAGACTAAATCCGAACTGAAGGTATCGTTGACGAGGCATCATAGTACCGATGACTGTCATACGTTCCTTTTCTCTGTTGTTTCCAGCTCCTCTGGCGATCTTTATCTCTTTTCCGATAGGAGATTCCTCTCCAAATAGGTCGGACGCGACTTCTGCCCCAAGTACACAGACTTTTGCAGCATTTTCAATGTCTTCATCTGAAATAAAACGTCCCTCTTGGATTTCCCAGTCCATTGCTTCGGCATAAGTAGCGTTCACACCGTTATAACCAGTACGGACTTCAGCACCACCAGCAACTTGTGCAAGAACACCACCCCAGGCAGGAATACGAGGCACTGTTAGCGTAACTGAAGGGCATTCTGCTTCAATTGCTAAAACATCTTCATACTTGAAGTATTCATTAGAACGGTTCGCAACCCAAACATCTCCTACTTTTTTGATGTTTACACAATACATTGTGAATTGGTTTACACCACCCTGTTTCCGCGCCTCTTCAAGCACTATCGTTTTTGCACCGTCCCCTATGGCAATCATTGCTAACACGGAAGCCACGCCGATGATAATACCAAGCATTGTCAACAAGGAACGCAGTTTGTTAACATAAATTGCTGCAATGGCAACAGATATGCCTTCACGAATACGCATTTTTTACATCTATGAGGTAGATACTATGACTCGGCACGTTCAAGACGAAGCACACCACGTTGTTCCGTACCAACGCAGAAGGTATCTCCATCAACGACAAGAGAAGTTATCGTATCTGGAATTTGAGGGACAATCTGTTTCCAATTTCCTTTTCTTTCTTCAAATTGATAGATACCGTCATCGTTCGTGCCGTAAACTGCATCCTCTGCAGTTGCTAAAGACTTTATGGTTACGTCCTTCCCCTTTTCATCGGTGATTGTATGCCAAACAACGCCATCTGTTGAATTGAAAACCCCTTTGTCGGTTGCTACATAAACCGTTGTATCGGTAAGGACAATCTGATTGAACTCTTCTACCGTCTGTGGTAGGTTTGATGTGACATCTTTCCAACTATAACCGTCATCAAGCGATTGAAAGAGTTGTCCGTCTCGTTTACCAACGTATACTGTTTCACCGGAAGCTGCGATTTTAAAACTTCTTGTCATGTTTTCACGGGTGAGTTCACAAGATTCTTCTACTCCAGTATCAATCCACCAAGAGTCACCTGGTTTCCATTGGTAGAGTTTATAGTTGTACTCCATGTAGAAAGTTTCACCACTGACAGCGAAGTTACCATACAAACCTTCTAACATCAAGCTATAAGCGAGTTGATAATCATCTTGCATATGTTTCAGTTGATTTAAAAAGACTTCTGCACCGAACTTAGAATCCGATAGAATTTCCTTCTTTGTTAATGTATCTGGTTCGCTCCATGGGTGTGTAGAAGAAGTGATGAGTATTCTTTGCCCTGGAATCCTTTCACCTTCAAATGCAAAAGTGACATTTCCAAACACATGCCACATGAGTGTTCCTGAATCTAATGAAGGAATCTTTTCATCATCTGGTATATAACCGTCAAGTGGCAGCAAATATTGTTCATCTGGCGCAATACGATAATATGCAGTTTCATTATTCCGTCGTATAACTTTCGCATATAGATATCCATCGTATTTGGAAATTTGAACAATTTTCGGTGTACATTCTCTAAATTTTGTTTTTACCCCTAAATCTGGAATTGTCTCAGTTCCTCTTTTCAAGAATATATCAACAGCCTCCCATGTAACACCTTCATCTAATGATTTGACCAAGCTTCCAGACACCATCGCATATAACGTAGTAGACTTCTCGGCAACATTATCTGCCTTGATACTGATTAGATTTTCAACACGACATTCAAACCTTGTGTTGAATCTATGCCAAGTTCTTCCACCATCTGTAGAACGATGAATACCCGTAATTCCCCCGGTATAGAAGGTGTTTTCATTTAAGGCTGCGTAGCAGTTAACACTAAACTGCTTAGGTGTGATGCCAGAGGATTCTTCAGTTTTCCAATTTTTCCCAGCATCTATCGTCCGAGCCACAACACCTTCTTCTCCGCCTATTAGTAATAGAGAATTGCCAGATGCCAGGAGTTTTATATCGGGTAATGTCTTCATTATCTCACGAACATCTGTTGGTGTAATATCGGTCCACGAATTTCCATTGTCTGTTGAGCAGAATACCCACCAGGATTGTCTTCCTTCTCTTCCCAACGCAAGAAAATTCTCTGAAGGTGTTCCATCACCTTCCAAAATATTTACAGTAACTGCTACATAAACCTTGTTGTCACTGACTACCAACGAAGAGACCCCAATAGGAGCGTCAACTGGTAACTGTAGATGTTCCCATTCTCTTTCATTGTATCGGTATACACCCAATGATGTTCCGACAAACAGTGTGTTTTGGCATATTCTCAATGAATTAACGCCAGCTTTCTCTTTCAAAGTGCTTTCTAATCCATTGTTCATCTTTTTCCATGACCTGCCAGCATCATCGGATCGAAAAACACCTTCATTAAGGGTTAAGTAAAAAGGGGCATCTGTGATAAGCAATTCCTGGACATGTCCTTTTGGACAAGGACCGATAGAATTCCACGTATTACCACCATCGGTTGATGCAAACAATTCGTGTGATGGGATAATATAAAGTATTCCATTATGTTCAGCAATTGGAATACTTCCCGCAGTTTTATCGGGGAAGAATTCTGAGTTAACGGGTTGCCATTCGTCTTTTTCAGGGGTTAATTTGTAGATGTTCTTATACCCCATCACTGCAAAGATGGTTCCATCCGATGTTTTTGATAGTGTGCCAACTGAAGCGGCAACACCCGGTTCATTCATCTGTATCCATTGCATGATATTGTCAGTGAGGTTTTCTGGTAATTCAAAGCCACCTAATGTTTCGCGTACCATTAATTCTTCCTCCTTTAATCGCTTTCTTGCGCGATGCAGTCTACTCTTAATCGTATTCAAGGGTACATTTAGAAACTCACTTATATCTTCACAACGCATTTCACCGAGATAGTGAAGTGTTATGACAGTATATTCAGTTTCTGGCAGTTTACTTAGCAGATGCTTGACGACCTCGTGCCGTTTTTCATCAGCCTGCATTTCACTCTGTTTATCAAGATGTTGTTTATAATAGAGTTTTTCAATTTCTGCTTCAGACATAGTTTCAAGCGATACAATTGGCAACTCCGTCTTTCTAAAAGAAGCCAAACAACAGTTCTTTGCTATTGCATATACCCACGCAGCGAAACGGTTCGGATCTCTGAGTGTCCATAGTCTTTGGTAAACTTGAAGAAATGTGTCCTGTGTGATCTCTTCTGCGAGATGAAAATCACCCAACTTCCGCCATGCGAAAGCGTGTATCTGCTTCTGATATTTTTCTACCAAAACTGTAAACGCGCTCTGATCGCCGCCCAGTGTTTGCTGGATTAATGTAACATCGTTATTTTTCATAAGTTTCTCCTATTGGAATTTCCTTATGACATTATGATGCATTTAAGAAGGAAAAGGTTGCATAATATGCATTTTTTTTTCAATTTGGCAGTTAGACTTCAATTAGAAATGGCAGAAAAAGTCAAAGATAGTCTGTGCCACTTCAAAATCAGCTGGTGTGTTAATGTTGAGGAATGAATATCCATCAGGATCAATTTTTTTCCAAGTTTCTGGTATGATTAAATTGATATTGGCGTGCGATTTTAGGGCATGTACTCGGTATTCAGCATCGTTAAGCATCTCTTCAATGATTGGTAAGCAACGTTTTGAATATACAGCACAAAGGGTTTGCAGGGTCATCTGTCCTTTTTCGTTGCAAGTGTAGGGTATTACCGCGTCATGTTCTCCTAACACAGAGATTAGATATCGTAGTAGGCTTGTGTCTATAAAGGGAATATCGCAGCCAACACATACGACTGCATCGTTGGTTGCATTGGTCAATGCAGAATGGATTCCGCCTAATGTCCCTGTATTTGGAATTATATCGACTTTTGTCTCTATTCCAAGACGGTTGTATTCATCAGGGGTGTTTGTGATGATGAGGATTTCATCAGCGATGGGTTGGATTCTGTGAATAACATGCTCAATAAGCGTGCGGTTACCGAGTCGGAGGAATGCTTTGTTCACTCCCATTCTCCGACTCTTACCGCCGGCTAATATAGTACCTGTAACCATCTGCTTGTTTCTCAATGTTTCATACAAGTGATGGACCGTAACGCCTATTCATCACAGAAGTCAATTCTTCAACAAGTTCTTTTTCCGACTCAGCAATATTATGCAATTCATCTGGATCGTCTTCAAGGTTGTACAGTTCCAGGAATCCATCACTACTTTCTATGAGTTTATGTGTCTGTGTCCGAATGCAAGTGAAGCTTCCCAATCGGCTGACCGTTTCAGAACGATGGGTTTCAGTCTCTCCCCGCACTACTGGTCCGATTGATTGTCCGTCAATATTCTCTAAAACCGGTACTCCCACCAAATCACAAATAGTGGGATTGATGTCAATGAGTTCTACCAACTCGTGTGAGACACGATTGCCTTCAATTCCCGGTCCTGCTACAATGAGCGGAACGCGCAGCGATGCCTCATAAGCCAGACTTTTTGTGTAAAGCCCATGGTCGCCAAGCATTTCTCCGTGGTCACTTGAATAGATGATATAGGTATTGTCAAGCATACCGCGTTCTTCCAGTGCCCGCAGCATATTACCAATCTGATTGTCAATCAGTTCAGTTGCTGCACAATACTGTTGGCGCGTCACCTTAACCTCTTCAGGACTGATATTAACGGTGCGTTTTTTCACCCAATCGGGTTTTCCATCCATGTTATCTATGATGGGGGCAGGCATTTCTGCATTGCGATACTTGTCTCCGTATTCTGTTGGCGGATCAAAAGGGTCATGTGGACCAACGAAGCTGACAAATAGGTGCCATGGGAAATCATCAGGGATATTTTCAATAAACTCGGTTGAACGTCTACCGATATAGGTATCTTCAAAGTCTTCTGTTTCAAGCACGGAGTCGTAAGACCCGTTCTTTATCCAACCTCCAGATGAACTTCTGTTTCTATAATCTTGATGAAACTTCTGCAACAATCCTTTTTCTTGAAGGTAATTTGTGTAGGGACCGATTGGTGTTGCTGATCTCCCTGCGTGCATTTTTCCTTCACACTCTTCAGGATGTGTGAATCCCCAACCGTAAGCCCGTGGACGATCACCGTAGCGACCGTTATAGCCATCAGGTTTTGCCAGATCAAGTTTACCAACACATCCAACGCGATAACCGTGGTCTCGCAGTTGTTGATAGTATGTAGGTATTGCGGTAGGATAGAAACTCCCGTTCCCTAATGACCCTAAACGAGAGGGTTGTATACCGGATGCTAAACCTATCCGTGATGGTGCACAGACAGGTGCGTTCACAGTGCAGTTTGGAAAATTAACTCCCATATCTGTCAGTCTGCGTAAGTTTGGTGTTTTGAGTGCATCTGGTGCTTTTTCATGTGTTTCTACATAGTCATACCGATGTTGGTCAGACATTATAAAAAGGACGTTTGGTTTATCAGTTTTTCTGTTCATATAGGATGACTCCGGGGTAAATCTATTAGAGTGTCTACTCTTACATTGTAGGTCGGGTAGAGCGAAGCG
>JAJDZB010000116.1:0-14028 GCA_022824835.1 Candidatus Poribacteria bacterium | reverse complement strand
ATGTTTGCGGAGTGCTACATTGAGCTGCCCGAGCGCAAAATATGTATAGTAATCGTTGGGTGCAAGTTCTACTGCACGTTGATATGCTGCGAGTGCATCCGTATCATTTCCCAATCGCTTATAGATGTGTCCTAAAAGCAGCTGAATGTTTGCGTCATCTGGATCGGCTTTTGCTTCCGCCTCATAATCTGAGACCATCGCTGTTAAGCCATCGCCTTCAAGATAGAATTGATACAAACGGTCAAATGAGCTCCCTTCTCTCGGTTTGCGTTTGAGCATCACCTTGTAACGTTCAATCACTTTAGCATCGTTATTCTCATCTTGTGCCAAAATAGCGGGAGCCAAAATAATGTGAGAAAGTAAAAGGGTGGATAGAAGAATAAGAAGGACAGTAGGCACGATTAGATCTCTTTTACTGACAGACATCCGGACACCTCCATTGTTATAAGATTACTGACAGCACTTACACACTCCCCGGTAGGTGCGGTTTCTAACCGTACCGAATCCCGTGAAAATAGGTGAAATTTGGTCATTTTGCGTAAGTCGTTTACTGATTACCGTTGTTTGTAATATTAGTTTTACCGAGTGATGCTAATGTAAACGTATCGTGAAACCACCCTGTACAGTTGCTATGAACATAAACAATGTCATCAATGATTATTCTGCGATTATTAGGAAACTTTTCAATAAGATCATGACCACGTAAGAATCTGCCGTCATACCGTCTGAAGAAAACAGTGCGTCCACTTTGCGCAATGTATACCTCACACATTTCACCGCCGTGTTCAGCCTCAAGGTCAGGGGCTATGACGCGTAGACAATGGAAGGTATTTTCACCGATAGTTACATCGTAAGTTCCTGCTCCCAAGCCTTGTCTCTCAGTTGTTTTGTAAGAACCATCCGATTGAAGTTCATAACGTCCATCATCAACTATACGACGTTCACCATCGGGTCCCCATAGTTCTTCAAACCAGTCGTCACCTATAGTGTTGTATGTTCTGATACCGTCCATGGTCATGACGACAGAAATCCATCTTGTATGTGTATCGTCCATAGCGACATACATTAAATCTGGTGATGTGGGCCATTCTCTTGCTAACCATTCATTGAACTGAATTTCTACACATTCGATATCGCGTATCATCGCTGGTGCAGTGGGTATCATTTGTGTGACAGCATCTAACTTTTGTGTTTCGCCATCATACTCCGCCCACATATAGGTTTCACCCATTTTGGGTATAGCGAACCACCACTGTAATTCTGGACAGTCTACCTCATATATTGGGTCAGAACTTTCAACGATCTTGATATCAGGACGCGTTGGTGGGAATGGGTGTTCCAAGACTTCTCCTGGAGGTTTAATATAGAATTTGTTAGACATAACGCTACTCCTTATCAACTTTTATCTTTTTTAATCAGAACGATTATTGCGATTAATGCACCAACAAAAAATATACCAGCAATTACGACTACAATAAGTAATTCTATTGGACCGACAGCCATAATGATATTTATCCTCCTATATTTGTTTAAAGTATGGGTATTATTATTTGGTTTGTTCTTTCCAACGTTTCACAGCTTCTATTTTTGCCTGTTGCCATCCTGTCCAGTCGGTTTTTCCTTCGTATCTAACAACATCATGTATTGTTGCTCGGGGTTGATATGTTATATAGTTGCCGGTATGCCACGCAAGGTTTCGATATATCATGAAATCACCTGGTGCTAAATGGACTTGAACAGCACCGGGAAACTGTTGACAGTGTTCAAGATTATACCGTTCCGCTTCAACGTTCGTTTGTCCATCCGCGGGTTTACGTAGTTTAGGGTCTTTCGTAGATTGGATTTCTCCTGGCACATCCCATTGACGAAGATGGCTGCCGGGAACAAACCAGGTACAAGAATCGGCATATATTGCACAGTTGACCTGATTGAAATGCCGCAGGTCGTGCCATACTTCTGCTAACTTTGCGTTTACGATCTCATCGCGCGCTTCTATTGGCACCTCAACGACGCCGTCGCGATGCCAACCGAGGTGCCAGGGATGTTCAAGCGGTTCCACAAGCAATCCCATGATATCAACATGTCCGTGTGTATAGTTATCACCCAGTAGTCTCTGGACAGCATCACGTAGTTCGGACAACTCCGTATAATCATAAAAGGGTTTCAGATCCAACGCATCACCGTAGTTAGAGAGGGGTTGGATTCGTTGCGTTTGAGGTCCATTAAGTTTATGTGCTAAGTGGCGTGCCTTCTCAGCTTCTCTACGTAAATCCGATAGAAGTGAAGCGGGTACAATACCGCGAAACACAAGAAAACCTTGTGAAAGGTATTCGTTGACCATGGAATCTTGAAACTGAAATGCCACGTTATACCCCCTTAACCTTATAGACTCCGCATCACATCTGAAGGATAGTAAAAAAAGAAATTAATATGAGATTCTTCATAAAGAATTTGACGAACGCATACTAAATAGACTCAATATTCACCCTTTAAGCATTCTACAGTATGATAAACTATATGTCAAGGTTAACGTTATGTTGACTATCAATCCATAAGTTTTCAGAATTTTTATTGGACATGACAATTTTGAAAAGTTAGAATTCAGTAAGCAGAAAAAGCGAAAATCTGCTATAATAACGTGAGCTCCATAAATAAATCGTCCGAGAATCATAGCGTCTGTTTTACAAAGGACGTGGGTTTTTGTAGCACATTCTGTTAGATTGTGCCACGTAAAACGCAAATAAGCATTTTGCGCTGCCAGTACGGAACCCACGTTATAATTGGTTCAGTACATAGTTTTTTACTGAATGGCGTTTGAAAACATTCCACCCGCTTTCATATATACATTTTTACTTATGCAGGAGAATACAGAATCATGTCCAATAAACTGAAACCCCGGAGTTATGCAATTACTGATGGTCCCGACCGCGCTGCTGCACGTACAATGCTGATGTTCGGTGATGGTGGACTTTCACCAGAAGACCTTGACAAACCAATTATCGGGGTTGCGAATACATGGATTGAGATAGGACCTTGTAACTTCCACTTGAGACGGCTTGCCGCTAAAGTTAAGGCTGGTATCCGTGATGCTGGTGGAACGCCGCTGGAATTTAATACCGTGAGTATCTCTGACGGTATTACGATGGGTACAGAGGGGATGAAGACCTCACTCATCAGCAGAGAAGTCGTGGCAGATTCAATAGAGTTAGTCTCTATCGGTAACATGTTTGATGCGGTGATTGCACTCTGCGGATGTGACAAAACAGTCCCCGGTACGGTGATGGCGTTGGCACGTTTAGATATACCGTCTCTCACGTTATATGGCGGTTCAATCATGCCCGGTAATTTTCAGGGACGCGATGTCACAATACAGGACGTATTTGAGGCGGTCGGTCAGCACGCAGAAGGTACGATCACAGTTGAGGAATTGGACGATCTGATTAGTAAAGGCTGTCCGGGTCCTGGTGCTTGTGGGGGGCAGTTCACTGCGAATACGATGGCGACTGCAGTTGAGTTGTTAGGTATCGCACCGTTGGGGAGTGGGAGTGTGCCAGCTGTTGCAGAAGAGAAGGATAACGAAGCATATAAAGCGGGACAACTTGTGATGGATATGCTGGCTGATGACCGTCGTCCGAGTCAGATCATCACCCGAAAGTCTCTTGAAAATGCGATTACATCTGTCGCTGCAACTGGCGGTTCAACAAACGGCGTTCTACATCTGCTCGCAATTGCTTATGAAGCACAGATACCTTTGACACTTGAAGATTTCCACACGATAAGCCAAAAAACACCTGTATTAGCAGACCTTAAGCCGGGGGGGCAGTTTGTCGCAACCGACCTATATGAAGCGGGTGGTATCCAATTCTTAACAAAACGGTTGATAGAAGCAGGTTTGCTGCATACCGATGAACTCACTGTTACAGGTAAAACAATCGGTGAGGAGGCGAATGCTGCGACTGAAACAGAGGGTCAACAGGTCGTTAGAGCCGTTAATGCTCCCTTGAAGCCTACCGGAGGATTCGCTATCTTGAGAGGTAATCTTGCCCCTGATGGGTGTGTGATAAAGTTAGCGGGTCAGGAAAAAACGTTGCATCGCGGTCCCGCGCGTATCTTTGAACGTGAAGAGGATACATTTGCTGCTATCAAAGGTGGACAGATAAAACCGGGCGATGTGGTCGTGATACGTTATGAAGGTCCTATCGGTGGACCTGGTATGCGTGAGATGTTAGGTGTGACAGCAGCGATCGTCGGTGCAGGTCTAAGCGAGGATGTCGCGCTGCTAACAGATGGCAGATTCTCTGGAGCAACACACGGATTTATGATATGTCACGTTGCACCTGAAGCAGCAATAGGAGGTCCCATCGCTATTTTACAAGAAGGGGACGAAATTGTGATTGATGCCAGAACACGTAGGTTAGATGTTACCCTCTCGGATGCAGAAATACAAGCCCGTTTAGAGAAATGGACTCCTCCAAAACCACGTTATACTCGTGGTGTTATGGCAAAATACGCGAAATCTGTTTCCTCCGCGTCCGAAGGTGCTGTAACAGGATAATACCATTTCTGATTGATAGGGTTATGTTTATGCGTAAGAAAAAGAAGCCTGCTTTTTACTATATACATCTGGTATTCTGGGTAATATTTGGAGTTATTAACTTTGTTCTTACCAGTCATATTGAAAATATATACTATTTTTCTCTTTTCGTGATTTTAGTGATTGCAATAGTTTTTGTAAGAGATTACGCAGCGAAGGAATGGCGGGATGCCTTTAATGGAACGGTTCAGGGCAGAGTCTTCATTCAGAATAACGATAGAAAAATAATACCCCTTAAGAACATTGAGGTATCTTATAACTCTCCTTTTTTGGAGGAGTCAGGAGTTCCTGTTTTTACCAATAGGGAAGGTAGGTTCAGTTTTGAAAATGTTGTGCCTGTTCATAAACCTATCACCCTTGAAGCAAGGGTAGGAGAGGATCGTTTGATTTATCAACATATCGGTAGAATTGAAGGTGTAAAATGGTTTTTGGGTCAACCTTCGCTTAGATTACCGTTATCTTCTGGTGAACCGATGCATGTTGATTTTGTCGTGCCTACCCCTGCAAACTGAAGTTTGGACAATTCATTAGACGTAATAAGATGGGATGGAAGGATGGAAGGGTGGAAATCAGATGCCTTAGTTTATGGTCTACGGATCGGATTTCCCGCCGCCTATCGCGTATGATTTAAGATTTCGGTACATTCACAATGATTATAGGAGGAATAACCAATGATAGAGAGGCTGTGATTGAATTGGAAGTCATTGGACCCAATTGGCAAGATAAAATTGAAGTTTCTAAAGAAGTTGTCCTAAGCAATTATATTTTCAGATAATGACACGGATAACACAAATTAACAATTTATAACGCCAGGTAATCCGCTAAGGCGAGTGTTTTCTGTTTCACTGCTTTTATAGGTATTTTTGTTACTTGGCGAAGGACTATCTACGAATAAGTATTTTCCGTGTCGCAGAATAATCGTTAGTCGTAAATGTCAAAAAGTAAAGACCACTCGCAACAGATTCACCATATTCGTTTTTGCCGTCCCAATAAGCAGCACGAGACTTGTCTATATACCTACCGGCATTCTGATGTCCAAGAGACAATGTTCGAACAACACCACCACCAACCGAATATATCCTAATTGTCACATTGCCAGACTTTGACAACTGAAAAGGTATCCACGTCTCAGGATTACTCGGGTTGGGATAGTTTGGAAGCAAATTAGATTGGGTAATAACTGATGCTGGCGATGCACCCGAAGAATCTATAACATCAAACCTCACAATCTTTGTAAAGTCGTATTCCTGTTTATTGCCAGCACGATCCTCTATATGTATGGAACTTACACCCCAGATGCCAGGAATACTTCCCTCCGGTAAAATAATAACCTTCTTATACTCACGCCAAATAGACGGATCACCTATAAAAAGAAGAGAACTATCTAATATGTCTGCGTATACATACATATGATATCCGTGTGTAGTTCCTGATGGATCTCTTAATATCACATACCCATGTCCATGATGACTTATATCATCTTTGATATGATATATCAATTCAACGATAGTTTTACCGTTCAAATTATTCATATCATAAGGGGTTGCATTGACAGATATTCTATTCAAGTCTAATTCAGGTGGTGTTGTATCTGGGTTGGACGTTTTTATCTCTATGGACGGACGATCCTTAACATCTTCTAAGAATTGGTAAGTGGGTCTATTATTACCAACATCTTTCATGTAGATACTTGACACGGTATATAATCCATCAGGCATGTATTCAGGAATTATCATATCAGTAGACAGAATTTGATATCCTTCAGCATTACGCACATTGCCTGGACTGCCATTGTCTTGATACATAGAATAGACAGTGTTGTTAGTCTCATTGTTTATATACACACGTGTGTACATAACTTGTCTGTCTTCTTCTGCAAGCCACGTAAAGTTTAGTATTTGCTGGGCATCATCATCACGCGTCAACGACATTTTTAAAGACCTTTCAATATATTGTGGGGGGGAAATGTCTTCCAGTGGATTATCTAAATACAATTGAAAACCGATATCTTTTATGCTCTCATTTCTCCATATACTATTTGAATCTATAGTTGTTAATGAGTGAAGTGTCTAGTATCCCGATGGCATGTGTTTAGACATCTTAAATGTTCTGGTATAGATGTTACTATTCTCAGTCCGATTTCCATCCACATCCACAGCATGTAGATATATGTCTTTATGCGTGCCTATTCTGCTAAATAATCTAAAAAGTATTTTTTTGCCATGATCACTCTCATTTTCACTATGCGTTACAAACGTGATGTATACGGTCTTATCCTCTTCGGGTTCACCTTCCACTCTAATGTGTGTTGAAATAACCTTTCCCGGATAGACATACTCTGGCCATAGGTTATAGACTTCAAAAGTCAAATCTTTGCGAATAGTTGATATATAGCGAGTTCCGTGCATGATGCGATTTTGAACAAAAGCATATTTCTCTGGTGCATGCGTTCTTAGATTGTCAGGATTTACGATATAATAACTGATGGTCTCTGCCATATCTTCATCAGGGTTATGTCCATGTGCATAAGCAGAAACGAAATCGGTTTGATGTGTAGTATACCACTTATCCCCCTCTTTATACCATCCACCTAATTCTGCCCAATCTTCTTTTAACTGATCGTCAAACACATGTTCCCAAAGGAAGTGTGCTTTTTCATGTAATATCAGTCTATGTATATGTGCGATGTCGACTGTTGTAAAAGCAGATTCCATGAACTCTATATATCCTGATGTAGTCCAGGCGACTGCAGGTGCGTCAGGATATAACGGATGCGAAAGTCCGTCACGTCTTCTGATAATATAGTTTAATCCTGCTGTTTTATGCATTCCAGTAGGGAATTGCTCAAGCATGAATATCAACTTTACTAATTCTTCAGGCTTAAATCGTTCAAAAGAGGTATGTGTTTCACCTGTTGTATACTTTGTTAGTTCCTCAAACTTATCGCCAAAGACCTGAATGTCAACACCATATCTATGGAATAGTATATGTCCTGCAGTCCACTTTTCTCCATTATCCGTCACATACCGGACAATCGCATGGAACAGGTCCATAGATTGAGACTCGCCCCGAATTCCGTCTATTTCTGCAATATTATAGTCAAATACGGATTCACTAATGAGAACTGTATCACGGTCTGGGGGACTATATATCAAAACATTATTAGGTAAATGAATATCGCTATCAATAATATGCCATATAGATTGCTTTTGTCTAATATCATTCGTTAAACTCGCGAACTTTTGGAACTCATTTCGCATCATAGCAGCTTGCGTATCGGTAAACTCATCTGACAGATGTACATTGTATTTCTGTTTCAAGTCTATTGCTGCCCTGCCGCTGTTCAAATCAATAGCAGTGCCTTTTATTTCCAATTGGATCGGTTCAGCGGGTGTGTATGACTCTTGACCTAATGGTGTCCCATCATACGTCCAACTGTATTCAAAAGCATAACCCGATACGCTAATTAATAATGTTAGAGTTAACACTATAATTAAATTTCTAATTCTCATAATGTTCTCCTCAGCAAAAATGTATGGACATACTATACCATATATGATATAGTATGTCCATATAAAACAACAAGGTGGAAGGTTTTTTTATTATGGAATTTAGATCACTTGTATTCACTATAATACTATCTGTATTTACATGCATTGTTGGATATGCATCTGAATCATTATGAATTACCTCAACTATACTCTACAACTTATCGGTAATTTTGTCAATATTATTTTGGGAAAAGTTGAATCCTGGATTCGCGCGGATTGAAATCCGTAACATCAAAAAAGCTGTTAAAGCAAGTATTTGCTGTCGCACCACTATGACTGTGGAGACTTTAGCAGTCCGACGATGTCTTCTGGTAGTTTAACGTTATACTTCTGCTCAAAGTTGGCAATGCTTTGAGAGGCCTGATGAAATAAATTGGGAATATCTGCCCCCATATCTTTGGCAGCCTTTAAGTCCAGCTTCGCATGTTCCCAATCTTGCAGGTGTAACAACGCAAAACCTCGATAAACAGAGGCATCAACATGATTGGATTGCAGTAATATTGCTTTGCTAAAGGTCTCAACGGCGCAATCAAATTGGTCGAAATATAGTCGGTTTGACCACCATAGTGCTGCGTCACAGCTAAATATTCAAAATCATCTTTTTCATTATCATGGATGTGGTTGCGGACATTTTTCAGGGTTTCGTTTTTAAAACGTTCTAATACCATTTCTAAATGAAAATGCCTCTTTACTGTAGCACATTCTGTTAGATTGTGCCGTTCACCGCTTCATCTCTAAACAGTCGGTAATGAGAGAAAAATTAATTGAAATGGTATAAATCAGAATCCCCTGAATCAAATTCTGATGGAGGAGAAGATCGGTAGGGAGCCGAGGCTACTTTATCGTAGTGCGCGGATTCACCACGATAAATACAGTTGCCATTACCAGAACTTTCTACTATCTCACGGATTAGTTCAAGAAACCTGTTAAAAGCGTTTTCGGCTGCGAATTGTGTTTGTGGGTTCATAAACTAAATCATCAAAATGAGATTGTTCGTTGCTGACCGGTATTCTCAAGCACTGAAGGCGATATTGATCTTCAGAACTTAGTGGTTTCAAAAGTTGCCAATCAAGATATTTGTCACATATTTTTTGGAGTTGATCATAGTTTTGCTTGAACAGAATGTCTGGCTGATCTGAATTTGTCCACTCTCCTTTAACCATCCGTTGAAAAAAGGTTTCGCTTACTCCACCTATTGGAGGAATATTATACAACACCCAATGTTGCTGTTCTCTGTAAGGAAGATAGTGTAGGTCTTTTAAAATGACACACACTTTATCAGAATCATGGTTGTCAATTTTCATGCTCCAAAAGGAGTGGCAACGTATTATTGAATCTTCAACAGAATATTTACTTGGTTCTTCAGTGTAGTACTTTTCTAAAACCTGTTTGTCAAAATGCACAGGATTTAGAGACCAAGCTGGATCAGGATCTTTGATAGGAAAATCGTTTAGTTCATAAGGATTGCATGTTTGCCAAACTTCATCACCATTATCATCAACGTCTACGATGAACTCAGCGTATTGTTCTGTTTGCTCAGCGTAATCTCCAAAGCCGCTCTTTGATTTTGGTAGGGGTTCTATAAGTTTTCTGCCCCTCAACCTACTGTCTGATTGATATTCTAAACTTGGAGTGTTTACATGACTATATTGCCAACACAATAACCCCTCGCTCTGAAATTCACTGAAAATTTCAGTTGGATATGATCGAGAAGAATGCTTGTTTAGTCCGACTATTTCACTGTCTTTAACTTTATTGAGTTCAAGTTCTTGAACAGTATATTCTGACCATTCGTTGAATTCAAATAAAATTGACAAATACATTTCCTTGATAGCAAGGAATTGTCGTATTTCCTTGAGTCTAATTTTAACTTCATCCGGTTTAATGACAGCTATAACCTCTCTCCTTCCATTACTGTCAATCTTGATGTATTCATCATTGACTTTATTGTGATATAGATCATGAAAGTGGCGGAACTCCTCAGATATTTCGCAATAACTCTCCATTCCTTTTGGGAAGGAACGACAAATTACAAGCGGTTCAAATCCATTTTCAACTCCATAACGATGGTATTTAATTTCTCTTTTACCATCTTCTGTAACACTTTCAAATGCCGAAGGCATGCCATACAATGCGTCGGCTTCATAATTATCGATACCTGTATTAGAAAGCATTCGTTTAATCTGATCTGGCGGAATTAACGCACAAAGAAAAAAATTAGCTATGTGATTATACTTTTCGTCTCTAACCCATCGGTAGACAGAAATCATATCTGTTGCTTTCGGATTTTGACGAAGTCGTTCCAGTTTATTGATTTGCAGTAAGCGTTTTTGATCTGAATCAATACTCATTTCTATATTCTCCTTCAAAATGGCACGTATGAAGTTCTATCCAATTAACGCAATCTCACCTTCCGTTAAATTATACAATGCGGACACCATTTTATCAACCTCATTTTCAAGTATAAGCCTTTACATTGGTCTGTGTTTTGCTGAGAGGGATGTCATGTCCGTTCGACGCTCTTTGTTGTCTGAATCGCAGAGGACACGGATGACGCTGATTGGGAATCTATAACATCAGGTAATCCGCTAAGGCGAGTGTTTTCTGTTTTGCTGCTATGACTGTGGAGGCGTTAGCAGGGCGATGATGTCTTCTGGCAACTGAATACCGGTTTTTTGCTCAAAGTCTTCAACGCTTGCATAGTCGTTGTTAAATGAAGCGATGATATCCTCTCCCATATTTTTCGCGGTGAGTAGGTCAGTTCTAGCTTTCTTCCATTCTCCCTTGTGTAACCATGCTCCTCCACGATTGCTATAAATTTCGGCAAGTTGGGGGTTCAACTCTATAGCTGTGGTATAGTCTGTAATAGCCTTGTCAATATCGCCTTTTTTGATGTAGGCAACACCGCGATTGTAATAGGCACTAGCATAGGACGGATTGAGTTGTATCACCGTGTTGAAGTCTTGTATAGCTTGGTCAGAATCACCTTTTCTACCGTAAGCATAACCGCGATTGTAATAGGCCTCGGTATGGCCCGGATTAAATTCTATCGCTATATTATAATTTTCTATTGCCTTATCAAACTCGCCCTTTGTATCATATGCATGACCGCGACTGTAATAGGCCTCAGTATGCTCAGGGTTAAGTTTTATCGCCATATTATAGTCTTTTATCGCATTATCAACTTCACCTTTTCGGTAGCAAGCAGCACCACGGGCGTAATAGGCCTCAGCATGACGCGGCTTGAGTTTTATCGCCATATTATAGTCTTTTATTGCTTTGTCTAATTCGCTTTTTTGGTAGTAATCAGTCCCTCGATTATAATAGGCCTCAGCATGGCGGGGGTTGAGTTTTATCGCCGTGGTATAATCTTTTAGCCCATTATCAACTTCGCCTTTGTCAGAGTAAGCAGTGCCACGATTGATATAGGCTTCAACATAGCATGGCTTGAGTTGTATCACTGTATTGAAGTCTTTTATAGCATCATCTAATTGACCTTTTTCATAATAAGCAGTGCCGCGACCGTGATAGGCTTCAACATAGCATGGCTTGAGTTTTATCGCTATATTGTAGTCTTTTATTGCGTTATCAAAATCGCCTTTTCCACTGTAAACATTGCCGCGATTGTAATAGGCATATAGGTCGCGTGGCTTGAGTTGTATTGCCTTATTAAAGTCTTTTATCGCACCACCAAAGTCCTTTTGACGAGTGTAAGCAGCACCGCGATTGTAATAGGCATCTGCATCATGTGGCTTAAGTTGTATTACCTTATCAAAGTCTTTTATTGCATTTTCAAAATCGCCTATTTCATAACAAACAATACCTCGACTACGATAGGCATTGGTATATTCAGGTTGTAATTGTATAACGGTACTATAGTCTTTTACGGCGTTATGAAACTTGCCTTTTTCCATGTAAACATTGCCACGATTATAATAAGCATCAGCATAGCGAGGTTCAAGTTTTATCGCAGTATTATAGTCTTTAATAGCGTTATCAAGTTCGCCTTTGTTGATGTAAGTAACCCCTCTATTGTAATAGGCATTCGGCTTACGCGGGTCTAATTCTAAAGCCTTATTAAAGTCAACAATTGCTTTATCAAACTGTCCTTTACTGCCATAAGCAGCACCACGGAGGCAATAAGCATAGGCAGAATCCATGTCTGATTCTATTACCTTGTTAAAGTCCGCGATAGCCTCGTCAAAATCGCCTTTATTGCAATAAGCAATCCCTCGTTTATCATAGACCTTGATACCGTCAGGATCCAATTCTATTGCTTTCGTATAGTCTTTGATAGCCAGATCAATTTTCCCTAATTCATAGTAAGAAATACCGCGACTGTAACAGACAGTGGCATCACTTGGAACAAGATTAAGTGCTTTGGCAAAGTCCTTGATTGCCTTGCTAACCTCACCCTTGGTCCTGTAAGTGATACCCCGATTGTAATAGGCATTAGCATCATTGGGATTCAGTTGTATGGCTTTATCAAAGTCTTTAATAGCACTGTCAGTCTCACCCATAGTGCCATATGCCACACCGCGATTGCAATAGGCATTAGCACCATTGGGATTCAGTTGTATGACTTTATCAAAGTCTTTAATAGCACTGTCAGTCTTACCCTTAATGCCATAAGCCACACCGCGATTGCTATAGGCATTAGCATGATGTTGGTTGAAATCTAGGGTATGTGAGAAGGCTTCTATCGCTCTGTCTGTGTGCTTGTATTTCAGCAGAAAGTTCCCTTGTTGGAAGGTCCATTCGGCCCATTCGGTTAATTTTCCGCTTCGGAGGCTATCAGATTGGAAAGTCTCAGAAGATTCCTCATCAGTATTCTCATCTTTAGCAACTTCAGATGACTCAGAGTAAATGACTTCAATTACGCGTTGGATACCATCAGCCCAATCTTTATAGAGTTTAACATGTTGACGGTCGTTAAAGGTTTCACCGCCACCAATGTTACGATCAGGAATCTTACATCTGTTCAACTTGACTGGAATAAACCATACTCGGTCCATAGACCGCTGACGCAGTTCCTCAATTGCGATCGTTAGTTCTTCATTCATGTAAGTCTTGTTACGTTGATTATATTCCTTTGAGAAACACGCTATGAAAAACGCACCATCGCGTATAGCGTCTCGAATTGCATCTTTCCAAGGCTCACCTGGTTTAATATCATTCCGGTCAAGCCAGACTTGGATACCGCGCGAGGTTAATTCTTGATAAAGTCTTTCAACGATATCCTTATTCTCATGCATATAGGATATAAAAACATACTGCATTTCTCGTATTTCCCTTTGGAATGCTAATTGGTTTTATTGAAAAATCTTAACACATTCAGTTAACAGATGTCAACCGAATTTGGAGGTTGGGGACCCAATTTATTTCAAGGCTATAAACATATCGCCCCGATGGAGCGTAATCCGCGTTAATCCGTGAAATCCGCGTCAATCCGCGATTCAGACAGCCCCCTCCACAATAGCAACCTCATCTTCCGTTAAATCATACAACGCATACACCAGCGTATCAATCTCATTTTCAAGGGAGGAAGTGTCGGCATAGGGGTCTGCTTGTTTGGCAGTTATAATTAGGGTTACTTTCTCTATAATATCATTACATTTATCTTTGCTTTTTTGGAAATCAGGAATTGGAATTTCCGACACATTTGCTGGAGAAAAGTTAATCCCACCGTCCATTGCAAGACTCGCGTAACATTCTTTTAGAAAGAACGACACTATACGTGAATTCAGTATTCCAATCATCAGTTTAACTGGGATTCTTCTAAAATTCCTCAGTACAACTGTCGATTTACCCGCAATCCATTCTCCATTTGCATCAAGGAAGGCTTCAAAATATCGTATACCAGATATAATTATCTTAGGGGAG
>JAJDZB010000095.1:0-139272 GCA_022824835.1 Candidatus Poribacteria bacterium | reverse complement strand
ATGTTTGCGGAGTGCTACATTGAGCTGCCCGAGCGCAAAATATGTATAGTAATCGTTGGGTGCAAGTTCTACTGCACGTTGATATGCTGCGAGTGCATCCGTATCATTTCCCAATCGCTTATAGATGTGTCCTAAAAGCAGTTGAATGTTGGCATCATCTGGATCGGCTTTTGCTTCCGCTTCATAGTCTGAGACCATCGCTGTTAAGCCATCGCCTTCAAGATAGAATTGATACAAACGGTCAAATGAGCTCCCTTCCCTCGGTTTGCGTTTGAGCATCACCTTGTAACGTTCAATGACTTTAGCATCGTTATTCTCATCTTGTGCCAAAATAGCGGGAGCCAAAATAATGTGAGAAAGTAAAAGGGTGGATAGAAGAATAAGAAGGACAGTAGACGCGATTAGATTTCTTTTGCTGACAGACATCAGGACACCTCCATTGTTAATAAGATTTACTGATTACCGTTGTTTGTAATATTAGTGTTACCGAGTGAGGTTAATGTAAATGGGAGCTTCTTCATAAGGAATTTGACGAACTCTTATGCATTGTCCTCTGTTTTAGCATTATAGATTATGATATGTCTTATGTCAAGGTTAACCGCAAATAATGCTGCTTTGACATTTTTTTGAGATGTGTTATTCTATATGTATTCACAATTGAAGAAGTATAATCAAGAACTGACGTGATATGAATATGCAGAAGAGGTGATGCAATGAAAACAGATATATCTTCAGATGATAGAAATTTTAAACTGAGTGATAGCGAAATAGCACATTGGAATGAGAACGGATATCTTGTGCGTTTGGGGGTTTTTGATGCTGATGAAAATGATGCGCTTCGACAAGTTGCAGAAGATATTGTAGATAAAAAACGTCCATTTCCGGATGCACATATTGATCAAAATGCACTTGTCAGAGATGGGAAGATTGAAGAACAGGGAATTTATGCGATGCATAAGATTCATCATCCAAGTTGTTTTGTTCAAGAGTTCCTTGACCGTGTTCGTGATCCGAGACTTACAGATCCACTTGTTGATCTGATGGGTCCTAATATACTGGGAATAAATAATCTGTTTATCTGGAAAGCACCAAAGATTGGACTCGGATTTCCATGGCATCAGGATAAATTCTACTTTAGAAATAGGTTCAATACGGAAACGACGATCGGTACGTGGACAGCGATTGATGCTGCAGATGAAGAGAATGGATGCCTGTATGTTATCCCCGGTAGTCATAAACACGATATCCATGAACATGATGATATTGAGGGTTCACAGCAACGCGAATTCAAGCTTGCTCGTGATGCGCGTGATGAAGATGGTGTTGCAGTTGAAGTGCCGCCTGGAGCAGTTGTCTGGTTTCACAGCCATTTGTTGCATAAGAGTACGGACAATCACAGTCTGCGGTTCAGACGTAGTTATGTTTCGCATTATTTAAGTGCACAAGCGGAATGGGCAAATCATAACGGGTCATATAGGGGACAACCCGTGATGTGGATTCGTGGTAGAACTTTTCCTGATAAGGTGCATGAAGTAGAAAGGGATATATTACCTGTGCATGAAGATGTATAGTGTAAAGATCACCCCGCTAAAGCGTGGGTGCTTTGACATAGCGTAGCCAAAAACGTTCCCTGTCAAGAACACACTTGTGAAACATGTCAAACACGGATTGCTACGCGTGACAGGGTTTGACACAAGAGGCGGACTGAACCTAAGTGAAATTTCAAGTGGTAAGCGGGTTGTTAGAGGGGCGAAATATGAGAGTTTTCGCATCCTCACAAAACTAAACTTTCAATATAGATAGGAGCGGGCATTCCCCACCGAGCTAAAGCTGCGGTGTCCCCTGCCCGAATAATTTGATGGTGAGCAGATGATATATGATGTGTGGCAAAAAATGAAACCAAAATTATGCCTAATCGCGCCTTATCCATTTTGCAGGACATCCTTTTCAATTACACATCATGATTAGAACATGTTATAATAGATTGCACAAGATATTATGGTAAAATTCTGAATTAATTATAAAGTCTGTACCAGTGCGGTTGGGAAACCGCACCTACCGTGGTCCGAAAGT
The DNA here is from genome assembly GCA_022824835.1 of Candidatus Poribacteria bacterium. GTDB lineage: Bacteria > Poribacteria > WGA-4E > WGA-4E > WGA-3G > MSPOR6. The sequence goes on along the minus strand of JAJDZB010000095.1, from coordinate 137,199 downwards.
GTGTAATTATTTTTAAACTTCAGCATAATGGATAAGGAGAATAATCTATTGTGGTTGTTTGATGTGTTAAAGACGTGTTGGCAAGGAATCAGTGAATGGTCTGTTAGTTTTTTAAAGTGGGCGGGAGTAAACTGGGAGATAGTAGTTACTGTTTCAGTATCAAGTTTTGTTTTGACCATCGTTGGCTGTGTTGTGATGATAACTTATCTACCCTCAAACTATTTTTTGGGTTCACACAAAGAACGTCGGATAATAAACCCTTTCGCACGTTTCTTTGTGTCAATTATAAAAAACATCGTTGGTTTTTTGCTTATCGTTGTAGGGGCATTAATGTCTGTGCCTGGTGTGCCTGGACAAGGACTGTTGACTATATTAGCTGGCTTGATTATTAGCGATTTCCCCGGTAAGAAGCGTTTGGCACGTCGTATTATTCGCATTCGGACGGTATACTTGGCTGCGAATAAGATACGTCTGTTTTTTAAGCGACCACCCTTGGAATTAGAAGAAACGTAAAGAGAAATTGATGCAAATTGTTCATGTTTATTCCTTGGTTTTTTCTCTGAACAACCACCTTGGATTTAAAATGTAGACAATCGTGAGTGTTACCCCTAAAACTATACCGTAAAATATTAATAGAATAGTAGATGTTGACATACCCATAAGGTTTCCATACGCGAGTGCATATCCACCTTTGCCTCTCCACGAACCGAGTGTCAACTGATAATTATTTATGTGGTCATGGGCTAAGAAACCTGGAGGTTTTATGTGTTCATGTCTGCCGACAAAGTAGTGTCTTCCTGTCTGATATCTCGGTTCACCTTCCTTAGAAATGCGATATTCATCTGCAATTGCATCAGGAACTTCCTTAGGCTTTTTGGTCTTTACAACCTGCTCAAAGTAGGGTCTCATATCATCTCTGATTGACATCTTTACCGCGGCGATGAACTCATCCAATGAACCACCACCTTCGTAAAATGCTACAATATCGTTCCAATCTGCTAATCGGACGCCGCCACCCAATTGTAATTCACATTCAGCGTTAAGATCATCGTTTTCATCTAAATCATGTGAAATTACGTGAAACTGTTGAAAACTCGCTAACGGTTCTGAGGTAGGAAATAAGTTAGAGATTACTCCAGTTCGACTTAGAAGATAAACTGCGGCAAGGGTTGCAAAGAACAACACACAACAAGCAAACACTATAGCGATAATTCGGTTTATTTTTGACATCTGTGTACCTCAATTTAATTTGTTAGGATATGAAGTGATCAGAGTTTCTTCGTATGATGAATTTAACTATCTGAATTCGTTAATTGCCTTAGTGTAGCATTTATCTAAACAGATGTCAACGTTCATTGAAACGATATGGTGTCGCTTCAACATCAGGGAGGGAATTATTGTCTGGGAAAGAACTTTTTGTGAATGTCTAAGAGTCTCTGTAGTTCTTGGATTGGCTTTTGATGATCGTCAACTCGCAAGTCTACATATCGGTCATTGAAACCGCTATATCCACCGTTTTTTCGGACGACGAATAGTGCGGCGGATTGCTGTCCACGTTTATCACCACCATTTTCTTGACCGGCAATTAATGCGTCTAATAATCTATCTGCCAGTTCACCTTCTGATTTCTCAAAAGTTGATCCCATAGTCTTTACAACTTCTTCACCTATAAGGAGGTTTCCTTGTGCGGTAAAGTGTTCTCCAGATATAGCACTTGCCCAGTCGTGACATTCCTCGCCAGTATAGTTTACAGCATTACCATTTGCATCAACTATACCGACTTGACGTGTGTTTTTACCTTTGTCATCTTTTATGAGATGGTCTAACGTCTGTTCTGCAGATAGTCCGATTTTTAGTAGTTCTAATCCTCTTGGACCGAAGGTAGTGTTTGCCCAGGCTTGCGTTGCGATTGCACCAACGCCTGCTTCTGCCCAAGGCACAACTGCCCCTACGGCAAAGAATTTAGATTGAACAGCAATCCCGAGGTCACCGTTATTTGGATCATATCCGACAATTGAGAAAGTTGAGATCGGTTTATACATAAGTATTCAGCTTGATGTTGTAATTTAAAGTGATACGGATCAGAGATTAATCGTCTTCAAACCGGATTTTCATGGCTTCTGCATGTCCTTCTAAACCTTCTACTTCAGCGAGTTTAACGACTGCAGGTGTTACCTTCTCCAATGCGGTTTTGGTATATGATATAAGACTTGTCTTTTTTAGGAAGTCCTGAACACTCAATGGAGATGCGTATCTTGCTGCCGTTCCGGTTGGTAGTATGTGGTTAGGTCCTGCGATGTAATCACCTACTGCTTCGGGGGAATAAGGACCAATGAAGATAGCACCAGCATTATGAATTTCACTCAGCCAATTAAATGGATTCTCAATGTGCAGTTCAACGTGTTCAGGTGCGATCTGATTTGCATAGTTAACCGCTTCAGTAATATCTTCAACGACGATTGCTGCCCCGTAGTTTTCAAAAGCCTTTACAAGTTCATATTGGCGTGGGAGTGTTTGTGCTTGCAGTTCTATAGCTGCCTTTACCTGTTCAGCAAAACCGAGAGAAGGTGTTAACAGTATGGCTGAACATTCTGGACCGTGTTCTGCTTGTGAGATAAGGTCAGCTGCGACAAAATCTGGGTCTGCTGCTCCGTCAGCGATTACAAGAATTTCACTGGGTCCCGCCAATTTGTCTATGTCTACTTGTCCATATACCTCTTTTTTAGCGAGTTGAACATAGAGATTTCCTGGACCGACGATTTTGTCAACTGGCTTGATGGAATCGGTTCCATAAGCCATTCCTGCAACAGCTTGTGCTCCACCGCATTTGTATATTTCGTCAACGCCGCATTCAGCTGCAGCAACAAGCATGTGAGGGTTAATCTGTCGATTCCGCATTGGTCCCATACAGACGACTATCTCTTCCACATCTGCTACTTTCGCTGGTACCACACTCATAACCAATGAAGATACTAAGAGTTGACTTACGGATGGCACACACACACCTACTCGTTTCAATGGACGAATCAGATGTCCTAACAATACACCATCTTCCTCGGTTGAGAACCATGAAGATTGTACCTGTTTTTGATGAAACGATTCAATGTTTGCTTTAGCCTGTATTAATGCATCAACAAAATCGTTGGATACATCTCCGTAAGCTTGCTTAAATTCTTTCTGCTGAACTCGTAGACCTTTTGCGGATATGCGCGGTGCGTCGTATTTGCGCGTATAACGTGCAATAGCTTTATCACCTTCATCCTGAACATCACTAATTGTCCTGCGTACTGTTCTAAGGATGTTTTCATCCTTGAGTTTACCGCGTTCGTTTAGTTGGCTAAGAAATGCTGTACACTCCGGTGTTTGTGTTTCTATAATTTGTAGCATAGTAGTGATTAGATATGTGAAGAAAGTGTATTTTGGATGTTAGGTAAAAATGATCAGATGTCAGTATTAACTCTTTCTATATCCGCACCGATGTTATTGAGTTTTTTTTCGATTTCCTCATAGCCTCTGTCGATGTGATATATACGTGAGACGGTGGTTTCTCCAGTTGCTGCTAATCCTGCGACGACAAGTACTGCCCCTGCCCTTAGGTCGGAAGCCATTACGGGTGCGCCGCTCAGGTAAGGTACACCTCTGATGAAAGATTTACTTCCTTTAAGTTTGATATTTGCCCCCATACGGTTTAGCTCAGCTGCGTGTATGAAACGGTCAGTATGTACGTTTTCTGTAATAGTGCTCTTACCTGATGCGATACTTAGCAATCCCATGATTTGTGCTTGCATATCTGTAGGGAAACCTGGGAAGGGTGCGGTTGTTACATCTATCGCTTTGAGTTCTCCAAGATTCGTCACGCGTACTCCTGCATCATACCAATCTAATTGTATACCTGCGTCAATTAGTTTCTTAGATACCGCTGTGACCTGTTGAGGCTTAATGCCTTCAACCGACACATCTCCGTTTGTCATTGCAGCTGCAACCATGAATGTCCCAGCTTCAATATCATCTGATATGACGGTGTGTTCAGTACCGTATAGTTGTTTGACTCCATTTATCGTCAATGTTGAAGTGCCGATACCTTTAATATCTGCCCCCATTGCATTTAGGAATTGTGCCAAGTCATAGACGTGTGGTTCTCGTGCTGCGCCTTTTATGATGGTGGTGCCTTCTGCTAATGTTGCTGCCATCATGACGTTAGCTGTAGCACCAACACTGGGCCCGTGTTGTCCGAATAAGTCAATTTTTGAGCCTTTTAGTCTTTCTGCTTGTGCGTAGATATATCCCTTCTTTACTTCAACCTTTGCTCCTAAATGCTCTAATCCTTTTATATGTAAGTCAACGGGTCTGGGACCGATTGCGCATCCACCGGGAAAAGAGACTTTTGCTCTACCGAGTTTTGCTACGAGAGGACCTAATACATAAATTGATGCGCGCATTTTTCGCACAAGGTCATAAGGTGCTTCATATTCCATTCGGTTTATGGGTTCAATATAGAGTGATCCATTTTTTCGTGTTATGGATGCCCCGAGTCCTTCAAGAACGGCACTCAGTGTATTTACATCTGTTAGGTTTGGGACATTGTGAAGTACACTGACATTGTCCCCGAGAATTGCTGCGGCAACCGCGATGGGTAGTACAGCATTTTTTGACCCACTGATTTTAACCTTACCTTCAAGTCTGTTTCCGCCGTTTATTACAAATTTTTGCATTTTGTTCACCCTTATTATGAGATTAGAATGTTTGATGTATTTAATTATATATGGTATTGTCATGCATAAACGATGCCAAAAGCGAACATGTTACAAATACAAGCATAAGGTGAATTGTGCAGTTTTTTTATTGTATCAAAAAAGACACATGTAACGACCCATACACCGGATTAGTTCTTGTTCTGTGATTTCAGGGTATCAATCTCCGCTAAGAGTTGTTGAATTCTTGCTTCAGCGTTTTCCGCTTCTGCCATTGGTTTACCATCCGATTCCGGATAGAATATCGTCGGTGCAGATTTTATTCTTTTCGGCATCGTGTCATCTCCTGTTTAGCAATTCTTTTTATTTTATGGTAAATTTTTGAATTAATTATACAGTCTGTACCAGTGCGGTTGGGAAACCGCACCTACCGTGGTCCGAAAGTGTGTAATTATTTTTAAACTTCACCATAACCTAAGTTGCCACCTTGTAGCACAATTCTGTTAGATTGTGGATGGCATAAACTCAAAGCGGACGCTACAATATCGCCCAAAAGAGGGAGTTTCCAGACCTAAGTCTTGATAGGTAACAACTTGAGTATATTATAGTATATAGTAGAATCCTACGATAGTCAAGGTATTATGACGGGTGTTATGACAAGAGTAAATCCAATTGACATTTACATTATATTTTGATAGAATACATACAAAAATGAAAGGATAAGATTATGGCAACACAAGAAGAACTTTACGATGTAGCACTCACACATTTTGCTGATAATGAACTGGAAAAAGCAGTAACGGCATTCAAAGAACTCATTGAACTATACCCTGACTATATAGAGGGATATCTCGGATTAGGACATGCTTATGAGAGGTTGAGTGAATACGATGATGCCATCAAGGCTGTTGAAAAAGCGATAGAAATCAATCCGAATGATCCCCTGGCTTATACCAGTTTATCTATCTGCTATCAACGTAAAGGGATGATTCAGGAAGCAGAAGATGCAATGGCTAAGTCACAACAGGTACAGATGGAAAACAGTGTCAAATAGAATCAGATGGACTTACATTAACGTGAGTTTGATAATAGGAATATGGTCTCCATTTTGCCTAAAATATTACTTGCATAGACCCGGTAGGTTCGGTTAGGAAACCGAACCTACCGGCCTGGGAAAATCTGATCTTTCAGTGCGTTTGAAGATGAACACATCATCGGCAAATTCTACAGAAATTGCATCGCCTTCATTGAACTTACCTTCTAACATATCAACTGCCAACGGATTGAGAATATCCCGTTGTAAAGTGCGGCGTAGGGGGCGCGCACCATACACAGCATCGAAACCGCGCGCTACCAATTCCTCTTGTGCAGATTCTGTCAGTTTCAATGTCATATCTTTTTCCGCGAAGCGGACGCTAAGATTTGACAGTTCAAGTGCTACAATCTGTTTTAGTTCCTCTTTGCCAAGACGATCAAATATGATAAGGTCATCAACCCGGTTTAAGAATTCAGGTGGGAAATGGTTCTGTAAGGCATCCATCACCTTCCGTCGTATCTCTTCTGTGCCAAGGTGTGTCTCACTAATCCACTGACTACCGATGTTTGACGTCATGATGACAACACTGTTTTTAAAATCAACCGTGCGTCCCTGTCCGTCTGTCATCCGACCATCATCAAGCATCTGAAGTAAGACATTGAAGACTTCAGGATGTGCTTTCTCAACTTCATCCATTAGTATGACAGAATAGGGTTGTCTTCTAACGGCTTCTGTCAGTTGACCACCTTCGTCATAACCGACATAACCTGGTGGTGCACCGATAAGTCTTGAAACTGTATGCTTCTCCATATATTCACTCATATCAATACGGACCATTGCGTTTACATCGTCAAACAGGAACGCAGCGAGATATTTTGCAAGATGTGTTTTTCCGACGCCGGTCGGTCCCATAAATAGAAATGATCCGAGTGGACGATCAGGATCTCCGAGTCCTACGCGAGATCGTCTGATCGCATTTGAGACGGCAGATACTGCCTCATCTTGTCCGATGACCTGTTCACGCAGCCTATCTTCCATGTGCAGCAGTTTTTGTGTTTCACCTTCCATCAGACGATATACTGGAATACCTGTCCATTTTGCTACAATCTCAGCAATATCTTCAGTGCCGACATGTTCCTTTAGCATCTGTGCAGTGTTATCAGAAGTTTCTAAATCTTGTCGTAAAGCATTGAGTTGTGATTCAAGCTCAGGTATTTTACCATATTCGAGCTCAGATGCTTTTGCAAGGTTACCTGTTCGTTTTGCTTGATCAGACTCTTTTCTAAGTTCTTCAATTTGTTCCATGAGTTCCCGAATCTGTACAAGGTTTGACTTTTCATTCTGCCAACTTGCTTTCAGAGCATTTGCCTTCTCTTTTAGTTCAGCGAGTTCACTGTTTAATTTCTCTAAACGTTGCTTAGATGCGTCATCTTCCTCTTTCTCCAGTGCTTGCTGTTCAATTTGGAGTTGTATAATTCGGCGTTCAACTTCATCAATGACTTCTGGAACACTATCAATTTCAATTCGTAACCTTGATGCGGCTTCATCGATCAAATCAACTGCCTTATCAGGTAGGAATCTATCAGAGATGTACCGCTTTGAGAGTGTTGCAGCAGATACAATTGCGTTATCCTGTATTTGAACGCCATGATGTGTTTCATACCGTTCTTTTAGTCCGCGTAGGATAGCGATAGTATCTTCCACCGATGGTTCTTGAACTTTAACAGGTTGAAAACGTCTTTCCAATGCAGCATCTTTTTCAATATGCTTTCGGTATTCATCAAGCGTAGTAGCACCGATACATCGCAATTCACCGCGTGCCAAAGCGGGTTTCAACATATTTGATGCGTCTACTGCCCCTTCAGCTGCGCCGGCACCGACGATGGTATGTAGTTCGTCTATAAAGAGTATAACTTCTCCTTCTGCTTGTTCAACATCAGCAAGGACGGCTTTCAGTCTATCCTCAAATTCACCACGATATTTGCTACCTGCGATCAGTGCACCTATGTCGAGTGCAATCAACCTTTTCTGACGGAGACTTTCAGGCACATCACCGTCAGCGATACGTTGTGCTAATCCTTCCACGATAGCAGTCTTACCGACACCCGGTTCACCGATGAGGACAGGATTGTTCTTGCGTCTACGAGATAGCACTTGCATGACTCTCCGTATTTCATCATCTCTACCGATGACCGGATCAAGTTTTCCTGTCATTGCTTCCTGTGTTAGTTCCCTCCCGAAACGGGTGAGTGCTTGGTACTTATCTTCAGGATTCTGATCCGTTATCCGTTGGGTACCTCTTATATCAACAAGTGCTTTTAGTATCTTGTCCTTGGTTACATCTGCATTTTGGAGAATCTGTCCAACTTTGGATCGTTTCGCTTCAGCGCATGCGATTAACAGGTGTTCTGTACTCACATATTCATCTTTGAGTGTTGCTGCTTCCTTTATAGCCTGCTCCAACACAGATTGTAAAGAAGCAGAAATACGGAGTTCTGAATTCACGCCTTGAACTTTAGGTGACTTTTCTAAGGTATCTTGAAGTGCTGATGATATATTGTCGGGATCCACACCTAACTTCTGTAAGATAGGCGTAACGATTCCATCTGTCTGTTTAATCAGAGCTAACATCACGTGTTCAACAGCAATTTCTGGACTCTGTGTTTCACCTGCTAACGTCTGTGCTGACTGTAATGCTTCTTGTGCCTTTATTGTAAATTTATCTAATCTCATTTTTCATCTCCATGATTTTTTTTTGTTATATATAGAAAAATATAAAAATGTGTGAACACCCCGGTAGGTGCGGTCTCCTAACCGCACGGGTATTCTCGGATCCGGAGCGGTTAGGAAACCGCACCTACCAGGGATGTAAAAGTAATTATAGATTTGACTAAACATTAGCAATATATATGCCAATTTTAATTTAGCAAAACGGAGCGAATTGACAGACTAATTTGATCCACTATGAAGTTTATATACAAATCTGGCAGGTGTTGTGTCAATATGACAATTTGGGTAGGGTGTGTAAAGATTTTGGTAGAAGGGACGATATGTGTAAAAATGGAGATTATATAAACATATCGTCCCTAATGAAGTTAAAAATTTAATCGGGTAATTTCAGATTCTTGTAGAATCCGGTGCGGTTAGGAAACCGCACCTACGGATTTGGGTAGCACCGCTATTGCTTGGTTACTGTGACTATTTCTTGACTCTTTGTGCTTTGAGTGCACCCCAAGTGGTAGTAGATTTACCCTGTGGTTCAACACTTGTTAGCGACTGAATTGCCTCTGCATACTCTTCGAAATCCGATGCGACAAAAGCCGAATTGTATACGATGACTTCATCAATGATTCCACCAAAATAGTGGATATTCGTTCCTGAGCCATCGTCATCATGGAAAACTGCATTCGCGTTTGTGTGTGCTATACCTGAATCGTCTCCATGTGCGAAGAGTTGTCCACCGGGTTCGCTTGCGATCAATTCACCGTTAAGCCACATTTCAAATTTGTCGTCCTGTACTTCATTTATAGAATCACGCAATACTAAAGCGATGTGGTACCAGACTCCTGATTCAACATCTGCTGAGGGCCACGCGCCTGCCCATTGATATTCAGCACGGTTCCAAGCGCCTACGTACACTTTACTATCAAATACATGAACAACAATACCGCGGGTCCGCCCACCTTCTTCAAAAATCGTCTGTTTTTGATCGGTTACAGTAACATCATCACATTTGAAGAATGCTGCGATTGTTCGGTTCATGAAGGGTCCACCCGTGTTGAGACCGTCTGAATCGGGTAACTTTATACCATCGTCTACCCCATCAAACTGAAAGGCTTTTCCCATTGCTCCGTCAACAACCTCAGGTTCACCTACTAATGTTCCGTTAACATCTTTACCGGAAGTGTCAACTGCGTCACCTTCATCAAAAGTCCAAATTGCTTGGACAGTCTCCTCATCTCTTGCTGCAAAACTTGTGATTGAAATAAGCATGAGTAATACGCTAAGAATAGAAACGAATTTTAACACTACATGTCCTCCTATATGTAAGCCATTTGTAAGATTGTATCCAACTGAAATAACATTCAATATGGCGTAAATAGTTATATACATTTAGAATAGTTATAGACTCAAATTAAGACAGATAGACTCAAGTCGTGACTTTAGTCTGTGAGGCGTTGACTTTTGAGTCTGCCCCATGTCGTTGTAGATTTCCCTTCTGCTTCAACACTCAGCGGTTTTACAAGTTCATTAAAATCTCCTTGATCAAACGCTGAATTATAAATGAGTACTTCATCAAGTAACCCGTGAAACCAGTCACCGTATCCAGTAATTGCGCCGCCTTCATCATGGTATACGACGTTCTGTTTAAGAGATCCGATAGCATTGTCGTCGCCGTGTGGATGTAGTTGTCCGCCGTCACTTTTTTCGACGAGTCTTCCATCAAGCCACATCTCAAGTCTGTCACTTTCTACCATACCTTCAGCATCGCGTATGACTAATGCCACGTGATACCAGCGATTAGATTTGACGTCAGCAGACAACCATTCCCCGTTCCAATTGTATTCGGCGCGATTCCAGCCGCCGATATAAACTTTCCCTTCAAAAACGTACAAGACTAAACCTCTTGTTCGTCCACCTTCCTCAAAAATCACCTGCTTTTGGTTTTTTGAAACGTCTTTACAATTGAAGAAAGCAGCGATTGTTCTATTTGTGATTATATTCGTTATATTGACATTTGGTGAATCGGGTACGTGAATGCTGTCGGTAGTTCCGTTAAATTCCAATGCCTTCCCAGCAATGCCATTAACAGATTGGGGGTCCCCCACAATGACACCATTTAGACCTTTATTTGAACTATCATTTGCAGTTCCATCATCAAAATTCCAGATGCCAGAAACAGATCCTTCGTTCCGTTGTGCTTCTACCGGGGTATTGAATACAAACAAGAACAGTGATAACGCGAAGCAGGTAAGAACGATATTTGATATTACCAAGTTTTCTTTTTTAATTGAGAAAAACACAAAATACCTCCTGTGCAAAAACCATCAATATGAAAGATAAAACTAATTTTGCGAATTTATTTAGGTTATTATAGCAAAAACATTAAATTGTTGTCAACAAAAACACAAGATGCTCAGAGATGTATATAACTTTTCTGCTTGCTTTACCTAATAGAGTTATGCTAAATTATCATCATTGAATAGCCTAAACAGACGAGAATAGTAGACACATGTCATCAGATATAGACCCATCTAAAGTTATATCAGAAATATCAACCACAGAGAAACCGTGGGGACGATTTATTCAGTACGTACTCAACCAACCTGTTACCGTCAAAATTTTAGAAATACATGCTGGTGAAGAAGTCAGTTACCAATACCATGATCAACGAAGTGAACTATGGATCCCACTTGACGAAGGCGCGTGTATTCGTTTAGAGGATGAGATATTATATCCCGAACCGATGGAACCGGTTTTTATTCCGAAAGGCGCGAAACACCAGCTTATAGGAACAGCACAGGATTATCGTATACTTGAAATATCCTTCGGACATTTCGATGAGGAAGATATCATCAGGATTAAGGATAAGTATGGACGCGTTTGAAAAACAGTGAATGTAAACAGTATATGGAGGTACAATTAAACCGTATCTATGAACTCAGAGATAAAACAGATAACTCTCGGCAATAGAAAAGAGATAACTATCAAAATGATGGTCTGTGCAGCGTCAAGTGAAGAACAAGGCGATCAATTGGCTGATGAACGTTTAGAGAAAATTCAAACGTTGTTTAAACAGGAAGTCAGTGCACCAAATTCTATTTTAGCAGACAATCAGCGTGCATGGACACGCAGCCATTTAGAAACTGATCACATACAACAGGTGCTTGACTTAACCAGAAAAGCACGCTCAGAATTTTCTGCCTTTGTTACTATCGGGATTGGTGGTTCTGACCTGAGTGCACGTGTTTTTCATGAGATCGCCAATAACCCATATCACAATCAACTCTCAATTGAGCAGCGCGGTGGTGCACCAGAGGTATACTTCACGGGTGATACATTCGATCCGATGGGGTTGAAAGCGTTAATGGATATGCTAAAATCACGAAACTTACTACAAAAAACGCTTTTCAATGTAATTAGCAAATCAGGCAGAACTGGTGAAACGTTGGCTACGTTGATGATTATACGGGATATTCTTGAGAAGGAATACGGCAGTTGGCGAAATCAGATCGTCGCCACAACAAGTTTAACAGAGAAAAGTCTTCTATTTCAACTTAATCAAGAATCTCCATTTTTTGGTATGCTCCCAGTGCCAGACGGTGTTGGTGGACGTTTCTCAGCTTTCTCGCCAGTCGGATTATTCTTCTTAGCCATGACAACCGGTCAGAACGAAAGACCTGTGGATAGACTTCGCGCTGCAATCAAAGGTGTCCAAACTGCAGATGAAAATTTCAACGAACCCTATGCTAATGAAAACAACATTGCATACCACCTTGCATTTTGGCTTCAGAATGTAGAGGAATTGTATGGTGCATCCAGTATTGTATTTTACAACTATGCAGACAACAGTCGACTCGGTGAATGGTTTGTACAACTCTATACCGAATCAATACAGGAACGCGGGATCGGTTTAAACGTCATTGCAGCAAAAGGTCCAACCAGCAATCACTCTATATTAAACGGTATTCTGGCAGGACCTAAAGATAAAGCAGTCATCTTTATCCATTGGGCAGACCTCGGAGAGGATTTGATAATTCCGACCGGTAGTGTTAGAGATGGATTTGATGCTTTTGAAGGACTCTCTATGAACGATAGCCAGACGGCTTCATATCGCGGTACAGAAATAGACTTTACCGAAAAAGGTATTCCAAATATAACACTGACTTTACCGAAAAGAAACATCGGTAACGTGTGCAAATTGATGCGGACACTCATGGACACAGTAGCTGTCAAAGGGAAGCTTCAAGAACTGCATCAGTCAGATGGCGTGTTTTCTCTTCAGGATGAGTTGACCTACCACCAGTCAGCAGTCGAAGGCTACAAAATACGTACAACAGAAATTGCCCGGGAAATGAAAAGGGAAAAGATGAGTTAGGTCACATGCAGTGACAAACCACATAACAGCGCGACCATTGTTCAAGACTCAAAGACATGTTCAGTAAACTTTCATCATTACGCCTTCATAACAAGATTTTTTTCACATACAGTCTCGTGTTGTTGCTGATGTTTGCTGTTATATTTGGAATTGCTACTATCCTCATCAACCGCACCTTTAATGCTCAACTTGATAAAGATGTTAATGATCTGAAAAAGATTATTTCAGACCTGTATAGGCAGTTCCTACAAGGCATACGTAAAGAAGTTGCAGCAAAAGGGGAAGATGAAGATGTTCTCGAAGCCCTAAAAACAGCAGAAAGAGGCGGCATCAGAGAAATACCACCAACGAATTTTGATGTCTTTGAATGTGGGAATTCCGAAGGTATCTTAGTTTTGAGCCAACTTGACAATGACCCGCGTATCGGCAGTATAAATGCTGAGATTCTTAAAGTTAAAACGGATGATAAAGGTGTGAAAGATACAATACGTGAAAGGATCATCAGAATAGACGAAGACCCACAATTAGTTGTTGAAGTCACACAATGGTGGGAGTGGGGATTCATCACGGGTGGAAAGTCTCTTCAGAAATGGCTCATCGGTGCATTATTAAGTCAACCCTCTGAACACCCGGTTTTTCTTGTCAAGAAAAAAGATGAACAGGAGGAATGGGTTTCCCTAAACACCAGTGCACATAAGTCACCGAATCTAAAGGAAGAATGGGAAAAACAGCTGAAATTGCATCAAGCTGAAGGCAAACCTGTTGATGGATTGGTCGTCACGATGCCAAATAACCAACAATCGGTTTCATTAGACACAACATCTGAAACATTAGACACACCTATCTATACTGTCTTTCGTGCGGACATCCTTCGCGCGCCTTATATAACCCCCAACCAATTACCTTTCGTAGAACTCATTATCGCCTATTCACACGAAGAACGCATTCAATGGCAAGATCGTATGCTGATCATACTCTTTTGGAGTGTGGGTGCTGGTGCGTTCTTAGTATACTGCAGTAGTTTCCTCATCAGTAGACGTATTACAAGACCCATTGCAGAACTACAGAAAGGTGTGAATGAGATCAGCGAAGGAAACCTATCCTATCAAATTGCCGTTGAATCTAAAGGTGAAGTCGGGGAACTCGCTGAAGGATTCAACAACATGGCACTTGCATTGAGAAAAAGTTTGGAGGAACACAGATCCGCCGAAAGAATTGCTGTCTGGCGCGACGTAGCAAGACAACTGGCACATGAAATAAAAAATCCACTGTTCCCAATACGTCTCTCAGTAGAAAACCTACAAGCCGCAAAAGGCCAACCAGAGATCTTTGAGAGGATATTTAAAGAGTGCACAGACACAATTATTGAAGAAGTTGACCGTATCCGTGGACTAATTGATGAGTTCCATCAATATGCAAGATTACCTGCCCCGGATAGAAATCCGATCAGTATAAATGAAATCGTAAATACTGTTGTCAAACTGTATATGGAATTTTCTCAAGCACAAAATATAGAAATTGTCAAAGAACTGAGTTCATTGCCACCGCTTTCATTAGACCGAGAACAGATGGAGCGTGCCATAGGGAACCTTGTAAAAAACGCTATAGAGGCAATGCCAAACGGTGGTGTCCTCACGTTACGAACCTTCGCTACCCCTATCTCCGAAGACTTCACTGATGGTAGATTTGAAGAAGACAGGGACACCCATATTGAGATTAAGGATACCGGACATGGCATGTCCAAAGAAGCATTGAAAAATCTATTTAATCCTGACTTTACAACAAAAGCTGATGGAACGGGTCTGGGTATGCCAATAGTCCGCCGTATCATCACAGTGCATGACGGAGAAATTGACGTAAAATCGCAAGAAAACGTAGGTACCACTGTCAGGATTACTTTCAAAAATAGTTCGTATCATACCGGAGAGAAAAAACTATGAGTACCATCCTCATCGTCGACGATGAAAAAAACATCCAGAAAATGCTCTCACAAGGACTCACACTAAAAGGATATAACACATTAACCGCCTCAAGTGGAGAAGAAGCATTGCAGCGATGCGAATCTGAAGATGTTGACCTTGTCCTTTTAGACATCATGATGGAGAACGGAATAGACGGTATTGAAACATTGAAGAGATTGCTTCTGCAGAACCAAAGTTTGAATGTCGTCATGATGTCCGCACAGCAAGATATTGAAATCGCTGTAAAAACATGGGAACTCGGTGCTAAACATTACATTACAAAGCCAGTCAGTATGGATAAGATAATGTCCAACATAGAACCGTTCCTGGAATTATCAAGACTGACAAAAGAGAATGCATACCTAAAATCACAAATCCCTGAAGATGAAGAAATTGTAGGTGAAAGCGAGGCGATAGCGATGCTGCGCTCTGAGATTCGGCAAGTTGCAGCAAGCGATCTTGGCGTACTTATTTCAGGTGAAAATGGAACCGGTAAACAACTTGTTGCAGAGGCTATCCACAAACATAGTAAACGATCGGATAAGCCTTTTATTCCTCTAAACTGTGCTGCCTTACCCGAAGAACTCGTTGAGAGTGAACTCTTCGGACACGAACGCGGCGCATTTACAGGGGCTGATTCTATGCGACAGGGAAGATTTGAACTCGCTGATGGTGGGACGCTCTTTCTGGATGAAATAGGTGATATGAGCCTAAAAGCACAAGCAAAGGTACTACGCGTGCTGGAATATGGAGAAGTAGAAAGACTCGGCAGCCAACTGATCCGTAATGTTGATGTCCGTATCGTTGCCGCAAGCAACAAGAACCTATCCGAAGAAATTCAGAACGGTATGTTCCGTACAGACCTATACTACCGACTCAGGATTGTACCTATTGATGTGCCACCCCTAAGAAAACGGTTAGACGATATACCCATTTTAGTTAATTACTTCGCTGACAAACTCCAGGAAAATATGGGATCAACACCCAAAATGTTCGATTCAGATGTATACACACAGTTTCAATCTTACCATTGGCCTGGGAACATCCGTGAACTAAAAAACATCGTTGAACGGTTACTCATTATGGTTAACAGAGATATTATACTCCCCTCGGATGTTGCGGATGTGCTACCGATTGGGATAGATCAGACCCATGCTTCAGAAACTGCTGTAACCTATCAACGCAATACACCATTGAGTACAATGGTCGATGCTGCTGAATCACAATGTATTCTTGCTGCTTTACATGACAATGGATGGAATATTCGTCAGACAGCTGATGCGTTAGAGGTAGAGAGAAGTAATCTGTATAAAAAAATGAATAAATACAATATAGTTCGTCCAGATACTGAAAAGTAATCATTCAAGCAGATATTTAATTCAACATGACATTTTATCTCTCGTATGTTATACTGAAACCATATCTAAGTGATCATATTGCATTATTTTCGTAGGTCGGGTAGAGAAACGAAACCCGACATGTATTGACTGTGGCGGCCATGTCGGGTTTCGCTAACGCTCTACCCGACCTACGAAAAGACAATAACGGTAATTGATCAATTAGGTTTGGTATGATAATCTAAAATCTTATGAATTGGAGTATAAATTTGATGAGTAATGAATGGGTTGTATATGAAGGAACCGAAGGTCCAGGCAAAGGGAAACATATAGTCTTGGTCAGCGGAGATGAGGAGTATCGTTCCGAAGAAGCACTGCCGATGTTAGGAAAAGTGTTAGCAGTACATCACGGATTCAAATGCACAGTGCTCTTCGCGATTGATCCAGAAACAGGTGAAATAAACCCGAATGTAAATTCAAATATCCCAGGACTGCATCATCTGGAATCTGCAGATATGATGATACTGTTCACACGTTTCCGTGAATTGCCTGATGAACAGATGAAATATATCGTTGACTATACGAATGCGGGGAATCCTGTCATGGGACTGCGAACCGCAACGCACGCTTTCAACTATAAAGAAAACCGTGAAAGTCCATACGCAAAATATAGTTTCAACAGCAGAGAGTTTGAAGGCGGATACGGTAAACAGATCTTAGGAGAGACTTGGATCAACCATCACGGACATCACGGAAAAGAGAGCGCACGCGGTGTCATTGATGAGGGACACAAGGACCATCCTATACTAAAAGGTGTTTCTGATATTTGGGGACCTTCCGATGTCTACGGTATTAAAGAACTTACGGGTGATGCACAGGTCTTAGTTCACGGACAAGTCCTAACCGGCATGGAACCAACCGATCCACCGAAACCAGACACCCCAACGATGCCATTGGCATGGATTAAAACATATACAGGTGATACGGGAAATACTTCACGCGTTTTCAATACCACCATGGGAGCGTCTGTAGATTTAGAAAGCGAAGGACTCCGAAGACTGCTTGTGAACGGATGCTACTGGTGTATGGAAATGGAAGAGGATATTCCTGATATGAGTGTCGTTGATTATGTCGGAGATTATTCACCCACCTTCTTCGGATTCGGCACATTCAAAAAAGGACTCAAACCCTCTGACTACGCTATGTAAATCAGTTTGACACGATAGCCGTAGGTTCGGTTTCCTAACCGAACTGGATCCTTAATTTAGTGTTTTCCCAGGTCGGTAGGTTCGGTTTCCTAACCGAACCGGCCTGGGAACTCAGTTTCACAAACAGTGCTATCAAAGCTCACCTAACAATTTAACCCACCGTTCCCACGCGGCTTTTGTAGCAGATTTCTGAGTATCGCTTGCATCTGCCATCATACCCCGTCTTAAGAATGCATGTCCAACCCCCTCATAAATCACCGGTTCATACGTTACCTTTGCAGCATCTGCTGCAGCTTTAGTAGCATCAATCGTGGCATTTATGCGGTTGTCGCTTTCACCGTAGAAACCGTATACAGGAGCCGTGATCTTGGGTACATCCTCTACAGATGGTGCAGAGCCGTAGAAGACAAATGCCCCTGCGATCTTATCTGAATGAACAGCGTATTGAAACGTCTGCCTTCCTCCCCAACAGAATCCAGAAACTGCGACCTTATCATTTGTAGATGGAAGTCCACTAACGTATTTATGCACAGCATCCAAGTCTGTATTGACACGGTCAACTGAAAGTCCACGGATTGCACGCCGCACATCGTCGCCTGATTCGAAGCTATCTGTTCCACCTCCATCGGGTCCCATACCCGAAAGTAGGTCCGGACAGATTGCCACAAAACCGTCAGCGGCAAGTCTATCCGCCACAAGTCGCACCCAATCGGTTAACCCAAATATTTCATGAATGACAATGATAGAGGTAGCCGCCTCTTTCACTTCTGGATATACAATAAAGGCGTTAAGCTTACGTTCATCTGTTACGGTGATCTCGACCCACTCTCCGTGTCGTGGCGACTCCTCAAGTTCGGTCTTAATCTCATCGGCTTCTACGCTAACTGTAAGAAACATACAAGTAGCAGACACAATTAATAACATCAAACATAATGTATTCATAAATCTCCTTGAAATGTAATTAGCAAAGAAGTTGGATTGCATTTTGTTCAACCCAACTTGCTATTGTTTAACTCAGAAACTAATTAGAAACTACTTCTGCTTAGTCTTGGGATCAATAATAGATTCAACAATCTTTACCATTTCCGAGGCAGGCAATGGACTGGATAGGAAAAAATGGATACCTGAACTTGACCAATTAAAAGCATAGGTCGGTCCACGACGGTATTTTCGGACAGACGTGTCACCAATCTTGATTACCTCGCCCCCCCTATTCCGACCATCTCGGTTCTGACCTGTGTCAATCGTTTCATACAGATTAAAATCCAACATACCATCTGTATATTTCAACTGAATCGGGTGGCTACCACGGTATTGGTGTTTATGTAAACTCTGAAGTTGAAAACCTGAAGGTAGATATTGGGGCTTAATCAATTTTCTTGTGAGTACTTTTTGGGCTTCAACAATCGTGATTTCGGGTAAGCTTCGACCTGGTGCACGAGTAATCTCCTTCAGTATGCTTTTAAATCTTGCCTCCACAGCGTTTGTATCAAAACCGATACGTGTATATACGAACATATTTCTACGCACACCTGCAGAGTCGAAATCTTCAACTCGTAGTATTACACTATTCTTGCGTGCAAAATAGATATGTTTTGTCGGGCGACTCGGATATTTAGGTCTAATGATTAGGAGGTCAGCTTGATGACCAGCAATTTTTTCTCCCCAGGGGCGTCTTTCTATCTTATAGTTCTGTGCAATTAATTCCATCTCCTTTGTGGAGAATTGGCTTCGCTGACGTTCCCATCTAAACCCTCTGTCTCTTCTCCGTCTATCCCTATTCCTATCATCGGTATCTCTTTCCTCTTCACTGCCATGCTCTGTTGAAAGTGTACTCTCACCACCAACAGTGGGTAAAACCTTACGGTATGAATCCTTCAATGACTTATGTATGACGATCTCTTCAAGCGTTCGAGAACCGAATATCTTTAGACGGACTCCGACATAACTTATACTCCGTTCTGCTTCCGCTATCTCTTTAAGCACCGTAACATCGGCATGTGCAGACTCTGTTAGCAAGAATAGAGATCCAAATACTGTTAAACAGAAGGCATATAAGGACTTAGTTAACATAGTAGACTGTCAATTCCTACATGTAGGTCGGGTAGAGCGAAGCGAAACCCGACATGATAATTCCATTCAATACGTGTCGGGTTTCGCTTCGCTCTACCCGACCTACAAAATAGCACTTGACAAAGCAATAGGTTCAACCAAAGTATTTAATCCCGTCCTAATCTCCTAAGTAAAGTTTAAGCAATGTTTCTGTGTCTTCGCTGAAATCCTCAGCATAAGTTGGCGGATCGCTGATGGGGGAAGCTACGTTTGATTTCAAAGGCCTATGATCCGCCTGTTCTGATTGAAGTCCAAAGTAGAAATCAAGGAGACCATCAGATTGCGGTGCGGGGGAATATGTAAAGAAAAAAACAGCAACAATGATGCAGACTGTTGAAAATGCAGTTGCACCGACAGTGAAAGGGCGAAATACCCAACGTTTGAAGATTGATACGAATCTTTCACGGGGTAAGGCGTCTATTTCCTGTATCTTCGTTAAAATAATGTCCTTCATGGAAGGAACAGGATGGACAAGGTTGGCAATACGTTGTTGATTCTCTCTAAAATCTGCCAATAACATTTTGCACTCTTCACATTCTCGGAGGTGTACGTTCACCTTCTCACGCATTGGCGGTGCCAACTCGTTGTCTAAATATGCCGATAGATGTTTCTGAATACTATGATGTTTCATTTTTTAAATATAAAATGTATGTGATAATTGATCACAGTTCCGGTTTTCAGTCAAGAAATACCTCTACCAATCAATACGTTCAAGTTCTTGTCGCAAAGCTTTTCTGGCTTCATGTAAACGGGATTTGACACGTCCAAGCGTACAGTTCAGAATCTCCGCTATCTCCTCATAAGATAGTTCACGTAATTCACGCAACACTAATATTGTTCTATAACTTTCTTTGAGTTTTCCAAGGGCAGCATGTAATATTTCGGTCTGTTCGGTTCGCAATACTTCCTGTTCTGGTGTTACAGTATTAAGTGGAACCCAAGGTTGTGTATCGTCTATCTCCATCGGGTCTGTTTTTCTACGTTTTTTCTGGTCGATCACATTGAGACACTTGTTCTTTACGATTTTGTATAGCCAAGTTGAGAATCTTGATCTGAACTGAAACTTATGTATGTTTTGCCAAACGGAAAGGAAAACATCTTGTGTCGTATCCTGTGCATCCTCGCGATGTCCCAACAAACCGTAGGCAATATTGTAAACCCAGTGTTGGTATTGAACAATCAAGGTTCCCATTGCAGCAGGGTCTTTTTTTTGACAACGCAAGATTAACTCGCGTTCCTGTTCGGTATCAAATTCTTCCACTTGGACTATTTCCGAGTAAGTTTCCATATCAGCGGCTGTTATAATGGTCATATATCTCCTCCAGTATTCCCGAACTGTTTCCGGTGTCTTCTGTTCTTTTTTCACTCTTAAATCTTATGACATTGCCATTTCGGAAAAGTTCGGATTTTCTTTCGGAGATGCGTTAATTTTTTGTAATACTGCTGTTCGGTTTACCAGGTGTCATCTTTACAACTTGAAAAGCACCCGTAGCATTTGGATAACGACCAATAGTGGTATCTCTCTCCAATTGTTCAAAAGTAATCGTATCTAACACCCGATTATCACGTTCATCTGTATCTAAAAGCATAACAGTTTCACCATTTCTGGACAACTTAAAATTTGCGTGCAGCCCTTCAGTTGCTTTGCCATCTTCATCTAACCATACAATCAAATACCCTTTCGGTGGAATCACTGTATTGTCAGGAAATCTCCATTTCTTAGGATTGTCCATTTTATCTGTAAGATACATTCCGGTAAGCACAACAGTTTTATCTGTAACGTTGTATAATTCAAGCCAATCTTCATAGTCTCCCTGCGGATCAACAATACTCTTCGTATTGGCAGCCATGAGTTCGTTTATTACAACGGTTACCTCATCTGCTTGCGGGGCATCGACTCGGTAATACGCTGCACCAAACTCAGCGCGTGCTGGGTAAAAGGTCGTTGTGCCATGGGACTTTACTGCACTCGCTTCAACATAATAATAAACGACAGTTCCTGCTGGGAATTCTGGAATTTTACCGATATAATTATCCTTTTTCTTTGACATTACAACGTGATCAAAAGCTGCATGTAGATCAGTACCATAATGCAATTTAACTGCATCAGCAGCAACAGTATCGTCCAATTTTGCAGTAATCTCAACGGTTTGTTTTGTTAGGACATTCTCAGGCGTAGTGACTGAGAGTATCTTCGGTGCAGGCTTGTTCAATTCTGTATGATTTTTTAGAAACTCTCGTCTCTTTGTTACAAACTGTTTAAAACTTGGTGCCCGACCTCCCTGTTCTCCATCAATACTCTTACCAAAATCTGCATAACTGTATAGTTTCTTGTCGTCTTCTCTCACCTCTTCATCAATGAGATTATGGTATTCGGTAATGACAGGTTCTAACACATTCCAATTGAGCCATTGATCAACGACAGTATTTACATGAGCAATGTACCGAGCTTTCCATTCGGGTATATTAAGCAATCGACTAATTGCAGGACGCATATCGTTGTCAATATGTGTTGTAGGAGAGACATTTCCAGAAGTTAATTCTCCCCAGGACCACCCCCTGGGACCGCCACCACCGGGTCCACCTCCAGTAGGTCTGTTGCCGCCAGGAGCACCAGTGGGTCTGCTAACACCTGGAGGTGCACCAGGACCGCCACCACCTCCACGTCGTTCACGACCGAAGCGAAATGTTTCGTTGTTATCGTGCGAAATGAGATGGAATCTACGATTCGCATCCTGATAAATGGAGAAATCTCCACCCTTATGAATGTAACTGTCATCATCCATAAAGACATTAGACACTGCCAACTGCCATAGCGCACGATCCACATTGAATACTTTTGGTAATTCTGCTACCAATTTCTCATTAGGTGTCTTTGTATCAAGCATTTCACATAGGGCAATGAGATCTGTCCAAGGATCATCAACATTAGCTGTCTTCAGTTGATAATTTCGTTCATAGTTTGCAGCACTGTCTCCGGCTACAGTTAACGCGCCACCACCAGGTCCCACCTTCCAACGTACACCTTCCCGTGTACCGAACCACTCATCCAAAAAATCCTTGTTAAATTGTTGTAGATTGATGTAGACCCCCCAACTCTCTCCATTGATAACCAATTTTACTAAATTAGTTTTCATTGCTGGTATGTAATCCCGTGCAATTCGATTGTAAAGTACTTCACGCAGGAACGACGCGTCAACATGTCCATTCAACAAGTTTAGTGTCTTATATCCATATAGACGTTGGTTATCATCACCGTAATCTATGGCGATATTGAAAGACTTTTTCGGTGATCGAACAGTAAAGTATGATGATGTGCCGCGAGCGCGAACACCCACATCCGAATATACCTTACCATCAACGACTAATTCCGCAGGTACCTCCACATCTGTTCTGTAGAAAGCATTCAACTGAGCATACCAATCTTCATCATGAAAACGCAGGTATAATGTGCGGAGTGTCCCCGCATCATACAACTCCGGAGAATCCGTTGCTGCTGCTTCACTTGATTTCACATCTGTTTGAATATCACCTGTTGGTGTTCCCGCACGTTGTTCGGGTGAATACGCTTCTCCGCGAGATTCAAGTGCTGCTTTTCTTTCATCACCCGTTAATTTGCCATCTTTATCTGTATCAAACTTTGCAACAATTTTTTGCGCTGGTGCTGGTCCACGTCTCCCTCCACCCCTACCAGTTTGGGGAGGCGGCGCACCGCCAGTACCTGGAGGAGGTCCACCGACAAAGCCCGGGGGAAGCCCGCCCTGACTATTGGTAGACAGTCTTTTAATTTCTTCAGAGGAAAGTTTGCTACCCGACAATGTTTCTATATTCTTAACCTGCTGCATGAGTTGATTCTCATCAGCACTAAGCGTACCATTTCCATCAAGATCAAACCTTTTCTGTTCTTCTGAGAGCGATGTTTTTTCTCCATTCTCCTGCGCGGACACAAACATTCCTAACTGAAACAGTAATCCGATGAATACTATGTATGTTATTTTTTTCATTTTTTTACCTCTTTAAATGTTAAGCCTTAAATATGTTAAAGAATTAAGACACTTTAATGGTATCAAGGTTCGTATTTATTCTTTATCTAATCTGACATCAGTAATTTTACTATGTGCGGAAAGTTCACTATAGAAACTCGTCCAAGCATCAGGATTGTTAAGTCTGACACGGAAGTTCAACTCAACCACTTGTGATTTTTTGATGCGTTTGTCAATCATACGTTCTTGAATAACATACTTGTCAAAAATAGCACGATAGACGGTCTCCGATAATTCACCCGGTAATAGGCAAAACTCAAGCGTGAATTCACAGTCTTTGTCAAAATGCTGATGCCAATAGTAGATACAGAGGATGATTATTCCGATTAGGAATGTTGCGATAGTGGCAACAACCTCTTTTTTTGCTCCAACTGCCATCCCCATGGCTAACGCATAAAAGACGAACCCGATGTCACGCGGATCCTCAATTGCAGTGCGGAAACGAATTATAGATAGTGCTCCGACAAGACTAAATGCACGTGCAATACTATCACCGATAATCACCATCACAACTGAGATAATCATACAGAGGATTATGAGTGTATCGGTAAACGATTTCCGTGGAACTTTAGTATGGGTCCACTGATAGATTAGCACGATAAACACGCCCAAAGCAAAGGACAAGAGTATCCTGAGTGCAATTCCCCCAAGCGAGATAAGCGACGGTATCGTAATAAAATCTGACAAAATATCTAATCCAGGATGCTTACAGAATTATTATTTGAATAAGGAAAAGTCCATATCAATCTTTGAATCTTATCAAAATATGACAGGATAGTCAAGCAATTGTTGAAAAAACGTGTCACGCTTTCTCTTGACGTATAAGTGGACCGATGAAGAATGCTGATGAAAGAAGAATTAGAAATGCATAGGGTGCTGCCTCGGCAAACATTGCTTCCTGGGTGAAGTCAAATGCATTGAATGCCAATGTTTCATATTCAGTAGGTCTTAAGAGGAACATCAGTGGTAATTCTTTCATCGTTGCAAGAAAAACGAGTGCAGCAGATGTTAGCATACCGCGCGAAAGCAGGGGTAGAATCGTCCTCATAAACGCTTGAAAAGGGGAACAACCGAGTGATCTCGCAGCCTCCTCAATATTCGGAGAAGCTTGGTATAACGAACTACGGACAGGTCCTATCGCCTCGGCAAGGAAATGAAGAATACAGGCATAGATAAGTACCAATATCGACTCACTACTACCTATAACAAAAATGATGGATAGTGCAAATGCAAGTGGAGGTATAGCGTAAATTACATAAGGAATTCGCTCAAGCACATTCGACAGGCGTGAGCTATACCGTAAACCAATATATACAAACGGGACTGCTAATATCGCACAGATTACTGCGGAGGGAATGGCAATACCTAACGAACCTATAAGTACTTCAAAGATAGTATCTAAAGTTGATACATCAAATCCTCTAAACATCCATAATAATACAGTCACTACTGGGATTCCAACGGTTGCCATAAAGAGTAAAATCAGATAAAGATAACACGTTTTCCGCCATCTACTAAGACTGATCATAGATTGGTTGTGAGATGTCCCGTGCCCCGCACGATGTAACGTTATCCCTTTTAGTAGTCTCGATTCAAGGAAAAGCAAACACCCCGTAAAAGCAAGAAGCATTAACGCAAGCCACGCTGCATAGTTGTGAGCATACGTAATACTATACTCAACGTAAAGCGCGTAGCTGAATGTTTCAAACCGCATTAATGATACAACACCGAAATCACCAATCACATGTAAAGATATGAGCAATCCTGAAGCATAGAACGCAGGACGGAGTTGCGGCAGAACAACATGAATGAATACACGCCATTTATTGTAACCAAGACTGCGCGCAGACTCCTCAAGACTCGTATCAAGTCCTAACAGTGCGGCACGTAAGTTGAGAAAAAGATAGGGGGTTGTATAAAAAGAGAGCGCGATTAAGGCACCCCAATAGCCGCTTAACCGTGGGATGCTTTTACCAAATACCCATGCGAAAATACCGTTATTACCACCCAATCCCAATAAGGCATAAGCCATTACATAACCAGGTATGGCTAACGGCAACGCACAAAGAACACTGAATATACGTTTGTAACCTAAATCTGAACGACTCGTCAACCAGGCAGCAGGCGTAGCAATCAGGATATTAACTATTAATACACCAACAGTCAGCCAAAGTGTGTTGAGGAAAAGAGCAACATTTCGCCAACGAAACAGATTTACATAGAGTTCCGAACTCTCAACATCAAACGCTTTTGCAATCAGATAGCCAAACGGAATTAAGCCACCAATGCTAACAATAAATGCAGGAACGAAGAAATACCATTGATATCTAATAAAGTCAGATAATTTCTGCTTATCAATGATTTCTCTCAACGCAGCAGCTAACAAGTTCCACCTTGCCTATAGAATATCTACACGGCGAAGAAGCTTAATCGTTCCCTCAAGATCATCCATCTCATTTAAGTTAAATTTCGGGACAATTTTCATAAGTTCTTCTAACGGTAACAGATTAGCATTCGGGATAACACCTTCTATCACCGGATATTCAAATACTTCACTTACAAAATACTGCTGTGCTTTCGCGGATAGGAGATATTCAATAAACTTTAGTGCGGTTTCCTGTTTATCACTACTTTTTAGTAGTCCAATACCAGCAATATTAACAAGATTCCCAGGATCCTTGGCTTTGAAGAACGTCTGTTCCACAGGATACTTTGAATCGCTCTTCTTGAAACGGAACAGGTAGTAATGGTTTGGTAGACCAACATCTATTTCACCAGCTGCCAAAGCCTCAATAATCGGTGTATTCTTCGGATATTTCTTAGCACCATTCGCTTTCATATCCCGTAACCATTTTTCGGTGCGTTCTTCACCTACTTGACCTCGCATCGCTGTTATAAATGCTTGAAATGATGCATTTAGTGGTGCCCACCCCACTTTTCCTTTCCATTTCGGTTGCGTCAAGTCAAACACACTTTTTGGTAAGTTCTCACTGGCAACCCGTTCAGGTGAATAGGCAAGCACACGCGCTCTACCACTTGTAGCAACCCAATATCCATCTTTGTGTTGGAAGGTACTTGGGACTTTTTCAAGTACCGATTTTGGTAGTTTAGCGAACAGTCCATCTTTGGTCACAGAACCCAGTGCTCCTGCATCTTGCGCCAAATACAGATCTGCAGGACTTCTCGCGCCTTCCGTTTTCAGTTTAGATGCTAACTGAGCAGTATTGGCATAAGAAACCTTAACTTCAATACCGGTATCTTTCTCAAACTGTTGTATAATCGGTTCAACAAGACTCTTACTCCGTCCTGAATATAGCGTGATCGTCTCAGCTTGAACCATACCTATCAACATCGTCATTAGTACAGTCCACATAAGTAAAGGCGTCATAAATACGTTTATGACGATCCATCGGATTTTAGACATACTTCTCTCCCTTTCTTGAGTTTGTGATTTTAACCATGACAATACCCTAAACGTTTCTGACATGATATTGAGACTCATTTTCATATATCCTGACTATATATTTGTTCCTCATTATTGTCTCTGTTGAATATATTACAACCAATTTTGAGATTTGTCAAGTCTATTTTTGCCAAGGGGTGTGTAAGGTTATTTGTCTGAACCAGGATTTACAGGATTATCAGGATAAGAGGGAAGGTTGGAAGGGTGAAAGGTTGGAAGGAAGGATGGGTAGTAGATGTTTTGGGTAGAACGTGCAAACAAGAAGAGACCCAGCACCAGCGGTGCGAAAGGTATGTAGGTCGGGTAGAGCGAAGCGAAACCCGACCTACTTGACATAGCATTAGTCTCCTTGAATTGCTTGACAAATAAGAAAAAATAAGGTAAGTTAATAATAATGAAGATAATAAACTATACCTGCCAATAGTATTAATGGAGCGAATTAATCCTTGAAAGCACTTGTTATCAAATTATTACCCGATAAACGACGCGAAAAATCCCTCGTAAACGACTGGAAAGAGCCCCCTTCTCCTGTCCGAAACGAAGTTCTATGCAAAACCGTCTTTACCGGTCTTACCAACGGTACAGAACGTAATCAGTTGATTGGTGGCAACTATGCGCCTTCTGATGAAAACTTACCAAGCGGAGGCGGATATCAGAATGTAGGACGTGTTATTGAAACCGGTCCTGATGTAGCACATCTTCAAGTTGGAGACCTGATTTATGCAAGTGTTGATCATGTTGAAAAGTTCACGATTGCAGAGAATGGATTACTGCTAAGACTCCCTGAAGATGTTGATCCAGCAGAAGCTGCATTATTTGGCATAGCAGGTGTGGCAATGCACTGTTGTCGACGTGTTGATCCGCGTATCGGCGAGAAAGTTCTCATCGTTGGACAAGGGTGTATCGGTATTTTTGCTTCACAGATTGCTTATGCGATGGGTGCGCGGGTTTCGGTATGCGACATAGAGGAATCCCGATTAGAAGAGGCACGGAAAATCGGTGTCGCTGAACAGATATTCAACACCAGTGGAGACGCGTGGAACACACAAATCCATGAAGGGGAATTTGATATTGTCATGGATTTTGCTGGTGCAACCGACCTCGTCACACCCATGATACGGGCATGTAAGAACCGCGGACGGTTGCTATTAGTAGCAGGCCGGTTTGATGTCAATTATACCTTTAACATAGCACAATTCAAGGAAATTAGTATCCTACATTGTAGTCATTTTAATCGTGATGATCTGGATAATCTTTGTCGGTTTCTACGGCAAGGTTCAATTAAAATCGCTCCACTGATTCGCCATAGGGCGAGTCTCAATGAAGTGTCCGAGATTTATCGCTGGTTACGTGATGAACCGATGCGATTGCTCGGAACAGTATTTGAATGGTAAAAAAAGAAAATGTTCAATACGGTTTACTGTTCAAAATCACACTATTAGAGTATATACTCTTACATTGTAGGTCGGGTAGAGGAACGAAACCCGACATGTATTGCTCTATAATGGGTCAAGATGTTGGGTTTCGTGCCTCTACCCAACCTACGTAAGTTATTTGTTCTGATTTATCAAACTCACGTTATAGTAGCATAAACACAATTATATGAGTGAAAAAGGAGTCAATATGTCAGATGTTAGATTAGGATTCATCGGTACAGGCGGAAATATGAACCGCCATCTACGCGAACTAACGCAAATTGGCGGTAGCAATTTCGTCGCCTTCTGCGATATTGTAGTTGAAAAAGCCGAACGTGCTGTTCAACAGTACGGAGGAAAGGCTTATGCAGACTATAACGAAATGCTTGCAAAAGAGGAATTGGATGCCGTCTATATTTCAATACCCCCATTTGCACACGGTCCGCCTGAAAAGGCAGTCATCGCTGCAGGTCTACCGATGTTTGTTGAAAAACCTGTCCACATGGATGCTGACGATGCAAAAGAAATCGCTGCCGAAATTGAGGATAAGGGAATCATCACTGCATGTGGGTATCAGGAACGGTATCTTGATATAATTGATCAAGCGCAGGAACTTCTTGCTTCTCGCCGTGTCGGTTTCTTTATGGGATATTGGATGGGTGGTATGCCCGGTGGGTGGTGGCGTGAAAAGGCAAAATCCGGTGGACAACTCATGGAGCAAACGACACATGAATTTGACATGGCACGTTATCTATTTGGTGAAGTCAAAACTGTATATGCTGTCGCAAGATATGACCTGATTCCGAATACTGACTATGATATAGAAGAAGCATCTGCAGTTTCTCTACAATTTGAAAGTGGTGTGTTTGGTATCATGTTTTCTGCATGCTTTACAACCAGTGGCCTCAGACGTTCTGGGTTAGACATTTTCTGTGAAGACGGTTCCATTGAGTATCACTTACGACGTGCGGTTGTGCTATCTACATCTGAAGAGAAGACTGAGTGGAAACCTGAAAATAATTGTACAATTGATATGGATAGCACCTTTATTGAGGCTGTCCGCACAGGTGATGGAAGTGCAATTCGTTCACCGTATCCTGATGCTGCAAAAACTGCTATACTGTCAATAGCAGCAAATCAATCTCTTGAAACAGGGGATCCTGTTCATTTGGTGTGAAGTTTGGTATTCCGTTATTGAGATTAGACAACTTTTGAGAAATATCAGTTGAGATATTTGCCATACTCACATTTTATTCTCTATACTTCGGTAAATCAAGGAATTTGTAAGGATCTATACCACCATCGGGAAGTTCATAAACCGTAATACCTGACACTTTTGGGTCATTTTTTATGTCTGTGCGTTCAAAACGTTGTTTATCAAGATATAAAGAAAACCACTTTTTAGCGGTTTCTCCATCACCCATTACCCGTCCCGGATACCGTCGTCCTACTAATTTTGGGTCTCCTTCCTCAATGGTAACCCATTTCACGTAAATCACACCAGATATAGTCGGGTAGACGAGACCATTCTCACCATAACTCGCCCCCTTCGTCTTGATGCCTTGTTTCCATAGTTTTATTCGGAGTCGGACTAACAATTCATGCTCTGGTGTGTCATTATCCCAAAGGCGATCCTGAAATGGATAATCTACAGGGGCTTCAGGATAAGCACCGAAACCAAAGGGAGAGAGATTGGCTTCCATTAGTACTTTTTTGGCGTCTTTAATGTATGATTCTGCCCCTTTAGATTTATTGTATTTTCTGATTAACAACTGAAGGGTCTGTATTGCACCATTAACATCTTTAAGGAGTTCGCTTTGTATCTGCGCTTTATTCTTGAGTACCTGGGGTGCGCGTTTACTCTGTGGGTAACGATTCGCAAAGTTATCATAAACTTCTACAGCGTGTTCAAATTTCTCTGCTTTCTCAAAGCTCTTTGCTAACATGAGGTGTGCATTCTGACTCAATTCCAGATGTGAAAATTGGTTGACGATGATTTCAAAATGGAGTTGTGCAGTGTCATAATCTTGTTTGTGAAAACTGTGGATTCCGAGGCGATATCGTGCCTCAGCAGCTTCATCACTAGTGGGTGTTTCAGCAATAACCGCTTCATAAGCATCAATCCCTTTATCAGGTTGATTCATGTCTTCAATGTAGAGTTTACCGATAGCGAGTTGTGCTTTACGTGCATTAGCAGTACCGGGTTTGGTATTAATTATGCTTTGGTAAACTTCTATTGCACCACTGTAATCCTTGGCATCGACTAATTTCTCTGCACTGTGCATTACACCACCAGATAAACAGCCGATTTGCAGTATTGTTATGAGAACCAGAGTAATCAACAGACAATATTTCATATATTTCACGGTTTTTCTCCTTACAAAGAACATAGTAACAGGCAGTTTAGAATATAGTTCTAAAAAATGGATAGACATGTGTGCAAACAGATGCATTAGAAGAAGGTAAATCCGCTATTATAAATTGATACTTCAATATGTCGTAGCGTGACAGCATCATTAACGACTTATGATTGTTTTGATGTGTTGTCCTGTGTTCACATCCCAAAGATGTACTTCACCTGAACCGCAACTTGCGATCGTCCTACCATCCGGATTGAACTCTACAAGATGTATACCATAGCCACTCATCTGTTTTGAAAGTATGCGGAGTTGTTGTCCTGTGTTCACATCCCACAAGATAATAGCGTATCCACTATGACAAGCAATAATCTTTCCATCCGGACTAAATGTCACACCAAAGAGTTGACCATGTACAGATCTACTGAATGTTTTAATTTGTTGTCCTGAGTTCACATCCCACAGACGAATACTTAAATCTCTATCTCCACTTGCGAGTGTTTTCCCATCTGGACTGAATGTCACGGACCAGACTTCCTCCGTATGGCCTTTAATTGTTTGGATGAGTTGTCCTGTATTCACATCCCACAGCCGAATGATATTATCACATCCTGCAGCAATAATCCTGCCATCTGGACTAAACGCTACACTTCTATTACGTCGATTCGCAAACCCAGAAAATGTCTGTTGACGTTTACCTGTATCCACATTGAACAGATGGAGGATCCTTTCCGAGTTCCAACTTGCGAGCATATTTCCATCCGGACTAAACAATACTCCAGAGACCGCTGATCCCTTCCATCTCTTGATCGTTTGAATAAGTTGTCCTGTGTTTACATTCAGTAGTTGATTGGTAAAGTACGTACTAGCACTTGCAAGCATGGTTCCGTCCGGACTAAACGACACGCTCCATGCCCGACCATTATGTCCTTTGAGCAGGTTAGGTTTGTCATAAGTTTGTGTATCATAGAGCAGAATTCCCTTGGTAGTCGCAACCACGAAACGGGTGCCATCTGGAGAAAACTTTATATCCCTGATACGGGTCTTCCCGACACTCACTTCCGTGCCATCGTGGAAATCTCCTTGCTGTGGATCATCCAGCGGATACTCCATTGAACTTGGTGGAAGACCGCAGTTCAAAAATGGGAGTGAAATCAACAGTAATATCAATATTGAAAACAATCTATTTTTCATCGGTTAGGACTCCTTTAGTGTTGTTCTAAATGCTTTTTATATGAATGGGAAAGTATTTCTTATTATCAATGCAAGGTTCTTCTTAATTATTCTAAGGTCTTTCATTTTACCTGTCAACTTTTTTCTGATAAGACAATATAGATGCGATCTCACTTGATAGATAAAGAGAAGACAGGTAACCACAAGGATACCTGTCTGTTGTTATTCACAAGGATAATTATGACACGGTTTCTTATTCTAACGACACAGTTTCAGTATATGTCTCCTCATACTGTGACATATCTGACCATCGATAGATGACCGCTGTTATCAAAAAATCGCCGGTATGCATGCTACCGCTTGGAAACGCGTAACTGAATGTTGATTCAGTTTTGGTTCCATCTCCAAGTTCATCAGTTATAAAACTTCCCCTTTCGCTTGTCTCCCAGGGTGCCTTTTGAGACATATCGTCTTGAAGGTTAATATCATCAGTAATTGACAACCTTTTTTTGAACGATCCTAAATCGTGTAAGGTCCAAACACAGAATAGCGCAGCTAAGACTAACAGAAAAATGAAACTAAAGGTAAGCCATCTGTATCTAAAAATGTAGCGAAGCATATTATCCTCTGTTTTGTAAAAAGTTACTTAGCGGTTTTCTTTCACTCTCTAATTCTCTAATTACACGTTTGACACTTGTCTCAGCATATGCCTACTCATCTAACACTCCATCAAATTTGTCCGTTCAAGAATTGTAGCACGAACTTTTAGTTTGTGCCGATGAGCCGCAAACTAAAAGTTTGCGCTACAGAAGTGTCCCATTCATTGTCCATTCCACAATACTTCCAAGTCGATATGTAATACCCTCTATAATTAAAGACACAGGTTTCGACCTAAGAAGGTGCAAGTGAAGAAAAATTCTTCATCATTTGATCACATTTCGTCCTTCGTAACGTAAGGCGTATTTTTTTACCCAAAAAGGTGCATAAAATGAGGCAAAGGACGAAAAAAAATGAATTTTTTCTAAAATTTCAGTCAAAACGGGCAAAAAAACGATAGTATCCGTGAAAATCACTCAAATTGAGTTCCTCTAATAATCCATACACAGATTTTCAACAAGTCAAATCAACGGTACCAATCAATTATGTTTTTACATTGATATCGACCAATATATCTGTTATCATATAGCATAGATTTCTGTAAAGGTTTTCTGCTTATGAATGCTGAACCAAATGCCATAAACGAACTTCTTAATATGATCCGGCAAAACCTACTACCACAGGTGGCAAGTCTGAATGAATTTCAGACAGCAAACGGACTGCAACTCTTCAGAGGTAAATTGCACAGTATTCACAATTATTGCCTTCGCGCTGATATGTCTGAAGCAATAAACAAGCAAGTTGATGTTCTTCTTTCAACAAGTGCAAGTTTTTGGCATCTTATCTCTGACAACGAAGTTTTGTTAACCAACCTAAAGGACTTTACTCGTGTCAGAACTTTCTCGGCTGAAGCAGAGGGATTAACGAATTTAGAAGAACTCCTATCAGGAGAGGAATCTGTCAGAGATGTGGTAATCAATAGTATTGCATTCATGCTGAATTGGAAAGCGAATTCTATCTGGGTTGAATCTGCAAAGAAAGCACGCACTGCAATGACAAAGAACTACACATTAGAAATACAAGACAGAATCTGGCAGTTTATCAAAGAGAGTCAACAACAACAGGGCCCAATTGACATAGAGAAATCTGAAGAAATTCGAAAAAGAACAGAGAAATTCATACAAGTCATCCAATTAAGCAAACTCACAACTGAGGCACAAGTTACACTCCTCATGCAGATTTACACAATGCTGTTACGCTATCAACTCGGTCAGTTGATAATCCTCATGGAGAACATGCAAGAAACCGACAGCGAATAGCGGCGGTGGCTCTACTGTATCTGGTACACCTATTGATATTTTATGAAAGATGAACTTTTCAAATCACTCGTAGAAGTTATAGCAACCTTAAGAGGTGAGAACGGATGCCCTTGGGATAGAGAGCAGACCCATACATCCTTAAAATCTACGCTGATTGAGGAGACTTATGAAACTGTTGAAGCTATCGATTCGGCAC
The DNA here is from genome assembly GCA_022824835.1 of Candidatus Poribacteria bacterium. Taxonomy (GTDB): domain Bacteria; phylum Poribacteria; class WGA-4E; order WGA-4E; family WGA-3G; genus MSPOR6. The sequence goes on along the minus strand of JAJDZB010000095.1, from coordinate 103,192 downwards.
AACCCGATAAACTAAAAGAGGAACTCGGAGACCTATTGCTGAATATCATGCTACAAGCACAAATCGCAGCTGAAAACAGAGATTTTGACATTTATGATGTTATTGATACCTTGACTGAAAAACTCATCAGAAGACACCCACATGTTTTCGGTGATGTTAATGTTGAGAATTCAGATGATGTCGTCAAGAATTGGGAAGCCATTAAGAAGGAAGAAGCTGGATACGAGGATAGAGAATCGATTCTTGATGGAATTCCGATTGCATTACCAGCTTTGCTCAGAGGACAGAAAATACAGAAACGCGCCGCAAGAGTCGGGTTTGACTGGGATCACATACAAGACGTCATCAGTAAGGTCGACGAGGAATTAGCAGAGGTGAAAGAAAGTCTGAAGAAGAATCAACAAGCCGAAATTGAAATGGAGATCGGAGACCTACTCTTTGCTATCGTGAATTTGTGCCGATTTGTAGAACTACAGGCTGAGGAAACATTGCGAAAGTCCAACCGAAAATTCATACAACGGTTTAAAAGGATGGAGAAAATACTGGAAAAACAGGGTAAGGACATTTCAGAACAATCCCTCTCCACACTTGATGAAATTTGGGAAGAAGTAAAAAAAGATGAATCATGAATTCGCTCCATAAATTTAACACCCACCCTGAATTCGATGTATACACAGAAAGCATCAATAGTTTAGACACAACAGCAGCGCCACGGATCGTCCTACACCACAGAGCTTCAGAACCGATAATTAAATCGGGAAAACATCTCGGCATCTTTTCAGGTTCATTTAATCCCTTAACGATAGCACACATCAAATTGGTAGAAGAGGCGCGGCAGCAATACCAGTTGGATGAAATCCTGCTGCTTCTTGCAAAGTCAAATGTTGATAAAGATGTATATGGATTACCATTAGCAGGAAGGATACTCATACTAAAAGACTATGCTGTGTCACATCCCTATATCTCAATCGGTGTGTCCAGTCATGGTCGGTACATAGACAAAGTAACCGCTTTAAAGACGATCTATCCCCCTCAGACAGATTTTTCATTTATTGTTGGCTATGACACTTTAGTAAGGATATTTGATCCAAAATACTATAAGAATCTACATGAGGAATTACAACATCTATTTTCCCAATGCAGGTTCATCGCTGCCAATCGTGAAGAGGCAGACATTAATGCAATCCAACAATTTCTATCACAAACATCACTTCAAGTCTATCGTCAGCATGTAGATTATTTACTACTTCCTGATGCCTATGCTGAGATTTCCTCTACAGATGTTCGACGACGCATAGAAGAGGGGGAACCTATTTCCCATTTAGTTCCCCCCATCGTTGTCGAATTTCTCAGTTGACTACTGTAGGTGCGAAATCCTTGTTGCACTATAGAAAGTTATCTCCCCGTTAAAGTGTCTCAATTTTGACACATTGTTCCATATTTATTCCAAATTTTGAGGAATTCAGATCATAGAAAATTGAGAGAGATCAATTATTGCTTCATACCAGAAAAAGCCACCTATCTAATAAGACCAGATATAGATTGTACCGTTCAACAACAGAATCCATCAGCATTGCGCTGCAAGCAACCAAGCGATTTTACTGTAATTTCCCAGAAAATGGCATAGTTCTTGCTATGCTAAACGTAAGTAACATTAAGATTTGGCACATTAAAATTTGAAACTTGTAAGGGTTTAAATCGTATAGTATTGCAACGCTTTTGACACATCTTTGAAGATGATATGGAAAAAGTATATGTGTAGAAAAGTTTCAATAGTTTGTATAAAATATACCGTGGACAACTCGTAATATACTTAAGGTTTTTATGCTAAGGATAAAAATAGATGCAAACCATAAGAAACCCAATTGTCTCAATAGATATAGAGATTTCATATCGGTTTGCAGGAGGCACATAAGATGTTAAACGTTATACTCCTTTGTAGTTTGTTCTCCTTATTAGGAATTGGTGCTGGTTATTTAATTCTCAGCGCGTTTTTTGCAGGCGTTCAGCATATTTCTAAACCAAGGTCCCTCGATTTTGAGAAAGCAACACAAGAGAATATTGAAAACTGAGTCACTCATCATAAGATATGCAATTTCAGCAACTCCATCCTTGGGATGTCACATCCAAGGAAGCGCGACAACTCCAAAACGAGTTACGGACAAGAGTGCTTAAAATAGACCAATTTCAAGACATCAAAACCGTCGCAGGTGTAGATATCGGATTGAAGCATGATAAAGCACTCGCTGCTGTAATCGTTCTCAACTTAGCCGATCTGCAAATCATAGATGGGGTTGTCGCAGAAAGTCGTATTACTTTCCCTTATGTTCCCGGACTATTATCCTTTCGCGAAATACCACCTTTACTGTTGGCTTTTGCACATTTGCAGACTGTACCTGACATCGTCATAGTTGATGGTCAAGGATTAGCACACCCGAGACGTTTCGGTCTGGCATCGCATTTAGGTCTCATCTTAGATTTACCTACGATTGGATGTGCAAAATCTCGTCTATGTGGTGAATACACACAACCCAACGAACAGAAAGGTGCATATACACATATTGTAGACAATAATGAAGTAATTGGCGTTGCGCTAAGAACGCGAACTAACGTCAGTGTTGTCCATGTATCAATCGGTCATAAAATCTCACTCCGTTCTGCTCGACAACTTACTTTGGCATGTTGTCCAACATATCGCCTACCTGAAACAACAAGATATGCACACAAAGCCGCGACTGGTCAGATGTTAGATGGAGTGTCATATGTCAACGCACTATAGAATACACCTACACTGGTCGTTTGACTACAATCATGGGGCACAGAAACCTGATTTTGCTAATGACTTAATCACATTACTGCAAGGGTATCAAACAAAGACCCAAGATGTAGAAGCAGGTCAAATCAAACACACCTACCGAATTTTACCGAATTTCTGGCGTGGATATAGTGGCAGAAACAGACCTGTGGAATCTTTGAGTATCGGTTCTGCAGTCATACAGCGACACAAAAAGTGTGACAAATTATGGTGCTATAATGTCCAATACAAGAATTCTACAAGTGGAGAGAACGCTCTGCTACAATTCCAATGTAACGATGAATGCTATAGAACGCTAACTGGCAACTGGAAAGCAACTGTTACAAACAGTGGTCAAGACATATACGCTAATATAGAATTGAAGGGTGAAATTAAAAATAACGAGCAGATTAGCCTCTGTTTCAACAGAACTGAAATTACCATTGGGATGGAAAATGATGCTTTACCATTGACTTGTAATTGGGGACTATACGATGTTATTCCAGCAATTGTTGAAAGCTTAAGAACGAAAGGATCAGCAGTTGAGATTTCACTCCTTGATGATCTTGAACAACTCAGACCAAAATGCCAAATAGGGTATCTTGATTCTATACAAGACCCGATTCCACTTGATGGGTATTACCTATACGGAACAGGACTCCTACCTTCGTATTGGTGGGTTGATGAATCTAAAAATGTCGTCATCGTTTCAACCGTCTTTGAAACATTGGTGTTAGATGAATACAGTGGAAGTTCAACATGAAGACCTGTCCTAACATCATTTTTATTAATACCGACCAACATTCTTGGAATGCCATTTCAGCTTATGGAAATACATACCTTCAAACACCTAATATTGACAAACTGCACAGAAACGGAACTTCATTCAAGAATACGTACTGTACCGATCCGGTGTGTGCAGCAGCACGATCCAGTTGGGCAACCGGATTATACACTTCTGAAACGGGTGTGCCCTTTAATGGTGGATCACTTCACCCTGATATCCAAGATATCGGTCAAATACTAAAGCAAGGCGGATATAGGACATTCCATTGCGGAAAATGGCATGTTCCGGGTAGAAATGTACGGGAGAGTTTTGAAACGCTTTACTACGGACACAATAACATTGGTGCGGGTGGGGCTGCTTATTACGATTCTGCATCTACACATGCAGTTACGGACTTCTTGACGCATTATGATGAAAAGAATCCATTCTACCTGCAAATTGGATATGTTGATCCACACGATGTCTGTGAATATCTACACAATCACGAGGAAAAACAGATTCCAAATCCTGTAGAACAGGGGATTCTATCTGAAGATGATTTACCACCTTTACCGGATAACTTCAACTACGATGATAGAGAGACGGTATTACATCGGGTCTGTAGACGGATTGATGACGCACTTATCCACGCACGAATACTCAAGGCAGTTAAAACGTGGGATGAACTGCATTGGCGATACTTACGATGGAACTATTACAGATTCATTGAAAAAGTTGACGCAGAGATCGGTACCGTATTGTCACTACTACAACAAACTGATTTCGTTGATAATACACTTATCATTTTTAGTGCTGACCACGGTGAGGCTTGCGGAAGCCATCAACTCTTTCAAAAGTTTGCGCTCTATGAAGAAAGTGTACGTGTTCCATTTATCGTATCCTGTTTAGGTGAGGGAATTGATGTGAAAAGAGACCGTTTTAACAACACACACTTTGTGTCAGGTGTAGACATACTTCCAACTGTCTGTGACTATGCAAATGTAGAGCCACCATATACTTGCCAAGGCGATACCCTACGTCCACTTGTAGAAGACAAGGAAGTGACTTGGAGAGATTATGCTTACATCGAAAGTAACTATTGGGGTCGCGCAATAGTTACTGATCAGTACAAATATATTACAGAGTACAAACCGAAATCTATTGAGGATTATCTTCCCCCCGGTCCACATGATGCGCAGCTTGGACGCGCGCAACTATTTCATAGAAATACCGAGCCGAGTGAAACAGAAAATCTTGCCGATGTACCAGAATATAAAGATATTGTCAATGCATGTAAAATTAAACTCTTTTCACAGGAAAATCGTTTAAATAGACAACAGATTGTTCAACCAGGAGCGCAAAGATTGATTTCCAACTGGGGAAGACGTCTGCAGGAATATTGGGAACACGGTTATTAAATAATGTCAGGTATAAAAAAATGAATATATTCTCAAAACGCTTAAATAGACTGCCACCATACATGTTTGGCAAACTAAAACAGTTGACCCATGAAAGACGTCAACAGGGGATAGATATTATTGACTTGGGAATGGGAAATCCCAATCAACGCACCCCACAACCTATTATTGACAAACTCACAGAAGCAGCACAGGAACTCAGACATCACAGATATTCTGCTTCACGTGGGATCTACAATCTACGGAGAGAGGTAAGTTGGCACTATGAGAGACGGTTCGGTGTAGACATTGACCCAAATGAGGAGGCAATAGCCGTCATCGGAACGAAAGAAGGACTCGGACATCTCGCTTTAGCCCTAATTGATGAAGGCGATTTAGCGATGGTACCTAACCCGACATTCCCAATTCACATGTATAGTGTCGTCCTTGCGGGGGGAAGTGTTGTCAGTATCCCACTCGTAGAAGAAAATGACTTCGTTCCATCCGTTGCAGAGATCACACGCGATATATGGCCCAGACCGAAGGCGTTGATATTAAGTTTCCCTCACAATCCAACAGGTGCTGTTGTTGAATTGGACTTCTTTGAAGAGGTTGTCCATTTTGCGAAACAGCAGGAGATGGTCGTTATACATGATCTCGCGTATGCTGACATCGTTTTTGATGGGTATAAAGCACCCAGTTTCCTACAAGCAAAAGGCGCGAAAGATGTCGGGGTTGAGTTTATATCACTTTCAAAATCATACAATATGGCGGGATGGCGATGCGGGTTTGCTGCTGGTAATCGCGACATCATTGAAGCACTCGCACGGATAAAAGGATATTACGACTACGGCATTTTTACCCCCATTCAAGTGGCTGCTATCATGGCACTCCGAACACCAGAAGATGTTGTTATGGAAAATGCCGACATATATAGAAATAGACGCGACGTATTGGTTGAAGGACTAAACCGAATTGGATGGAAAGTACCGAAACCGCAGGCATCCATGTTCGTTTGGGCTCCGATACCCGAACAGTGGCAACATCTCAGCTCATTAGACTTTGCCATGAAACTCCTGAATGAAGCGGAAGTTTGTATCTCACCAGGAGCAGGTTTTGGACATAACGGTGAGGGGTATATCCGCATTGCGCTTGTTGAAAATGAGGACAGAATTCGCCAAGCAATCCGTCAAATACGGCGCGCTTTATTCGGTTAGTTTGAATCATTATAGTAAATTTTGAATTAATTATACAGTCTGTACCAGTGCGGTTGGGAAACCGCACCTACCGTGGTCCGAAAGTGTGTAATTATTTTTAAACTTCACTATAAAATGAGACCTGATCTATTTTCTATTCTAATCCCCACTGTTTCTTTGCTTCCTCAAATGAGATTTTCTGACCACCCGTATGTGATATAGGATTCTTACCGACCCATCTTTCGTCAATCGGGTCTTCGGCAGGTTGAAACCTTATGTCGCAACTGATACGCCATCTATCCGACAGATTTTTCGTGGAGGTATGTAACGTATGCATCGTGAATACGATGATATCACCCATCTCAAAATCTGCAGTTTTCCATTCTCCTCCGAATTTTTCACTAATCGCCATAGGATCGCGTCCAAAATGTCCTGGCGTTCCATCTCTATCCACATCAGTCTTCCCGTATGTATCACGCATCCGAGCAAAACTATCCAGGTTGTGTGAACCGACAAGAACAGTCAAAGTACCCATCGTTGCCGGATTATCACCGAAAGGTATCCAACACGTGTGTAGGTGCTTAGAACCTCTACCCATATAGACAAAATCAAAATGCGGTCCGGACCATCCATCAGGACGCACAAAACGGAGCCATTTGTAATCAAACGTACGCGTCTCACCGCTAAAGAAGTTCCTGAAAAACTTAAAGAGTTCCTCTCCTTCCAAAACAGACAAGACATCCGGGTGATGTGTAACTGCTGGTGCCCCCATCGTCCGTCCTGGACTGCCAGTTCCTGCAACAGCATCCATCATTTCTGTTCCAGGTTTGAAGACTTCATCTTTTCCATTCCCTTCAGCGTATTCAAGAATGGCACGGCGTGCTGCGATAATCTTATCCTTGTCAATTACACCCCGGGCAAGCAGGTAGCCATCTTCCGCTATCTGTTGATGTAACCCTTCTGCTGAATCAAGCACATCGTTACAGTCACGTAGCACACCAATATCTGGTCCAGGGTATATCAGTTCATGATCACCCAAATAAACAGTTTCTGCCATTATCTTCCTCCCTATATTAATTCACTTCAGTTTCGTTATTTTGCAAACAATTTTACCAGAAAGATGTATCGGATGCAAAGACTTTACATATTTTAGTGTCAAATTTTAAAATGCATTAAACACCTTTACAGGGTTTCCTGTCTCAATAGATTCCCATGCTGCAACTCCTACAGCAATGGACTTTGCACCATCAATCACATTCGGTGAAGGTTCCAAATCTTTCTCAATACACTCCTGAAAATGACGCATGTAACGGATAACCGTCTGTCCGTGTCCATAAACGCTGGTGTCAGTTTCTGGTGGACATGTCATCTCAAACGGCTCCCTTGCAGACATCTTATCAAACATCAGCTTGACCTGCCCCCCTTTGTTATCGGTGAAATCGCCTATCATAGTACCTTTGCTGCCGTAGATTGAGACTTGCATCATCGGCATCGGAGGATGAACAACGTCGTAAAGTCCCATCGCTCTTGCAATCACGCCATTGTTAAACTTCAGATTGAGAAAAAAGTTGTTCTTGATTGGATACGCAGGTGTTAACAATCCCTTGGAACCGTAGGCATGCACCTCTTCTACATCACCGAGAAAGCTACGGAGTATATCAACAGGATGAACGACACCACCATACATCAGGTCTTGCGGGACTTGAAGACGCCAAGGTGTGAAGTCATAGACATCACGTAGATCATGCACATAATACGCATCGGCGACCATGATGTCCCCTAAATCACCATCATCATACAGGCGTTTCATCGTAAGGAACTGAAGGTCAAACCGCATCGTTTGTCCGACAAGAAACTTGACGTCGTGTCGTCTAACTAAATCAACTAACCGCTGTGCGTCCTCTAATGATGTCACCATCGGTTTTGTACAGACCACATGTTTCCCAGCTTCAATGGCTGCAATGCAGTGTTCAGCGTGAAGATGATCAGGTGAATATACAGCTATGACTGAAATATCATCTCGTTGAACCAACTCACGATAATCTGTCGTCCAAAAACTAACGCCAATCTGCCTTGCATAATCCTCAAGAATATCAGGACGTTTAGCACAGATTCCGCGGAGTTCATAGTTGAGATCAGGAACATCCTTAAGAAGGGATGTTGTTGACCCCATATTCGTCGGGTTAATCCCGATAACACCTAAACCTATTCCCATGTTTTTCTCCTTATGGTACGATTTCCTTATTGCACCTACCGTTCTGGGTATTTTTTGGTAGGGGATAAAGTAATTCCATAATCCACCATAGTTTGTAAAATCTTACCACATTTCGTCTTGATTGACAAGGGTAGTGTAGAAACAGCACGTGTATAATTTGGATTAGTCTTGTATTGATGATTGAAACATGCTATACTTCACTCACATTTCAATACAAAGAAACATGGTAAAATTTACGGAAATGACACAGCAAGCAACTTCAGCATTAGCACGCGGAATAAACTATTTACTATCACTTCAGCAAGACGATGGGAGATTTGAAGGACAACTGTCCGCAAGCACATTTCCATCCTGTGCTTATGCCTGGATTCAACTTGCACAAGGTGAAACACCATCAGCGGAACAGATAGCGTGGTTCATCAATACACAGAACGGAGAGGGTGCCTGGGGATTGGATACTTCAGAACAGTCCAATCCGAATGCGACTTTATTCTCAAAGTTAATCTTAGAGCAGATATCAGAATCATCATCACAATCGCGACTTCAAGATACGCTGTCAAAGATACCACATTATCCCCTTGACCTTGCATTACTAAAACTTGCGTATGCAACATTTGATAGGTTTGACTGGCACAAACTGTCTATCTCAAAAAAAGCACTTCCAATGATGCATGTCATAAGAATCTTGAAGAATATACCAGGATTTCGTTCATTACTAAAACCACCGAGACATAAACTTCCACCTGTTGACCTATTCAACACCGCTTTATTTCAAGACCTATTTATAGCCGAACAACATACGTTGGTGCCCGTTTTCATTCTCATCGAGTTAAACACCAGCAAACGACAGGATATAGTAGAGTCATTGGTAGATTGGCTAAAGTTGAAAGTATTGCGTGATGGAAGTTGGTTTCGTGTCAATTACATTACTGCCTTATCCGTGTTAGCACTGATTGAAGTCAAAAAGTCCGGAAATTCAGATAGCGATATTACGCAACTCATCCAAAACGGAATCCAATGGCTACAATCAACGCAGAATTCAGATGGTGGATATCGCGAAGCACTTAATCTTAATGTGTGGGACACAGCATTAAGTGTCATCGCTTTATCAGAAGTAGAACCGGATTACATAACGCATACAGATGCAATAGGAAATGCTGCACACTGGCTTGTGGATCAGCAGAATGAAGATGGGGGTTGGGCATTTTCCGGTATGCAGGATAGTTCATTACCCAGTGATGCGGACGACACTGCATTAGCGACACTTGCGATCATCAGATCAGAACAACAGTCAAGAAAAACAAATAGTGCTATAGATCAAGGGATCGCATGGCTCAAACAGAACCACGGGGAAGATGGAAGTTGGAGCACATATCAGCCAGGACAGGGTGATGTCGGATGTGTTAGTATCACAGCACATGCCATTGAGGCATTATTGACCTATGCAGAAAATGGTGAGAACATTACACAGATTGCCGATGGTGTTGAATGGCTTCGCTCTGCAATACATAACGACGGTTACTGGGACGACCTTTGGTTAGCAAAGCGAACTTATGGAACAGCATATGCTCTTATTGCACTGGTAAAATCGGGAATAGGTGATGTACCAGAGATTAGCGAAGGTGTCAGATGGTTAGAAAACTCACAGAACCCAGACGGTGGGTGGGGTGAAGACATGTTTGGTAACCCAACACATAGCACCATTGAACAGACTGCATGGAGCACTTATGCGTTATTGCTTTCAGGTGCTGTTAATCCGACTATCCAGAAAGGCATTGACTATCTCATCAGACAGCAGCGAGGGAACGGTTCATGGCAAGAGAGTTGTGTCGGTATCTATTGGGAGATTATTGGTGGATACAGCGACCCAATTTATGCATCGGTTTTTCCAATTTTAGCATTAAATCAGTATCTCAAACAGACCCAACAATGAGATTGTCTATTAGATGTGGTTTTTTCATATATGATATCGGTCATCATGCCAATATTGAACGAGGCAAAGATATTGGATGAAACACTTGCCAAACTTGAAGATGAACTAAAGAACCATGAATTGATTATCGTAGATGGTGGTAGCACTGACGGTTCAATAGAAATTGCTGAAAAGTATGGTAGGGTTGTAAAATCTGATCGCGGCAGAGCAAAACAACTCAATGCAGGGGCAAAAGCGGCTTCAGGTTCGGTTCTTATTTTTTTACACGCTGATGTCTGGCTTGAAGCAGGTGCATTATGTGCTGTTGAAAGAACATTGTCCTCAGGATATGTTGGTGGCGGCTTCCTTCAAAAGATCGATGGTCATAATCCACTATATCGCATCATTGAGTTTACAGCTAATCTACGCGGGAAATATCAGAAGATTTTTTACGGGGACAGTGGTATATTCTTGTCAAAGAAAAACTTTGAAAGACTTGGCGGATTCCCAGATGTGCCGATTATGGAGGAGATAGCGTTTTCCAAGAATATGCGGAAACTGGGTAAAACAAAGATGATAAAACCACGGATTCACATATCACCTCGCAGGTGGCAGGCAAAAGGCATTATCCGGACAACGGTAACAAACTGGTTTATCACGTTTCTTTATAATTGCGGATATCCTCTGGAACGACTCGCAAAACTATATCAAGATATCCGCTAAAAAGAAAAAGCGGGAACAGCAGAATAACCGTACCCGCTTTAGGTCATTGATTGAGATTAACGATTTACTTTAAGATGTCCCCACGTGGTTGACAGTTTACCCTGTGCGTGGACGTCTAAAGTAGCGTTTTCCGATAACCAATTTTCAATAAATTCAGCAACACCGATGCCGCGTGGGTCGGTACCAGCCCAATCAGGTGTAGCAGTTTGCCACATAGCAGCGATCATACCAGTGCCATCTTCACCTGATTCTTTACTAACGGCTACGACAGGATCAGCATTATTTGCGTCTTCCTGTGCGAAAATAACGAGATCCCAATTAGAGTTAGCAAACTGATCCACATGCCAAGGACGAATTGAGCGAAATGGCTTAAGCGATGGAATATATTTCTCGCCAATCTCTGTCGGTGTCTGATTTCCCGTTCCGCGTTCATTAAAGTCCAAACCTGGAACGTCAAAGACATTCTGAGCTCCGCCAGCAGCGTTATCAGCACTTCGCACACCACCTTCATAGCTCATGTAGAAGATCCAGTCAGCAACATTAATCACTATATTACCGGCTTCTATAAAGTTCTCAACATTCGACCCATCGGGTTTCACGTTCGGAAATGGATACAGTGAACTGGGGGCAGTACCGCAGGCAAGAAGGATAACGTCTTGCCGTCCGTTTCCCGTGTGTGCTTTACACCACTCAGCAAGCGGAGAATCATCTCCAACTTCATCTCCATCTCCAAAATTCTGTATAGAATTAAAGAGCGCTTTAACACCTGCATGGTTCATCACCAGTTCCGTGTTGGCTTCTACAGCTGCGGCAGAAATCCAACCTGGATTTGACGGACCAGAATAAATTGCCAGATCTCCAGCAAAAACTGTTGTCACACTTAAGAGAAGTATGACGGTTAGTATACAAAAATAACGTTTCATTATTGGTAATTACCTCCTAAAGAATAATAGACATAAGACCTATTTAATTTTGATTCTCTACTATGAACCTCCCATGACATCACCTATAACACAAAGCCGAATGTAACAACAAAAACCCACAACGATCCAAAATGGACGCGTGGGTACAGCCTCGGTAGAATAGCAGGACTTTTAAAGTTGTTTTGTCGTAATGTGTTGTTATATTTAACAGTGACGTTTGCGGGGGGGGGGGTCTAAAAACCGATGTTAAAATTGAACTATCAAGCAGCGCACCAAACCTATCATCTATCAAACAATAGATTTCTGGCGCGTCTATTTGAACAAAAAAGTGGTTCCTTTGTCGGTTTTTCACTGTTCTTACCCAAAAAGTGAATCAAAGACTAAAGGACATGGTATTGTCCTTTTTTGGCATATTATCAAAATTGACAAATTAAGTCAAGAAAAAAGAGTGAGTAAGGTTGTGTCAAGGAAAATCTTGACTTTGTTAGAAAAGTTCTTTATACTATCTACAGAATTCCCACCTTTTTTGGCAAGAGCGGTCACTGTATGGAGCGATATTATGGTTTCCAAGAAAGACATTCAGGCAACATGTGATGACATTGTTCGTGAATTTGCTCCGTTACAAGTTATTCTGTTTGGTTCTCATGCGTATGGAACACCGACAGAAGACTCGGACGTAGATTTGTTAGTTGTGATGGATATTCCGGAGTCGGAAACAACTCGTCAAGCGGGAGAGATTTGGCAACGAATCCCTCGGCGCTTTAACATGGATCTGTTGGTGCGCTCTCCGAAGGAAATTGCATATCGGGTTTCTCATAACGACTGGTTCTTGCGTGAAATCACAGAAAAGGGTGAAGTGCTTTATGAATCTATTCCGTGCGCGTACAATGTTTGAGAAAGCAACTCATACCTATTCAGCTGCATTTTTGAATTCTTCCAGACCGTTCTTTAACCAATCTTCATTTTTCTCTTTCAACTTTTCAAGATCAGCAGGATTCTTAATGTCAATGATATGTGGCGTAATAAGGAAAACGATCTCTGTATCTTGAACTTCTGTTTCAGTGCTTTTGAAGAGTCTTCCGAGTAAAGGAATGTCGCCAAGTATCGGCACTTTGTTCTCTACCTGTTTCTGCTTTTTGCGTATAATACCCCCCACGATCAACTGCTGTCCATCTTCTACATCAATATAGACACTCAGGGAATTGTCATCGGTTATGGGGGCATTAAAATCAGTGAACTCAATGAAGTTACTGGCACTGATGTTTGTTATATCCAACCCAATTGTCCGCTTCCCATCCTCTCCCGCTTGAGATTTTGCGATGAATGGTGTAAGACTGATGTTGATACCAACGGGCGGATCAATAAAGTCATAGTTGAAAAGCGGTTGTGTCGCGGTATCACCAAGGATACTGTTCGTGTCAACACTCTGAAGATATGGGATTCTCCGACCGCTGCTCCACGTAGCAGGACGACTATCACGAGTCGTAATTGTAGGCGTTGATAGTGTCTTTACTTTATTCTCACGAATTAGTGTGTGAAGAAGAGCCATATATTCTCTGGTTACCAGACTGTAGTTAAAGCCAGATATTTCTTGTGTGAGACCGAGTTGTGCATTCGCGTCTCCGATGAGTGGATTATCTGGTGCCAGCTCAAGTCCTCCCAGTCTCCTTTCACTCACAGTAGCTTCAATACCCAGTTTTGTTGATTCATCAAGTGTTACTTCAAGGATCTTTATGTCTATGCGAACTTGTCCTCTGACGAAATCAAGATTTTTTATGAGGATCTTTACTTGTTCCATATAGCGACGCCGAGTCGTAACAACAAGTGAGTTTGTATCCGGATCAGCATAGACAGTTACCTTACCGTACAACGAATTGATGTCGGTCGGTTCATCTGTCGTAGTGGCTGATCTGAAGAATCTGCCAAAACCGAATCCATCATCTTCAGATTGTTGGTCTTGCCACACTTGTGAAAGCAGTGTTGCAATTGAATCTGCAGTAGCGTATTCCAGACGAATTGTCTCGGTTATCTCTACCTGATCCTCTGGGGTAGGGACGTCAATCTGCTTGATGAAATCTTCAATCATGTCAAAGTTTCGTTTTGTTCCGGTTGATACAATCACGGCATTTAGATTTACAAATGGTTCAGCGGATACATTTCCTGCCAATGAACCTTGTGTCTGTGATTGCGTAGACGACTGACCTCGACTACGTACCCACCACCAGTCATCATCCCAACGATTACTTGTTCCACCACTGCTTCCACCATAGTGGGAATTGAGTAGATTTGCGACGTTTTCAGCATCAGCGTATTTTAGACGAAATATCTTGGTTCCCCATTCCTGTTCAGGCATGCTCACATCAAGTTCTTCAATAAGACCGTCTATCATCTCAAAGTTCTGTTTAGCGGTTGTGATGACAAGTGCATTCAACCTTGGCTCAAAGACAATATTCACTTGTCCTTGGACACCAAATCCCCCCTCAGATGAAGAATCATCGCCTCTGCCTCTTTCCCACCATGGACGATCTTCGTCACTACCAGCACCCGCTTCAAATAGGTCATCTAAAAGAGTCTTGAGACCTTCAGCGTTAGCATTTTTTAGCAGATACTTCTTATATTCTTGTTGGGACTGTTCCTGATCCAATTCGCTGATAATCTTATCTATGAGCGTAAAATTGCGTGAGTCTGACGAAACGATAACCAAGTTTAAACGATCATCCCTTGTTATGTTGACCAGACCGACAATGCCTTGGAAGATGTTTTCAGGATTTCTTCTATCGCGTCTATACGTAAGCATTTCCAAAATATCTTCTCTATCAAATGACCTTCTACCGTTACGTATATTTTCACCCGTGATAAGTTCTTCAAGCGTGGTAGCAACATCTTCTGCTGCAGCATACTGAAGCCGATAGGTCTTGATTTCTGTACTCAGTTCAGGTGCGGTATCCAGGTGTCGGATTATTTCCTGAACAATAACGAGGTTATCCTCAGAGGCTTTTATAATAACAGAGTTTGAGTTTTCATCTGCAAACACCTTAATATAGCCATCAGCTATATCTATACCTAATCCTTCTTCTAACGCTTGTTTAATTTCTTCAGGGTCAACACCTATTGGTACACTTGCTTTTATATCTTCCTCATCATCATTTTCATCAAACAGGTTATCCATTGTACTCTCTATTGATGTCGCGTCTGCATAAGCTAACGGCATAATAGCGATTTTTAAGGGGGTAGGATCCCCTTCATCAGCGAACTGTAATATAGTAACAGCTCTATGGACAGTTGAGGATACATCCGTTATGACCAAAGCGTTTGTTGTCGCATCCGCAAAAATATTCGCTTGTCTATTTAACAAAGGTTTCAAAGCATTGGCTTGTTCAGTAGCATCAGCATTTTGAAGTTGTATGATATAGGTCTGAATCTCATCCGTCATTTCCACTAATTCTGGATTAGCTTCAATGATCTTTACTGGCACATTCATGGCAGTTGCTTTCTCAAAGGTCGTTACAAGCAACGTACTATCAACTCGGACAAATGTTAGGTTGTATTGTGCCAGAGCGGTCTTAATTTTCTCTATCACTTCATCAAGTGTAACATTGTTCAGGTTTATCAAAGCAAACGGTTTGCCTGAAATATCACTTTCGTTGGCGATAATGGTTAAGTCGGTTTCTTGAGATAGCCATTCAAGCACCCTTTTCAGGTCTTGACTTGTAAAGTTGAAGGTGAACCGAAGCGGTTCTCCAGTTTCTTCATCCCGTTCAGTAACTTCCATCTGTCCCTGATTCTGTGCATGTCCATCATCAGGGAATCCAGCTATCAAGCAGAAACCTATCAGCACAACTAAGCAGATTCTGTTTTTCTTTTCAAACATCAGGCAAAATAACTTCTTGCATATTTTCATCATTGATAAACCCTCGCAATCATAAGTACATCTACGTTTATTTTATTATCTTTATCGGCGGAAACTTTTAGGTCTCTTACCATCAACCACTTTGTTTTTGTTTCAATTAAACGATTTAATTTAACAAGCTTATCTAATTCGGTTTTAAACTTAACTTTGATTGTATAACTATCTGGCGAATAAGAGGTAGGAGCCAATTGCAGTTTCTGTGTAAGATCGGTAATCTGAGATTGAATCTTTTCAAGATACACAAGTAGATCCGATGTCAGTTGATCGCTATTGAGTTCTACCACATCATTATCCATTAGATTTGTAAATTTCATTAGGATATCGCTATTCGGTCGAAAGTTATATGTAACTGTAGCTTTCTTGGCACCTATACCGAAGAAACCTGGTGTAGCAACAGTTTCATGCTTGATATATTCATTTTCAAAAAGTTTGGTGTCAGCACCCACGAGATGCTGATCTATCTTCGTTAACAGTAGTTCTATGAGTTCAATCCTTATAGAACTTGGTATGGATTCTGGTAGAGAAGCAAATTCCCATTTTGATGGATCATCTTCCTGAACCACAGCCTCTACCTGTTCCTTCTCTGTAGCATCGGGGGTGTGAGTAGACTCATCCCCTTCCTCTTCGTTGCCTTCCTGTTCTACATTTTCCTGACCGTCATGGTCTTCGTCCTGAACGTCATGATCTGCTTCATCAGGATGCGCTGTTTCTTCTGTTCCTTCTGAATCTTCTGCTTCTTCAAGGTCATCTTCTCCCAACCATGCGTTCATCAACGTATCCATCATATCCTCTTCAGAAAATGTTTCATCGGCTATTTCATCTGCTGTTGCATCTTCTAATTCAGATGAAAGCACTTCACGTTCTGTTTCTAATTTATTCTGGTAAAGCAGGACAGTTAGGTTTCGTTTGGCTTGCGTCGTGAGAGATTCAGATTTTTTTCCAGGTACCGGTTCTATATTCAATTGATAATTACGGGGGATGCCAGCCTCTCTAAGAATCCCATTGATTTTCTCTCTAACAACAGTATCCGGAAAATCATCCGTAAATATATTAGTGCCTTCACTATTATCTGCAAGACCGACTTTTTGATAGAGTCCTGTCTGAATAGGTTTGAGCAATTCAGATGCCATTACCAAGTCTTTAGTAGATTGTAGGTTCGTCTGCTTAGTCTCAAAATCAGGATTGGAAACTAATTTATACATGTCTGGTCCCCATTGCGTCGCTATCAAGAGAATAAGGACGAGACCTAATATACCGATTAGTAATTTTGTCGTATTTGTAATTTGGAGATTCAGGTCCATTTCTGTTTTATCCTTTTCTATGCATGCATGTTGGATAGCACACGGGTGTGCCAACTACTTTTAAGCACATATTATTTGTCTTGCAGATCCATCTCTTGTTCTTCATCCTCATTTGAGAACTCTGTATTCTGATCTGGTGGAGACATTTCAATATCTTCCTCAACCTGTTCAATCAGTTTTAACTCAGGTTTTGGGTATCGCATCTGTGCAATTTTCTGAGCGGCACCCGTTGCCAATTTACAATTGATCTTCACCTCATAAGTGGCTCTACGTTCATCTCCGGTGCTCGTTACCTCACCCGCATCTATATCACTGAAGATTTCTGAGTTTTTCATAACTCTTATTACTGAATCAATGGAAGGATGAGCATTTGCTTGTAGACTAAATGTGATACGCGTTTTGGTAAAATCGTCAAGGTTGTTTGCTTCAAAAGTCTTCCAAGCGACCTTCGTGCGATCATTAAAGAGTTTACTTAGGACATGCAATACATCAATAGGTGTAACACTGTGTCTCAGTTTATTTGCCAAAACCAATTCAAGAGAAAGCTGTTTTTTTGCATCCGCTTCCAATCCTCGGTATGTAGCGATCATGTTATCTAAATTTATCTCTTTGGACTTTTGTGCTCTACTCCAAGTAACACCACATACAGCAATAACGACTATAATAACCGCGGCAAAACCGGCTGCAATCAATTGCTGATGTTTACGAGAGGACTCTTCCCGTTTGACCCCTATTTCTGTTGGTAAAAGAGATACCGGTTTTTCTGTCTCTAATACATGCATACCGATCCCTAACGGCACAGCGAAAGTGTCGCCGTAACTATCAGGATTATTTGAAAGGCTACTCGTATCTAAAACACCGGCATTTAGTGGGTTCCAAAGCCGTGTCGGTATCTGAAAATGGTCTTGACACGTTTCGGCTAATTCAGGTACTCTTGCACCGCCCCCACATAACAGTATTTCGGATATCACTTCAGGTTCAGCCGTAGTGGTCTCGCGTTCTGCTGCAGCGATGGATCGTTCCAATTCAGCGATAAAACGTCTTGTCCATGTGCGTGTCGGGGGTTGATTCGCCGGGATCTGTTGCTTCTCTTCTTCTGCTGACTCAGGATCAATATCCATTTCTGTCATCAGTGTCCGGGTTAAATGGTTACCACCTATAGTAAAACCACGAGAGAACTGAAGTGACTCGCCTTGCAGTATACAAAAATCTGAGAGTCCAGCACCAATATCTACGATAATAGTTCGCGCAGTGGTATTTGAGAGACTCTGGCGAGCGATTGTAGCGATCGCTAACATGGAAGGCACAACCGCAGAAGGTGTAATCCCCATCTCCTTTAAAGCATCCATATACCGGGACACTGTATCACGACGTGTTGAAAGCAATTCCACAGATAACGAATCGGGAGCACGTTTTATATCATGATACGTAAAGACAGAATTCTCCTTCTGAAACGGTAATTCTGTTTCTGCCGCCATATCAATCATCGTCGGGAGTTGTGCATCTGTTGTAGCTGGCGGTAAATTCGGTAAAATCTTGGTTACGACATATAAACGGGGAATTGAAATTGCAACATCTATTTTGTGTTTGTTAAAAAAGTTCCTTTTGATGTTAAGTTGATTCCACAAACTACGTACTGTTTCTGATACGTGCGTTGGATCATCAGGATCAGTGAACGTTTCTATCCCCGAATTCAGGATATGTAGTCCATCGGGTGTTTTTTCTATGTGGACTATTTTTGCTGTAGCAGTGCCAATATCAATTGCTACGACTTGTGTGTTTGCCATCTTTAACCTCGTACTATGATGTTATACTTACTGCTTAGTCTTGTCGCCAGTAAGGGACGTCCAGTTGATTTTCTTCTCTGATAACGATGCCAACGCATCTTGCAAGTGTTTTACCAGTTGCATCAACTCCCATAGATTCGATGCGGTATCCGCGTGTGCGATATGTAACATAATCTACCACTTGTCTGAAAGTTTGATTGTCAATTTCGTCAAGTTGCAAGAGTTGTGAAATATTACTGAATGGATTTCCACTCACACTGTCTTCTGGGTTGTTGTTCTGTGTGTTTTCGCTCTCTTCTTCACGACGCGTTATAATTGCTTGTGCTTTTGCCTGATCCATACCCGGCAGTAACTGTAATATCTCAATTGGTGCAGTATTAATATTGACCAATCCTTCAACAGTTTGTCCATCTTCTGTGGTAATCCTATCAACAATACCAGCAAACTCTTGCATCGTCAGAACTCTCACATCTCTTATGGCATCTATTGATTGAAAATCACCTTGTGCGTCACGGTGTGCGACAATCCGTTCTGCGATTCCCGCATCAATTCCGGGTAAATCCTCCAAGTCATCCTCGTCGGCAGTATTAATATTAACTTGGTTATTATTGCCACCACCTTGATTGCCTGGTCCAAAACCGTTATCATTACCTGTATCTATCTGTTGAGTTGTGATGCGACCGCTAATATTATTGAACACCTGATTCGAGACTGCCGGAACATCTAACAGCGCAGCTAAACCGCTAAAATCTCGATCTTGTATGATCGCTTGTGCCTCCCCTTGTGAGAAGACATTCTGATTGTTATTACCTCTAATGCCGGTTATCTGTTGAGCATTCGCAGAATTGATATTAACTCGTGCCTGTCCATTTGTATCCGTATTCGCGTCAATAGAGTGGACGGTAGTCAGTGTAACAAATCCACCAGAACTCGGTTGAATCTGTGCTAATTGAGGTAATTGTGCTAATTCAGTCTGTGGTGCCTGCTCTTCTGACCCACTTGTGGGTTCAGCCTGAACCTGTATCCCATACAGGATCTGTTCTGTCATGCCCTCAATTCGTGCAACATCACGCACCGTACGAAAGGGACGCCCTTCAACAATTCGAGCTGCGAGGTCTGTTGTTAAATCAACCTCCGCTTGTGCTCCAGATAACAGGAGTAGGTTACGAATCGTTTCTACCGGAGCAGTATTCAAATTCACTCTTGCGGCTTCATCAGTGATAGTAGCTTGAAACGTTAGAAATCCACCTACCTGAATACCATCGTCGATTGCCTCTTCAATCGGTGCCGCCCAAGTTTCTCCAAGTGAGTCGAAACTGGTTTCATCATTTCGCAGTTTTGCTAACCCCAATTCAAATCCTGCTTTAGCAGCATAATGATATTTCACTCTATCGGAAAAGTTGTTCTGTGCTTTATTCTCAAGATTAAATGAGTATAGAAGCTGCATCGCCACGACTGAAAGGATCGTCAATATCCAAAGCGTTGACACGAGTGACAAGCCATCTGAACCGATGATAAAATAAGTTCTTAATGGTAATCTCTTCATCATACTACCTCGCTGCAGACTATTGGGCAGTTTCAACGGCACCAGCAGGTATATATACCATCGTAGACTGCGTTAATGCACCTTGTCCTATAATGCCAGGGGTTTGTGCTGCAGGTTGATTTGACGTTCTGTTCTGTCTGTTCTCATCAACAATACTTACAAGAACCTGAACACCAACAGGGATAACTTCTGCCTGCTCCCAAGATTCAAGCATCGTGCCCGACTCTGCATCTACATAATTAAGGTCAAAATTTATGATGCCGTCTATCAATGGTTCTACGGTAAAGTCAATCGGCATTCCATTTTCATCTACCGTAGGTTTTACACCAGCATCCATTATCGTCGCGACGATAAACTCCGGGTTTAATGCTGTAGAAACGACACGATACAGTGAAAGACTCTCTTCCTGCTGCTGTACGTTACTACTGTTCGACACTTGTGATTCGTTTATCGGTGGCGGAACTGATCCGCTTGCAATTTCTTCATACGGAATCTTCGGTCCAATATAGTATGCCACACGACGCACATCGCTTAAAGGTGGTATCGGTACAGGACGCGGACCTTCAATCTGCACAGCAAATACTTCTGGATCTGTCCTAACTAATGTGACAAAACTGACGATGTCTCTATCACCGGATGCTGTAGGGACATCTTGAGAGAAGATCGTTAACATCTCGTCAGATGTATCCGTCTGAATTTGACTCAGATCGGTGACAATATGATCTAAAGCGACACGACACCGTTGTCCCTGGATTAATTTTGCCTGCGTGCGATTGTAAGCATCCATCGCTGTGTTGAAGACTGCGTAAGTAGAGCCTCCCATGATTATAATGATGGTAACGGACGTTAACAATTCTACGAGCGTAAGTCCGCAATGACTTTTAACGTTTACATATCGCATACTTCAATTCCCGATGAGAGACATCTGATGCATCAAATTCGTTACCTTAATTTCACCTATTTTCACAGGATCCGGCAGAATACGCGTTTGGTATTCTGCATTGGTTAGGAAACCGAACCTACCAGGGTAGTGCGTAAGTTCTACCTTAGTTTTGTGCTTGCTGTAGTGATCTGTTTGCAATAAAGGAATATGTACTAATAGATCTCGGTTGCCCAAAATGGTCCCACATAATTGTTAATTGAATTCGCCGCAGTCCATCAAATTCTTCAGATTGAACATCTTGCACGGCAGACTGCCACTGAAAGATGGAACCTTCCCCGAATTCTCCACCGCTTTCACCGGTTTCTGGGAACCCGTTTATCTCAATTTCCGCCATTTTAAACTTCATCAGATAGAGCGCGGTCATTTTGTTATCAGTCAGACGCTGGTTTCGTGAGACATCGTTAAATACTTTAAGCAGAGCGGGAAACACTGCAGCCATAATTGTAATCGTTACAAGGATTTCTGCAAATGTGAAACCGTCTGTACGCGGTGAAATTCTTAGAATTTTCATACGCTTCAATTCCTTATTCCCGCTGCTTGTAATTGTTCAATTGCCATTTCCTGTATACTTGCCCGACCTGTAACGCCCTCAACTGTAATTGCGACCGCCTGTTCTCTAAGATTTTGAAGGTAGATTACGGTGTCTTGTGATGTAGAGGTCGGTGTAAAATATACGAAACCTGCACCTGTCATTACTTGCTGTGTTGTTCCACCGAAGGTCGTCGTCATTGAAGGTATAGATACCCCTTCAGTGAGTGATTGCGTGATACCCATGACACCGCCTGTTCGGGAAATGGGGGCCTGTTGATTATTTGTATTAGGTGTGTTTGCCCTTCTTCCCGCAGAAGCCAACGGATTCTGCGTATTGAAGGTTTCGCTTGAAGCTAACCAGTATCTGTTTCCTGTTAGATCAAACACAACAAGGTGTGTATGCCGTTCAGTAATCGCCATGTCACGAGCAAATGTGAATGTATCAACAATTTTCTGTGCAGCACTCTTGAGTCTTCTTGATGCTGCAAATCCTTGCAAGGCAGGCATTGAAATAGTCGTCAAGATGGAGATGATGACTAAAACCAGCATTATCTCCATCATGCTAAAACCGGACGCACACCTCATGCCTTCTCGATTACGTATGAGTGGGATACGACGCCAGATCCGTTCACGGGTTTTTATCAGGGATGTATCTCTGAATTGAACGTTAATCTGTTGTTTCCTCCTGGCTAAAGTTAGTAATGTCCGCATCAAATTTAGTACCTCCCAGTTTACCATTTTTACCGTAGGATATCAGGTCAAAATCGTGTCCATAATTATTGCTCGGTGTCACATAGACATAGGGATTTCCCCATGGATCATTTGTTAGCTCTTGGGTTAAATAGGGACCGTTCCAATTTGGAGGCTCAGGATTCGGGGCACGCCACAAAGCATCTAAACCTTGTTCTGTCGTCGGATACTGTCCGATTTCAGTTGCATAGAGTTGTAGTACTGTAGATAGAGTCTTTATTTCCACTTTTGCTTTTGCGACATTTGCCTTTTGAGGTGCATCAATAATCCTTGGCGCAATAAATCCCGCCAAAATACCCAAAATTACGATAACAATCGTCAATTCAATCAGTGTTAATCCTGATTCGTCATCTCTAAACTTCTTTAACATTTTGACTAACTCCTTTTAGTATCTGTCAAATTTATTGTTTGGTCTTTATTAAGAATATACACTTCTCGTTTCCATAATTAGACAAGCAACTAATCTAATAGTTTAAAGAACTTCATACATACTGTGAAATGTTTTTAGCTACCTATAACGTTTTGTGCTTCAAATATCGGCAGAATCATTGCTACAGCAATGAAACCGATGAGTAAACCCATGATGAGAATAACTAATGGACTTATAGAACTGGTTAACCTGTCAAGACTTTTCTTGATCTCCATGTCATAGTATTCCGAGAGTTTTGACAACATGGTAACGGGTTCTCCAGATTCTTCACCTACAGCTATCATGTGGGTTACAAGTGAAGGAAAATCTTTACTTTCACCTAATTCCCGTGAAAGTGTAGACCCTTGTTCTACCTCTCTTTCTGCCTTAGCAACGATATTACTGTAGACCTTATTTCCGATAGTATCTTTTACCACTTGTAAAGCTGGTAACATACGGACTCCGTTCTCTAAGAGTGTTGCCATAGTGCGTGTAAAACGCACGATAGCAAATGTACTAAAGACCGGACCAACGAGCGGTGCCTTGAGTTTGATGCGATCTAACATTATCTTACCGGTCTCTGTACGCAGATACTGTCTCAATGCCGTTCCTATAACAGCAGCTCCCAGCAATCCAACCCACCAATACGCAGCAAAAGCATCTGAAATATTAATTAAAATCTGTGTAGGTAAAGGGAGTTCACGCCCAAACTCAAGAAACATCTCCGTGAACTTCGGGATAACAAGGATCATGAGAACGATGATTGCTGTGATCATCAAACCAAAAAGTATTGCAGGATAGAAGAGTGCTGAAACAACCTGATTTTTTAGGACACGTTGCCGTTCAGCAAACTCCGCCAGACGTTCCAATACTTCTCCGAGTACACCACCTGCTTCACCTGCCTTAACCATATTTACATACAGCTCAGAAAATACTTTAGGGTGTTGTGCCAGTGCATCATTAAAGGTCGCACCGTGTTCAACATCATGTTTAACCTGTGCTATGATCTTATGCAACTCCGGATTGCTGATCTGATCTAATGTAACCTCCAATGAACGAGGTAGCGCGACATGTGCATTCACTAAGGCTGCTAATTGATAGGTAAAGAATTCAACTTCAGCGGATTTAATGCGTCGTGTTCCGACACTAAAAATACGTTTCGCTTTTGTTTCAAGAGCCTCACCCTCTTCTACAATGTCTGTTGCCCAATACCCCATCTGCTGCAAATTCGCGATAAGTTCCGCACGTGAATCCGCTTCTAATGTGCTATTGATTCTCTGCCCAGTTTGGGTTACGGCTTCATACTGATATCTTGGCATATCTTTTCTCTATGTGTAAGTTGACGCTGTTTATGGTAAATTCGTACCCCGCACCTATTGTGCACTGATGCTGCTATCAGCACCAAATTCGGAACCGGAACGCAAATGGACGCTGCTCTCATTTTGATAGTCCTGAGCATCCTCCATGGTCAACTTTAGAATTTCATCAACGGTTGTCTGTCCAGCAACCACCTTCTGCCATCCATCTTCACGTAGACTCTTCATACCTAACTGGACAGCAAGTTGTCTGAGTTCACTGGTAGAGGCTTGCTTGAGAGATAAAGCTCGTATCTCATCCGTCATAAATAAGACTTCAAATATACCAATTCTACCTTTATAACCGCGTCCACGACACTCTGGACAACCATCATCATTTGCGCGAGGTATTTTTAGATCTGAAGGTATGTTGACGCCGTTAGAACCAAATAGAACTCTGATTTCATCTTCTGATGGTGTATACATTGTGCAGCATGCTTTACAGACTCGACGTGCTAAACGTTGTGCAATGATACCTTCAACTGTTGAAGTAACTAAGTACGGTTCAACACCCATATCAATCAAACGGGTTATAGCCCCAGGAGCATCGTTCGTGTGCAACGTACTAAATACAAGGTGCCCTGTTAGGGATGTATGTATCGCCATTTCTGCTGTTTCTTCATCACGAATCTCACCGACTAATACCTTGTCAGGGTCCTGTCTTAAAATGTGTCGTAAACCGTTGGCAAATGAAAAACCGATCTCAGGGTTAACTTGGATTTGGTTGATACCTTCCAGTTCATATTCCACAGGATCCTCAAGTGTAATAATCTTGACTTGAGGTGTATTGATCTCTTTCAAGCAGGCATATAGAGATGTCGTTTTACCACTTCCCGTTGGACCCGTCGCAAGAATAATTCCGTGTGGTTTATGAATCATTCGTTGAAATAGTTCATAGTTTTCATCCGTAAGTCCAAGTTGTGTCAAACCGAATTCAATAGACTGTCTGTCAAGAATACGCAGCACGACACTTTCACTATGCTGGGTAGCGACAGTAGGAACGGTAGATACACGCAGGTCAATTTGACGTCCTCCTAAACTACCAATCTCCGTGTTGATTTTACCATCCTGTGGTAAACGGCGTTCAGCTACATCCATTTCTGCCATAATCTTTATACGCGATGTAATCGCAGACTGCAGATATGCGGGGGGTTGCTCTTGGTCTTCCAAAACACCATCAACGCGGAAACGAATTTTCAACTCTTCTGGATAAGGTTCAATGTGTATGTCACTTGCTCCTGCTCGAACAGCATCAATTATCATCTGTGATACTGCATCAACGACTGTCGGGTCTTCGGTTAAGTCTCTCTCATCAATTCCGAAGTCTTCAATGCTTGCCCGTTCAATCGTAGAGGCTGCACCGACAGGCCCTTTAATACCGGCACTTAGAAGTGATGCTGCATCCCTACCGTAAGACCTAACAATTGCATCTGAGATATCATCCTCGTCGGCAATCCGAATATCTATCTCACACTCAGTTACATACCCTATCTCGTCAATCAGCATAATGTCGTTAATATCTGCAATTGCGACAGTTAAGACATTACCATCCAAATTGACTGGAACGACTTTATTTCTATATGCAAAACTCGGAGGCACCTTATCAAGAGCCTCCTCTTCTGGATTCATGCCTTCAAGATGCATGATAGCCGTACCGGATTCGCGACCTTTTTTAGCAAGTTCTAATACCTTAGGAGAGATATACTCCATAAGTATCTCTTCCTCAGATTCACCTGCCTGTTCAATCTCTTCCAAAATCTGTCTATAACTCTCCGAGTCGGAATCAGCAGATGGATCTGATTGGATCGGTTTTTTGACCCATCCTTCAAGGATCTTTTCGTGGATTTCTTGGTAAACTTCATCAGAAATTAGGTTAGCATCTCTCAATACATCAACCAACGATTTTTTCGGTGCTGCTCCATACATACTATTTTCTTCCCTCGTATAAAGTTTAGATTACTTTCTGCACGTAATAAAACCAATCTATAAAATCAGAGTTGCATTTGCTATGTTATTCATACAGTGATGGTACGTGCAATTTCCCAATCGCACTGAACATTTTGCATCCGCATCATCCCCGGTAGGTGCGATTTCCTAATCGCACTGAACATTTTGCTGTTACTGAAACTTTTTGACGATAAGAGTAGCAAAATAGTTTATTCAAACCGTCTACTTGTGCCATCTATTTATGACTATAGACAACACTAATAGATAATAGTTCGTTTCTAAACAAAAAAGTCGTCTTAAAACTATTTTTTCACAATAATTCGGATATATGCAGTTTAATCTCCATTTTTTTACAAATTTATGCGTTTTTTATAAACTATTTGCTTGACAAAACGTTATAGTATAATGTATTATAACTTTTTAGCAGATATTCTAACGAAATTTTATCACAAGGAGAGGAGAAGAATGGAAACCGAGTTTTTCGGTGACAGTGAAGACATCAACGGAGCCAGCACTTACATGGATGAAGTATATCCGGAGGATACCGAAGATGCAAACGACTATAAGAGTAGTGATAGAACTGCTCTAACCAGTTGGCTAAGAAGTGTAGCGGGACACCGACTGCTAACACGCGAAGAAGAAGTTGAATTGGCTAAACGAATTGAAGCAGGTGATACCACCGCACGGGATGAATTAGTGCAAGCAAATTTGCGCCTCGTCATCTCTATCGCTGTAAGGTATCAGGGAAATAAAGTACCCCTTGAAGATCTCATACAGGAAGGAAATATTGGTCTTATCAAGGCTGCTGGCAAATTCGATTATCGGAAAGGGTTTAAGTTTAGCACTTACGCTATCTGGTGGATTAAGCAGTCTATCATGCGAACACTTGATAATTTTGCACGTTCAATACGTTTGCCTGCTTATGTCGTCGCAAAGATGAATAAGTTTGACGCTACACATGCAAATTTGTGTCAAGAATTGCAACGCGAACCCACTCGGGCTGAGATTGCTGAGGCTCTTGATCTAACAATTCAACAGGTGGAAGAGATACTTGCATTCAATGCTGATACCATCTCAATGGATCTACCACTTGGGGATGATCGATCGCGTTCAGCTGCAACGTTAGGGGATCTCATTGAGGACCCTGCTTCCTCATCTGAAGATGGGGAAATAGAAAAAATAATCACGCATGATCTGGTAGAGCAATTTCTTAGCAAACTATCGGAACGCGAGCAACAAGTATTGAAAATGCGTTACGGACTCGACGATGGCGAGCGAAAAACGCTCCGTGAAATCGGAGATGCACTCGACGTCACACGCGAACGAATCCGACAACTGGAAATCTACGCAATTTCGCAGTTAAGCAACCTTTACAACGAAATGGGTGAATTCCGGGCTGAGTATACGGCTGACAAAACAGCTGCTTAGTTCCATACACCCTAAGACCTATTCACAAAGGGTAATTATGAAGAACCTATTCAAGAAAATCGCACGATCTGATACGCCTATATTGGAGATAACAGATACTGCGAAAGAGAAAATTCAATCTGTCATTGAAGCTGAAGAAGTTCATGTTGAAGGATTGCGCATTAGCATTGAAGGACGATCCGCTACTGCTTTTCAATATAGCCTCGGTTTGGCAACAGAACCAGAACCAGATGACATTGTGATGGATACAGGCTCTTTTAAGATTCTCATTGATGCAAAAAGTGCAGATGACCTTAAAGGCGCTGTCATAGACTATGTTGAAGACCTGAACTCAAGCGGATTCAAAATTGACAACCCAAATACGCCAACATGGGACAATCCGAAAGCACAGAAAATTCAAGAACTGATTGATCAAAGAATTAATCCCGCTGTCGCAGCACACGGGGGACAGATTGAACTGTTAAACGTGGAAGATGATGCTATCTATATACACATGGGAGGCGGATGCCAAGGATGCGGCATGGCAAATGCTACATTAAAACACGGTATTGAAGCAATGATTCAAGAAGAATTTCCTGAGATTAAACAGGTCATTGATACAACTGACCATGCATCCGGAACGGATCCATACTACGCACCCGCTGGAAGTTAAGAAAACAACGTTGGCTTGAGCAATCATGTTTTAGCCAACTTTTCTAATTTCTGCACCCGTGTTGTTAGCACACGTAACAAAACAGGTACCACCATTCGGTAATGACGAAAGAAAGGTCTCAGTCTTCTGTTTTAACTTGACTATATCCTCGCTGATAACACAAATTGCAGGACCCCAACTACTCACACCCGCACCTAATGCACCATTCTCCTTTAAAAAATCAACTGTGTGCTGCAATTCTGCGCCTTGTGCATCAATCTCTACTCTTTTCCAACCGAACGTCTGAATTGCGTTCAATGCTTTCCCAAAACTAAGCATATCTTCTTCAATCACCGCAGGGAGTATCTGTAGTAATAACAGGTGCGACAATCTTGTAGCAACAGATGTCGGTTGTGGACACAACGTCCGAAAGAGTTCCAGTTCTGCTTCTCCATAGATACGCGAACAGTTCGGCAAGACGATGAGAAGAGGAACATCTGGAAAATCGTATCGCAACAGGATAGGCGGAGGCGAAATGTTTTCCGCTGCAGAAGATGGAAGAAAAGACGATTTCTCTTCAGGATACTTGTGACCCCCATCAACTATAAAACCGCCACGTTCAAAAGCCGCTATTCCAATCCCAGATGTACCACCACGTCCCACACTAATTGCCAGTTCAGTGATACTAAGATTGAGATCATACAGCATGTTTACCGCAGATGCGATGCCGAGAGAAAGTTGTGTCCCGGAACCGAAACCGCAATGTGTAGGAATCTCGGAATTAAATCGTAGTTTAATACCAGGAAATTGGTAGGTAGACTGTAGTTTTTTTAGGATAGATGTTGCGCGTTCACGATAGTTTGTAGACTCAACAAGCACTTCATCGGCAGGTTCAGCTAAAATCTCAAACTTAGGTTCATTGATGGCTAAGCCGAATCCGGCATCAATACGTCCCAATTCACCAGTTAGGTCAATCAGAGAGAAGTGTAACCGAGATGGAGTCGTAATTTGGATATGGTAGTTGGAGAGATTAGTTTCGCCTTTCATCTCGTTCTATGAGACCATCACGGATATGAAGCACGCGGTGGGCGTGTTCAGCAACCTCGGGTTCATGGGTTACCATAATAATCGTGTTACCTTCATCATTAAGACGGTCAAAAATTGCCAGAATCTCAGCACCTGAACGTGTATCTAAGTTGCCTGTCGGTTCATCCGCAAAAACAAGAGAGGGACTATTGACAAGTGCCCGCGCAATCGCCACACGTTGAACCTGTCCCCCTGAAAGTTCTGTAGATTTATGGTCTACTCGGTCCGCCAATCCGACCGCTTCCAAAGACTCAAATGCCCTCCGTTTCCGTTCTTTACGTCCTAATCCTGAGTAAATGAGCGGAAGTTCAACGTTATGGAGTGCGCTTGTTCTCGGTAATAGGTTAAACGATTGAAACACAAAACCGATCTTTTTATTACGGATGTCTGCTAAACGATTATCCGAGAGTTTTCCTACCTCTTCTCCTTCAAGGAAGTATTCACCCGCTGTCGGTGTTGCTAAACATCCTAAGATATCCATCAGGGTTGATTTACCGGAACCGGACGGTCCCATTATTCCGATGAACTCCCCTGGCTCAACTGTGAAACTAACCCCACGCAAAGCATGGACCTGTACATCACCCATCTCATAGATTTTTGTTATGTCTTTGACATCAATCAACATATTAGTATCTCTTATTTCTTGTTTTCACCTTCACCTTTAGTTAGTTCTTTCATAGAAGGAACGAATACGCGATCACCCTCTTTTAATCCAGCTACAACCTGAAAATGTGTATTGTTTCTTCTGCCTACTGTTACATGCGTTTTGACACCTTGCTCTCCATCTTTTTTCTTTAATGGTTCTCCTGTGTCAAGTTTAACAAAATGCTTACGTTGACTCGCTATCTCTGCTTCAATACCTGAAATCTGTTTACCATTAGATAGAACAAGTGAGATCTCAGTTGGACCAGGACGCATACCTTTAGGGGTTTCGTCAAAAAGAAGTTCAAGGTTCCGACGGGTCTCCTTTGGTTGTACTTTCGTCACCTGTGCGGAAAACTGTGTACCAATCAGATTTTGGATCTTCAATTTCTGTCCCTGTTGAAACTGTCCAAGGGCAGTCTGTTCTAATGTAGCTTTAACAGTAAATACCTCTGGACTTAATACCGCTGCGATCGGAATTTGAAGTATATCCGGTTCTTCAAAGACGATTATATCTATATCCGCTGACATACCAGGCATCAGTTCATATTCTTCGTCAGGTATCTCTACCTCTATTTCTACTTCAAAGGTAATCACCGCATTTCCACCGGATTGACCACGTTGTGTGGAGCTTGGAGAGATGTCACTCACTTGACCTTGAAAAACCTTATTCCGATAACTATCCACCCTAATTTCAACCCGTTGTCCCTCTTTAATTTTACCAATCTCAACCTGATTTATCTGTGTTCTGACAATCATCTGTGTCAGATCAGCAATACGCATGATTGCTTCTCCACGGGAAAATGACGATCTACCTGAAGTGATAATCTCACCCTCTTCAACAGAAAGACGTGTAACAGTACCAGACATCGGTGCGGTTACAGTTGTCCATTCATATCGCTCCTGTTGAGATTTGAGGCGACTCTCTGCTTGAAGTAGATTCGCTTTCGCGCTGACTTTAGAGTGTTTAGTTAACTCTTTCTCTTCCTCAGTCGTTTCCTCTGTCTGTTTCAGGCGTGTCCGTGCGTTTTCTAAATCCGCCTTTAACTGCTTCTCCTGGGCATCTTGTGATGCAATAACTGTCTCAACATTCTTTTTGTTTAAAGCAAGAGTCGCTTCTCTACTTTTAATGGCTTCACGCATTGCATTGATGCTTTCTTCCCGTGATTTAATAGTCTCTTTTTGTGATTCTACCTCCTTCTGTGAAGTTTCATACTGCGTTTTAGTCGAAGCGAACTGTTTCTCTGATTGTTCTAAGGTCTGTTTAGAAATCAGTTCTTGATCAAATAGTTCAGTATTACGTTCATGTTCTGACTTCGTCGTCTGATATGATATTTTATCTGATTCAACTCTTGCTTTAGCACGATCAAGGGTAAGGTTGGCTTGCGTTAAAGAAATTTCTTCCTGTTTCAATGATATCTGATCACGGTTCAGTTGGTTCTGTGTTGTCGCAACAAGCGTTTGTGCTTCATTGATTCGTTGCTGTCTATTAACAGCAAAAGATTGTATAGATGCCTCAGCTTTCGCTACTGCATTCTGTGCCTGGAGTAGGTCGCTCTCTTCGCGTTGTTCTGCGATTTTTATCCGTAACTCAGCTTGCTGCAGTTCTGCTTGTCGGGCATCCCGGTATGCTTCAGCTTGCTTTTTTTCCTCTAAAATCTGTTCAGCATCGATTTTCATCAATGGCTGTCCTTCCTCAACAAGGTCACCTTCCTCAATCAGAATATCTGTGATTTCTCCCTCTACATTTGACCTAACATCTACTTCAATGCGTGATCGGAGACTACCCGATTCTTGTATTTTTACACGAAAGGGGGCACGGAAAACAACCTCTCTTTCGACCTCCTCGTCATCCTTGTTGCTACTTCCATTGATACGGGTTGCACCTATAACCACTGCTGCAATAAGCACGATCGCAATAGAACTTATAAGGACCCATCTTTTTTGGAATAATTTCATCATTGGAGCACTCCCATTGCGTCCTCTAAGCGTACCTTTGCCACTTTGTAATCATAGAAGGCGTTCACTTGATTATTCAAAGCTTGGGCATAACTCGTTTGAGCGTCAAGCACCTCAAGCAGAATTGCTTTTCCTACTTTATATCTACCGTCAATTACTTCAAAACTCAACTGAGCATTGACAACCTGTGTATTTGAGATTTCAACAGCCGTTTCACTTCGTTTTAAATTCAGGTAACTTTGCCGAACCGCCAGTGCAACAGACCGTTCCAAGTCGCTTGCATTTTCCCGTGTCTGTTCTAATTGCATATTTTGTTCTCTGACTCTATTACTCAAAACACCGCCATCAAAGAGTGTAAAGTTAAGAGACGCTCCTACACTCCAATTACGAAAGTCAGAGAAGTTCTGACGTTCGCGCAGGTAATCATCAAGGTTAACATTGTAATTTGCATTGGCACTCAGCCGGGGCCAACGTTGCAGTTTCGAAAGCGTAAGACTCCATTCCTGTTGTTTTATCTGTGCTTCATTCTCCTTAAACTCAGGTCGATTTTCAATCGCAATTTCTATGGCTTCCTCTACTGTTATTTCTATCTTTTCAATAGTTCCCCGTTCAATGTATTGTTGAAACGATTCATCAACAGCAACGTTTATGAGTAGACCGGGATCCAATCCCATCAGTCTCGGCAATGTCGCCTGAGAAATCTGAAGTGAGTTCCTATTATTTAGCAAACTCAGTTCGCTGTTTGCCTCACGAACCCTTGCAGTAGCTTCATCTGCAGGGATGAGTATACCCGCTTTCCTTAAGGCAACGGTTTGTGCTGTATTCTCTTTTGAACGTTCTAATACATCCTCACTGACTTTCACTAATTCCGTGTCTTTAAGAACATTGTAATACGCTTGGGTTATCTGAAGAATTAGATTCTGTTTAATTCCCTCGTTTCTGTTCGTGGTAATTGTCAATCCTTCTTTAGCTTGAGCAAAACTCACCTCCCGTTGACCATTATCCCACAGTGTATATTGTCCTGTCAAACCTAAATCGTAGTTTTCTGGTTCAAAACCGAAATCCAGGCGGTTAGAAAAATCGTAACGTCCAGAGGATGTAATTCTTGGAAAGTAGTCTGCACGCGCGTTGTTCACACGTAATTCTTGAATAGCCAAACTCAGTCGTGCATTTCGCATACTGGTGGCTTTTTCCAAACCCAATTGGATACACTGTTCTAACGTCAGCGGTTGAGATAGGTCAACTTCTTCTGGGACCTGAGCCCCGATATCTGCAATTACAAAAAACTGCAATACTGTCAAGACAAAAACAAACCCAATTCTCCATTGAAGCATAAACAACTCCTAAAAATGCAAAGTATGATGTTTCGTATAACGTGAGTTTGATAATAGGAATATGGACTTCATTTTTCCCAAAATATCGCTGGCATAGACCCGGTAGGTTCGGTTTCCTAACCGAACCGGCTTTATGCCACTTGCGTTCATAAAGGTTTTCGCAAAGGATCCGTCAGAATACGCGTATGGTATTCTGAATTGGTTAGGAAACCGAACCTACCGGCCTGGGAAAATCTGATTTATCAAACTCACGTTAGTATAAATCCTCTGTAATTTTGACATAGAGCATTTACAATAGTTCAACATTTAATTGTAAAATCTAAAGATGTAATCTGCTATTGAATAAGACGCATGCTTAGGTATTAAGTTTATTTCAAATTTCAGATGCAGCTTGTAGAGCACACATATCCGCAACCGTGGAATACAAAAGACACGGTTCATTATAAATTATTATTAAAAACTTTTGACTTTTTCTTGACAACTTTTTGTGAATTTTATAAAATTGTTAACGTTATTGGTGGTCTCCTATTTTTTTAGGTGCGCCGACAGTGGAGTGAACACTGATCGACGCGGCACTGCCATAAGTACAGTATAGCAACACTAACCTAATTGTAGCATAAAATCAATGTATTTTGTGTAACTTTTAGGTTAGTACCTAATCAAAGGAGCATTTCAAATGCAACATAAAATTGTCTTTATAGGCTTAACAGTACTTGTTTCTGTTTTTTCTTTAGGCTTCGTTCTATATAATCAGAACGTCCATGCAGGTATTCCCAGGATTACTCATTTTGTAGAAGCCGGATCATGGGGGGCAATAGCTTACCCGTGGCCCACTATTTCAGATGGTGTTGAAGGGGAAACTTACTCTGGACACGGTCACTGCATTACTGGTATTTCCTATGACTTCATACATAGTTGGGAACGTGTTTATGCAGATGGTGGTTATGATGAAGGAGAACTTAAGGTTACCGTCAAAAGGTTTGGAATAGGTAAGTTGAGTTATTTGTATTGTAGCAGGACATATCCTTCCACAGGCACTTATGCACCAGCATCTATGCTGGCAGATATAGTAGAATCTTCAGCATATTCTGAAGGATGGATCTACATGTATCCAGCAACTTATGATGTAGCCAATTGGCCAAGTCCTTAACACTTTTAAATCTATCTCTAACACGGTTTATCCAGTGTTAGAGATAGATTGAACTTAATCAGGAGGTAAAAGTTGTGCGAAAAAAGCATGTATTTTTCAGCTTAATTTTAATTGTTATCAGTGCGATTGGATTTTACATATTCCGTTTTACCTTACAGAAAACAGATTCACCTATAAACACATCTAAACCGTCAATACAATCGGAGCAACCCACAGTAAACCTTAGTACAAAAGGTACGGTTGTTGGCAAATCAGATAAAGTATGGAATAAGTGGATTGCAGATCAAACGGTTCTGATGAGGGAAGAATTGTTTAGACGTTTTCGTGAAGAACTCCCTTATGAAGGTCCCCCAGAGTTGGCATTTGATGTAGTGGACGTGGAAGATACTTTCAGAATGGAGTTTAAAGCAATAGCCGAAGAGTTGAAAAAGAAAGGTGAGAACCCCCCACCTCTACGCGTTTATGATTTCTCCGAGACAACGGATGAACCGTCCGGTCCCAAACCCCACATGGGACCGCAAACTGTGGACGCGCTATTAACTTCTTTCGAAGATATGGCTGCAGATCCTATGGTTGATGGAAAATACCCACAAGACGAGTGGGTGGCGATGCTGCTTGATAAAGGTGTGACAATAGAACATTTTGGGGACTATTCACGCTATCTTACAATACGAGGAAATCTCATATCACTTGAAAACCGATCCGGAGAATGGACATCGGGACGTTACGGTATTCCGCCAACTGAGGATTGGGAAACCTATAAAGCCGCTTATATTGATCGAAAAATCTGGGAGAATCAACAGATCCAAAATGCACAGAAAACAGATCCGACAATAGATGGCGGTATTTTTAGAGGACCCGATGCAAGAACGTTTCTACCAACAGGTGGAGGACGCTACTATGTCAAAAGATACGTTTCTGAAGATGGTGTCATTTCTGCAAGTAGCTATGGTGGGTATATGAGCTCAGAAGATTCGTTTAACCTCTTTGTAAAAGGCATTGAGCCAAAGGGATATCAGATAATCTACTTAGATGACAGCGATAACGTGCTTGCCGAACCCCCGCCCACTATTACACCTGAAGAATACCATAAACAAATTATTAATAAGGATTCTCAAAATGACCCTTCTGATCCCTTGTTGCCCTCTGATTTTTCATCAACAGCAGAAAATGTTGTACCACAAGACAGAGATAGGTCTACATTTCCGCGAGAGAAGTCCGCAGAGGAGATTGCTGCACAAGCTGCGAGAAGAATAGCACAACGAGAACAACAAGCGCAAGCGGAACTCGAGTCCTTGGGACAGATTCTCAGAACGAACACGGAGTGGCAGTCATTCTTTGAACAATCCTTGATACCCTCAGCTGAAGTACCACCACTTAAGCTCACAGAAGCAATACTTACTGAGCAATATCCGGAACGATTTGATAAAGCTGTCAACCTTATCCATCTTCACGGACTTGAAGAGGGAATACGTCGGCTAAGATCATTAGATTCGGATGTTGCAGTGCACCTTGAAAATTGGTTCCGTGCTGCCCACATTGAAAGGAAAAATGCTTCTCGTTAAACCGTAAACTCTTTGAACAATACAGGCAGGTAACAGATCGTGTTACCTGCCTTCTTTTTTATCACAAAACGTTTCAATCATCCAACACAATATGTTGAATGTGTTTTGCAAGCGTATCACGAAACGTTGAAGGCTTCATAGAGAGCAAACGTGCCGCTTGGGTCTTGTTACCTTTTGTCTTCCGCATTGCCCAAGCAATCAATTCTCTCTCTGTCGTCTTAATTATCTCATGAAAAGAGGTGAGACTCGGCGTGTCATCAAATTTCTGAGAAGTAGGCAACTTATATTCAATAGGAATCTCTTCAGCCGTAATGTCTGCCCCCTTGTTAACCGCAACCAACCTTTCAATGATATTCTCAAGTTCGCTGACATTACCCGGCCAAGAATACTCTGTGAGGACTCTAACCGCTTCAGGTTGGATACGGATAGGTTGGGTTGATGAGAATATATCAATAAAATGGTTGATGAGCATCGGGATATCCCCTTTTCTTTCACGAAGCGGCGGTAAATACAAGGGAATGACATTCAATTGATAGTAGAGATCCTCAAGGAATTCACCACTTCTGCTCCGCTCTCTAAGATTCTCACGACTCGTTGAGATGATACGTACATCAATTGCAATAGGCTCTTCCGCAGATTGCACTGCTAACGATCGATCCTCTAAAGCAGCTAAAAGCTTCGCTTGTAAAGAGATCGGAATTGTGTCCACATTCGCGATAAAAAGTGTACCATCCGTAGATAACTGGAGTTTTCCTTGCCGGGAATCATCGCCAAACAATTCTAAGTCAACAGCATCAGCATTTAGACCATAGCAATTCAGACTTACATAAGGTTCATGCTTTCGTGAACTTTGAAGATGTATCGTTTTTGCCAATAGGGATTTACCTGTACCCTCTTCTCCGTAAATCATTACATTGCTGTCTGCAGATGCTATTTTCGGGATCTGATCAAAAATCTCCTGTATCTGTTGACTTTTTCCGATGAGCGTATGGTATAGCGAGGACTCATGATTTCGGACACTCGCTTCAACAGACGATGAAGTCTTTTCTAAAGGTGTTTTACCCTTCAACGCTTTCAGTTTTTCCAGCATGGAGATTAACACATCACTTGAAAATGGCTTTTTGATATAATTGTATGCACCGAATCTCAGAGCCTCAACCGCAGTCTCAACGCTGGCATAAGCCGTCATAACGATTACAGTAATATGGGGGTATTCTTTTTTTACGTTCTTCAGGAAGTCAATACCGTGCATCTTAGGCATTCGTAAATCGGTTACCAACACATCATAAGCTTCCTGTTGTAAGAGTTGGAGACCTATCAGAGGCGATTCTACTGCTATGACATCATATCCAGATTCGCGCAGATCATCTCTTAACGTCATACGTTTCAGTTTTTCATCATCAACAACAAGCACTTTCATAGTTACACCTCCTGTTTATGCACACGTGCAATTGGCAGTTTTACCGTAAATGTCGATCCTTTTCCTTCTTCACTCTCTACTTCAATGACACCTTGATGTTGTCGTACAATTCTGTCTGAAACTGACAGACCCAATCCAGTACCTTTCTCCATGATCTGAGTCGTATAGAACGGATCAAAAATCCTGTCTTGAACAGATGCCGAGATACCGATACCTGTATCAATAACTTTC
This sequence comes from Candidatus Poribacteria bacterium, assembly GCA_022824835.1. Lineage (GTDB taxonomy): Bacteria > Poribacteria > WGA-4E > WGA-4E > WGA-3G > MSPOR6. The sequence goes on along the minus strand of JAJDZB010000095.1, from coordinate 65,341 downwards.
ACAAACACAATCGGTTGTCCTATCAATGCGTCTGAACTCATCTCTCCTGTCTCAAATCGGAGCGTTCCCCCTTTAGGCATTGCCGTAATTGCGTTCAACGATAGATTGAGAATGACCTGTTCCAATAGATGCTTGTCCCCATGCAGTCGTGCGATCTGATCCTGAAAGTCTGTTTCAATGTGTATACCTTTCTCCAAGGCACCGTATTTAAGCAACCCAATTGTTTCATTAGCAACTTCGTTAATATTGACGGCTGTGAGTAAGAGTTCATGCGGTCTCGAAAAATCCAATAACTTACCTATCGTTGCCTCAATACGTCTGATTGCTTCTTCCATTAAATCAAGGTATTCCTGTGTCTGCTTTACATTTGCAGGATCCCGCTGTATACGGAGAATACAGTTTAAGAGACCATCCAGAGGATTGTTTATCTCATGTGCGACCCCGGCAGCCAATTCACCGATGGCAGCCATCTTTTCTGAAAAGATAAGCTGCTGTTCCATCCGTTTTCTATCTGCTTCGCGTTCTCTTGCAGTCTGTGTGATAGTCGTTGCCAAATATACAGCAAAGAAAAGTGTACTGGTAAAGACGAAAAGCACACCAAAAATATAAACAGGATTCCTCCATAAACCATCGGGTAGAAAGACCTTTAGAGCGTAATGGGGTATGATCTCAAAATACTCAAGAAAAATGAGTGAACCGAGGAGAACTGTATTCAACGCCGCCAGGATATAACTGACGCGTTTCGATAGGATTATGCTTGCAATAATTAAGTGAAATACGAAATAAAATATAAAAGGATTCTCAACACCACCGCTGAAGTGGATAAGTGCAGTTAATGATAATAGATCAAGGATAATGTGAATACAGGCTTGCCGTCTAATTGAACTAAGCCGCTGCTGCTCAGGTGCTTTACGATACATCTGAGGTTCAAAGTTATACAGCACCATCAGTGCAGCAATGATATATAACGGAATGGGGCGCGAAATTATATCCCCAACTAAAATCGCAATCGTCACAGTGAAAAAAACACCACCGATTGCAATCCAGCGAAGTCGCACCAACCAACCTATCTGTTTGATTAACTCCAGTTTAAACGGCAGTTCATCATCGACTGCTTTTTCCTGGAACAATTGCGTCTGTTCCATTTCAGTCGTTCTCTCTATTTCATGTAGCGAACTTCACCACAAACTTCAATGGTATCAACGATTGCCATCACAACACCATCAACCGGTTTGTTGCTGGTTACCTGTGTCTGACGCGCTGAACTACCCGTCGCAACCAGCACGATTTCACCTATGCCAGCACCAACAGCATCCACTGCAACTGTATACTTCCGATCTAATTCACCATCTAAATTTACATCTTGGACAATCAGTAGTTTACTACCAACAAGTTTCTCATCCTTTTGTGTTGCTACGACTGTCCCAGTAACCTTTCCAAGTGTCATTGAAAAACCTTTACCTTTTGTCTATCATTTACTTTTATACAGATTGTTATAACGTCAAATTGACAAATTACATACATCATGATAAACTATTCAAATGAATAAAGTCAAGTATAAAAGACGGAGCAGATGATTGAACCAGAATCATGCAGATATAGTAATTATCGGTGGTGGTATAATAGGGTGTGCAATTGCATATCAACTCTCAAAAAGACAAGTTGATGTCATCCTGATTGAAAAAGCAGCACGAGTCGGCACAGAAGCATCTTGGGCTGGGGCTGGTATACTCACATCACATGCATCAACGCATGAACCTTATCCTATGCTATGCCGAGAAAGTCTTGCATTGTATCCATCACTATCTGAGGAACTCAAGTCAGAAACGGATATTGACATAGAATTCATCCGCTCCGGTACACTTTCAGTCTATTTTGACGAAACTGAAGCAGCAGGTCTGATCGGATTAGCAGAACGGAGAGTTAACCGGGGTTTCTCTGCAGAAGTTCTTACATCAAAACAAGCACGGGAGTTAGAACCTGCTATATCAGAAGCAATTGCGGGTGCTGTGCTGTTCCCAGAAGATGGTCATGTTCGCAACCCAAAAATGGTCACTGCATTAGCAAACGGGGCAGCCAAATACGGTGCGAAATTCGTGTTAGGAAATCCTGTCACTGGATTCGTCAGAGAAAATGGAAAAGTTGTAGCAACGATCGTCAACGGTAATATGATATATGCCGATACATTCGTCATTGCAGCAGGATGTTGGACAGGTAACCTGACAGCTCTACTTGACAAACAAATGTCAGTCTTACCAGTCAAGGGACAAATCATTCTTCTTGAAACGATACCGCCACTATTTCAACGCACAATAGATGGACTCGGTATTTATATCGTACCACGTACAGATGGAAAGATACTGCTCGGCGCAACAGTAGAATATGTTGGCTACGATAAAACGACAACAGTAGAGGGTGTCAAACAGATGATTGATGCCGCTGTCCTCATCTCACCTGAACTAACAGAAAGTGCTTTTGTGCAGACTTGGTCTGGGTTACGTCCATATTACAAAAAAGGTCCATGTCTCGGTTATCTACCCGGACATGAAAACGTTATCATGGCAACGGGACACTTCAAAAACGGTATCTTACTTGCCCCGATAACAGGAAAACTAATCGCTGAATTGATTACGTCAGGAGAAACATCAATTTCATTACGTCCTTTCACACCCGTTTGTGATTTGGACATTTAACTAAAAGGAGAGAATAATGGATTTTACGGGTCTTGGTCTTGGAATAAGTGGATTAGCTGTATTTGCGTTTTTGATTAGTATTATAACAACAGTTTTATGGTTCGTCATCGGTTGGCGAGCGATGCGTGCCCATGAAAAAATGGCAGATTATATTGAACTCCTGGTACGAAAACAGATGTCTGAACGTGAGACTCAGTCAAATGTTTCAACGGATGATTAGCAGGTTCAGGAATAGAATAGTCATTTTCATTTTATGCTATTTCAAAATGATTTTGTCTCTTAATGATTTTCAGATATAAACGGATCATGGCACAAACTAAAAGTTTATGCTACATTAGAGAGGCATTATCATTTAGAAATGGTATAATTATGAAGATCAGACATTTTTTAGTAATATCAGTTGAACTTATTAAATTAGAGGAGCAATATTATGCTAAAGAGAATTAGAATTCAGAAGTATAAATCACTTGTGGACCTTGAGCTTAATCTTGAACCTCTTACAGTGATCCTTGGTCCCAATGCTTCAGGAAAAAGCAATTTCCTGGAGGCGTTGCAACTGCTGTCACGCATGACATCCTCCCAAACCTTAGAAGATGCATTTAAACCTCCCTACCGAGGACATCCTTTGGAATCTTTCACTTTTCAAGATGAAGGGATTAAGAGCCTTTTAAATATGGATAAAGTGGCATTCAGTATAGAGGTAGATGTAGAACTTTCCCCTACTATAATTGAAAGTGTAAATAAACGAATTCAGAAAATAAAGGATACAACCGATAAAGATACAAAAATCAAAAAAGAAACATTCTCTACACGGCGTTTACCTGTCAGTGAAAAGTATCTACGATACCGTATCCAGATTGAGATGCACCCAAAACAAGGGATTATATGTGTTGCTGATGAGTACCTTGCTGCACTCAGTAAAGAAGGGCAAGTAAAACAAAACAGGAAAGCATTCTTAGAACGAATAGGAGATCGATTACATTTGCGCATGGAGGGACAAGCACATCCACTTTACTATGAACGTTATCTTGATTATAGTATTCTTTCAATGTCGCATTATCCTCCACATTACCCACATTTGACTGCTATGCAACAGGAGTTGAGTAACTGGCTCACTTTTTACCTTGAACCGAGAGAACAGATGCGGTTTCCTAATCCAGTCAAGGCTGTTCACAATATTGGATCTATGGGAGAGAATCTCGCAGCTTTTCTCAATACGCTAAAGGCTCTTAACAAGCGGCAATTTGAAGCAGTTGAGAAATCACTGCATACCATGATTCCATCAATCACGGGGATAGATGTAAGCGTTAATGAATTAGGTGAGGTAGAATTAGACATTCGTGAAGGAGAAAAACACATTTCTTCGCGGGTCTTATCAGAAGGAACACTCCGGATATTAGGACTATTGGCTCTTAGCGGTGCTAAAGAAAAACCATTATTAGTTGGATTTGAGGAGCCAGAAAATGGTATCCATCCACGCAGAATTAGTCTAATTGCTGAATATCTGGAAACTCGAGCAAGACTCAAAGACATACAATTTGTCGTAACAACACACTCACCATTATTGCCTGATCTAATTTCAGAAAAGTCCCTATATGTGTGTAGAAAAAATAACGGCAACACAGAAATCAAACCCTATATTGACTTGGCTTATGGACCGTCGTTCAAAAAGAGTGATATTGACGCTGCCTTAGAAGACCAAGATGAACTTTCACCAGCTGAACGTATCTCGCGAGGAGACTTTGATGCGTAATATCAATATCTTCGTTGAAGATCAAGCTCATGAAGTGTTTTTAGTTGCTATATTACAACGTTTTTCGTTAGAATATAACGTTGGTGTTAAAACAAAATCAATAAATGCCCGGGGTGGAAGAGGAAAGGTAATTTCCGAATTGAAACAGTATCAAAATGATTTACAACGAAACAAAGGGATTTTACCTGATCTTATTATCGTTGGAACAGATAGCAATTGTAAAGGATTCAGAGAGAGGGAAAAAGAAATCAATCGAAACATCACTGATTTACAAGAATTCGTAATTAGTATGATCCCAGAACCGCACATTGAACGGTGGTTGTTGATTGATCCTGAATCATTCAATACGGTTTTTGGCAAAGGTTGCCCAACACCAGATCAAAAATGTGAGCGAGATCGTTACAAGGTTATGTTTCTTGAAGCTATTACTGAAGTAGGAGTGACTCCAATATTAGGAGGAATTGAACATATCACTGATCTTGTCAAGGAGATGAATCTGCAAAGAGTGAAGGACAGCGATAAATCTATCCGAAGATTTCTAAATTCACTTCAACGTTGTTTCAGAAATTGGCAACAATCCGGTACTTGACAGAAACTTTCTTGTGTTAGATTCACATTTTCTACATTGATTGAAACGATAAACCCTCTTCAGTCCCGTAGGGACGCTATGTTTATAGTTAAACGTTATACAAACCCTCTTTAGTCCCGTATGAAGTTTAAATAATAATTTAGGTAATTCGTTGAGACACCCGGTTCGGTTAGGAAACCGAACCTACCGGCCTGGGGAAATCTGATTTATCAAACTCACGTTACTATATATTTGGAGTTACATTAAAAAATGGAAAAAATTAGAGTCGCTTTTATTGGATGTGGTCCAATGTCGTCAATTTTACAACAGTGTATACCACATATCCCTGAGTTTGAATTTATCGCCACATGCGATCTTGTAGAAGAAAAAGCAAAGGCAAACGCTCGAAAGTTCGGTGCTCTACGGCATTACACCGACTATAATGAGATGTTCAAGAATGAAGACCTTGATGCAGTCGCCGTTGTCGGTAGACCTGAAGATAAAATGCATCGTGATATCGGCATAGAGTGCTTAAAGCATGGATACCATATCTATACCGAGAAACCACCAGCAACCACTTCAGAAGGTGCAAAGATGTTGGTTGATGCGTCTGCTGAAGCTGGGAAAACAGGTATGGTCGGAACAATGTGGCGACATGCACCCGCACATCAGATCGCAAAACGCCTAATTGACGAAGACGAATTCGGTGAAGCGTGTCAATACCATACACGTTATTTGGCACCAGGACCGCGCGTCCATCAAGCAGGATCACCTTTTGCATGGCATTTCATGCTGGATCAGGTCATACATCCAACAGATTGTATGCGATTCTTTATGGGGCAGGTCAGTGAAGTCTACGCGACAGGAGAAGTTGACTCACCTACCGGTTCTGTATCCATGTCAGTAAATCTACGTTACCAAAGTGGTGGGATTGGCACAATGACACTCGGCACCGGTCCCGTCTTGGAAGCGATGGTATTTATCAAAGGAACAAATAACCAAGCAATTCAAGTGTTTGAAACGCGAAAGTTACGTCGCTACCGTGTACCGACATGGCTTGGTCACGGCGGAGGCTATGCTGACACCCCCACTGAAGAATGGAATCTCAACACAGCATATCACGGTATCAATAGACCCGGTTACCTTGAAGAGATGCGACATTGGGCAGCATCCTTACAAGCTGGTACACAACCGCATTCAAGTCTTGAAGATGCATATCAGAACATGCGTGTTTTAGAGGCAATTAGCGAAAGTATCGTAACGCGTGAAGTTGTTCAAATTCCGGCTTAACTTGTTAATGATAGATTCTCATGAATTGGTCGCCTCGGGTAATTCGAGATTTCATTCAAAATTGGAATCTGAGGATATGTAGAAGATGTTATGCTACAAAAAAGAGGCATTATCAATTACAAAATAGGATTATATTTCTTTAAAGTCACTGTAATCAATTTCTAATTGTCTAATGATACTTCTCACTGTTCCTATTTTTAAATCTTTATTACCCCAATAAGGGATAGAAGCTTTTTTATTTACTCTTGGATTTTTCCACATGCGGTGGGAACCTCTCCCTCTTTGAGGAATTTCTTCACATCCAAGTGCTTTTAGTTTTTTCGCCACTGTTCGGTAATTCATTAAGTGACACCGCCATTGCCAAATAGTTTAATTCTAAGGCTTCTGATGTAGTTAATGGATATTCTCTTTTAGAATCACTTTTCAAATTACTTTCTGCTGAATGTGAAATATCTATATGGGGTAAACGTGTATGTGTAAACTTTGCATCACCTTTAACAAGTGTGGGTAAAACACGATTTTCCTGTTCGTATAATTCGGCAACAGAACAGAATGCATCAATGGCATTGCCGATTGCGTCATCTAACGTATCGCATTCAGTTATTAACTCGGGTAATTGCTCACACGTTATCGTGTATCCTCCCTCTGGCTGTTTTTCAAGTATAAGGGTTAACCTATGTTTCATGATATCTCCCTAGGTGGTTTATTGGTGGTATTTTTACAATTTGTGCAAATTATCATGCTACGGCATACATTATACCATAAATAGCTTATAAGAATGAGATAATTTTCAGATAAACCGTAAAACAAAATGTGTTTGTTGGAAAGATTCTGTTGAATACTTGACTGAACAGTCTAATAAAGAATGTTGTAAAATGCGTTCAGTCTTGATTATAGAAAATTAAGCTGTAGATGATGCAACCACTTGCTCTGTGCTTGCTTCTAATGGGTCGCTTGATGTTGTCAAGTGTTGGGTTACGGCTGCATCACTTTTATTATCTGCAGTTAAAGGTTCAATAGAGAGTTGCCATCATAAGCGTCAATTTAGTGATCTTCCCCAGGCCGGTAGGTTCGGTTTCCTAACCGAACCAGATCCTACGCGAAAACCTTTATGAACACAAGTGGCACAAAACCGGTTCGGTTAGGAAACCGAACCTACCGACCTGGAATTTATAGCGTAATTCTCCTTAAATTGATGCTAAAGGTTCAATGGAAAGTTGCCATCCAAATGTTTTGAGAATGGTACTAAGCGTGCCAAGATGCAGCGGTCCCTCGCTAAACAGGAATTTTGAGAGCGCAGTTGGTTTGTATCCAGGACTACACGCATCAACGAGTTAGCTCACTTTTTCCTGATTTCTCCGCTCGTACTTCAGCAATCGCTTGTTCTATATCTGCTTGTGCTTCTTCTTCACTCACTTTTGGTACTTTTTCCCAAATTCTATTCAGCACAGAAAAGGCTTTTTCTTTCCGTTGCAGTTTAATTGCAGAAACTTCTTTGCTCACTGTTTTCTCCTTATTTTCGTTGATTGCCGCATGCAAAGTATATCACAAATTTGTTGGGAAATCAAAGATCCGTTCAAGAAACGGCACTCGGAGAGTGCCTACTACTATTAAGAGAGTCGGATAGCCTCCTATTCTGTTGATGGTTCATTCGTTTCTTGCGTGTTTTGATGTTCAGTCTGTTTCTGATTGTCGTTTTCATTTTGCGCTGCAAGAGTTTTGAGAATAGTGTGTGCCATTTTGACTTGGTTAATTGCATCATTAGGCGTTTCTGCTTGGTAAATTGCTTCTTTTACATAGCCGTAAATGCTTTCTAATTCTTGCAGTATGTTCTCGTTGATTGGTATGCTGTCGGTCCGGTGATTCTGTAAGAATTCATCGCGGGTTTTAATGAATAGTTGCCGGTATTTCACAGGGAATTGTGGGTGCTTAATGTTTAGTCTTCTGAGTTGGTTTGAAAGTTCTGCTTTGAGGTCTCTGTTGTGTTTTTCGACCTCTAAGTTATACTTATGTAGTAGTTGATTGTTTCGTTCATCAAGTTCTTTTTGCAATTGCTGATCAAAGTCATTTTCAAATACTTCTACAAATGCTTTCCTATCTAAGTTAATTTTGCCTTCTGCTTTGTTGTATCCGACAACTTTTGCGTATTGTTCTCGTACTTCGCCCAGTTTCAGTTCAACATATTCATCTTTTCTGAATTTGTAAACTACACCTTTTTTTTCTTGTTCATAACTGGGTAATTCAGGTGGTTTAGGATTTGGAATATCTTGCGAATATTCTTCGATGAGAGCTTCAGCGACTTGGCTTGGTTTCATAAATCTTGCGAAACATTTTACTGCAAATTCTCTATGTTTTTCTTGTAACTTCATAGTAAATCTCCTTCTTAAAAAATGTTACGAATTTCGTACAATTCGTAACATTGGTAAATTGGCGTTGTGAGCAGTGACTGTATGGTTGCATAGGGTTAAAATCGGATCTTAAAAAATTTTTTCTGAAGGCTTAACTTTCTGTGAAACTCCTCCTAAAGGTGACGCTGAGTTGACAGCATTTAGCGTGGAAATCCTGTAATTTCGTAGTGTGTATCCTTTGAATTTCGTACCATATGGTACGAAATTTCGTACCATATGGTACGAAATTTCGTACCGTGGTAAGATTTGGTACATTGGTTATGGCGTTAGTTACAGTAAGGTTTTGTAGCGTGTTTTTTGACAGGGTCAAAATTTTAAAATTCCTTTTTGGTACGAAATTCTCTGCATATTGAAATATGCATGAAAATATTGGTTTATTTCTGATATTATGATCATTTCTGGACAAATTGTAGAATAGCATCTTAAACACCTTTTTACATAAACTAACAGTATGTGTATATATTACATATACCTATTGTAATATATATAAATGTATTTGTCAAGTTAAAATTGAAAATATATTAACTTTTTTCATTTTTTGGTTAGAAGTTTATTATCTGAGGTGTATGCTTATCTGAACATCAAATAAATCGCAATGTAAACACCTTTATATATAAACTTAATGTAATTCACTATGTAACATACATTTATTGTAATAGATTAACTTACATTTGTAAAGTTAAATATGCGAAATATGAATCGCGGATGGGAAAGGGTTGGAAGGTTGGAAGAGGGGAAGGGTGGAAGAGGGGAGGGTGAAAGAATGGAAGAGGGAATGGGTGGGAGGATGGAAGATTGTTTTACAATCTGTCTGAATCGCGGAGGGCATGGAGGACGCGGAATGGGGTTGAAAGAAGCACAATCAAGGATGAATGTGCTACAGCAGTATATCAATATGTATGTTATGCAGAAAATGGCAATGAATGATGAATGTTGTAGAGAGAGGCACAATCTAACAGAATGTGCTACAGTCATGGTCTTGAGAATCGCTAAATTGACGCCTATAGTTCGGTTAGGAAACCGAACCTACCGAGGTGTGCTACAAAAGTGCCTCATTAATTGTATGTTTTACTATAATAGAGAGTTAAGCTGTAGAAGATTCAGCCACTTGCTCTGTGCTTTCATCTAATGGTTCGCTTGGGGTTGTCAAGTGTGGGGTTACGGTTGCATCACTTTTATTCTCTGCAGTTAAAGGTTCAATAGAAAGTTGCCATCCAAATGTTTTGAGAATGGTACTAAGCGTACCAAGATGCAGCGGTCCCTCGCTAAACAGGAATTTTGAAAGTGCGTCGGGAGATATGCCAGCTTGTTCCGCAACTTTAGGAATACCCCCTTGTGCTTCTACTACATTCCGGACGCCTTTGAGAAAAAACGGTGTGTCTCCATCAATTAGGTATTCTTCAAGATATACTTGGAGGTAACCGAGTGCTTTTTCTGGATTAGTGAGTTTTTCTATTAAAAACTCGTGCCATGTTTGATATTTTTCCATTATCGTGTCTCCTTGTATTGCGACCAATATTCCTTTGCACGTCTAATGTCCCTTGCTTGTGACGACTTGTCACCAGCACAGAGGAGAAGAACAATTGTGTTATCCACTTCACCAAAATAAATTCGATAGCCGGGACCGAAATGTAAACGCAGTTCAGAAACCCCAGCCCCAACGGATCTGCAATCTCCAAAATTACCGTTTGCCACTTGTTCAAGTCTTCTATCAATTCTGCCTTGTAGATTCATATCTTTAATTTTATCATACCACATGGAAAAAGGTGCTCTTCCAGTAGGTGTGTAGTATAGTCTTAATTCTCTCGGATTTGTATGACGCATTGGTGGTATATATGCTTACGCTCACGTGGCAAAAATCAGTTTATCTTGCACTCCCGTAATTATTGGTTGTGGTTCTTGAATAGTGATGTCTAATGCTCTACTTTGTGCTAAGTCTGTCTCAAAGTATATCACAAAATTGTTAGATAATCAAGGACGAACCGTTGTGCCGCCCCTCACACATCCATCCCCGCATCGCGATATGTCTGCTGAATCAATTCAATCTCATCATCCGTTAACCCATAAAGTTCATACACCAATGTATCTATTTCCTGCTCAATTTCGCGCACCTGATCACCATTCGGGTCTTCAAGAATGCGCTCAACAAGCTCTGACAATCCTATTTTCTGCTCTGTAGTCCGTTCTGCTATCGGGACTTTTTCCATGTATTGTGCAAAAAACTGCAGTCCTCCACCTGCCCAGGGATCATTAAGAGGCAATACCTTGTGTCGGGCATACCAATCAAAAAGTCTACTATTTAGGATAGCAAGCAGAGAAAGATCCTTGGTAGGTATAAAAAACGTTGTATCTAAACCATAAGACCCTACTGTGTCATAAATCGCATCAAGCGATTGTGCGATTCTTCGATAGATGATCTTCGGTTTTTCAAATTCTGTATAATAAGCTGTATTATCTTGAATCTCATACCATTTATAGTTTCCTATTTTTCTTCCACGCTTTTGTTTCCGAGTTTTCTTCGGTTCAAGGTCCAATCTATACTGACTGAGATATCTTTTGATTGTGGGGTATTGTTCAATGTCAATACCACGCCGCGTGAAAATCAGATATTCTCTTGTTTCCGCCGTCCATTTCCGAAGGTTTTGGCCTCTCAGTACTGATTTTATGAGTTCACCGTTTCTAAAGTCTTCAGTAATTAGCTGCTGACGCGTAGATTTATTAATGATAAACGCATCGTTAAAGCCGGTTGTTACTCCGCGATAGAACCCGTCTACATATTCACCCAGCGGCATTCCAGTATTTTTTAGTTTTTTTAGCAGCTTAAACACCTCGGATGATGTCAATGCCCATCCTTCCGGTGATAAGTCATGGGCCTGTGTGGAAACGGCATGCTCTTGAAACGCATCGGAAAGTCGTAAAATTCCAGCTTCATCCCGAAAAGTTGCAGCTAAAAATGCTTCCCCACTTGGTGCAATGTTTTCAACAAGAACAATACAAGTGTCCACGCTTGCTTTAAAAACCTGAACACTTCCAAAATCGAGTATTTTTTGAATGCTCAAGTTTTCAGTAAAAAATGTTCGGAGTTTCTCACCATATCCTGCACGTAGAAACTTATTTGAGGATATGTAGGTAAGAACCCCATTCATACGGAGCAATTCTGTGCCGCGTTTGTAGAAGTAGACGTAAAGGTCCGCCATACCCGTATAAACTTCTGGAAACAATTTTTCTAAAATCGGCTTGATTGGTCTAATAAGTTCTTGGCGAACATAGGGCGGATTACCGATAACAACATCAAAACCACCTTCTTGGAACACTTCTGGAAACTCTACCTGCCAAATAAACCCTTCTGGGTTTTCTTGCCATCCTTGGATCTGCTCTTTGAGTTCGGCAATCTCCTCTCGGAGTCTCTGTTTTTCAAGATCATTGTGGGTAACCAGATATTCGGCTTGATGTTCTTGTATCTGCTGGATAAGCGGCAACGAGAAACCGGTCTGTTCAGTTGACGGTGTGGGACCTGTCAAACTGTCCCCCGTTGCAACTTTATAGTCCAAGTTGGGTAACGGTTCAGGTGTATCACCTTCATAATCAACTGCAAGACTCAGCCACAAACGGAGCATAGCGATGTTGACTGCAAATTCGTCCTTATCCACACCGTAAAGATTATTCTGGATAATGTCAAGTTTACGTTGATATATTGTTGGGGAATCAATCTGATTGCTTTGGAAAAGTGCGTCACGCAAACGCAGCAATTCGCTCATCATACCGAGTAGGTATGCCCCGCTACCACATGCGGGGTCACAGATACGTAGTGTTTGTAACACCTTTAGCACCCTTTCAGGATCGCGAATTTCAGTTGCATCGCCATCATCAACAAACTTTTTGATGCATTCCTCTGTCTCATCGGTCTTATTCTGGAGGCAAATTTTCAGACTTTCGCGGCACATAAAGGAGACAACGGGGCGCGGTGTGTAGTAGCTGCCCGTGTCGTGCCTACCGGTAACGAGTTCTTCAAACACTTTTCCGAGCATTTCTGGGTCAACTGCCACCTCAACGTCAAGCGGTGTGGATTCGGTCACCGTGAAGTTATACCTTTCAAAAAGCTTTAGGATTTCGTCAAATTTATCGTTAGGAATATGGATTGCATGTTGGTGATCATATTCATAATCCTTTCTTTCAAAGAGACCCCCGTTGAGAAACGGCACTTCTCCTCTTGCCTCAACAAACGCATCCATTGATTCTTCAAAATCTAATTCGCTACCGAGTCCAAAAAAGAAAGCGTAAAAGAGTCGGTCATTTAGAAAATCTTGATCGGTTTCTGCTTCTGTTGCGTTAAAAAGTGCGCGTAAGTACTCGCGATCACCGTTGTAAGTAAGCCATCCTTTCTTTTCAATAAACCGTAGGAACATCAGTCGGTTAAAGAGTCGTTGGGTATAGAGTCTTTTTGCTTCTGATTGGTTCTCAGGAATGCCTTCAACAGCATCTTCAACTTGTGCAAAGACGCGTTGGTAATCAGCAAAGAATTTATCGGTAACTACCTCAACGTCAAAAGCCGCTTTCCACGCATTTAGCCATGCTTCGTCATTTGGAAAACCTTCGCTTGGAAAAGCAAGCGCGGGGAGGTTGTATTCACATAGCGTCCGGATATGTGTATCTCCCTGTTCCCAAGAGAAGATAGAAAGGACTGAGCGTCTCCAATTTTCGTTTGAAGCGAAATTGGCGAAGGCAAATTGTTGATAATTGGGGGTTGTGCAGATAAAGAGCAGTTGGTCATGTTGCCATGAAGGTAGGTTTGGGTCCCGATCGCGTCTTTCGACCAATCCCCGCAGCACACGACGTAGTGCAGTCCGATAGATATGTTCGCTGTTAAATTGCAGGAAAAATATACCCCACGGTTGCGTTTCTTCTCCGAACAGTGTGGGTCGGGTATGTGGGAATGATGGCAGCTGCTGACACTCAACAATTCGCTCTTCAGTAGGTTCGTCAAGATCAAGGTCTTCGGGAGACCACGGAAAAGCCACATCTTCAAGTTCAACGTCTTCGGGGATATGCCAATCAAGTTTATCACGGAAGAAGTTTAAAAGGGTGTCAAAGTCACGGATGTTTTGGATGTCGTTTGGTGTAATATGGGGCATTCGGTTATCTCTATAACGGAGTGAAGCAGCACCGTAATCTCTAACGAGTTTAAGGACTCATCACCATGACTGGGACAGATATTCTTTCCGGTGCAGCATCACTATTTTGCGCCATAGTATCAAGTTTCTCTAATGTAGCAGCAGCATAATATCGCTGTCCACATTCTTGACAAACACCTAACGGTACATCCTTAATTATCACTAATTTTCCTTTGTATGAATGGTTGACAGTAACCTTTTTCGGCTGTATGTCGCCGCTACAATATTCACATTCATTCGCTTTCATTAGTGTTCATTCACTCCATTTTCGTATCCGAGAGGCGTGAATTGTAGCATGAATTTTCAGTTTGTGGCATATCTGTCGCAAACTGGAAAGTTTGCGCTACATTTATCAAACTCACGTTTTGCTAATAATTGCAATCCGTTGACACTTAATCTCAATTTTAGGTTTGACATACTCCCCGTGCTGAAGCATCGGGGATTCTTTTGTCCCTTTTAGGAACATTCCTTGTGTTTACAAGGCAACTTTGGAACATCTAATTTTATTCCAAAGGGGACTGCCATAGGTCCCACTACAGGGTTAATGAAACAACCCTGATACTTTTTGTAGATGTTGATAGCACCTATACCATCTCTGTGATAGGTAAATCCACATTTACATTTATACTCTCTACCACTCACTTTTTTTCTGTTCATGCATTTCGGACAAGTTTGTGATGTATAGGATTCATCGATTAACTTTACCTTGATACCTAATCTTTTCGCTTTATAGGTTATCAAGTTTGTAATCTTTCCAAAAGCCCACTGGTGTATTTTCTGATTAGACTTCTTTCCATAATCAACACTCTCACGGATATTACTCAAATCACCTAACACTATTACACCAATATTCTTTTCAGAACACAACTTAGCAAAGGTAGTGGTGTGTTTATGTAGACAATCATTTATCTGATTGTCTATTGTTCTAATCTTTTTCCACTTCCTTTTGACAAGTGTTTTAAACCTTTTTGAACCCTTTACACACCTACTAATCTTTTCTTGAAATGATGCGATTACTTTATTTCTCAATCGGTATAGACTTCTGATATACCTGCCATTGAAAAGTGTAGTATCCACACCATCATGACACACCATCGGATGTATCTCACCTATATCAACACTCATAATATCATCAGACGCAATCTGTTCTACATCTTCTGTCTTATAGACAAAATGCAACTCATACTGTCCATTATTGAATACAAGATGTATTACTGATATTTTGTCTATGTCTACATTCACAGGTAAAGGAATGGACAAAGGTTTATTATCTTTGCCATTAGACAATCTTAACATACCATCTTTATATTGGATAGCAGACTTTTTCCATGTGGTAGTGGTGTATCTCTTTTGTTTATGTGGCGGTTTTGACTTCTTATCACAATTCTTACGCAAACCAAAGAAACCTTGCCACCCCTTGAAATACCTTTGCCTGATATCTTGAATACTCTGGGAATGTAATTGCTGCGATTTTGTTAACTGTTTATCTAACCACAACTCACACTCTTTTGAAGTATAGGAATATCCATGGGCATAATCCCATACATCTTTTAACTTCAAACATTCATTCCAGACAGATGCAGAATCACTATTCAACTTTTCTAATTCTGATGTTGGTATGTTCTTTATCTTGTATTTATAGGTTCGCATTGTGTTTTCCTTTCGCATTGTAAGACCACTGCAAAATGGTGTGGTGGCACTCTCAAGTGAGAGGTTGCATCCACCACTACAATGCTACTTATAGTATGCCACAATACAAAACTAATGTCAACACTTTCTGAATTGATTTACATATTAGCTGTGTCTACATCCCCGCGCTAAAGCAACAGGGTCTTGACATGGGGGAGTGATAACTTAGTGGAAAGTATATCACAGATTTTCAGTAAAGTCAAAGACTTATCGTTGCTTAGACAGACACAGTTTTGGCACTACCGCATTCCTTCACACGTTCAATTTAAAATCACTCAGCGGAATATAGTCATCAACGAAAGGGCGGTTTTTATTATCTATGAAGCGTACAAAACCGAAATTTTGAAAATCTTCAGTTGTGCAGATAAAGAGGAGTCTGTCGTAACGCCAGAAAGGGAGTGAAGCACTACGACCGCGCCTATCAACAAGACCTCTCAGAACTCTTTTTAGGAGAGTGCTTGATTTATCAATATTTACATTATTTTTAAATTGGACGATGAATATTCCCCATGGGTTCTTACTATTTAAAAACTTTAGATGGAATAGACGAAGTTGCCAACAACCTATGATGCGTTCCTGAGTCTTGGGATCAAGCTCAAGGTCTTCTGGAGACCAGTAATAGGTCAAATCTTCAAAATCTGAACCGTCATCGGGGATAGGCCAATGAAGTCTATTTCTCAAAAGTGCAATTATCGATTCAAAATCGTGAACTGTATTGGATTCGTATGACATTTTTCTGAACATTTTACTATTATGGTAAATTTTTGAATTAATTATACAGTCTGTACCAGTGCGGTTGGGAAACCGCACCTACCGGGGTCCGAAAGTGTGTAATTATTTTAAACTTCACCATATAACGTGAGTTTGATAAATCATATTTCCCCAGGCCGGTAGGTTCGGTTTCCTAACCAATTCAGAATACCAAACGCGTATTCTGACGGATCCTACGCGAAAACCTTTATGAACGCAAGTGGCACAAAGCCGGTTCGGTTAGGAAACCGAACCTACCGTGTCTGGGTCCTAATTACCCAATTTATTTTTAAACTTCATGCGGAGAGCTATGTACATAGACAGATGAACCCCAAAATGTTCCCATTTTCATAAGAATAGAATACGAGAAGAGACTCTTATCCTGAAAAAATCCTATAATCCCGCAAATCCTGGTTCAGACAAATAGAATGAAAAAATACATACACATGATATTTTGGGTAAAATGAAGTCCATTTAACAAATCTCCATCCATGTAATAAGTTTAGGTTTTTCTCCCATTGGTGCTTGTATATGCATAAGGTGCTTTTGAATGTGTTTTTCAACTTTTTTCAGAGCATCTCTAAGTCCACCCGGTCCTTCTTCAGTATACCGTTCCGTTTCTATATCACAACGAATTTCGGGCCAAATATCCCCAACATTCTCAATAACTTCATCATTATCAACGTCATAGAAGTACCATTTAATTTCATCGCTTATTGGCATACGGTAACAACAAAACACTCCAACATCCCCTATTCGTCTAAGTGGAATCAACTCACCATCACGATTACGCATCAGTGGGGGAGTGACATTTACATCTTTACCAGAAAAAAGGCGTTTAGGTAAGTTTGGTAGTTGTTTCCATAGATCAGGATGTGCTTCAGAGATACGTTGACGTTCCAGATTCATCAATTCTTCAACGTTTGGTGTGCCATCGTAGCGTTCATTGAAAAGGCGTAAAGTTTCGTTGTCGTCATTGGGTGAGACAAATTTCCCTTCAAGTCCGAGCGTTCTACTGATACGTAGGATTTTACCATCAACACGTTTCCGTAGCTTAAGGATGTCCTCAAGCTCCGCTGGTGGCAGGAAATTCCAGACATGAACGGTTGGGTCTGTACGGTTTAATTTCGCTTCAATGTTCGCGTCAAGTCGACGGTCTAATCTACCGATACGTTGCATGAGTCGGACAGGGTTCCAGTGTAGGTCGTAGTTGATGATGACGGATGCATCCTGCAGGTTAAGACCCTCGGCAAGCACATCTGTTGTAATCAGTGTGTTGACAGGATCTCCGCTTTGATAAGGTGTTTTTCTATTGTAGAAAGGTGAGAATCGTTCTATTATCTCTTCACGATTCACCTTACGTCGACTGTCAATTTGTGCAATATCCGCAACACCCGCTTTTTGCAGTTGAGTGTAAAGATACCGAGCAGTATCACAGAATTCGGTAAAGATTAACCTCTTTTCGTAAGGTGCGGATTTTAAGAGTTTGATGAGTTTTTGGAGTTTATCATCTTTTTCTGTGTCCGGTTCGCCGCCTACCTCGTCAGCATAGAAGGACCTATAAATCCGGCTCAATAGTCCTGTCAGAAAGTTCATATCATCTACAACATCGGCAATCAGATTGTCTAAATGATGGTCTTCAGGTATGAAATCATCGTCAGTTTCAATGGATTCGATGTTGTCTTCTTCTTCACTGGGTTCATCTTGTGTGATACCCTCTGCATCAAGTCGTTCTTTGATATGTCCTTGTACAACGTGCCACCATCTCCGATTCGTTCCTTCCCACTCTGCGAACCGTTCTGGGGCATATTTTTTGAGCCATTCTGCCATCTTAATGAGCAAATTCTCGACGGTCGCTTCAAATGATCGCCATGAACTTTCTAAACGTTTAAGCACGAGTGTTCGGATGAGACCGACAATCTGTTTTTGACGATTCTCCAACTGTTTTTCCGGTTTTTTATGATACCTGACTGTGTTGTAGATTGCCAGATTGATAAACGGATAATTCCTATCAAAAGCAGTTCGTAATACGTCATATAGCGATCCATAGACTTTTTTGAGCGAATAATTTACAGTGGGTTCAATAATCCGTTTGGGGAAAAGGATGTCGACACCAGACTCCAGTTCGGACTCTTTTATGTATTTGCGGCTGCGTTGTATAAGCACCTGTTTTAGTATCGGATTTTGACGTAGGAAATCTTCCTCTTCAACCTGTTCGGCAACTTCCGTATTTTCTTCCTCAAGCTGTTTTTCTATGTCACGAAAGTGTCTACGGTAATCATGCACACCGATGTTTTTGAAGTAGTCCCTTTGATCCTGTCCGAAATAGTTTATCAGGTGATATATGTCGTTTAAACTGTTATTGATTGGCGTCGCGGTAAGTAGGTAGAGTTTTTTATTTTTGGCAATATCCATCAACAGTTTGCCGCGGTTGGAGCTGGCATTCCGAAAATGGTGTGCCTCATCTATAATAATGACATCTTTATGTTCACGGAAATAATCAAGATCGTCCTGACTGATACCCCCTTTGCGTCCAAGGTCTGTATGTAGTTTGATATCGTAGTTCTCTTTAAGAAAGCGACCATATTTGTGTCGGAGTCGTAGTTTAATCTGACTGTTCCACACACTTTCTGCAACCGATTTCGGAGTGATGAGTAGTACGCGTTTATTTTCTCTCAGCGCACGTTCAAGTAACATCAAACCGATGTAGGTTTTACCACTACCGACACCATCACAGATGAGTGCACCGTTCCATGTATCTGCTATCTGTAGTGCTGCGTGGTAACCATCTTTTTGGTATTGTGAAAGTGTTTGGTAAATAATGGATTCGTTTTCTTCCCATTCGTCAGCGGGTTTTTCGCGTCCCTCAAAATATGCGTGAAGTGCTTTTACATAGATAGTAAATGGTGGATGCTGCTTGAGGTGTCGTTCAATTGTGCGGAGCAGCTCTGCTTTAACTTCAGTACCTTCTTCCCAACGGTCATCATACCATTCGCGGAGTTTGCCAATATGGGTAGGGTCAGTAATGAAGGTGTTTAATTCTACGTTTTGGGTAAGACCGGGTAGTGTAAAGTTGGAACTACCAACGGTAGAAAAGTTGACTGGACTTGAGTCTTCGGCTTGCATCAGATTAAGTTTTGCGTGAAATTTCGCACGGTCATAAACACGAACCACAATCTTTCCGAGACGAATTGCGGTCCGAACTTCTGCAAGACCTTGCAAGGTATCATCCTTTTCTTTTACGGATTCCAGGCTTTCGTCCGTAACTGTTTGTAGAGCCTCAATTAGATGTTCCTTTGTACGCCGAGATGTTTCGTCCCCCATGAGGATACGTATACCGTCAAGGTGTTGCCATGTATTTCCGAGCGATAGAAATGCACCGATTTCAAACGTACCAGTTGCTATATTTAAGTTGACACTTCTTATTAGAAGAGTTTCCAGAGCCTTAAGGAGTGTATTATCATCAACATTATCAATAATTGTCGGTATTTGCATATTTGTTCAACTTTCTATAAAGTTTATCGGAATTAGTCGTTTTGGACACATGAAAACTATCTAATACCATTTCAATTAATTTTTCTCTCATTACCGACTGTTTAGAATGAAGCAGTGAACGGCACAATCTAACAGAATGTGCTACAGTAAAGAGGCATTTTCATTTAGAAATGTTATAATCTTACTTAGTTGTGTTAGAGACCTTGCCGTGCCGTGCTGGGTAAGATTCTCTACTTAGTTTTCATGATATTAAATAATGTTAGGATATATGGCGGGATATTGTCAAGAAAAAAATGTCTAATCCCAAAACGACTAATTTGGAAATATGGAATGTGTTAGTTGGAAAGATCTGGTTAAATAGTGTGTGTAGAGTTATTGCACTCTATTTGTCTGAAACCAGGATTTTCAGGATTAGTAGGATTTCCAGGGTAATTTGTCCCTTGTGTCCCGCCCGGTAGGTTCTTTTCATTGTGACTTTGGGCTGCTGCATCGGTTTACACATCTGTTACGTCAATTCCTTGTAAGAATGCCTCAACGCTGGAGGTCCGGACTGCCGTGCGATGCAGTTCTGTCAATTGATCAAGATCGTCAATAGATTCCAGTGCTTCCGAAATAGGTTGCACATCGCTCAGTGGAAAACGTTCTGTAAGCACAGACAGAATAAAATTGATAGAATTTTCACGTGCACCTTGCTTTCTTAAATGTTCAATATAGGGAAAAGGTGATTTTTGCATCATTTCCTCCGATATAAGTTTTTGTATAAATGTAAGGTCATATTCTAAGCTACCCAACGTTGATAGCGCAAACAGCAACGTCCCACGGGTCTGTATATCAACAGGTGCGTCAACTGTCTTTTCAACACATCTTTCCAACCAGGCTTCTTTGTTCATGCCCTCTGGTGGCTTCATCAACGCGATGCACCTTAACAGTTTGTTGCTCGGTGTCAAGTGTCTCTAAGACTTTAACATTGGGTGTGCCAAAGGATAACTTTGCAAACTCATTAGCGAACATAGCCATTAGATACTTCACAATTTCATCAAATTGTGTCATGTTATGTGTTACGCCTTTCGGACAAGTACTTTTATTGATCAGGACTTACGCAAAATGCCCAAATTTCACCATTTTTCACAGGATTCGGTGCAGTTAGAAACAGCACCTACCGGGGGAGTGCGTAAGTCTTGTTGATTATACTTGATGGGACGGTGGATTGTCAAGGGAAGTTTTAACGGTCATCCTGGGTGTGTAAAGTTTTTGCCACTTGATAATCTTTGCAAACCGCAAGCATTGCAAGGACAACTTGACATAACTGACAGATCTTCGTTTTTTAAAATAGATGGATTAAGAGCTGAAAAAATGCTATAATTCAGATATGGGATTTTTGTCTTTTGCTTTCATCATAATGTGGCATACAAAAGACAAAAACCCATTTTATTCAACTTATTTTTGCCAAGGTATTGATCATAAGGGACTAATCAAAAAATGCCATTAGTCAATGGGTCAATGTACTCTTAAATACTTCATTAAATCCGCAAACGTTAAGGAGCAAGAACAGATGGAAAAACTAAGAGAACTACACATATCCAACGATGCTATGAATGATCCTGAAGAACTCCGCACAAGGATGGCAGAATCAGGATACCTCTTTTTCAAGAAATTGCAGGACCCAGATAAACTCTGGGAATTACGACGAGAAATGCTGACGACTATGCAACACGGCGGATGGCTCGTAGCAGATACTGACCCAATGGACGGCATCGCTGATATATCTACACAATGCACCGAAGGGGACCCAGAATATACCGATGTATATCACGAAGTATATAAATTAGAGGCATTCCATCGCTCAGGACATTGGCACGAAGTCGTTGATATGGTAGAAAAGATTATCGACTCAGAAGTGTTACCCCATCCCCAAAAAGTTGCACGGCTATGGTATCCGCAATACACCGAACATACCACACCTATACATCAAGATTTCGTGCACTTTCAAGGAAACTTCCAGACCTATACATGTTGGGCCCCTGTTGGCGATTGTCCAATAGAGTTGGGTGGATTAGCGGTTCTCCCTGGTTCACATAAGATTGACGAAGTGATGGAACACCGTTTTTCACTGGGTGCGGGAGGTCTCTGTGTCAACACAGATGAATTGACAGGTGAATGGCATACAACAAACTACGAAATAGGTGATACGTTGATTTTTCCTGCATTGACTATCCATAAAGCACTGCCTAATCTGACCGAAGATAGACTCCGGGTTTCATTAGACAACCGTTACCAAGCCGTTGTTGATCCAATCTCTGAACACATGCTTGAACCCCATCTGAATATATTCAACGCCCTAAAATGGGAAGATGTCTATCGTAATTGGGAATCTGATGAACTCAAATACTATTGGAAAGACCACAATTTAACAGTCATTCCAAGAGATTTAAGCTACATAATGAAGGGATTTGACGAAGCATTGGAGCTTGCCAGAGATGGAGATGATAGAGCTGTCTATCAGTTAAAACGTATCATAAAACGCGACCCGGCAGCAGATATGGCAATACAAGCTACAAAGGTTCTGCAAGATGTGGGTATTGAGACTACAAGCGATTAAGCAACTTTATTTCATTTTCGTCAGTTTCGTGTCACCTGATAGACTTATCATACTGATAAGTCCAATCAACTACCTTATATCCGATATTACTATAAAAGAGGATCGCAAGAAGAGTATGTAAGTCTGTGCTTATGGATGCATGACGATATCCAACCTTTTGCATCTCTTGAAGTGCATACTGAAGTAAGAACTTTCCAAATCCTTTTCCTTGAAAACCATCTTCAATACCAAGCCATTCTGTATACGTCCAGTCTTGTGCATCGGGATGTCTTGAAAACACACCCGCTGAGACACTATTACATTCACCAACATCTGTATTTCCCTTTTGTGCTTTTATGGTGCAGTTTGCACGTTCACCGCATCCCTGTGTCCACGTAACACTTGTATGTACGGAGTCATCAGGCAGCATAGGTTCAACAGAAAAGTTCTCCCAATTGAGAAAAACCCAACCATTACTTGGTCTGTAGCTATTATTACCCAATAAACTTTGTATATGATCAAGATAGTTCGTCAATTTAGCATAATCAAAGTTGAAAAAAGGATAACGAGACTCGACATTTGAGGAGAATGCTTCAATAGAATTAACTTCAAAGGAATTCAAATATGCTTCTGCTTTTTCAAGCACGACTTGTCCGGCTTGTCTCTCCCCTCGTTCACAACCCAAGAACCGAATATAACCTTTTCTTTCATCCTCAATATCATCCTCAGGGTACGTTTCAAATCCAACATGAACAAACGCCTTTATTTTCCCTTTTTTTATTGTCAAGAACAAGGCTTGTTCTTCAAGTTCGTCTTTGCTCCTTTCAGTTTCTTTATTTAAGCCGCCTAACACTGTAGCGAATTCATCTTCATTGACAGGAAAACAGTTCGGTAAACCGTGTACCTGATGATTATAAAAGTGGGTCAAAGGCTCTAAGAGATCAGGTGTATAATTGACAACTTCACTGAATCTATTCTCTGATTTTACAGGTATAACAATTCTTGACTTTTTCTCAAGTCGTTTTGAATATGCATAAGTCCAATCCACAACTTTATAGCCACAGTTGCCGTACAGTAGAAGAGCACTATTATTACTCCAGTCTGTGCTAAGTGCAGCATGTCGGTAACCAACTTTATGCATCTCTTGCAAAGAATACAGAAGCAGGTATTTACCCAGTCCCTGTCCTTGATGTGCCTCATCAACACCAAGCCAATCCGTATAAACCCAGTCTTGGGCATTGTCATGTGAAGAAAACGTTCCACCAGAAAGAGACCAACATACACCGACTTCTTCACCGTCTTTATGTGCTGTGATGTTACAGTTCGGTAGCCTGCCGCGTCCCTCTTTCCATTCTATAGAAAGGGATACGGGAATATCCGGAGGTGTTGGTATAGCATTGAAGTTCTCCCAATCAAAGAACACCTGTCCATGAGTCCGCATATAATCGTTGAATCTGAGCAGAGCGTCAACATGTCCCAGTCTATCCGAAAGCTGCGCATAAGCGAAGTGATAGCAAGGATACCTATAATGTCTTGAAAAGGCATAAACCTGTGTAACCTCATTCCGCTGCAAATAGTCTTCAGCCTCCTTAAGAATTGCAGTACCTATCTGTCGTTCTCCGACTTTATATGCAAAGAACAGGATATGGGCTGTTTTGACATCAATGTCACCTCTTCCGTTCGACTGACTAATGCTCTCGTTATGTTTTGATAGCCCTAAGTGAATAAAGGCTAAGACTTTTCCATCTTTTACAGCGACGAATGCTGTTTCTGATTTTATATCATCCGCATCATAATACTTGGATTGACCTGTTACACCACTCGTAGCAAAGGCTATATCCTCCTCTTTGACTGGGTGACAATGCGGAACATCTACTGTAAAGTCATTGTAAAACGCTGTCAAAGGCGTCAGAAAGTCAGGCGTATATTTGATTATCTCCATCAGTACTATTAATCCTCCGCTATGGCACTTCTTCTTAGTAAATGCTACCTTGTCTCAACTTGGAAACCAGCATCTAATGCCTTTGAAACGCGCACTTGCGATTCCTCAAGATGTGCTACACTATAATCATCCAACTGATTCTTTGAGGCTTGCAGTAACTTCACTATACGTTCATTGATCCTTTGCAGATGCAATCGTGAAAGGGATCTTGCATCTTCAGGTGTACCACTATCCGCATCCAATACCAACTTAATCAGCTGCTTCAAATGTTCACGTTGTAGTCCCCGTCTGAAACTTGAGATAAACGCATCAGAATTCGTCCACTGTTTTCCAGCTGCATTTTTTTCAAGCTCCATCCAGATAGCATCCGTTATACCGGTAAAAAGTTCTGGCATCGTAAACACATCTTCCTCTTCAGAGAACTTCAGCTCTGTATCTTGCACACGGGCAAGAACATTCGGATCAAGGAGTCGTGCAACAATCATATTCTGATTCCGCAGAATCACACTGTGAAGCGGATAGTCTAATCGTGAAGAACTACCGCTACTTGCTCCCCAATCACTCCAGCGCGTGACTGCGAGACTGTTAAGAAGGTCGGGTGGAAAATCAAAGGTCTTATCCGACAATGCATGTTCCTTGATGAATGACAATGCTTCACGCTGTTTCTTAGCAGAAACAGGAACAAAAGGTAACCGTCCATCCTTGTCTCCGCGATGATCTCTGTGATGATACTGTCCACCAATAAATCTTGACGCAAGAAACATTGACGAAGTGTATTCACCCAAAAGCGATCTGAATGCACGTCTCACACGTTGATAACCCATCCCCTCTTTCGTAACCTTGTCAGCAATATCATCCCAAAGCTCTGAAATGATCTGCTGTCTCCGTTTTGCAAACTCAAGTGGATCAGCCCCCAAATCCCAACGGTTCACCAACGGATCAAGGTCTCTATACTGATACATAGATGCATCACCATCCGTAGCGAACCGCAATTCTGAAGTCGCAACTTTTGAAGCGATTTTACCTAATTCCGGCAATTCTGCTTCAGGTTTGTTACCTTCTATCGGTTTGTATGCGTATTCAATCACCCAATAGTCCCACGGTCCAATAGTCGTGGTATAGTAATCACCCTGTTTTTTGATGTCCAGTGAGATGTTGACAGCATCATATTCCATAACAGACCCGTGTAAAGCCTCACCTTTCTTCTTGTTTATTTCATCAAGCGTGTATATCGTACTTGCCTTGAAGTTGTGTCGTAATCCCAATGTATGACCAACTTCGTGCATTATCAACGCCTTAAGTGCTTGTCCGATAAACTCTTCGGGAATCTCACCACCATCTTTCATCACACCTCTGGCTTGTAGCACACTCGCCATAAACCGCATCTGCCGTTCTAAACCTGTAGCGAATTCACAGTGAAACCGTGAAGCATGATCAACATGATGCTCTTTTTCGTGTGCAACTTCATCAAAGAAAGTCGTATATTCGCGTTGCCAATATCGTGTCCAACTCTCACCTACGAGTATATCAGCATCCAAAATCTGACCTGTAAGCGGGTTAACGCGAGAAGGTCCAATAGCAAATGATCCACCAACCATCCACCGAATCGTATTATAGCGTGCGTCTTCAGGGTCCCAATCTTCATGATCTTGTTGTATGCGAGCCTCAATTGCATCTACAAAACCGACCTTTTCAAACGCTTTATTCCATTCTAAAATCCCCTGTCGTACATAAGGACGATAACGGTGAGGGATGGATTTCTCAATATAGAAAATTATCGGTTCTTTTGGCGGAGAAAGTTTCGCTTTAGGGTCCGCTTTTTCCAAGTGCCACCGATTTACATAACGGATGTAAGGATCACCGCTCGTTTTCAATGAGTAATCTTTCACCGTTGTCATGAAATGTCCAAGTCGATCATCAGCTAAACGCGGTTGATAGTCGTTGTTCGGCAACTTTGCCAAACTATAATGCACAGTGACAGGGATACCGCGAGTGTCTGGTATTGTATCACTTGAACCACTGCCGGAATAGACCGCATTAACTCTCAACTCAACATTCTTAGGAAAAGCCTTCACCGTTCCCCAGGTACTACGTGCTTTGTCAAATCTACCCCCCACACTTCCGGAAAGTGGCGGAAGATCAGACACAAAGACGTTACTAATATTGACTAAAAGACTCTTACGCTGCGGATGCACACTCTCCAGTTTAAGTGCAAAGAGGACTGAATCGTTATATCCTAAATTGACTGCTTCAGCTATTGGTGTACCTTTATCCGCCCGAAAACGGACGTTTTTACGCACAAGATGCACCTTATCACCCACCCGTTTCCATTCAAGCAACCATTCATCTAATGTCATACCTGAAAGAATTCTACCTGTGGCTATACCGCGTGCAATGCTAATCATACATAAGAAAGGTTTGTCCAACTGTGAAGGTTGAATCTCACAGTATAAATTCTCTTTTTTCTGATACAGATTGAAAAAACCTTGATACGTCTTGCTATCTTCTATAACTTTATTGAAATCCTCATATTCTTTCTTCTTTTTCTCGGTTGATTGCTCTGTAGCAGGTTTAGTCTCTTTCGCTTCTTGTGCAATTAACG
This sequence comes from Candidatus Poribacteria bacterium, assembly GCA_022824835.1. Lineage (GTDB taxonomy): Bacteria > Poribacteria > WGA-4E > WGA-4E > WGA-3G > MSPOR6. Next base: position 38,402 of record JAJDZB010000095.1, on the reverse strand, counting down.
GAAGTGCTACCATTCCTGCTAAGACCAGACATATCCAATAGGTGAATACGTGTCGCATCTATTACTTCTCCTTTTTTAAAGCCTACTATGATTCTGTTCTGAAAGAAATTTCCAAAATTATCTTTGACAACAACTTTCTAATTATAGCATTTTTTTAAATGATTTCCAATAGCATATTTCGTCTGTATTCTGTCGTTAATATCGTCGAATAATGCTATAATAACGTGAGTTTGATAAATCAGAATATATTTACATTTTTTCTTTGTAATTGCATTTTATGCAACCCTACCGCTTCTCTAACCTATCTTAACATTATGAAAGACAGAATGTTTTTGGAGCTGAAGCATGAAAAACGATGATGTACAATTGATTCAACGCACATTGGTAGGCGATCAATCTGCTTTCAATACACTTGTACAAAAATATGAAAAGTCAGTCCACGCTTTTGTATGGCGGAAAATCGGTGATTACCACATCGCTGAAGAGATCACGCAAGATATATTCCTCAGGGTATATCAAAAGCTCAACACCTTGCAAAACCAAAATAGTTTTGCAGGATGGCTCTACGCGATCGCGAAACAGTACTGTTTCGCATGGTTCGAAAAAAAGCGGATGCCGATGAAATCGTTAGATGCGATGCCAACAGCGGAATTAGAGGATCTAGCTTATACACAATACCACACGCAACAACAGGAGGAATTCGTGAGTGAACGGCAACGCGAAGTTGTCAATAACCTCCTTCAGAAGTTACCAGTAAGTGAACGGGCTGCTGTAAAACTTCACTATCTTGATGAAAAATCATGTGAGGACATTGGCGAGTATTTAGGTGTTTCACCTAACACGGTTAAGAGTCGGCTCCACCGTGCTCGTAAACGTCTACAGAAAGAGGAACACACGATCCGAGAGTTATGGGGTGGTCAAAAAGGAGATATAATGTCTAATAAATTAGAGGAAATTCGCGGCAAGTTTAATGCATTCAGGGGAAAAGTGGAATCTTATCCAATTTCTGGAGAAGATATCCTTTCTGGTGAGGCATTCCTAAAGGAAGCTTATGACGAGGTGGAAGAGGCACTCAAGGACGAAATCACACCTGAGTTGGCACATCTTGCTGTGGATAAAATATACGCACATTATGGTAAAATCGGCATGGAAAAACGGATCCTATTGCTCCGAAAGTACCAAGATTTAGCACCCAACGATGAGGAACGTTTCTGGGCGCATGAACACATAGTGTATAGCCTAACTTGTCTGGATAGAAACAGAGAAGCCATTGATGAACATAAGAAGCTTTACCGTTGGACATGCAAACAAATGTCGGATAAACATGTACTGGAAGTTGTTTCTAACATGAGCATTGCTGGATGTTGGAAAGATGAAGGACGGATAGATGAATGGTTGCAAATGTATAAAGAGGCATCTGAACGTCTTGAAAAGCCTGAAGTGAGTGACTACTCACGTTGCGATTTCCTGCAAATCGGTGCAGAGGTGCTGCGACACAATGATTACTTTGATGAGGCATTTCTTGGAATTGATAAGTTGGAGCGCGCTAACAAAGAACAAGATTGGGAACACTATTTTAGGTTCTGGTTGGCTGTGAGAACGAATAAAATTCTGCTGTACGGTAAACAGGAAAAATGGGATCTGTTTGATCAAGTTTTAGCAGATGTCAGTCGGTATATTGAACTTGAAATGGAGAAACATGGGGCAGGTTATCCTATACAGATCAACGATTTAATATGGGCTGCACATGATGTAGGGTGTTGCCTGGTGTGGACGCAGAAGTATGAAGACGCAAAACGTTTTCTACGAATCTCACTTGATTTACAGCATAAAAACGATTGGGCATATTTCATGCTTGCCGTAAGCATCTGGGCAACTGAGAAGGATCGGGAAAAGACGCTACATTATCTGAAGAACGCTTCCGATTATGTGCTGAATTATTGGAATCAAGATAGGTACTATCCTGCCTTCCTTGAGACACCAGAATTTGCTGATGTAAAAGAAGACCCTGAGTTTCTGAAGGTTCTGGGACAGGTAGGGTAAATATTCTCGGCATCTATACTTGCATTCAATGTTGATTCTCCGATAATTGACGGCTATGGGTTTCGCCTACGCTCTACCCATAGTCGTCAATTTATGAATATATTTTTGGCATAATGCACGTTTTCTGATCAAACTTTCGTCTTTAAATATGGAAGTATAAACCGTTTTGATAGGAGCAAGTTTCGTGGAAAGAGAAGACGACGTTCAACTGATTCGCAGAATCTTAACGGGCGACGACGCTGCGTTTAGCATCTTGGTAGAAAAATACCAAGCGAGCATTCATGCCCTTGCATGGGGGAAGATCCACGATTTTCACTATGCGGAAGAGATTATGCAAGACACCTTCCTTAAAGCATACAAGAACCTTCCGACCCTCAAGAATCACAATCAATTTGCTGGATGGCTTCATGTCATCGCTAACCATCTCTGCATTGATTGGGTCCGAAAACAACAGCCGTTGATGCAATCTTTGGAAGATACATGTCTGGAAGAAATCGATGAATCCTCTTATACACATCACCTGTCGGAACAGCGGGTGAAAGAGAAAACCGAGTATTGCCGTGAGCTTGTCCAACAACTCTTGGAAAAACTGCCTGAAAATGAACGCACGGTCATAACACTCTACTATCTTGACGAAATGTCAACGAAAGAGATCAGTGAATTCATGGGAGTATCGGTCAATACAATCACGAGCCGACTCCAACGCGCACGAAAACGTATGCAAACTGATCAGGATACCTTAGATCAAGAGATCTTTGGTCATTTACAACTATCAGCTAATCAGAAGGAGAATATGATGAGTCAATTAGAGCAACTTCGCAACAACTTCAATTCATTCATGGAACAGGTAAAATCTGATCCTACATCTAAAGAAGGTATACTTAAAGAGGTAGACGGCGAAATTGACGCTGTGCTCAAAAGTGAAATTACATCTGAGTTGGTGCATCTTGCGGTTGATGGGATATACCCGTATATGGGAAAACTCGGTGTTGAAAAACGGGTATCCTTACTCCGTAAGTATATGGATAATGTAGAAGATGTGACAGAACGGTACTGGGCACATAAGTCGTTAGTGAATGGTCTCGCAATTCTTAAAAGAAATAGAGAAGCTATTGAGGAACAGACGCTTCTTTACCGTTGGACATGCAAGCATGCAGAAAAATATGTGCTAAGAACCATTTCTTATCTGGGTACTGCCGGATGTTGGAAAGCGGAAGGTCGTATTGATGATTGGATTCAACTTTATAATGAGGCGTCTGAACATCTTGAAAAGCCTGAAGTGAGTGACTACTCTCGTTGCAGCTTCCTCCGATACGGAGCAGAGGTGCTAAGACAAAACGAACGGTTTGATGAGGCATTGCTTGGTATTGAAGAGTTGGAACGTGCTAACAAGAAACAGGGCTGGGAACATTATTTTCATTTCTGGTTGTCTATCAGAACAAATAGATTGCTGTTGTATAGTAAACAAGAAGATTGGGAGCGTTTCGATCAGGTCTGGACAGAAGTTAATACGTTCATGGAATTAGAGTTGAAAAAACTGGATGCGGACTTCCCTGTAAATACCTACGAACTTTTTGGGGTTGCGCACAATACCGGTTGTTGTCTGGTATGGTCAAAGAAGTATAACGAGGCAAAACGTTTTTTACAAGTCGCCGTGGATATTGGAAATTACGGCAAACATAGTTGTTTCATGCTGGCTGTGAGTATCTGGGCATCTGAGAAAAATAGGGAGAAGACTTTAAATTATTTAAAGATTGCTCAGGACAATCACGCGGTCAATCCCCTCAATTACGAGGATTCACTTTATCCAACTTTCCTTGAAATGCCGGAATTTTCAGATGTCAAGGAAGATCCAGAGTTTCTACAGGTTCTCGGGCAAGAATCCAATTAATTCTCTGTCCACTCCTAAATTCCCAGCAGCTTACAAATCAGACGCGGTGATGCTGTTAGTCGTCTTGACAAGAAGAGCAAACAGCTTCTATAATCTATAATCATTGACATTAAGTTCCCTTAAATACGTTTCTTAATTTTTTTAAACCGTATTCTGATACATTCCACTCTATACGTCAAATTCCAATTGGAAAATGTGTATGCAAGACGATTTATCAACGTACACCAGTCTGACAGATGAAGAGCTCATACTGTTTGCACAAAACTGTGATGAGGCAGCATTTACAGAACTGATGTCGCGTTATAGTCTACGAATCTGGAAAGTGATAGTCGTAAATTCGAGACAACGCCGAGATGCCGAAGAAATACTTATGGATGTTTGGCAATCTGTCTGGGACAATATTGATGGACTTCGGAACATTAATAGTTTTGGTGGATGGTTACACCGCATTGCTTACAACGCATGCAAAAGATATTACTCTTCACGCCATCATTCAAATTACGAAATCTTGTGCAGTCTTGAGGAATTGACTAAACATATTGAGCGAGACTCACTTGCACGGTTTCGTCAGTCAGAACTCCGCGAGGTTGTGACAGAAGCAGTCCACCATCTGCCAGATAATGTCCGTAAGGTAGCGGAATTATATTACTTGGAATTGTGGAGTGTCAAAGAGATACACGCTGAACTCGGATTAGCGACAGGAACAATCAAAACAAAATTAAGACAGACACGTGAACTCTTGCGAATAGAGTTTGGTGTTAACATTGAAAGGGGAACAACTATGTCATCTAAACGTGAAGAATCGAAACAGATACAGACCAGAATCAAAGTCATTGGAGTCGGTGGGGCAGGTGGAAACGCTGTCAACCGAATGATTAAATCTGAACTGACAGATATTGAATTCTTCGTAGTCAATACAGATAAAGAAGCACTCAATAAATGTGAAGATGCAACGCAGGTACTCATTGGGGTTAACACCACACAAGGAAACGGATGTATGGCAGATCCAGAAATCGGTAAGAAAGCAGCTGAGGAAGACAGCGACACACTTGCCAATATCGTCTCGGATACGGACATCATCTTTGTTTTAGCTGGAATGGGTGGCAGAACAGGTGCGGGTGCTGCACCTAAAATTGCATCGCTTGCACGTGAACACGGAGCTTTAGCAATAGCTGTTGTAACGAGACCATTTGCCTTTGAAGGTCAAAGAGTTGCTAAAAAAGCAGAACAGGGATTGCAAGAACTTCAAGAACATGCCGATTCTGTCCATGTCGTGTCAAACCAACATTTACTTGACACCATTGAGCAGAAAGGAAAACTAAAAATCTCAGAAGCGTTCGGTCTAAGTGATCAAATGATACTTAACAGTGTCACAAGTATCTCGGAATTTCATACCAATACCGTGAATGAGGGGGTATAGAGGCACCGTGCAGTAACGGTTAAGACATTTATTCAGAACCTTTCCTAAAATATATTCGGGCATTTTAGATTTTTCACGGATATCCGTGCTAATCCTGAAATGCCCGATTTTAATTGGAAATTGCGTGTTATAATACCATTTCTAAATGATTGAATAGCATTATTCCGTAGGTCGGGTTGAGGAACGAAACCCGACACGTAGGTTTAGATAAAGACTTCCATGTCGAGTTTCGCAAACTCAACCCGACCTACTGGAAGACAATAATGGCAATTGATCAATTAGGTTTGGTATAATATACTGTAGTAAGTGTCATCTGATATAACTCTAATGTTCAGGAGCAATCTATGAAGAAACTGTGTGGTCCCTACATCAGCGTCTGCAATTTAGTTTTGGTTTTAATTATATTCACTTCACTATGTTCTGGCTCACAGGATATCCAAGTAAAAGAGGATTTAGATATGGAAAATAACAGGATCCAAATTTATAAAGAAAACCCGCGTTACTGGCAATACAAAGGTAAACCGATCCTACTCATCGGTGGCTCAGTTGAAGATAACCTCTTTCAGATACCGAATTTGAGAGAACACCTTGAACTGATGAAGTCGGTCGGTGGCAACTATGTACGATCTACGATGGGATGGAATGATGAAGGCAACATACCCCCCTTCAAAAAAGTCGGTGAGAAGTATGACTTAAATCAATGGAACGAGGAATTCTGGAACAATTTTCGGAACTTCATTAAGTGGACACACGAAATGGATATTATTGTCCAGATAGAAGTCTGGGCAACTTTCACCTATTACCGAGAGTCGTGGGCAGAGAATCCTTTCAATCCAAAAAATAACAGCAATTACACGGCAGAGGAAACAGGGTTACCAACTGCAGTAAATAGCCATCCTGTAGCAACGCAGAACAACTTTTTCTGGTCTGTGCCGAAGGAACGTAATCAAAAAACAGTATTGAAGTATCAGGAAAAGTATGTAGATAAACTCCTCGCAGAAACACTGCCGTATGGTCATATACTCTACTGCATGGACAATGAGACTGCAGTCACAGCAGCATGGGGTGAGTATTGGGCGACCTATATTCAGAGGAAAGCAGAGGAAGCAGGACGTGGAGTCGAAACAACTGAGATGTGGGATCCGTGGAATTTATCAGATAAGAAACATAAAGCCACTTTTGACCATCCTGAAACCTATTCGTTTTGTGATATATCCCAGAATAACCATCAGAAACGGCAACGCCATTGGGATAACGCACAGAAGATTCGCTCCCAACTTACACCCATCCGTCCTATCAATAACATAAAGATTTACGGTGCTGATGGCGGACGATTCGGTAGCACACGAGATGGACTGGAGAGGTTCTGGCGAAACATCTATGGGGGATTTGCATCAGCACGATTCCACCGTCCGGATAGTGGTGTTGGATTAACCGAAGTAGCACAAGCACATCTCAAAAGTATGCGAATGATTACAAACGAAATTGATGTTTTCACCTGTGAACCACGTAACGATTTACTTTCCAACAGAGAAGATAACGAAGCATACACCATCGCAAATCCCGGTAATGAATATGCAGTCTATTTTCCAAAAGGCGGGTCGGTAGATCTCAATTTGAGTGTTGGCAAGAACACTGACGCGAAAACAATTACAATGAGATGGCTAAATATCCGAAAAAGTCAATGGACACTGGAAAAGGAAATTCCGTTTACCGATAGTCTAACGTTGTCACAGCCTGCAGAAGCACACTGGGCAGTTCTGATTCAAGTAAAATGAGGTCGCTTGATATTTAGGAGACAATTTTATGAACAACATAGTGCAACCACATTTTGTTATCAACAGATTTGTGTTAGTTCTACTTATATTCTTATGTGCAGCAATAGCATGGGAGACTAAAGCCAAAAAGGATATAGACATGGAAAAAAACAGGATCCAGATTTACAAAGAAAATCCACGTTACTGGCAATATAAAGGCGAACCAATCCTACTAATCGGTGGTTCTGTTGATGACAATCTTTTTCAGATAGCGAATCTCAAAGAGCATCTTGAACTGCTGAAGTCAGTCGGTGGAAACTATGTCAGGTCTACGATGGGATGGACTGAGGAACGGGATGTCCCTCCCTTCAAAAAAGTCGGTGATAAATATGACCTAAATCAGTGGAACGATGAATTTTGGACGCGTTTTCGTAACTTCATTAAATGGACTCACGAGATGGATATTGTCGTGCAGATTGAGGTGTGGGCAACGTTCAACTATTATAGAGATTATTGGGAGGTCAACCCCTTCAATCCAAAAAATAATAGCAATTACACCGCAGAAGATACAAACTTACCCACTGCTGTCAATAGTCACCCAAGTGCAGCAAAAAATGACTTTTTCAGGTCTGTACCTAAAAAGAACAACCAGGAAATAGTCCTAAAATATCAACAAAAGTATGTGGATAAACTCCTCTCAGAGACGCTTCCCTATGGACACATCCTGTACTGTATGGACAATGAGACTGCAGTTACACCTGCGTGGGGTGAATACTGGTCAACGTATATCAAAATGCGTGCAGCAGAGGCAGGACGTTCCGTTGAAACAACTGAGAGTTGGAATCCCTGGGAAATAGACCATGAACAACATCTAAATACAAAGGACCATCCAGAAACATATTCATTTTGTGATATATCCCAGAATAATATGCAGAAACAGCAAACACATTGGGACAACGCACAGAAATATCGGGCAGAACTCTCACCGATTCGCCCCATGAATAACGTCAAGATTTACGGTGCTGACACCGGTAAATACGGTACGACGCGAAACGGATTGGAACGGTTCTGGCGAAATATATATGGTGGACTTGCATCAGCGCGTTTTCACCGTCCCCCCAACGGACTTGGTCTGACCGAAACAGCACAAGCAAGCATCAAAAGCATGCGAACAATCACTGACGAAATGGACGTGTTTATGTGTGAACCCAACAATGACCTGCTTTCCAACAGAGAAGATAACGAAGCGTACACCCTCGCGAATCCGGGAAAAGAATACGCTGTTTATTTTCCAAAAGGTGGGTCGGTTGATCTCAACCTGAGTATTGATAAAAGGGCAGATGCGACGTCAGTAACAATCAGATGGTTAAATATTCTCAAAAGCGAATGGACAAAAGAACAGGAAATTCCGTTCAGTGATAGCATAACGTTGTCTACACCCACCGAAGCGCATTGGGCAGTTCTGGTTCAAGTGAAATGAGATGTGTTCATACTACTGAGGAATATTATGTTCAAAAAACGTTAAATGAAAGTGGGATTGGTGAGAAAAAAACCTCTGTGGGTTTCTGAGAAGTGTAGAAATCAATCACCTATTTCCATATTATATATAATTGGTTGGTTTGTCTCCTGAACTTGGTTTAATACTGCGGGTTCTTCTATAGCCGAATCTGCGTTATCTATTGAGCTTGAATTACAAGCAAAACGACCTAACAACAGGACAATAACGACGAAGATCATCGGAATGCCAATATGTCCCCAATCAAATAAGCGATCAAGCCACTTTATCATTTTAGACTCCTCCTTTCGTTTTTCCTATAGTGATACATAAAAACAACACGTAGACAAGTATTAATAATACTGGAACAGCGAGGAACCAACGGAAATGTGTATTTTGTAATCGCCATATACCGAATGAAAAAATAGACGTAAACAGTATATAAAAAATATAAGGTACTGATAACTCTATATTGGACAATTGTCTGTATGTTTTATCTTTTCTGGGACCTAACATATCCCATTCATTGGCGATAAACGGGTAATCAAGATATGATTCCAAGTCTTTCAACACTTCATATCTTCTTGAATTTAGCCTGAGATATGCATCTATTGAACGACACCACGCCCAGGATAATGCAATCCCTAAGAGACCAACAGTAACCATCAACCACTCCAGCGTAACTTCATCCAGTAATTCTTTTACTTTCCCTTCATTATTGGTTTGTAATAATGTTGCAAATGCTAAAATTAGACCTGACATTACCAATATATAATATCGATTGGCTGTTAGTCTTCGGTTACTTATGTCGTTAATTATTTGCGATTGGGACTTATATATTTCAAGTAATCGGGCTTTCTTATTGTCATTTTCTTCCGTTGTATCGTCCATATAAACGCGTCCTCTCCTTATTTTGTTGACATTAGGCAGCAAAATATAAAACGTGCGTATACATATTAACGCTTATCACTAAACATTTCAATTTACATAAGTTTAATAAGGTTTCAATATCTAACCAACCAATACCCCTGCGATAAAGGAAATTAGTAAATACGGCATGCGCCGTTTGACGATCTACTCATCCATTACTGATTTGAGTAGTATAACAAAGAAATCAAAAAAGTGCAAATTAAATTATTACGTAATAATTTAGATAATAGTTACAATTTTTTTATATTTTAGGCAATTAATCTCGATTATAAGGGAAACTGTATCTAATATAACGATTGAAAATGGGGGCGGTGACAAAAGACCTTGGTTCATGTATAATTTAAGTGCGAATATTGTTGAGTTGTGTTATTATTTATTGTATGGATTTCCCTATACTATCTTTAAGAAATCGCACTTTGTTTTGGCTTGAAAATAAATAGGGTAATAACTTGCAAATTCAGACAAAAACTATTGGACATTTACGTTCCCTCTTTACAGATGGACCAGATCCGATCTTCTTATGAGAAATATATGCAAAATCAACCATCAAACAGCGAAGATACCATAACAACGTTATTCATAGAAATCTTGTTGCCAATGAGTGCAAAATGGAAAATCTATGAGCAGACAACGAAGCCACTCGTTGAAAATAAAAAGAAACCTGATGCGATTATTCGGACTGTTGAACGCTACCCAATGGCAGTTGAGGTGAAAATTGACTACAAGCGCGGTCCCAACGAAACAGGCGAAAAACAGGCACAAGATCAGTACTTAGGTAAGACACTCGCGATGACACAGGAAAAACTTACCAGTGCAATGGTAATTCGCATTCCACACAGATTTCGTACAATGCCACGCGATGAAATTAGCGAAAATTTGAGAGACTCAAAAGACTTTGCGTATACCCTTCTTAATCTTGATGATCCCCACAGATTCCCGAAAAAAGGGTGGCTTCACGGCAGCATCGCCGACATCGCAACCGCTATCCGCATTGGTGCTACACCTATCACCAAAATTGAGCAAGCTGCCAAAGTGCTGGAAAACGGCATACATCGTGCCGCCGTTATCGTCAATAGCGCAATTGAACACCGACCGCATATCGGCAAAAGAATAGGAGAACTCCTCGTACAAGAACCCGGTGACCAAGCAACACAGATGGCTATGCTTATCATCAGCAATGCCCTTGTATTTCAGAGTTCACTTGCACGTAAACCAGATTTAGAAAACGTGCCATCGCTCAGTGAACTCACTGCAGAATATGGACAACTTGATTCAGACGAAATTCTCCGCGCATGGCGAGAAATCCAAAAGGTTAACTATGCCCCGATCTTTAACGTCGCCTACAATCTCGTTGAAACGCTTGCCGCCGATGATAAACTTGTCGGTGAGATTTTGAGTGTGCTGCGCAATACCGCCCGAGAATTAGAAAAGATGGGACTGGCACAAGAACACGAACTCGCAGGAATTGTGTTTCAGAAACTCATTGACAATCGGAAAATACTCAAGGCAAACTATACCCGCCCCGAATCTTCTGCACTGCTTTGTGCCCTCGCTTTACCAGAACTCAACCGCGATCCAAGAAAACTGAAAATTGCAGATTTTGCCTGTGGCACAGGTTCACTCCTCAACGGAGTATATCAGAGATTGCTGATGCTCTATGAACAAACAGGCGGCAACGGGGAAACCATCCATCAGCACATGATGGAGAATAATCTTGTCGGATGTGACATCCTGCCTAACGCTGCGCACCTAACTGCATCTATCATTGCCAGCACTTATCCTGATGTCCGAATCGGCGGCACACGCATTCACACAATGCCCTACGGCACACCGCGCAAGGATGGACTCTATGCTATCGGTGCCCTCAACCTACTCAGCGATCCATCAGGCACGCTCCCGTTGACCCTTGACACAACAGCAACCGCAACCGGACAAGGCACAGAAACCACTGACATGAGAGATGCTTTCAGACATAGTGAATTTGACATTGTTATTCAGAATCCACCTTATACGCGAAGCGGAGCTGATGGAAACACTAATATGCCCAAGAGTATTTTCGCTGATAAAAAGGAAGCAGCGGCAATGCGGATATCTCGCAAAGCACAAGGGAGACGACTCACTGGAAACAATCCTGGACAAGGACCGGACTTTGTTGATCTTGCAGATAGAATGCTAAAACGTAATGGTAAAATGGCATTTGTGCTACCAGTCACAGCGATCACTGGTAGTAGCTGGCAGAAGGTGAGAAAACTGTGGGCACAAGAATATTACGATGTTCTTGTTGTCACAATCGCACATGAAGATATTGAAAAATGTGCATTCTCGGCGGATACTAGCATGGCTGAATGTCTCGTTACTGCTACAAAGGGGAAACGTAAAAACACTGGACGCGGTACATTTATCTGTCTCACGCGATGTCCACATGGAGAATTAGAGGCGTTGGAAATAGTGAAGGGGCTCCGCAGATTTCAAACTATCCGTCAATTGGATGATGAAACGCTTAGCGGTGGTGATAGACTGCAAATAGGTGATGAGGTTATTGGACATGTTATTTCCGCTCCTATTGTTCAAGGTGAAGCGGGATGGCCTTTGTCCCGTGTTAAAGATATGAGTGTTGTCCAATCTGTCCACTATCTCACGAACGGACTAATGCGTATCCCCCGACAAACCTCAGATATTCAACTTTCTATACGTCCAGTTTCAGAAATCGCAACGCTGGGGATTGGCACTAAAGACATAAGAGGGGGTGGTGGTAGAGGAGCTTTTGATGTGAAAGAAGGGTGTCCTGACACTGCGATATATCCATGCTTGTGGCATTTGGACTCGGATTCAGGAACTCAGCAGGCAATGCTTGTTCCCCCGGATGCACATGCTTTCCCTCGCGCAAATTCCACTGAAAAAGTGCAAAAAATCATGAGGTTAAATGGACGCGTACACTACAACGTGGAATTACGATTTAATGCGAATTCGTTAACCGTGATGTTTACTGAGCAAGATGTTATTGGCGTAAATAAACTTCCGAATGTCGTTTTTGAAAACAAAACCCATGAGTATGCATGGACGTTATGGTGCAATTCAACGTTTGGTTTGCTTTGTCACTGGTATCAAAGCGGTAAACAACAACAAGGAAGAGGTGTTCTAAGTCGAGCTACTTTCGATGCGATGCCAACGCTGGATGTCCGTGAACTCTCTAATGAGGCACTTGCAAATGCAGAACAGATTTTCAATCAACTGAAACATAAGCAGATGTTACCTTTTAATCAGATGGAAGAGGACCCGGTACGCCATGAGCTTGATCGGTTGTTGTTATCAGATGTGCTGGGTATTACGGAATCGGAACGGCCGGATGTGCATGAAGGGCTTGATCTGCTTCGGAAAATGTTGTGTCAGGAGCCGAGTATTCATGGAGGTAAGAAACGGAAGGAAAAAGTTGAAGGTTAAGTTGGATGCGGAGTAACAACGTTAAGGTGGAAAATAAATAACATCCACTACCAGAAAACCCTATGAATACTGTTTTTGTCACTTAAGAAAAAGGATCGCTAAACACTTGCTCCAGCGGAGCAATATGTCTATAGAATCAGAATCGCAAACGGGCTGCACTCCAGCGGAGTGCTATGTAGGTTTGGTTTCCTAACCAATACAGAATACCAAACGTGTATTCTGCCTGAGTCTTTGCGAAAACCTTTATGAACGCAATTGGTACAAACCCGGTTCGGTTAGGAAACCGAACCTACCAGACTTTCACAATATAGGTTGATTTTAGCCAGAACCCTCTTATCCTGGTCCAATCCTGAAAATCCTGGTCCCCCTTCCATTCTTCCAATCCTCCACTTTCCTCATTTTTAACTTGACATCAGTATTTATATATGTTACAATACAATATAAGTTATTAAGTGAATAACCATAAGTCAATGCAAAAGAGTGTTTACAATGCTATTCTACAAAATGTCCAAAAATGATCATAATATCAGAAAAAATCCAATATTTTCATGCATATTTCAACATAGCGAGAATTTCGTACCAAAAAGGAATTTTAAAAATTTTGACTCTCTGAAAAAACACGCTACAAAACCTTACTGTAACTAACACAACAGCCATTGTACCAAATCTTACCACGGTAAGACATTTCTTACCGTATGGTAAGATTTTGAAAGGAGACACACTACGAAATTACAGGATTTCCCCGCTAAATGTTGATCACAAAATACGTAAAATAAACGGGACAATTTGATTTGTCACGATTTGACAAATATTAAAATTCAAACATGCGAAAATACAGCCTACAACACCTTACACAGACTGGATTAACAGACAAGTGACAAAAAGTCACGGCTGTGACAAATTTGTCACGAAAACGTGACTTTTTTAGAAAACCAAATGTCAAGTAAAATTAACAAAAACACAAAGATTCAGAGGACAACTTACCCACTGACGATGGAGGTACCCCTCGTTTTCACACGATGGAAAATCTATTGTTTTCAATAGGGATGAAGGTACTCCAAACGGATAGACATATTGCGCCTCTGGAGCAAGAAATATGTCAACAACACTTTTTCTATAATACTGTTCAGCTGATGCAAAGATTATGTCAGCACCTTCACTAATAATAGACATACTCTTAGATTGTGCCACTTGTAGCGTATTCTTCCAGATTGTGCTTCTTTGTAGCCAAAAATGTAATACTTCACCGTAGCACATTCATCCTTGATTGTGCTTCTTTGTAGCTGTTCAAGGTCATATAATGATACAGAAAACCCTTCCGTGCCAGTTATGTTAACAAGGCGCGTAATCCGCTTAATCCGCGATTTTGATAAATAGAGTGACAAAAACTTTACACACCAGAGGCATTCAATTGTCGGTAAATTGCATATACTCAGATTTGTTTCTTCTGTAGGCGTGATCTCCGAATCACGATTAAACGCTTTGATAGTCGGGAATCGGAGTTCCCTCCTACACAAGAGGAGTTGTTATGTTAATTGGATAATATCTGTAAGAAACTGCGAAAACGCGACAATTGAATGCCTCTGCTTTACACACCCAATTATATTGACAAACTTATCTATAAGTTGTAAAGTATAACTATGAACAATCAGACTGCAAACATGATATAAGGGGGACAAATTCATGAACGGCACCGAAAAGGTTGTAAAACATCTGGAAATGACGCAAACCGTTATTAACCGTTTGGGACGCAATAGTTTTCTCTTAAAAAGTTGGAGCATGACAATTCTCGTTGCAGCAATGGTCCTAATCGCCAGAGAAAACCTGCCAAATTCATATTTTGTTTTGGTACTCTTCCTTCCGATCGCGGGATTTTGGATTCTGGATGGATACTTTCTCTGGCAGGAACGGTTGTTCCGATATGTCTATGAAGATATCAGAGAGAAAACTGATACCAATTTCGAGATGGATCTCGGCAAGCACAGAAACAAACCGAAAAGCAGTTGGATATCCGCTATTTTTTCGGTCACGCTAAACATTTTTTATTTGATAGAGGTGCTTTTTGTGGGGGCAATTGCCTATTTCTTAAATTGGTAAGGAGTCGTTATGCAATACATCTTTCCAGTAATACCAAGATTCTTTTCAAAATTTTTGCATTAACACAAATCCTGTAGTATAATTTATAGCGTTGCTTATAGTGGAGGAACGTTCCAACACCGTTTTCATTTTTGGAGGTATTCGTCATGTTTAAACGACGGTTAGACCAATTCAAACATGAAAATATAGGAATGTTCGACCTCGCTTCCATTGGAATTACGCTTGCTCTCGCTATTGTTATCGGTTTTTTCGGGGGTAAGTGGATCGGTGGGAAATTAGGAAACGCTGAAATTGGTTCATACATCGGATTTGCACTCGGAGTCGCCGCTGGATTTATGGAAATGTTTCGCTCAATAGCACGATGGAACAGGCAAATGGAACGCATGGAAAAACAGCGTCGAGACGCTGCACAAAAAGAGAAAGACACTGAAGGAGAATAACATCTAAAACAACCGAGATCCACTGCTGTTTTGAACAAAGGAGTTGCTCATAATGAGGGCTGTTTTGAAATTTGATAATCGGTCTATCCATGACATCTACTTTTTTATTTTCAATTTCACTGTAGCAATTATTTTGGAAACACTGATAAATGGAGAATTGATAACTTCTACGCTTCCGATTTTTCTCATTGGAAGTTCTATTGGGTACAGTCTATTCTGGCTTAATGAAATTGTAGTTTGGCGGTTTATTCTTCCTGGAAAAACAGAACAAACAAAGTACTTACAAGGTATCATCTTTTTCAGTAGATGCACAATTCTCGTAGGACTACTCTATTTCTTATTTGTTTCAATAGATATCGTATATGCAATCATAGTTTGCGTCGTTTATTTTGGGGGCACATGGTTCGGTAGGATCTTTAGCAAAGCAGGTCATAAGAAAAGGGCATGGTGGATGTTCCGTAAAGCGTTAGATCCAGAAAAGTTCGTTAGCAAAGACGATGAGGTAAAAAGTGGGACAAATCTAAAGATTTTCGATCTCGCTTCGTTCGGGTTAGTAGTTGTCCTCACCTTTTGTATCGGTTATTTTGTGGGTAAGTGGATCGGAGGATATTACGGTAACGCAGTATTCGGTTCAAAAATCGGGTTGGTTCTCGGTTTGGTTGCTGCGTTTGTACAAGCGTGGCGAGTGGCAAAGCAGCGACGTGAAGCACAAAAAGCACAAGACGTTAAAGAAGAAAACCTATTGAATCCTAACATCGCATCGTTATCTTGACAAAGGAGTCACCTACCCAAATGGGTCCCACACTTGAATTTGGTGACCGGTTTATAAAACAGGTCTATATATTAACAATCTGCCTTACCGTTGGGATATCTGTAGTGTTGTTAATCTTCAGACGTAATGCGACTCCCAGTTTCCTTATCGGGAGTGTGATTGGGCTGAGTCTGTTTTGGTCACTTGAATTCATGATTCGCAGGTTGGTTCGTCCCGGTAAGACGCAAAAAACAAAGTATCTACTCGGCTTTATCGCTTTTGGTAAGTATATATTATTCGGTGTGCTCCTATTTTTCTTGTTCAGAATGGAATGGTTGAATTTCTATGCTTTTGGCGGCGGAATTGTTTTAGTTCAAGGCGCAATTATCATAAAAGCAGTTGGTTTGATGGTCACTATTCTCAGAAACAGAGACCCTGACCAACCTTAAAAGGAAATAGTCCGTTGAAACAATATAAAGTTACATATTTGGATAAAATAGTTTTGACGAAAGAAATTGTCCAGGAAAGATTAAGTCATTATGACAATCTTACTAATGATGACGAACCTGACACACCATCTCAAGGTGATTTGAGAAGACATACAATATATGCATATCTATTTTCTCTCCCGCTTCTGTTAGAAAAAACTTTTAAGAATAAAATTAGTAATATATTTGAGGCATCAGAAGATCCGGCGCGGAATATAGTAATGTCTGAACAGACAAGAATAATGCATCATGCCTTAAGTGCACCTCTTGAGTATGATTTTCTGATCTCATTGGTGGTTGGAATAAAAATAATTATGCCAGCGTTCAAATTTATAAATCCAATAAATCTCCGCAGTTTTGTTATCGCTGAAGCCTTTTATAGAGTAATTCTTTATAAAGAAATATTCAAATCACTCAAAGTTTCTTCAAATAGTGCCCAACAAGTTACATTTTCAGTTTCAGCATCTGATTTTGATGTTAATAACTATACTGTTGGTGACATTAAGAATAGGTTGAACATTATAGAAAAATATGTGATAATTTGTAATGTTCTTAAAGGCATTTCAAGTGACCTATAATATATAATTTATGAATAAGCTAAATTGCAACTAATAAATTCTATACATTTGGATATAGGTTTTTAAGTAAAAAAACTGTCTAACATTCAGTGAATGCCTTATGCTCATTCAGTGTTGATCTGATAAGGATGCTATGTATATAAAAGGTAGTAACTTCGGTTATAGAAGTAGTTGAAGTAATCCCAAATTTAAGAGACTGTTTCTAAAGATTAGAATGTGTTTGACTTTGTTTTATGAAAAGAGTGTGTTGGAACACCAAATATGACAGATATTCGTTGAACCTCTATCTAAGGAGTAAATAATGAATACAGTTCAAATAATTGACGTAAAACGTATAGATCCGAATAGTACGATCAATGTACGCCGGCAGGGTGTGGAAGAAAATGTTGAGAAAGTGAAAATCTCTATTCAGGAACACGGTTATTGGCCAGATCAACCGATTATTGTTCGACCTCACCCCGATTCTAAGTCCGAATATAACTATGAGAATGTTACAGGGCAATGCAGGTTAAAGGCATGTTTAGCACTTGATTTAAAAGAAATCCCAGCTTTTGTTCTTGAATTGGATGATGATGAGGCAATTCAAAGATCATGGCTTGAAAACGAGATACGCGGGGATCTAGCACCAAGTGACAAGGCGTATTGGACAGAAAAAATCTTCAAACGTTACAGTGGGCATGGACATACAGCAAATGACGCAATTGAACTTGCTGCGAAGTATCTTGGTGTAAAAGTTCAAACTGTTATGGGATATTATCGCTTAGTTGTGCTGCCTGAAACTGTTAAAGATATGGTAGATAAAGGAATACTTCCGCAAAAATTAGCAGATCCAATTGTGCGCTATACTCATGATCCAAATCGTTTTAAAGAATCTCAACAAGCAATGGAAGAACGGGCTTCATGGATTCTTAGTCTTGATAGAGACAACCGTGATCATGCGGTTAGTGCATTGCAAAAGTTGGGGCATAAAGCTACTATTGCTGACTTAACAGCCGAGGTAATGAAGAAAAATAGGGAGTCCAGGCGCCTTGTGCAGTATGCAATTCCAATGGAACTGTATGATGATTTGGTAGAATGGGGCCAAGAGAGGGGTTTAGAAAATGAATCGGAAATTATAGGTCGTATGGTTGGAGAGGCTTTAAAGAGGTAAACAATACACTGATGGATGCAAAAACAGCAAGAGAAATTCTAACTGTCCATACAAGTAAAAAGCCGTCGGAAATCGGAGAGGCAGTAGATGTTTTATATGAAACATTCAACACCTACGCATCAATTACACGGGAATTCGGCAGGTCAGACAAATTCTGGAGTATTAGACATCGTTTCTTTCAACTTCCAGAAGGGATACGGTGGAAAATTGACGAAGGGCAGATTGATATTGGACAAGGTGAACAATTACTTAAGCTTAAGAATGAAGAAGATCAATGGTTATTGGCTATAGCAATTATAGAGGAAGATAACTTTACGGCAACTGAAAGTGGAAATGTTGTCAATCTTGTTCTTAAGGAAAGGAAGTCAATCAGAGAAGCCCTCAGTGTTTCTGCAGGTATCCGTTTTGACAAACCCTATCCTTTATTGCTACCCGTACCTTTTGATATTTGGCTTGCAATTTGTAAGCGGTCGTGGGCAGGTGGTCAAAACTGGGAAGATCTTACCTATAAACTCATTCGTCAAGGATTAGAAGTGGATCCTGAAGAAGTTGCGTGTCAACTTGAGAAACTCGCTGTGGATTTACGTAAAGCAGGAGGGAGTGAAAAAGACTGTTCTGAGGTTGAAGTGGATCGTCATGATAATCAACTAAAATTATCAAAATCTGAAGAATGCATAAATACTACTTTAGAAACACCGTCATAAGAGAAGTTAACAATAAATATGAAAAAAATATCATATATCTGCTTGGTCATTGGATTCTGTGTTTTAGTAATGCCAGGGGCATTTGCAGCTGATGATGACCATAGTTCCCGAAGTTTACTCTATTCAATATCACGAATTTTACCAGATAACATTGTCCCAGAACCTGACAAGTGGCATCAACCGGATCTAATTCCAAATACATACTTTGCGGTAATCGTCTTAGTTGTACTTTTCATTGTTGCAACAAGGAAGTTGAAAGCGGTACCCGAAGGAAGAGGACAAACGCTGTTAGAGATGTTTGTCGGGGGTATCATGGATTTCTTCGGTGGGATCCTCGGAGACCACGGCAAGAAATATGTTCCGTTTGTAGGTTCCTTTTTTATATTCATTCTCTCCCTAAACTATCTCGGAATCCTGCCGGGGCTTCAACCCCCAACAGCAGATTTGAACACAACGCTTGCGCTCGGTATAACAGCCATCATAGGTGTTCAGATCATCGCTATTAAAGAGATCGGTTTCGTAGGTTATCTGAAACACTTAGCAGGGAACCCTCCGTGGTTAGGAGTTTTGATGTTTCCACTTGAAGTTATTGCGCAGTTATCCCGTGCAGGTTCGCTTGCTGTTAGACTTTTTGGGAATATCTTTGGTGAAAAATCGGTCGTAATTCAACTTACTGGACTTGGGATCATCTCCTTCGGCTCTTTCTTTCTTCCCATACCAGTTCAGGTACCAATGCTGTTTTTTGCATTATTCGCTGGATTCTTGCAGGCATTCGTATTTACTATCTTAACATCTATCTATATCGTACTGTTCATAGAACACGATGATGAAGCGCATGAAGCGCATCATTAACTTTCTGCGGGACAAAACATCAATTTGTCCCTATCTGTCCAAGGAGGACATTTTATGATTTACTTAGCAGTGTTGGCGTTTGGTGTAACGTTGGGTTTGCCAATCGCCGTAATTTTTGCTTCAAGGGCACAAGGAAGTGCAACAAGCACCGCTCTTGAAGGTATTGCTCGTCAACCTGAATCAGCCGCTAAAATTCAGACTGCAATGATTATCGGTTTGGCACTCATTGAATCGCTTATCATCTATGCACTCTTAATGTTCTTTATGTTGTATGGCAAACTTCCCGAAGGTGAGATACTCAAGGAAATGATTGAAGTCTCCGCACAAAGTAGTCAAACCGAATCTGCTGGCGAATAACAACGAACATCAACCTAAACTTTTTGGGACATGCTAAAGGTTGTCCCAAAAAAGTTTAGGGTTATTAGTGCTATAGGAAATACCATGAGAAGAAAATTATTCGTTTGTTGTCTTATTCTGATGGCTTGCTGCCTTAACTACGTATTTGCTGCAGATACTCCCGAAGGTGAAGGTGGATTATTGAGTCTACTCGGCATTAATCCACAAGTCATTCTCAGTCAGATTCCTGCATTTCTAATCGTGCTTTTAGTACTCTGGAAGTTTGTTTTCGGTAAAGTCGGGGGAATGTTGGACGAACGTCGTACGGAAATTACGACGCAATTAGAACAGTTGAAAACTGACCGAGAGGAATTAGATCGTCTCACCGTTGAAACACGGCAACGTTTAGGTGACATTGAAAATGAGGCGCAAGCCAAAATTCAAGCAGCGATTGATCAAGGGAACAGTGAACGGCAGCAGATCGTCGCGCAAGCACGACAAGAAGCTGAAGATGAGATCACACGCGCACGCGCAGAAATACAACGCGAGAAAGACGATGCAATCTTGGAACTACGCGGTGTAGTTGCTGAACTCGCTGTTGATGCAGCAAGCAAAATCATCAGCGCAGAACTCACGCCAGAGAGACATCAAAGTATTATTGACGCTTCTATCGGCAGATTGTCAGCAGAATAGTTATCAGTAATCAGCAGTCAGAAGTCAGTTACAAGAGCTGCTTGTAGATGAAAACTGATACCTGACAACTATGCAAAAGGTAAAAAACTATGAGAGACATTCGGGTTGCCAAACCTTATGCTCGTGCTTTATATGAAGCGGCTATTGAACAGAATGCTTTGGAAGTTATTATCAATGATGTTGAAACGTTTCAGGAATTGATGGAACAGTCTGAGGAATTGGTGCAATTCATAAATACACCGTTGATGTCACCCCAAATTAAGAGCGACACATTTCAACAGCTTTTCTCAGCATCAATGCATCCGCTGACAATTAACTTCTTTAAGCTACTTGCATTAAAACAACGTGAACGTTACATCGTTGCAATAATGGATACCTTCACGGCAATAGTTGATGAAGCTTCGGGTAGGGTTGTCGCCAAAGTAACGACAGCTGTACCGATTACACAGAACCAAGAACACCAACTCATTCAGCAATTAAGTGCATATTCAGGTAAACAGGTGCGGTTAGAAACTGATACCGATGAACAGATTCAAGGGGGATTTATTGTGCAGTTAGGCGACACCGTTTTTGATGCCAGTGTCGCAACACAACTCCAACGTCTAAAAAGACAACTTGCAAAAGGGTAAAATAACGTGAGTTTGATAAATATAGCGCAAACTTTCCAGTTTGCGAAGATGTGCCACAAACTGAAAGTTTGTGCTACAATCCACGCCTATCGGATACGAAATGGTGTGAGTGAACGCAACCGAAATGATTAATCAAACTCACGTTAAAATAAGGAATAAACCACATGTCTACACATCACCTCTATTATGGCGATAACCTTGCAATACTTCGTGAACATATTGATGATGAAAGTATCAATATGATTTACATTGATCCGCCTTTCAATACGGGGAAACTTCAACAACGTACCGAAATACAAGTTGAACGAGATGAACATGGGGACAGGGTGGGATTCCAAGGCAGAACATACCGGACAATCAAGGGGACAAGCACACACTATTCTGATAAGTTTGAGAGTTCTGATAGTTATTTACAGTTTTTGCGACCCCGTTTTGAAGAAGCATACCGCGTGCTTCATCCACACGGAAGTTTGCTCTTTCATATTGATTACCGAGAAGTGCATTACTGCAAGGTGATGCTTGATGAAGTTTTTGGACGAGAATCGTTTATGAATGAGATTATCTGGGCTTATGATTTCGGGGGACGTTCCAAGTCAAGATGGTCCGCAAAGCATGATAACATCTTATGGTACGTAAAGACACCGAAACATTATACCTTTAATTTTGATGAGATGGAGAGGATTCCGTATATGGCACCCGGTTTAGTTGGAAAAGAGAAGGCAGCGCGAGGTAAAACACCAACGGACGTATGGTGGCATACGATTGTTAGCACTAACGGCAAGGAAAAAACCGGGTATCCAACACAAAAACCGTTGGGAATTCTTAATCGTATCGTCAAGGTCCATTCATCTCCTGGTGACACACTGATGGATTTTTTTGCGGGTAGTGGAACGCTCGGAGAAGCAGCAGCTATAAACAACTGCTCATCAATTCTGATTGATAACAATATCCCCGCAATTAAGACTATCATAGATAGATTATCACTTTATGAGATCGAGCTCGTTAACGTTGATTACGATGAATTAATAAAGGGTGCCAGTGAAAAGGGAACTAAATTCTTGAAGAATCCGCAAAATCTGATGGAAGTTCCCGAATCTGTGTGAGTCCTGAAGTAAAATACAATCGTGACACTATAAAGGATTGAAATTATGGCAAGAGAAGTCCGACCGGACGAAATATCAAATATACTAAAACAACAACTGCAACAGTTCGAGCAAGACGTGGATGTCTATGACTCTGGCACTGTGCTGGAGGTAGGCGATGGTATCGCACGGGTGCATGGACTCGCTAACGCAATGGCAAGCGAAATGATTGAATTCCCGAACGACATTTACGGCATCGCATTTAACCTTGAAGAAGACAACGTCGGTTGTGTGTTGTTTGGTGAAGACCAACTTATACATGAAGGCGATACTGTTAAACGCACGGGTAGACTGGCAGAAGTTCCCGTCGGTGAAGCTCTGCTCGGACGGATGGTTGATGCTCTCGGTGAACCGATCGATGGTTTGGGGGAAATTAACACAGAACATCGATTACCCGTGGAACAGAAAGGATTAGGCATTGTCCAACGTCAACCTGTAAGTGAACCGCTCTACACCGGATTGAAGGCTATTGACAGTCTAACACCTATCGGTAGGGGACAACGTGAACTGATTATCGGTGACCGCAGAACTGGCAAAACTGCAATAGCAATTGACGCTATTCTGAGTCAGAGAAACACGGATGTCTATTGCATCTATGTCGCTATCGGTCAGAAAGGGTCTACACTGGCACAAGTTGCCAATACCCTTCGTGAACATAATGCGATGGAATACACGACAATTGTCTCAGCACCCGCAAGCGCACCATCTCCACTACAATATCTCGCGCCTTATTCAGGCACATCAATGGCAGAATACTATCGGGATAACGGTAAACACGCGCTCATTATATACGATGACTTGACAAAACATGCATGGGCATACAGACAGATGTCGCTGCTTTCCCGTAGACCCCCAGGACGTGAAGCGTATCCCGGTGATGTGTTCTATCTACACTCACGGTTGTTAGAACGTGCCGCAAAACTGAGTGACGATATGGGGGGTGGTTCTCTAACCGCACTACCGATTATTGAGATCTTTGAAGGTGATTTGACGACATACATACCAACAAATGTTATCTCCATTACCGATGGACAGATATACCTCACAACGGACCTTTTCAACCAAGGTGTGAGACCCGCTATCGATGTTGGCACATCTGTTTCACGTGTAGGTGGTGATGCCCAGGTTAAAGCGATGAAGTCTGACGAAGTTGCGGGAACACTAAAGCTTGATCTTGCAAGTTTCAGAGAAGTTGCTGCTTTTGCACAGTTCGGATCGGATTTGGATGCCTTAACACAGTCTCTGCTCTTACGCGGTACACGGCTTGTTGAACTGCTAAAACAACCACAATATCAACCGATGCCAGTTGAACGCGAAGTTGCCTCTATCTTCTGCGGAACCAACGGTTACTTGGACGATGTAACTGAATCAGAAGTGGCAAGGTTTGAATCTGAATTCCTGCAATACCTTGACAGAAATCATGCGGAACTCCTCACACAAATAGCAGAAACCGGTGAATTGAGTGATGAATTGCTTGAGACCATGCATGCTGCTGCCAAAGCATTCAAAGAGAATTGGAGTGATACGCCAGCAGAACAACCGAATACCGAGGAAGTGCCAGCAGAGGAACCCGCCACAGAGGAAACAGCGGAAACCCACACAGAAGGTGAATAACCATGGCTACATTACGAGAAATACGTCGCCGCATTGCCAGTATTAAGAACATTGAGCAGGTGACAGATGCTATGCGTGTCGTCGCTGCTGCAAGACTCCGCCGCGCACAAGAGAACATCTTGTCAACGCGTCCCTACGCTGACAAACTGAAAACTATACTCGGACATCTTATATCACAGATGGATATAGAGGAAGAAGCACTAACACACCCTCTGCTTGAAGAACGTGAAGTAAAGCATGTCTGTATCATTTCGGTCTCTGGTGATCGCGGACTGTGTGGTAGTTTCAACAGCAACGTCATACGTACAACTACTGAACGTATACAGCACTACGAAGCAGACGGTGCAGATGTCACGCTAATATGTATCGGTAGACGTACACAGGAACATTTTGACAGACGCGGGTATGACATCACAGACTCTTATATCAATATCTTCCGTCAGCTTGAATTCCAAATCGCAGTTGATGTCGTCCACGAATTTGAACATCTCTATACTGACAGAACAATTGACAAAGTAGAGGTAATCTACAACAACTTCAAGTCTGCTATCCTTCAGACAGTGCTTGTTGAACAACTCTTACCTTTAGAACCTATTGAACCCGAAGGTGATACGTTATTTTTAGATTACGTCTATGAACCGGGACAAGTAGAACTCTTTGAAATGTTGCTCCATAAGGATTTAAACATGCAGATGTGGAAGGTACTATTAGACTCAAACGCTGCGGAGCAAGCAGCACGAATGGCTGCGATGGAAAACGCCACACAGAAAGCAAAAGAACTCATTGACGAATTAATCTTACAACGTAACAGAGCACGTCAGACGCAAATCACAACAGAAATTTCAGAAATTGTCAGTGGCGCAGCCGCTCTGGAAGGATAATCATTATGAATGGTTGGCACCGATTGTAGCACGATTATAGATCATTACTACTCAAAATAAAGAAGGAATCTCTCATGAACCAAGGAAAAATATTAGAAGTAGTCGGCGCACGTGTAGACATAGATTTTTCGGAAGGCAAATTGCCAGATATCCTAAACGCCGTTACAGTGCAACGTTACGATGGAAGCGAGTTAGTGCTTGAAGTGCAACAGCACTTAGGTGAAAATCGTGTGCGTGCTGTCGCTATGGATACGACCGATGGATTAGTCCGAGGCACAGTCGCAACCGATACAGGCGGTCCCATCACCGTACCTGTCGGCGATGCAGTACTCGGACGCGTTTTTGATGTTACAGGTCAACCCATTGATGAACGAGGCGAAGTCGGTGAAACCGAACGCTATTCTATTCACAGACCGCCACCCCCACAAGCTGAACTTACCACTGTTACAGAAATGTTAGAAACAGGTATTAAGGTAATTGACTTAATCCAACCTGTTGTTCGGGGGGGAAAGGTCGGCTTCTTTGGCGGTGCTGGTGTCGGTAAAACCGTCCTGGTCGCCGAACTGATTTACAACATTGCAACACAACACGGTGGTTACTCCGTCTTTTGTGGTGTGGGTGAACGGACGCGGGAAGGTAACCAGTTCTGGCTTGAACTTGACGACTATAATGTTATTGATAAAACAGCAATGGTGTTTGGACAGATGAATGAGCCACCAGGCGCACGTCTCCGTGTCGGACTTGCCGGTCTCTCTATGGCAGAGTATTTCCGCGATCAACAGGGACAAGATGTTCTCATCTTTATTGACAACGTTTTCCGTTTCACATTAGCAGGTGGTGAGGTGTCAGCACTTCTCGGTCGGATGCCCTCCGCTGTCGGATACCAGCCAACACTCGCAACAGAAATGGGTGAACTCCAGGAACGTATCACCTCTACACAACACGGATCAATCACATCATTCCAAGCAGTCTATGTTCCCGCTGATGATTATACCGATCCCGCTGTGGTTTCAGTGTTTGCACACCTTGACGCGGTAACACGATTGGAGCGAAGCATCGTTCAGAAAGGTAGATTCCCAGCGGTGGATCCACTCACCTCAAGTTCACGTATCCTATCACCAGAGGTCATCGGTGAAGAGCATTACCAGACTGCCTTTAGAGTCAAACAGGTATTACAGGAATATGGAGATCTACAGGACATTATCGCTATCCTCGGTGTGGATGAATTGTCGGACGATCAAAAGTTAGTCGTGAATAGAGCACGCAAGATAGAGATGTTTCTCACACAACCGATGTTTGTCGCTGAACGTTTCACAGGAACACCGGGCAAATATGTCAAAATTGAGGATACTGTGCAAGGTTGCCAAGCAATTCTCAGCGGTGATTGCGATGACCTACCAGAACAATCGTTACGTTATATCGGAACCATCGACGAAGCGTTTGAGAAAACAAAAGAAGCTGAATTAGAAGAAGCAGCGGATTAATTGTCTATACTGTGTTATAATTGTCTCAATATAAACAGGAGTTTATCCCTATAGGTAGAGTCCAAAGTACCTCACGAAATATGTCCTGTTCTCAAACGATACTGCAGAGGTGACACATGAAACACACAACAATCATTGAATTGGCAAATCTAACAGAGTTGATTTTAGCGGATTCGGACGTTATCAAATCTGAAGAGGTAAAACGGGTAACTGTTGATGATGCAATCGTTGATACCGGTGCAACCCGACTATCCTTACCTAAATCCCTCATTGAACAACTCGGTTTGACAGTCATTGGCAGTCGCAAAGCACGAACGACGAACGGCATCGTAGACAGAAATATCTATTCAGCAGTCCGATTCACAGTTTTGGAACGAAGCGGAGTTATTGAGGTGTCAGATGTACCGGACAATGTGCCAGTCCTTGTAGGACACATGGTTTTGGAGATGCTTGATCTCTGTTTGGATATTAAAAAAGGACTAATTTATAATCCTGATCATGACGATGAATGGATTGAAGATCAACTCTAACAAACGCTTAGGACAGATAGGACAGATTAAAGAATGTTAAACAGAAGTTTTCACCTTGAAATACGCACACCGGAAAAAATGATATTTGATGGGGATGTTACGAGTGTAACTGCGCCGGGAGTTGAAGGTAACTTCCAGATTCTTGCGGGACACATCCCTTTTCTCACAGCATTAGATGTTGGGGAAATCCGTGTTAACGAATCAGCAGACGCAGCGCGTCATCTGGCAACGAGTGGTGGCGTTTTTGAGGTGCTACGGACCGGTGTCACCGTATTGGTTGAAACAGCGGAGTGGGCATCGGACATAGACGTTTCCCGTGCTGAGAGTGCTCTTACCCGTGCTCAAGAACAACTCGCAGCAGATGCTCCCGACCTAAATCGTCCCCAAGTAGAAGCTGCCCTTGCGCGCGCACATAATCGGATTAAGGTTGCGGGTAACGAGTAAGCATCACTTCATGCCACTCATCTCTACGAAGCAGACCTTAATAGTTTTTCTATATTCCATTTAATAGTTGGCGGCGGAAGTGCTTCATTTTCCTGACGTGCAACTTCTATCCACTCATCAACAATCTCACATAACTCGCGATAGACCTCAACCTCATCATCACCATGACAACACGTGCCGATGATTCCCGGGCAAAACCCAATAAAACATTGGTCCTCGTCTGACCATTTCACAATTTTAATATACTTTGCGCGATCAGTCATTATTGTGACTCCTCAGACGAATGGCGATATGTGAGTTTATTTATCATGACTAAAGGGAATCTGTAACCGTTATTAAGTATACCACAGAGACGATCGAATGTCATCTTATTTTCAAATAAAATGTAGTTATTGTGATATTAACGGGGCACGGACAGAGGATGCGCGCGACCGAGCACAAACCCAACTCATCCCAGATAGTGTCGACCTGAATCACCATCGAGCAGAAGCAGCACTCGTGCGATCACATAATCGGAATAAGGTTGCGAAAATACGTAAATTAGAAACTCTCCCGCGTAGGCGCGCTTACTAAGGCAGGCTTTTTGCTATTGACACTTAACCTCGTTGTCATTTTCTTCATACAAGATAAACTCTGTCCATTCCTCATTAAGATTATCACTATGGGATAAATAGGGAGAAGAATATTTTCTGTTAGTAGCATTTGCTAATTTGTTCCGGATTCCTATAACAACTTGCTGATAACGTTTTACATCCAAGTCTGTCACTTTAATCCGTAATTCGTCATGGCAAGGCCAAGTTTCATCATATGCCAAATAATCATAATCCTGCAGAATCTGCTTGAGAGCCTCAATGATCTGTTGATCTTGTGCTAATTTCATAGTGTACTCCTTAATTTTCATACATTTATTCAGAATTAGTTTATGTTGAGTATGTCACTACGCGATATACAGTTCTATTGTGCACGCCAATGGTAGATGATCCCATTAGGACGTACATAGAACATCTTGTAACTGTTATTATGGCTTTGTATCGCAATTCTTCTATAGGTTGTGTTAAGTTTTTCTTGAGCCGTTGCATTAGGTGATTCTTGAGGTAGTGGTATTGGTGGTGGTCGCCAAATATAAATTTTCCCTCCAGCACCATCATCTGTAGTCTGTGTAGGTGGTCCCCAACTTTGGATAACTTGTGAAATATGAGACCCTTTCCATGAATTCATTATCTCACTAGTGCTCTTATATGCACAACCTAAAAACGAGAGTGCCATAAAAATTATCAAGAATCTCTTAATCATGATAGTTCCTTTACCTTTTGCGGAGTCTGAAATTTACTACTTCATTTTCAAGATTTATCAGTGATCCTTTAGTACCGACAGCTAGATTTATGGCATCAGCGACTCGGTTTTGGGTTGTAAATGTCATTATAGCACTTTCACTTCGACCAGCAACTAATCCTATATGAGATCCATCTCTATATCGGTTTGTAAGACGTATAGCCGCCGCGTTATTTTGAGTACTTAGATTAATTTCAATTTTTGCTTTATTTGGGTCACTGTGATCACTAAAAACTAATGTCGGAGAACCATCCAGAAACGTCAGCACTATTGTGCCATGCTCAGAATTTCCATCGGATACCACAAGTCCCTTACATTGAATGTAATCGAAACTCGTTGTATTGTCTTGTGCGTCTACATCTGGAGCGGAATCTCCGATGATATAACCAATTGAGACAAGCAATCCTCCAATTATTAGCGTTATAACATATTTATACCAATTATATATCATTATTCCTCCGTTATTTATGAATCACAGTCTGTTTAAAGGACAATTGCAGTTTGGGGTGATTTTCGCAAATATTTGCCTCTATGTTTCATAAGATCTCCTTAACGTAAATTCATTTGGTTTAGATGTCATGCTGTCCTAATTTTCCCGCGTCACAATTTGTTTTATGCTCACGCTCACAACTTGCCCCTTTTTAAGAGTTTTCAATACGGTATTCACTTGAGGAATCAACGGGGCAAGATGTGTGTAACGGCTACTCTCAGCAATTAACAATACAATACCTATTTGAATTTTTTCCAAGTTTTGTTGATATAAAAAACCTTTATCCATTGTGATAAGGACATCAAACTCAACTGAAGCTTTTCGCAAGAGCTCTCCATTTTTTATACCCTTCCATCCCTGATATCCAACTGTAATAACCTCAATTGGGGCTGCGAAAAGTTGTCTCAATCTGTAAGGTAGATGCTCATCAAGCAATACGCGCATTAGCGAACTCCAAAGTCATCTGCAAATAAGCCACTGCCTGCTCACGTGAAACTGTCGGAAAATCGTCAAGGAATATATCAAGCGAGTCCCCTGCGACAAGGTGTTGAATCAGGCTTTCTACAGGCACGCGAGTGCCAGCAAAAACTAAGGTATCGTGCATCACGTCTGGATCTTGTGAGACAATTTGTTCTTTCTTCATCATATATTCTCTTCCTTATATGTTTTCAGAGGATAGTTTGTCTTGCAAAATAAGAATGTTATTAACAATATGATAACGTGTTTTGCAGAAGATGTCAATGCTCATCTCGTTTCCTGAATTCTATTTTGTAGTCCTGCCGAACGGTTATAGAGATCCTCCGCTATATTCAAGTGATCTTCTGGTTCTTATACCTTATCACTCATCGAGTTTAGGTAATGCTTTCTCAGCACTAACCTTAAGGTTTTCATTACGCGCTTTTATCGCAATCTGCAACACAGTTTGGAAATCTCGTCTTGCTTCTAACTTTTTACCTAAACGGACTTTTGAAACACCTCTATTGTAGTATGCTTTTGCATAATCGGGTTTGAGGCTGATAGCGGTGTCGTAATCTGAAATTGTCTCAGTCTGTGAAGTTGATGCTCATCAAGCAACGCGCGCATGAACAACGCCAGAGTCATCTGCAAATAAACCACACACCTACTCCGTCAACGTAACCTCATCCTGTTTCACAATATCCTTGATATGTCTATACGGGGCAGATTTCACCAATTCTAACGTCTCAGGAGATAAGCGATCCAAAATAGCCTGCGGTAAGTTATGCGATCCAACAAACTGAGGAAAATAACGTAACACAAGAAACCTACGATCTCTATCCTTTGGTTTCCAACGTAAAACGCCGTGCGTTAACAACTCCGAAATAATCACAATATCGCCTGCTTTGGGTGTGATATTCACAAAAACAGGGTCATCAATCGGATCTATCCCATCTGTTTCATCAAGTTTTAGCAGCTGCTTCGGACGATCAAATTTACTTTTATGTGAACCGGGAATGACAATGAGTCCACCATCCCCTGGATAGACATCGGTAAAATAGGGAAAACAGACAAAGTTATCGCAGTAGATACGACCGTTGTTAACTTCATACCTTGTGCTATACCGTCCGTAGTCATCACGAGCGCAGTGTAGTCCACCCGGATTAATATGCGCGTTCTCTCCCGCTTTCCACAGATCATGTTTATCATGCTTGAGCGAACCTCTTCCAAATCGCGGTTGATTGTCTGTCAACTCTTTGATAATGGGCCACAGTGCAGTGTGCATCGTCAAACACTCAAGTGATTTATCAAAGGCAAACCCGTGCTGATGAAGCCCGCGCTGCTCAAACCCTGGTGGTAATTCATCAGGAGGAGTCGTGATATATCTATCAACTGCCTCAGCAGCCTTTGTTAATGCATCGCCAGTGATGACGTTTTTCAGGTGAAGGTAACCCGTTACATCAAATAGATAACGTTGTTTCGGTGTCATAAATACATCTCCCATAGCGAAACATATCATTATAATGACATGCTAAACGATTTACCTGTTACATTTCCACTTACGTACGCATCCCGGAATAATGTCTGACGTTTCGGCGGCATTCTTTCAATCAATGCTTGGGGTGGAAGTGAGAGTTTCCATCGTTTGTCAACCGAGTTGTATCCATTGAAAACTGAGACTCGATCAGTGTCAGGATTTTGCCACGGTTGACCACTGTGTGTAATCGCTTCTGTGAAGAAAATGACAGATCCTGCCGGACAAGAATAGGTGTCCCAAAACTCCCATTCTCTTTTCCGGACGACTGCCGGTGCAGTAAACGCAGATTTGTGACTACCGGTGACGAACAGAGTGCCACCATCCTCTTTGCCAACCGGGTTCAGTTCCCATACGACGCGCGTCAATCCACTATATGCCTGCCCCGGTAGACATTGGTATTGATGACAATCCCCCGGCATTCGAAACATACCGTTACCATTATGTGGACCAAACTTACGAGGCGGTTCGTCAGATGTTGAGCGCAACATTAAGAAACTCGTCTCCATCCGAAATCCATAGCACGACTCTGAAGTTAGGTAAGGTGATGCCAGAAACTCATTAGCAAATGCAACAACAACAGGATGATCTATTAGTGCTTCTAAAGGACCGCCATAAGTAGACTTATAGTAGGATGGTGAAATGGTTTCAGGTGCATTCTTCAACTGATAGCAGAAATCTCGCATCTCCTCAATCTCAGAATCCGTTAGCACTCCCGGTATTAATAACCATCCATCTTTATCAAAGAGATATTTCTGTTCCTGAGTCAAAGGCACAACAGGTTTGCCATCAGCATTGGTTTTCGTAAGTTCAGATGCAGTAGTTGACAAAGGTCTACCGAGATCTTTGTTAAATCTGACACCGATATGATCTGCCATTATCCATTCCTTTCTTCTGGGTAAGGTTTTGAAACCCCGAATATCATTAACTGACATTAACGGGCAGTCCACTACAACAATAATGAAGCGATTTAGCCTTTTTCAGCACATAGTTCAGCAATCAATGCAGCGTTTTCACCAATCTGGTCTCCAAATTGCTGATACATACCGAGTAACAGAACGTCGTTGGGTTTAGAATTCTCTATAGCAAATCTCAATTCTTCCCGTATCTGCTGTGAACTCCCGATTGTTCTACCCGCTGCCAGTACTTTGAAGATGAGACACGGTTTTTCTGTCCGTTGTATCGCCTTTGACATCTCATCACGGTCTTCACGCGCATAGATTTCACCTAAAGGTGCATAGCCAAATTTCTCAATGAACTTTTGACTCCCACCGCTTAGATTATAGAGTGCTGTCATATAGTAGTCTATATCCCAGTCTTCATCTTCCGCGATATGCAACAGTTTCGGGTCATGCACCGATAATCCGACAAGTTTACCTGTATCGCGTATCCGTTTGAGTATATCCCGCAACAGATCAAACTTGCCTTCTCGTAGACAACGTTGTCCAACGCCGCCACCGTGGGGTGCCATCCCAAAGGGATTATGTTTTGCGTCTTCAAAAACCTGGTCAGGATTATCATACCACACATAAGCCCAACTCAGGCAAAACCAGTGCATCGTGCCACCTGAATCACGGTATAGTTGTAGGTCTGACATGGATCGTTCTGTTACGCTATTCTGCCAACCATTAATGCCCACTTCCTCCGCTCTTTTGAGTGTCGCAACCACCCTTTCCGGTGTGTGATACGCTTTCTGATGCTGTGAAAGCAGCTGATTAAAGTGGGAATATCCGTAAATTGGATTATCTCCAATCACCAATTTACTGATTTGGTGATTACAAAATGAGACTTTCGGTAATCTCGTTTCCAATGTGTTTCCTCCAAGCTAAAAGTTGCTTCAAATATGTCTAACCGTAGTAAAATCCTTCCAAAACGGAGGAGTCAATTTGACGTACAAGATGCATCGTTAGATCCAGTGCTGCGTTGTAGTCGTCAATGTTGATGATCGAGACATGGCTATGGATGTACCGTGATGGCACTCCGAGAACGACAGAAGGCACCCCTCTACCGAATACATGGATAGCTCCTCCATCTGTCCCTCCAGATTGACGGACACCGATTTGATAAGGTATCTCATGCTGTTTCGCTGTTTCAATCACATAATCAGCGAGTTTGGGATTGACAACCATTGATGAATCGATGATGCGAATTTGCACGCCGTCCCCCAGCTTTCCTTGCGAGTTTCCGACGCTTAGACCGGGTGTATCGTCACCGGGTGGACCTTCAAGCACTATAGCCAGATCAGGTTCTACGCTGGCTGCCATTGTCTTCGCGCCTCGCAACCCAATCTCTTCCTGCACACTCCCTGCCCCGATTACAGTGTTCGGATGTTCTTCAAGTCGTTGCAGTGCCTCTATTACAAGTGCAACACCGACGCGATTATCAAACGCTTTGGCTGTGAGTAGTTTTTCATTTTTCAGACGCATAAAGGGTCCGTAAGGTGCAATTGGACAACCGGGTAAGATTCCGTATTCCTCCGTTGCCTGCTCTTCACTTTCAGCACCGACATCAATAAAAAGGTCTTTAATCTCTAAGACTTTATCACGCGATCCTGACAATAGGTGTGGTGGTGTTGAGCCGATCACCCCTGGTACTTTACCTGACTTCGTTTTGATATTAACGCGTTGTGCCAATAGTGTATGTCCCCACCATCCACCGAGGGGTAGAAACTTGACAAAACCCTTGTCTGTGACGTTTGTCACAACGAAACCGATTTCATCTAAATGGGAATCAAGTACTATTCTCGGTTCTTCCGATGATCCAGCGCGTGTGCAAAAAATACTTCCCAGTTTATCAGTTTCTATTGGACCAATATCAGAGACAGCCTCACGAAAAACTTCTCGTACTTCTCCCTCATAACCGGGTATTCCATCTGCTTGGGTTAATGCTTCTAACAATTCTATTGAGGTATCATTCATAGTTGTATTTCCTTCGGTATACATGTTATAATTTAGTGAGATTATAACACGAATCAGATTTTATGCCAACTCTTAAGTGGATTTCACGTTCAATAGTAGGTTAATCTTTCTTATTAGCGTAAAGCAGCCTAAACGATAATAAGGTGAATTCTTATTAGCGTAAAGTAGTCTAAACGATAATAAGGTGAATTCTTATTAGCGTAAAGTAAATAAATGAATCCAGAAAACTTCAAGAATTCAGGCGCGGGTAGGTGTATCCGCAGTATAGGTCAACACCCCTATTGGGCTTATGTTCCCAATCCGCTTCCACCGAAGATCGAACCAGATTGGGAATTGATGAATCTTCTTTCAGAAGCAAACATTAAGCTTGGAAAATTATCTGGAGCTGGACAATTATTACCAAACCCACACTTATTAATTGGTCCGTTTATTCGGCGTGAAGCTGTAACCAGTTCCAGAATTGAAAATACTCAATCCGGACTTGACCAACTCTTTCTGTTTGAAGCAGATAAAACAGAGGAACCGCGCATCCCTGATGTACAGGAACTTGTCAATTATGTGAACGCCATGGAATACGGGATAAAAAGATTGAGGAACTTACCATTAAGCTCAAGGTTACTCTGTGAAATCCACGAGGTTCTAATGAGCGGAGTCCGTGGAGAACATGCAACACCAGGACTGATGCGTACAACGCAAAACTGGATCGGAAAACCCGGTTGTACTCTAATAGACGCGACCTATATACCTCCACCAGTACCAGAAATGAAGGAGTGTGTCTCAGAACTGGAAAAGTATATCCATTCCAGCGCAAAGGAACCAGATCTGATTCAATGCGCATTAGTTCATTATCAATTTGAAGCAATTCACCCATTCGTTGATGGAAATGGGAGAATTGGGAGACTCCTGATTGTTCTTCTCTTAATGGAAAGAAATCTTCTGTCACAACCGATTCTTTATCTTTCAGACTTTTTTGAACTATATAGAGATACATACTATCAACTACTATTGAACGTTAGCGAACATGGTGATTGGAAGTCGTGGATTACATTTTTCTTACGAGGTATCTGTGAGCAATCAGTTGATGCATTAAAAACGATACAAAAATTGCTAATGTTAAGAGATGAATATAGAGAAATTGCCATAGGCAAACGTGTTCCACAGGCAGTTAATTCAATTATTGAACATCTGTTTAGCAAACCAATTCTTTCTATTACAGAATTAGCAAAAGAATGGAATATAACATATACTACTGTTCAGCGCGGTGCAGATTTTCTTATCGGAAAAGGTAAACTCAGAGAAATGACAGGTCAACAACGCAATCGCTTATTCGTAGCAGACGAAATCCTTGATGTAATAATGACCGAAAGGACAAAATCAGTCTCATTAATAGAGGATTAAACTTTACAAGATCGTGTAAACCCTAATAACGCTATCAACGTTAAGTAGTATAAATACTAACAGCATCTTATGTGGTACTGATATCCACTAACATGCTTTACTAAATTAACAACTACATTGACACTCACACAGACATGTACCATCTGATTTTATCATGTTTGTTGACGGAGGAATGAAACAATGAGACTCATAAATACACAAAAACACAACAAGCACTGGACTCAAGCACAAGATATAGATAGAGAAAAATCATTATTAGCAATTATTCAAGAGAATTCACAATTGCCAGAAAAAGATCAGGCACGTTATCAGCATCTGTTGCGTAAATGTGAAAGTAAAACAATAAGCCTTGAAGAACTCGCTGAGTATCAAACACTCTCTAACCAATTGGAGACTCGTAACCTGAAACGAATTGAGGCACTCATAGCATTGGCTCAAATTAAAGGAAGACACTATAGGGTGTAAACAGATGCCACAGGACTTTCGCATTCTTTGAGGAATCGGTAAATCAGGTTCATGATAATACCAAATGCCGAACAGGCCATTGTGGATATTAATAAGCTGCGGAATTATTGTCTAAACTTTGAGCATGATTATGGCAAACATAAAGCACGCATATTCTTTGGAGCACTTGGAATAACTGCTGACAATGCAGAAGCGTTACGTGATGCCTTATTACAAGCAGTCAAGACTCAGGACGCACAAGTCGGAAAACGGGACATTTTTGGACAACGTTACACCGTTGATTTTATGTTTACTTGGCTGAACAGACAAGCAACAATTAGGAGTGCATGGATTATTTCACCAGGTTCAGATATACCAAGACTGACAACTGCTTATCCGATATAAACTCAGGAGGAACACAGTGAAATCAAGTTTTTTCAGTACTGCAAGTATAGGAAACTTGCCTGATTATTGTATAATGGAAGTAAATGATAAGAAGATTAGACTTTTTGATGTCGTAGCTCTCACGCATGATCTGCCCGAACATAATCTGTGGCGAGGACAGGTCGGCACAGTTGTTGAGATACTCTCAAACGATGATGCTTATGAAGTTGAATTTAGTGACCGAGATGGACGCACCTACCAATCTCTCGGTTTTCGAGCACCGCAACTAATGGTACTTCACCACGAACCTATGCAGAAGCCACCTATCTCTATTAGTGAACAACGACACACAAGACAATGTCTACGTTCTCATCTCTCTTTACGGATGTTTGTAGCATCCCAAGCGGCGTTGTAAAGTAGTTGACAGTTAATAGATAAAATTAAAAAAAATACATTGTCAACGAATCTACTTGGAAAATGGATGGCAAGTAAAATGGATGAAATTATTCAAAATCTAAAAAAAATTGAAAAGTGGGTTGATTTCAATTCACCTCCACCTGATTATGATACGAATACCGAATTTATGAAATTCTCTGTTGAAATTATGAACCGATGCTTGTATCTGCTCAAAACGGGAGCAGCTTCGGCACCAGATGCAGAAACAGCTAAAAAAGGATATGCCAAAAACGATGCTATAATTGTAGGACACATGGTTCGGATCACAAAACTATATGAAGGGGTTCTAATGCATATTTGTAGTCATCAACAAGAATTAGCACATATCTTTTTTCGCCTCATACTTGAGACTGCTATAAGGATGGAGTACCTCATCACATCAGAATCCCCAAAAGAATCCTTCCAAAGTTTTATTTTAACTTCCTACAGACCGGAAAAGGAAATGCTTCAGGACTTGGAAAACAATGCGAAACAAGAACAACTAATTCCGATTCAAGAAAGGATGAGAAGGAGCATTATATCCTGGCTTAGAGAGGATGGAATCAGCCATAAGGAATTGTTGAAAAATAAGAATTGGAATCTTGACGGTAAAAATTTTCGAGAGATTATGAAGACATTCAATCTGGATTCTATGTATTTCTATGGATTCGGACTTGCGAGCCATCAAGTTCACGGTGATTGGCTTGATATTGCATATTATCATCTTAGAGAAGAGGAAGAACAATGTTATACGCCAGACCTGTTTTTTACCGAACCGGACCCAAGATTAACATGTTCGCTAACGCATATTTGCTTTGACGCGCTTTTGAAATATCTTAAGTGGAATAAATCTGATCCTGATAATATAATATGTCCCGTTGTTGAAAAACTGCATGAACTTAACCTTGAACTTGATGCTGCTCATGAAAGCATGCTTAGCGATGAAAATAACCTTTAGACAAGGAATGATGCCAATGACAGAAACGATTAATAAAGTCCAAAAAACCACTATTACTCCTAATGAAGATCGACTCAATCAACTTAAGCAACTCTTCCCTGAGTGCCTTACCGAAGGCGAAGTAGATACAGAGAAGGTTATAGAACAACTTAACATTTGTAATGCGGGGGGGGGGGGGGGCAGCACAGATATCCAGGGAGATCGGTATATATTTACGTGGGCAGGCAAAAACGATGCTATTAGTATACACAACACACCAACCC
>JAJDZB010000018.1:0-21018 GCA_022824835.1 Candidatus Poribacteria bacterium | reverse complement strand
TGTTTCGGCAGTGTGAAACTTCTTTGAAATGTACCGTACCGTCTTTCTACACGATGGTAACTCTGATTTTCGATTTCCTGTTTCTGATTTTTCTCGCCTTTGATTGTAAGTAAGTTGTCAGTGACAGAAACCTGAACATCTTTCTGAGCTACGCCGGGAAGTTCAGCGTGGATTTCAAAGCCGCTTTCCATTTCAGTAATGTCTACTGTCGGTATCCAAGAACTCTTCTCTTCAGTGCTTTCACTGTCATTAGATGACAGAAGGTCTCCAAAAACTCTTCCCATCTGGTTGTGAAGATTGAATAGACTATTGACGGGTCTGCGTGTTGCTAAATATGCCATTTTTTTATCTCCTTATTTTGTATTGGTTGTACTATTATGGGCAATTTCTATGCCAAATCAAATTTGCTAAAAATGTTAGTCAATATACTAATCCTACTTGAGCAAATATGATGCCAAAACAGTACAATACAATTTGAAAGTAGAAAAGACGTATCCAACACTTAGTCTGTGATAGGGTTTAGAGATACTTTCAAGAAATCTTTATTAGATAATTGAAGGCTTTGTATCAATGGTAAGTCGGGCAATTGTAGAATAGTTCAGAAATACTAAAGCAATCAGAATGTCAAATTGACACTTGTCTGTCATTATGAAATGATGCAAGTGTCAAAAAGACAATATAATTAGACGCTTCTATCTGTGCTGATTTTATTGGTTGGAAATGCAGGGAATTTCAACTATGCGGGTTATTTAACATTGATTTTATCCCCGATGCAACAGTTTGCAGTGCGACTGGATTGGCAGTCATGTAAGGAATGATTATATCTGCATACTGTTTACAAGATTCAGTGTAGACAGGGAAATTAGGAATAACATCGCGTCGATACCAACTGACGACTCTTTCAAGATCCCCGTGTCTACCAACATCACGAAGTATTCGCCGCAATACGCGCTCATGTGCATCAACATCTAAATATATCTTCATGTCAATCAACTCACGAAGTTGTTGGTTCCAGAATATAAGGTGTCCCTCAACAATCACAACACGACTCGGTTGGATAATCTGTTTATCATTACCACGTTGTGCGGCACGTGTTCCAAGAGCAGGTGTTTCAATAGTTTTAAGTTCTCTGAGTTTTTCAATATCTGAAATAAGTACATCCCATTGTACAGCATCAGGATGGTTTGCAGTAATTACTTTTTCCCGTTCTTCTGCTGAGTATTCTGACCAGTCTCGAAAATAGGAGTCTTGATGAAGTATAATGGGGGAATAATCGGTAAGTTGTTCAACCAAAGCAGCTGCGAAGGTTGTTTTACCTGATGCTGAACCACCCATGATACCAATAGTTGTTGGACGTTCTACCATGATGTTATTTACGCATTTCTCCATAAGTCTTATACAGATTAAGACTATCACAGAATTGGAATAATGTCAAACTCCGATTTATTTGACTTTTGGTGAAAGTTCATGCTATTCTAATAGTATCCTAAAGGATAAAATTAAACATAATGTAAAGGATGAAATCTTTGGAGATATGAATATGTTCTGGGAAAATATTGAATCACAATACAATGTTGCAGCAGCACACCAGTTTTTATTGCATTTTAATGTAGATGATCTGCAGTTGGATGAACACTTCGGTTATTTACCAACATTAGATTTTGTGATGGAACAACTCAATGCACTCGGATGTCGCTTAGTTCTCGGATATAATGCTACGCAAGGATTCATGTGGCCAGGAGTAGGCAATTGGATTAACACTCAGAAATTACTCGGATTAATTCCTAAGGATCAAGGAGTACCTGATGAGACTGAAGATAGAAAAAGGATTAATTCACGTCTATTAATACATAAGTTACATGAAGACCCTTTCTATAGAAGTGACCCATTGCCAACTAAGGATCTGGCAAATAAACTGCATAATCTTCTAAAACAGGATCGTGTCAGAGTTGGATTGGTGATAGACAACCTTGAGCAGATTGCCCCAAGCAATTATTCATCTGACACAGGTATTCCAGAGAATGCTAAATTTTTCTTTCACCAACTGCAGAATTGGGCTTCAGACCTTGAAATTCGCAGAAAGAAACATATTATTATTCTTCTAACACAGAATACTTTTGACATTCATCCTCACTTTCTTGTGAATCAAGAAATACCTATAATAGAGGTACCATTTCCAGACTATGAACACAGATTAAAGTTCATTGAACATATAAGCTCAATTCCACAAGAAATTACGCAGGAAGGAGAGCCGGACAAAAAAGTAGAGGTTAAGTTAAACCTCGGAAATGCTCGTGATAAGCAGGCGTTAGCACAGGACACGGGGGGACTCAACCTTTTCGCAATACACGATTTAGTCCGTCAAGCAGCATCTTTAAAGCAGAAAGTTGAAGGTCCATTACTGGCAAATTATCGCAGAGAAAGCGTAAAGGTATTCAGCCACGGGATTATAGAAGTTCACGAACCTCTTACAAATCCCAGACAGCATTGGTCAAATCATGTAACAAGACTCATAGAAGATATTGTTGATGGTTTAAAGGAAAATGATTTGCGTCGTGTACCTCGTGGGATACTTCTACTGGGACCAACAGGGAACGGAAATATCTTCGCAGCTCGAATGTTAGCAGGACAGACTAACATGGCATTTGTTCAACTCCGATATGCTAATCAGGTCAGTGAAGTGACGATAAATATAAGTGAGAATGGGAACAGTTATGAGAGGAACTTGAATTCTGCTATAAACTATATACGCGGCCTCGCTCCTGTTGTTGTATTTATGGATGAAATAGAACAGGCTTCACCCCATCACACAACAATTAAGACTGGTAGCAGTGAAAGACCACTTCCTACTATTCTAACGAATGCTATTAGTGATGCTACATTGCGCGGTAGAGTTATATGGGTTGGAACATCAAGCCGTCCGGACCTGATTCCATCTATTTTCCGGCGTCCGGAAATCTTTAGTCACAAAGTTGTTTTGTTGCCACCAATTCGAGATAGTCGTGCCGGTATATTACAGTTTTTCTGCCGATTTCATACCCGTGAAGATATGAATTTTCAAGAAATAGCGAGAGACCCAAGGTTACGTGGGGTGAGTGTAAATGACCTTAATCAGATTGCACAGCGAAGTCATAATATCGCAAAACGGAAGAAACGCAACGCATTTAATGAAGAAGATTTACGTGAAGCAGTAGCAGACTATATGCCGGACTATTCACCAGAAATGCGTCTGTTCATGGTCCTATTAGCATTACAAGAGGCAAATTCACGTGCTATGATACCCGACAGACTTCCACCACCGTACCAAGAATTTGTAAATGAAAACAGAATTGATAAGACAAAGGTTAACAATAAATTGATGGAACTCAGCAAGGAACTCGGTCTAAGTACATAGGATTTAAACTGATTATATATACCATTTAAACAATAATGCTTCTGCTGAATTACAACAGAAGCATTATATTGATTCGATTTTTTACATTTAGTCCTTATATTCCCCAATTTTACGTCAAACGTTACGCAATTAGAAAAAATGTCTTAGACAAATTGTCCTTAAGCATTTTTACTCTTCTTCATAACGGTTTTGGTATCGGGGTGCAGGACGACGTTCACGTGGACGCGCAGGATTGACCTTCAACGGGCGTCCCATCACTTCTTGTCCATCAAGAGCTTCAATCGCACGTTCACCATCTTCTTGATTTTCCATCTCAACGAAACCGTACCCTTTGGAACGACCATCGTATCGGTCACGGATAATTGTTACCGATGCAAGCGGGCCGTGTGGTTCAAAGAGTTCTTCCAAATCGGTTTCTGTGGCTGCATAAGGGACATTGCCAACGTAGATGTTCATCTCGTTTCTCCTTTTAATATTGAAATAACGGGAATGTGAGAAAACTGAGTACTGTCAGCAAGTTCTATCGGCAGGCATTTGGCAGCAAGCGAAGATTGGCAAAAATGAACTCGGATTTTTATCAATCTTTTTCGGAAGGCATCACAATCATCAAAGATGTTACAGGTTCCAAAACGTAAAACTGTCAAAATACTATGCATAAATCGGTTCGCAGACACCATCACATTTCCCAAACGTTAACATGATACTATAAAATAATAAAATTGTCAAATTTCATTATACTACAGATAATTATTTCGCTTCCATCCAATTATCACCAATACCGGTCTCTGTTCGAAGCGGAACTCTTAACGTCATGGCTTTTTCCATCTCTTCTGAAACTATCTTAGCATGGGTTTCAGCAAGCTCAGTAGGGGATTCAAGCACCAATTCATCATGAATCTGTAGTAACAATTTCATATCTAACTGATCCTTATCAATTCTCTGTTGAACTTTTACCATAGCTGCTTTGATTAAATCCGCAGCTGTTCCTTGAATTACAGTATTAATAGCAAGGCGTTCACCTAGACTCTGACGTCTCTGAGAATGTTCAAATATTTCAGGTATTGCGCGTCTACGACCTGTTAAGGTCGTTACATAACCATTGTCTAATGCCTGTTGGATACACCTATGGAAGAATATATTAATACCGGGGAAACGCGCCTTATAATTTCTTATTAGATCGCGTGCTTCATCTGTATTCATTCCTTGAATTCTACGTGCTAATCCAGACGGTGAAACACCATAGATGATACCAAAGTTTACAATCTTTGCTTTGTCTCTTAATTCTCTGGTTACTTCCTCTGTTGAAACCTTATATACCTCTGAGGCAACCGTTGTATGAATATCCAAATTCTGATTGAAGATCTCCATAAGTTTAGGGTCTTTACTAAAGTGTGCCAGTACACGAAGCTCAATCTGCGAATAATCTGCACAGATCAATTTATGTCCTTCAGGAGCAATAAAGGCTTTGCGCAACTGACGACCAATCTCTGACCTAACTGGAATATTTTGAAGATTAGGACTATCAGACTGTAAACGGCCGGTAGCTGTTGTCAATTGATATAAATGTGTATGGATACGTTTTGTATCATCATTCACAGCGTGTTTTAATTGTCCAAGATATGTACTCTGTAGATTACGATACTGTCTATACTCAATGATTAAACGAGGAACAGTAGTTCTCGGATTATTGATGTCCTCTTGTGCTGCAAGAGCTTCAAGCACGTTAGCATCCGTTGAGTTTTTTCCCGTTTTTGTTTTACGGACAGGTGTAAAACCGATCTCATCAAACAATACTTCGGCAAGAACACTCGGCGAACCAATATTGAATTCGTATCCTACAAGATCGTGTATCTCTTTCTCTCGTTCTTCAACAAGTTGGTCAACAATTTTTCTCTGTTTATCAATCTCATCGGTATCACACACAATACCATTAAACTCCATCAAAGCAAGCACTGGACCGAGAGGCGATTCGATATTTCTTACAAGCTCATCAGTGTGTGTCTCCTCAAGTTTTGGCTTAAAAAAAAGATAGAGTTGAAGGACAATATCAGTATCTTCAGAAGCGTACTGTGTTACTTCTTCAAAAGGTATTTTGTCTATAGATGTAGAGTCTTCTTCATCACCAATCAAGTCAGAGAGAGGAATCATTTTATGGTTTAAGTGGAGTAGTGCCAAATTATCGAGATTATGGGAGGGTTGTCTCGGATCAACGAGTTGACTTGCCAACATTGTATCAAAGACTACACCTTGTAACTGAACACCGTGTCTAAGGAAGATGCTTGCATCAAACTTCAGGTTGTGTCCACATTTTGGTAAATCTGGATTTTCCAAAATAGGTTTGAGTTTAGATAAAACTGTTTCCTGATCTAAATGTTTTTCAAGAGTAGGTGATTTGATGGGAACATAAACTCCCTGTTTTGGTTTCCATGAAAAACTAATGCCGCACAGACCGGCGTTGCGATATAATCCATCAGTCTCAGTATCAACGGAAATTATATCCTGTTCTGAAAGTGTCACTACAAGTTCGGAGAGCTGTTCATTAGTCGTAATTGCAGTGTAGTTACTAGATTTAGCCGTTGTGAATTTTCCTTCTTCTATGATCTTCTCTTTTTCAAGTTCCATCGCTTCGATCCGTTCTTTTCTGGTCGTTTTCATATCAACTTTGACTTGATCAGTATCACCATTTCCATTTGCATAAGCCGAAATCTGGTTGAGATATCGTTTTAGTTCAAGTTGTTCAAAGAGGGTCCTAACTTTACTCATGTCAGGGGGTTTGACGCGTGCTTTTTCCATTGTGAAATCAAGGTCTGTATCTCGTTTTAATGTGACAAGTTCTTTTGAGAGTGATATATACTCCTGAGCCTTCTCTAAATTCTCGCGACGTTTACCCGTAATCTTCTCAATATTCTCATAGATGCCATCTAAAGTACCGTACTCTTGAAGTAGTTTAGCAGCAGTCTTCAATCCTATCCCTTCAACACCTGGAATGTTATCAGATGTATCTCCCATCAGAGCTAGCATATCTATAACTTGGTCCGGTGTAATACCTTTGTTTTCCATGAGTGATTCAACGTCTATAACAGTGTCTTTATTTATGTCAAACATCGTCA
This sequence comes from Candidatus Poribacteria bacterium, assembly GCA_022824835.1. GTDB lineage: Bacteria > Poribacteria > WGA-4E > WGA-4E > WGA-3G > MSPOR6. The sequence goes on along the minus strand of JAJDZB010000018.1, from coordinate 14,514 downwards.
CGCGTTCACACAGTAATTGCTCTAGGTCTTTATCTTTTGAGACTATTCTAACATGAACATCTTGTGTATCGGGTGTATCAAGTATGTGCTGTGTGACAGATGCGATAATATCATCTGCTTCTAATTCCTGTTTTCCAATGACGGGAATCTCTAATGTCTCAAGCAGTTGTTGAATCCGTGGAATCTGTGTCACCAAATCATCTGGTGGAGTTCTACGATGTCCTTTATATTCTGCATACAGCACGTTCCGGAATGTATCTCCTGGTGTGTCAATAGCGGCGATAATATACTCAGCTTTAAAAGTGGTTAGTAGTTTCATGAGCGTGCCAGTAAACCCGAAGATGGCGTTTGTTGGCTCTCCTGTAACTGAGCTGACAAGACGGGTCTGAATAGAATAAAATGATCTAAATATCTCTGCCATCGTGTCAATAATATAAAGTGTTTTGTGATTTTCGATTGATCCCATATAATAGTCCTTTCGGTAGATAAATTCAATTAACGATAGATTGTAATTTAGTTATTTGGATAGTGCCACTTCCTGAGTGAATCGGAGGCGGATAAACCTGCTTCTTGACCGAGTGCAAAAGCTGTTGCAATTAAGTTTCGTTCGCCAGATATAATGTCACCTGCTGCAAAAAGTCCTGGAATTGGCTTCCCATTACTATCTAACATTTGCATATCTTCATTTGTAACAATCAGTCCTTCTTCATCTTTTTGGTAATCCCATCCATCTAAAAACTTGGTGTTTGGGATTAGTCCTTCATCAACAAGGAATCCGTGGAAGAACAGCTTAGTTCCGTCCATCATTTCAAAACCCAGCAAATCTGTCTTTTCCCCAATATGTCGTTTAATTTTTTTCTCAATTATCTGGATTTTTCTTTCTTGAACCTGTTTCAATACTGAAGTGGACATACCGTGTGGTCTTCCATTGGTTAGGATTGTAATTTTATCCGTAAAATCCTGTGCGCCGATTGCTGCCTCATAAATGTAGTCTCCTGCACCGAGGAGGGCGAGGTGTTCATTTACGTGTAAATGGCCATCACAGCGGATACATACATGCCATCCTTTACGGTTACCGGCGTAACGGAACACGGTAGCGTACTGTTTATAGAGACGTTTTTCATCTGCTTGAAACTCAATGTCGGGCCATTTATCGTCAAAACCTGATGCTACAATTGCTGTACGAGATCTGAAATGTTGAAGCTGCATCGGTTTATCCTTCTTTAAAGCAGCAGTTGATGCTTCTATTTCAAAAAGATCGTTGTCTCGTGTTAGGCGAGTAACCATTCCATCTTTGATATCGATACCTGTTGTATGTTTTTTATCTCCCAGCATGAAATTTACTACTGGTCGACTTTCCATCCATCTCATCAGTTCTTTAGCAAAGTTAGGACCTGTAATTCCGGGGAATACGGGTGCATCTTCAATTTCCACAGATTTTGACCAATATGCTCTTCCTCGGCTAAAGCTGACTTTACCGGAATGTAGCACCAGCACATGCCGCATCTGATGGCTCGCGGAAACTGCAGCTTGTGTTCCTGCGGGTCCAGCACCAATTACCGTTACATCGTAAATCGTTTCAGACATATCTTCATCTCCGACTGTTAATGCTATAGACCGTATTTTTTCCAACGTTCATTTACAAGTTCAATTATTTCTTTAGACATCTCAATTTCAGGTGGCCATTCTCGATGGTAACCTTCTTCTTCCCATTTAGTTGTAGCATCAATACCCATCTTTGAACCTGCGCCTAAGAGTGGTGCAGCGTGATCAAGTACGTCTACGGGTCCTTCAACGATAGTAACATCTCGTTTCGGATCAACATTACTACCTACATAAAAGAGGACTTCTTCAACATTCTGTACATCTACATCTTTATCAACGACAATGATGATTTTGCTGAACATCAGTTGTCCGAGCCCCCAGAAACTATGCATTATTTTTTTCGCTTGGAATGGGTATCTCTTATCAATTGAGATGAGTGCAAAGTTGTGAAATACACCGAACAGGGGCAAATTCATATCAACTAATTCAGGAAGTTGTGTCTTAATTAATGGCATGAAGATACGTTCGGTTGCTTTCCCCATATAACAATCTTCCATTGGTGGTTTTCCAACAATAATTGTCTGATAGATAGGGTCTTTTCTGTGTGTTATAGCAGAGATACGAAATACTGGATACTCATCGGGCATGGAATAGAAACCGGTATGGTCACCAAAGGGTCCTTCTATACATGTTTCATCTGGTTCAATAAATCCTTCGATTATGATATCTGCGTTAGCGGGTACCATCATATCGATTGTTTTAGCAGCCACCATTTCTACATTTGATTTTCTTAAGAAACCTGCGAATAGGAGTTCATCAATTCCGGATGGGAGCGGAGCGGTTCCGATGTATGACATAACTGGATCCCCACCAATTGCGATGGCGACAGGCATCTGTTTACCTGCTTGTTTATATTCGCGATGATGTGCTGCACCATCATGATGTATTTGCCAATGCATTGCTAATGCGTAGGGATTTAGTTTTTGCAGACGATATGTTCCAACGTTGCGTTGACTTGTATTGAGGCTATGTGTATAGACTTGTGGTAATGTGATGTATTTGTCAGCGTCCATAGGCCAACATTTAATTAATGGCAATTTATCCAAGGATGCGTCTTCGCCTGTCAAGACGATTTCTTGTGATGCTCCTCGTTTAGTTGTTTTGGGTGGAAAATTAGTTAGTTGTGAGAGAATTCTAAGTATTTTCACCTTATCCAGTAGGGATTCGGGTGGGCCGATTTTTATCATTCCTTCTATTTCGTAGGCGATACGGGACAGGTCATCGACGCCGAGTGCCATTGCCATTCGTGTGTAAGATCCGTAAGTATTGATCAGCAATGGCATTTCACTACCTTCAACATTTTCGAACAGGAGTGCGGGTCCATTTGTTTTACTGATACGGTCTGTTATTTCGCTAATTTCGAGATCGGGTGAAACTTGTGTTTTTATACGTTTAAGTTCCCCTGCGCGATCTAGTGTTTTTACAAAATCTCTAAGACTTGAATATGCCATTTTATACCTCAGTGCTTTTTTAAGTTAAAACGATAGGTTTATAGAATCATCTTCATGTTTTTGTGTGATCTGTTTAGAAGCCGAAGGGCAATAGCGTTTATGTATCATTTTCTGACTCATGTGATGATGTAAGTATTTCAGAGAGGCAATTGTGTGAGATTTGTAAAATTCAGCGAACTTGTAGAAAAATGGATGCTCACGTTGCCGTATAACGCATTTTTTTTATGATTCCGATATATTATTCACGGGAGACATTTTCAGGACGAATTTGACGATTGATGAAAATCGGTGAGTCTTTTTTTATTTATGCATGTTTGTTGAACGCTGTCTCAAACCGTTGTCGTAATATATCTGGGCTTGTGTGCATATAGATCAGTGTTGTATCTAAGCTGGCGTGTCCTAATGCGATGCGTACTGATTCTAAGTCGTGTGTTGCTCGGTATAGTTCAGTACCGAATGTATGTCTTAGGTCGTGTGGCGTGAATCTTAGACCTATTTTTTCTGATGCGGATTGCATGATGCGTTGAAAGTCTCGTGGTGCTAGTCGTTTTTTTGTCCGTAGTGTGCAGAAGAGTGGGCTATTTAGGTCATTTTTTTCATTTCGTTCTATTTTCCATATTAGAAAGTCGTTGAGTGCGTCTCTGACATCTTGTACGAGTGGTATTCTTCTTGCTATTTTATTTTTTGCGATTGTTGATCTTACTTCTAGTGTTGTGACGATTTGTCCTAATTTTTTTATATCGCCGATGTTTATTCCGCAGGTTTCAGCGTTTCTTAGTCCTGTTCTGAGGCAGAAGAGTATGAGCATTCTATCTCGTTCTTTTAGTTCGGTGGATTCTAGTAATATTTTTTGTTGTATTTCGTCGAGGACTCGTGGTTGTTGATTTTTTCTTCTTTTATTTTTTTCCATTTATGTACTCCTTTTTAATTTCCGTATAGGATTCTATAATTTTTGTATTTTTGTGTCAATGCTTTAATGACGTTTTGCACGTATAATACGTCATTAAATATAAGTACAGATACACTTAACATACCGTTATCTGATCCCAACAACCTATAACCACACAAAATTTTTCACCACAATATCCAATTTTAAAAAATCCCTTGCACGAAATCCCTTAATCGTGTACCCTTTATAAATCTTCAATCCCAATTCTAAACACCGTGCTGAATATGTTCATTATGTATCTTGCAGTTTCACAATACAGACCTACATAAAATCAGTTATGTATAATTATGCGAAAAAATATAAATATACGCTGTTGATAACTGTTCTCAATAAATGACACGTTATTGAGAATACATCTCAATAAGCAACACACTGTTGAGATACAATATCAATAAGATAAATTTCCCACTACGTAATAACTATTATGACAAATTCCGTAATTCTCAACCGGAGGAACTCAACTTGAATAAAAAAATCATAACACTTGCCATTGCCATAATCACAACATTACTCATAGTAGATAATACCATAGCAACAATTAAAGTCGGACTAATTTATGACATCCACGGACGAGGCGACCTGTCATTCTGCGACGCCGCATACAACGGCGCAAAAAAAGCTCAAAAAAAATGGAATATCACACTAAAAGAAATTAATCCAACACAAAATACAGATACCGAAAGAGCTCTAAGAAGATTCGCTGAACTAAAATTCGACCTCGTCATCGGTGTCGGATTCCTCTTCCGTGAACCCATGAACCGAATAGCACCCGATTTCCCAAACGCCAACTTCGTACTCATCGACGCAGAAGCAAAACCAAATAACGTCGCCTCACTCATATATAAAGCACACGAAGGAACATTCCTCGGAGGAGTCATCGCTGCACTAAAAACAGAAACTAAAAAAGTAGGATTCGTGGGGGGCATGAAAATACCACTCGTCGAAGCCTTCGAAATCGGATTCAACGCCGGTATCAAAAAAACAAATCCTAACGTTGAACTATTCGTCAACTACGTCGGAGTTACACCAAAAGCATTCAACAATCCAGCAAAAGCAAAAGAACTCGCCCTCGCACAATTCAATAAAGGAGCTGATATCATCCTCGTAGCAGCAGGCGCAAGCGGATTAGGCGCCCTCGAAGCAGCAACACAAACAAAGAAATATATTATCTGGGTCGACTCAAACGGAAACGGATTACTACCAGGACAAATCCTTACAAGTATTATTAAAGGTGTCGAACTGTCTGTATACCAAATGATCGAAAATACAATAAATAATTCATTCTCCGGTGGCGTTAAACATTACGGACTAAAAGAAGGGGGTGTGGAGTATATCGTGGATAAAGATAACAAAATGCTACTCTCCAATGAAATCCTAAAAACAGTCCAAGAATTCAAAGAAAAAATCATCTCCAAAGAAATCACAGTGCCGTATAAACGATCACAAACAGAAAATAAAAAATCAGAAAGGAAATAACCTTTGAATCGACTAAAGATCGTTATACCAGGTGATGATCCGCCACAAATACAAGATTCACCACATCTAAATCGACTAAAACCCTACGGAGACATAATACTGTATAAAGACCGTCCCGAAACTATAGATGAGAAGATCAACCGGACAAAAGAAGCAGATATTATTATCAACTCACGAGGACTGGTTAAATGGTACGCCGATACACTAAAACAACTACCAAAACTAAAACTCATCTCGCTCTGCTCTATCGGCACAGATATGATCGACCTCGTTGAAGCAAAAAAGAAAGATATCACCGTTTGCAACCAACCCGGACGCACCGCACCTGTTGTGGCAGAACACAGTTTCGGTCTCATGTTCGCATTGGCAAAACGCACGGCATATATGACATCAGGTCTAAAATCGGGAAAATGGTACCGTATGGATAATGTATACCTACAAGGAAAAACACTCGGTATCATCGGCACAGGACACATAGGATCTGAAATGGCACGACTCGGAAACGCAATCGGTATGAACGTGATCGCCTGGACCTACAATCCATCTCATGAACGCGCACAAAAACTAAATATAAAATATGTAAGTATGAATGATCTACTAAGGACTTCAGATGTCGTAAGCCTACATGTCAAACTGACCAATGATAGCTACCACATTATAGGAAAACGAGAACTCGCATTGATGAAACAAAACGCCCTGTTAATTAATGTAGCACGCGGACAGGTGATGGACACAAATGCTGTCGTTCACGCTCTCAAAAACGGTAATATCGGCGGAGTAGCAGTTGATGTGTATGATCAAGAACCAATACCCCCCGATCACCCTCTCCTAACATGTGAACATGTGATTTTAACACCCCACTGTGCAGACATGACACCTGAAGGCGTAGACCTACTAAACGAAGGTGCCGTAGACAATATCATCGCATTTCTAAATAATAAACCGCAAAATGTAGTTGTGTAAAAACTGTGTAACTGAATGCTGTTACCTTAATATATAGGCAATTGATGCAAAAAGAGAAACTTACAGGAAAAATTGGTGTTGACACAGGCGGAACTTTCACCGACATTGTTCTGTCCGTGCAAGATAATTTGTTTACACATAAAGTGCTTTCCACACCACAAAATCCCGCAGACGCAGTCATTAAAGGTGTCAGCGAGATTATGAAGATGCACAATATCAGTTCTTATGAAGATATCGCTATTGTGCACGGGTCAACTGTTGCAACTAATGCCCTACTTGAACATGATGGGGCACACATCGCACTTATTACGACTAAAGGATTTGAAGATGTAATAGAAATAGGTAGACAAGCACGAGAAAATATCTACGACTTATGTGTGCAACGCCCTAAACCATTAGTTCCCGCTAAACATAGATTCGGGATTAAGGAAAGAACCTTACATACTGGTGAAATCCAAACTGAAATATCACAAAATGAACTAAATAGACTTTCTCGAAAACTCAAGACATTAGATTTAGATGCAATTGCAGTCTGTTTCCTTTTCTCATACATAAATCCAAAGAATGAACAGATCGTTGCTGATTATCTTCATGACCTGAATATACCGATCTCTTGCTCTTATGAAATCCTACCAGAATATAGAGAATACGCAAGGTTCAGTACCACCGTCGCTAACGCTTATATCCGTCCTGTTCTGGAGAAACATCTGTCAACACTGTCAGACTCTAACAAGTTCCCAAAATCATTCCACATAATGCTATCAAACGGAGGATGCATCTCAACAGAGAATTTTGAATCCGCAGGAATAAATACCGTCCTTTCTGGTCCAGCGGGGGGCGTCATAGGTGCTTACAACATCGCAAAACCCGCAGGATTCGACAGAATCATCACTTTTGATATGGGCGGCACTTCTACAGATGTTAGCCTATGTGATCAAAGAATATCAATGACGAGTGAAAGCACTATCAGCGGTTTACCGATAAAAGTTCCACTAATTGATATCCATACAGTTGGTGCTGGGGGAGGTTCCATAGCAACTGTGGATTCTGGCGGTGCTCTACGAGTCGGTCCAGAAAGCGCAGGCGCTATACCCGGTCCGATATGCTACGGAAACAGTGGAAAAAACATCACAGTCACCGATGCAAACGTCTTCTTAGGTCGTATATCTCCTGAGATGTTCTTAGGTGGAACTATGTCTCTTTCAGTCGATGCTATTGATTACCATCTAAGAAAAATCTCTGATAAAGTCGACATTACTTTACAGAAAACAGCTGAGGGAATATTAAAAATTGCAAATGCTACAATGGAACGGGCAATTAAAGTAATTTCAGTCGAAAGGGGTTACGATACACGTGATTTTACACTTGTTTCATTCGGTGGCGCAGGAGGATTACATGCAGCATTCCTGGCAGAGAATCTGGGTATAAAAACTGTGCTGATTCCCCCCAATGGCGGATTACTATCGGCATACGGTATGCTATTCGCTGATGTTATCAAGGATTATTCACAGACTGTTCTTTGGAAAACAGATAATCGTATTGAGGAACTAAATAGACACTTGGAAATCGGGTTTGAAGCCTTACTAACTTCGGCAGTTAAGGATATGAAAAGAGAAGGATTTGCCTTGGACCAACTTCTTATCAATCGCTCACTGGATATGCGGTATGAGGGACAATCCTATGAATTGTGTATTCCATACCATTCCAAGGAGAAGAACTTTCTGCCAGAATTCCATGCTATGCACCAACAAAGATTTAGCTACGCACGACCAGATGCAGTGGTAGAAGTCGTCAACTTAAGGCTCAGCGCAATTGGAGAAACAGAAAAATCTATAACGAAAAAATCACCCCTCTCGAATTCTGATCCCTCAAAAGCGCGAATTAAGAAAGATCAGGTCGTTTTTGATGGTGAAGATCATCCGACTGAGTTTTACAGTCGCGAGTCCTTAAAACCGGGTAATCGCGTCAATGGACCAGCAGTAATTACCGAATTTAGTGCTACAACTATTGTCCCACCTAATTTTATTGCGGAGGTTGATGGTTACGGCATACTTATTCTTAAGATGTGTGTATAATAGCAGTACAGTGCATTGTTAGATAGATAAATTTGACAACCTATATGATGAGTGGTATTATATTAATCTGACAATACATAACAGTTATTAGAGTATTAATATGAGCAATTCTCCAGAAACCATCTTATGCAGATATTGTAACGCAGAAATAGAAACCGATACTTTTTTAAGAGATTACAAAGTCTGTCCAGTTTGTGATGCGCACTATCCCATGGGGGCAAGCGAACGGCTCAATCTTCTCATTGATGAGGGGACATTTCAAGAAACCGATACGAACTTATACTCAATTGATGCTTTGGAATTTCCTGATTACACTGAGAAACTTGAACGCGACATCGCAAAAACTGGGATGCGTTCAGAAATGTTGACAGGTACAGCGAAAATTGGAAAAAATGACGTAGCCATCGCTATCGGCGATGTCGGTTTTATTGGAGGAACCTGCGGTGCTGTTATCGGTGAAAAAGTTACACGTTGCATAGAACATGCAGGCGAAAACCAATTACCACTTCTAATTATTTCTGTTAGTGGAGGTATGCGGATGCAGGAAGGTACATTGGCGTTAATGCAAATGGCGAAAACTGCTGCTGCATGCACTGAATATACCAATAACGGTGGTTTCTATATATCCGTTCTTACCGATCCTACGTTTGGAGGGGCAACTGCCAGTTACTCATCCCTTGGTGATGTGATTATTGCTGAACCGGGGGCACGTATTGGATTTGCGGGTCCCCTCGCTGTCGCAAGTTTACAGGAAGAACTTCCTGAAGACTTCCAGAAAGCTGAAACATTGGTAACCTACGGATTTATTGACAATATTGTCCACCGTTCAAGGATGCGCCAGTTGCTAATTGACCTTATCTCGTTTGCCAACGAATAAGAGACTGTCGAAAGCACCGTTTCTCTCGTCATATATTACATTGAGTGAATCATTCATGAAGAGTATACTGTGCCGATTTCTGTCACTTTATTGGATTTTATACGTATTAAATAAAAAGTTGTTTGAATAAACAATCCGTATGTTGCTTTTAGTAGACGTATTAGAACTGAATATAGACCGTAAACCAAACAGCTATAAGTAAAATAAGGAATAAATAGTAAAAATGCCAAAGTCATTAGTCGTTGTAGAATCTCCAGCAAAAGCAAAAACAATTGAGAAGATTTTAGGGTCTGATTATATAGTCGACTCATCTGTAGGACATATCGTAGACTTACCAAAGAAGGAACTTGGGATTGATGTTGAAAACAATTTTACACCGAAATATGTAACGATCCATGGTAAGGGCAAAGTTGTCAAAGCAATTACTGAGAAAGCAAAAAAAGTTGATTGCATTTACCTCGCAGCTGATCCTGATAGAGAAGGCGAAGCCATCTGTTGGCATCTTGCGAATGAACTGAAGAAAACAAAAAAACCCATCTTCCGTATCGTTTATAATGAGGTCACTCAAAGTGCAATATTAGAGGCAATAGAGAATCCTGGGAATATCGACCAATCACTCGTAGACTCACAGCAAGCACGACGGATATTGGATAGACTAATCGGATGGAAGATCAGTCCACTTTTGTGGAGAAGTGTCAAACCTGAATTGAGTGCAGGTCGAGTCCAGTCGGTAGCTGTTAGACTGATATGTGAACGGGAAACTGAAATTGAGGCTTTCAACGCAGAAGAATACTGGACTCTCACTGCTACATTAACACCCGATACAAAAGAGCATCTCTTTCAAGCAAAATTGCATAAGATTGGTACGAAGAAAGGTGAAATAAATATCTACGGATTTCGAATTGACGAAGAGCGTGCCAATAATATAAAAGAAGACGCAAAAGAACAAGTATTTATAGTTGAAAAGGTAAATAAACGGGAACGAAAACAGAGACCTGTTGCTCCGTTTATTACAAGCACTTTACAACAAGAAGCTGCCCGGAAACTCCGATTCTCTGCTAAAAAAACAATGATGGTTGCACAGAAACTTTACGAGGGATTAGAAATTGGTAAAGAAGGTTTAGTCGGATTGATTACATATATGCGTACCGACTCAACTCGTGTCGCTCAAGATGCTCTAACTGCTGTTAGAAGTTATATCAAAACAACTTATGGTGGTGACTATCTCCCCGGGCGCGCAGTCAGTTACCGTAGAAAAAGTGGCGCACAAGATGCCCATGAAGCGATTAGACCGACGCTACCATTAAGAACACCGGATTCTTTGAAAGCACACTTAACCTCTGAAGAGTTTCGTCTGTATGAATTAATATGGAAACGGTTTATCGCCAGTCAGATGAATCCTGCCATACTTGATTCAACAACTATAGATATAAAAGCAGGACGTTATCTCTTCCGTGCCACCGGTTCGGTTATTAAGTTTGACGGTTTCAGACGTATCTATATGGAAGGTAAAGACGACATTTCCTCTGATGAAGAGAATAATAGTGACGAAAATACTACACTTCCAGATGTTGATGAAGGCGCAACGCTTGATCTCAGGAAGTTAGAACCTAAACAGCATTTTACACAACCCCCGCCACGTTATAACGAAGCAACCCTTGTTAAGACGTTGGAGGCAAAGGAGATCGGAAGACCGAGCACTTATGCATCTATCCTATCTAAAATTCAAGAACGGGGATACGTGACGAAAGAACAGCGGAGACTTATTCCAACAGATGTTGGAAGACTTGTTAATGCACTTCTAATTCAAGCCTTTCCTGATATTGTTGACGTTGAATTTACAAAAGAGATGGAGCAGAAACTGGATACAATTGCTGAAGGGAAGACTGCATGGAATGACACACTTAGCGAATTTTATCCGCCTTTCCAGGATGCATTGAAACAAGCCCCAGATAAGATGTATGAAGCACGGAAATCAATGGAAACTGAATCTGACGTAGCATGTGAGAAGTGCGGTAGCAAAATGATCGTTAAATGGGGACGGTATGGACGTTTCCTTGGATGTGCGAACTATCCTGAATGCAAAAACATAAAAGCATTAAACGGGGATAATACCGCATCTGAAGAGCCAGAAGAAACTGACACGGCCTGTGAAAAATGTGGCGAACCAATGGTTATAAAGCAGAGTCGGGCAGGAGCACGTTTCTTGGCATGTAGTGGATATCCAAAATGTAAAAACGCAAAACCTGTACCTATGGGTGTAGACTGTCCTGAGACTGATTGTGACGGTTACTTAGGTGAACGGCGAAGTAAACGAGGAAAGGTCTTCTACGGTTGTAGTAACTACCCTAAGTGTGGATTTGCCAGTTGGGATAAACCGATCGCACAACGGTGTCCGGAATGTGATGCAGCATATACTGTTGAAAAAGTACTGAAGACTGGAGAAAAAATACATGCATGTTCAGATAAACTTTGTATCTACACCAATGAACTGACAGACTAATTTTTTAGGAACCTTAGGACAGTATCACTGATTCCAACATCGGATATAAGAAATAATGATTCAACTTCATCAAGTGAGTTTCAGTTATCAAGATTTAAGCGTATTGGAAAGAGTCAGTTTCCGACTTGAACGCGGTGAATTTGGATTCCTTATTGGTGAAAGCGGTTCAGGTAAGACAACGCTACTTAAGTTACTCAATCGAGAATTGCTTCCTACAGCTGGATCATTAAGTGTACTCGGACAACCCCTTGAGGAACTAACTTCAGCAACGATTCCATACTTTAGAAGAAAAATAGGCGTAGTGTTCCAAGATTGGAAATTAATCGATACTAAAACTGTTGAACAGAATCTTGAAATACCCCAAAAGTTAATTGGGACTAAGTATCGTATTTTGCGTGAAAATGTGAACAATATGCTACATCAAATGGGTTTAGTCCATCGCAAGCATGCACTACCAACCCAAATTTCAAACAACGAAAGACAACGACTTGTAATTGCAAGAGCAATCATCAACAGTCCTTTACTGTTACTCGCTGATCAACCAACGGAGACACTTGATCCTAACATCTCACTTGATATGCTGTCTCTTTTTGATGCCCTGAATTTTCAAGGCACTACAGTGTTAGTTACAACTTCTGATCCTGATCTTCCAGACCGATTTGTACGTGAAAAGAATGCTTCACCAAAACGTATATATAAACTACAGGATGGTAGCATTACATCATAACAATTTTAATAATAAGTGCTAAAATTGCTGAAATACTGGGATAGTATAAGATGCGATACAAAATACAAAATATCTTTACACATATTGGAAGGACAAGATTAAACAACCTGTTGTGTATTCTCACGCTTGCTTTCTTCACACTTGTCCTAAATACCTTTCTGTTTAATCACACGTCGGTCTACAAGGACCTTGAACTCAATGAGGATGTACCACCACTTGTCGCTTTTCTTAATGATACTGTAATTGAGGAGGATGCTAAGACTTTTGCTAATCAGCTACAAAAACAGGATAAAATCCTCTTTATTGACTTTGTGTCTAAGGAAGAGAACCTGAGTAGAGCAGAAGAACAGTTTGGATCCCTGGCAAAACTGATAAAAGTCGGTTTTTCTGATAGCAATCCATTTCCCGCTTCTCTTAAAATATTTGTAGACTCATCCAATGTTTCACGAAAGACATTAGAAGAGATCTCTTATGAGATTAAATCTTTTGCGCAAATAGATGATGTCAATCTAACAGGAAGTGGAATTCTCACGGATTTATTTAGACAAACTACGCGTATGACAATTGCTTGTATCACAATAACTGTTCTATTGATAATCTTCACCATTCGTGCTGCAGTCATAAAAACCGCAAGTTCACGTCATGACGAAATACAACTCATTAACCTTATAGGAGCAACCAGAGGACATATCAGAAATCCTTTCCTTTTCCACGGACTCTTCTTAGGTTTCTTTGGAACGCTTGTAGGTTTAACTTGTTTTTATTTACTCTATTGTGCATTTACTTATCAACTCGGTGTTCTGGAATTCCTGCCTTATAATCAACTTCTCAGTGTTGTATGTACGGGTGTCTTTCTTGGATTATTTGCCGGAATACTTGCAAATAGAAAGTATACTAAAACATACTTGAATAACATATAAATCAAAGATAAAGTTATGCACAATATAGAAATTAGCAGGATCTTCAGTAATATAGGAGATTTTCTACAGATTCGAGGAGAGGCATCATTCAAAATTCGGTCATATCAGAAAGCTGCCAGGATTCTTGCCGATTTGACAGTGGATGTGAGGGAATTGATCGAATCGGGTAAATTTCAGAATATCCCCGGAATCGGCAAAACAATAGAAGAAAAAACGAAAGAGATTCTTGATACCGGTACATGTGAAGCATATCAAAAACTCAAAACAGAAATGGGTTTAGAATCTTTAGAATTATTGGATGTTCAAGGCGTAGGAGGAAAAACTGCTAATAGACTATATTATGACCATAATATTAAAAGTGTAAAACAACTTGAACAAGCAGTACAGGATGGCAGCCTACAAAGTGTAAAGGGTTTTGGAAAAAAAACATTACAAACAATTGCAGACAGTCTTCAATTCATTAATACAAACAGAGGTATCCGGCTGAGTTCAATTGCTGATACTTTTGCGCAGAATCTTTCGTCTATCCTAAATCAATGTGAGACCGTCGTTAGATCTGATTTGACAGGTGAGGTGCGACGATGTGAAGAGGTGTGCCGCAGTATTGAGATTGTTGTACAGTGCAGACACAATGTAGAGACTACCGAGAATGACATCCTTGAGAAATTTTTAGAAAATAAACAGAAACTGGCATTAAAAATGGTCGAAATTGATGAGAGTGTAACAATACCGACTATACTAAAACGGTTTCAACAAATCCACTTTCATATTGACAACAGTTTTCCTATTGTCATATATCTATGTGATTCTTCAGAATACGATTCAATTCTCTTTCTGACGACAGCATCAGAAGAACATCTCTCAGCACTTCCTAAAGATGCTAACATTAACATAGACATGCATTCAGAGAACACAGAATACTGGATGCATACTAAGGATGATTCAGAAACACGGATATATGAGAAACT
>JAJDZB010000004.1:0-49331 GCA_022824835.1 Candidatus Poribacteria bacterium | reverse complement strand
TCATGGTGTTTATCCATTTCTATCACCGTTTTTTTGAGTTGCTCAATAAGATTATACTACCTTTTATATGTAAGAATGTAATTTCGTTGAAAAGGTTACATAATTGAGTGGTGTGCATAAATATTTGACGCAACAACACAGACAGCGAAAGGTGTGAGGTGACGCTTGATTTATGGAAATGTCGTTTGTAGTAGCACGATTCGTTGTGTGGATTGAGCTTGACAACGGCACACGGAGAGTGCCTACTACTATTAAAGAGACGGCACACGGAGAGTGCCTACTACCTTTAAGAGAGATGCACGGTAGGTATATGTTTGGATACTAACACCTTTATTTTACGACTACTCGGTTGGTTTGCGGGGAGGTCGTTCATCAACGGGTGCTTCTTCTTTACTTATGATTTCAACAAGCCGATACGCATACCGTCCTACGTCCTGAATTCCTTCTGGTCGTTCATGAAGACTGACCTTTAGGGTGTAGATGTATCCTTCCTCATATTCAAGACCTTGTATAGCCTCATAAAAGAAATGCCACGCTTCTGCTTCCTCGTTGTATTCAAGGTAGCATTCCTGTGGATGCGCGCCAATACATTCTGTTCTGTAGGGACCTATAATGAGTATTTCAGTATGGTCATCAGCATCTCGGTCACATGCAATGGTTAGGGATAGGAGGATGAGTGTGATTATAGAAATTCTTTTAATTGCATTTTGCATTGTTATTCTCCACTTAGGAAATTGCGAATGACATAATCCAGAATCCCGCCGTGCTTATAGTATTCAACTTCTACGGGTGAATCAATACGGATGCGTAATTCAGTTGTGAGTGTGTCCCCGTTTTGTCTGACGATTTTCATATTTGCGATTTGTCCCGGTTGCAAGTCGTCTGCAAATCCTGTGATGTTGATAATCTCGCTTCCGTCAAGGTTTAAGGATTGTACGTTTTCGCCATCCATAAACTGTAGCGGTAAAATCCCCATCCCGATTAGATTACTGCGGTGTATCCGTTCATAACTTTCTACAACCACCGCTTTCACACCGAGGAGTTTTGGTCCTTTTGCAGCCCAATCTCGCGAACTTCCCATACCGTAATCTTGACCTGCAAAGAGGACTGTCGGAACACCATTCTCTTGGTAGTGGTTTGCTGCTTCATAGATTGTTGTCTGTGTTTCCTCTGGATAGAGCATAGTGTATCCGCCTTCAACATCAGGTGTCATCAGGTTACGGACACGTCGGTTTGCAAAAGTGCCACGACTCATGACTCGGTCATTGCCGCGTCTTGCCCCGTATGTATTGAAATCACGAGTTTCTACGCCGCGTTCCTGTAGATAGCTGCCAGCAGGACTCGATGCAGCAATTGCACCAGCAGGTGAGATATGGTCTGTCGTGACAGAATCTCCAAAAATCCCGAGTATGCGTGCATCAAAAATATCTGAGATTGGTGCTGGTTCACGTGAAAAACCTTCAAAAAAGGGAGGATGCTGTATATAGGTGCTTCTTTCGTTCCAAGGATAAAGGACACCTGTTGCCCCCGCAAGTTCTTCCCATTCGGGTGCTTGATTGCCGATGGATTCATACATCTCTTTGAAGGTGCTTCGGTTTACAGCAGTGGCAATCATTTCAGCGATCTCTTGACGTGTGGGCCATATATCCTTGAGGAAAACACCCTCTCCTGCATCACTGTATCCGATAGGTTCTGTAGATAGATCAATGTCGATTCGTCCTGCAAGACCGAACGCGACAACGAGTGGGGGTGACATCAGAAAATTGGCTTTGATTTCTGGATGCACACGCGCTTCAAAGTTTCTGTTTCCACTCAAGACGCTTGCGGTTACAAGGTTTTCAGCATCAATTGCATCCTGAACAACTTCATTGAGGGGACCGCTATTACCGATACAGGTCGTGCAGCCATACCCTACGACATTATATCCGATTTTGTTTAAATAAGGTAGTAAGCCGGTGTTCCGTAGATATTCAGTTACGACGCGCGAACCGGGTGCTAAACTCGTTTTTACATAGTCAGGAACCCGTAGACCTTTTTCTACTGCTTTTTTTGCAAGCAGTCCTGCCCCAATCATCACTGATGGATTGCTTGTATTGGTGCAACTGGTAATGGCAGAGATGACGACAGACCCGTGTTTAACTGTACCTTTACTTGCTATTTCTGTTACACCAAATCCATCTTCTGTAATGGGTCGTGTCAGAAGGTCATTAAAGGTCTCTTTTACATCTGACAACGGAATTCGGTCTTGTGGACGTTTTGGTCCTGCTATACTCGGTTCAATTTCACTCAAATCAATTTCTAAGACATCAGAGTATTCTACATCACCGATCTGCGGTATCCCGAACAGACCTTGTGTTTTAAGATATCTCTCTACGAAATCCACATGTGTTTCATCACGACCTGTGAGGCTGAGATAGTGCATCGTTTCAGCGTCTGGCGGGAAGAATCCTATCGTTGCCCCGTATTCAGGACACATGTTGGATATAGTTGCCCGGTCTGGCAATGCGAGTGCTTCAACCCCTTCACCGAAGAATTCAACAAATTTTCCGACGACGGATGCTTCTCTAAGTTGCTGGGTTACTGTCAATACGAGGTCGGTTGCTGTTACACCGTCTTGTAGTTTTCCTTTCATGTGAACGCCGAGCACTTCCGGTGTTAGTATGTATACCGGTTGTCCCAACATTGCTGCTTCAGCTTCAATTCCGCCAACCCCCCATCCGACGATACCTAAGCCGTTAATCATCGTGGTATGAGAATCTGTTCCGACGAGTGTGTCGGGATATGCTACTACGTCTTCTACCATGACGACCTGTGCAAGATACTCAAGATTCACCTGATGCACAATTCCGATTGATGGTGGTATGATATTGAACTTTTCAAAAGCCTGTTGTCCCCACTTTAGGAACTCATATCTCTCTTTGTTGCGTTCAAATTCTTTTTGTGTGTTGAACTGAAAAGCATTTTCTGTTCCGTAAGCATCTACTTGAATTGAGTGGTCTATGACTAAATCAACGGGGACAAGCGGTTCGATCATGCTGGGATCTCCACCGAGTTTGTCTACAGCAGACCGCATTGCAGCAATATCAACGACAAGTGGCACTCCTGTGAAATCTTGTGCGACGACACGAGCAGGTTTGAACGGTATTTCGGCAGATTTTGGATTCTTGGCATCCCAATTTGCTAAGTTAATGATATCTTGTTCGGTGATCTGATGTTCATCATAATTCCGTAGTAATGATTCAAGTAGTATACGAATACTTACAGGTAAGGTCTCTATTGAAACGTTGCATGCTTCACTTAATGTAGGTAGTGAATAGTAAGCGCAATCGTAATTGTCGTTTGTTAAGTGCTTACGTGTATTGAATAGATTGTGAGAGGGATGGGGCATTTAAAAACTCCTTTAATGATATGTTTCATTGTCATTTTATCACATTAACTGTTTAAATTCAATTCATTTGAAGGGTGCAGGAAGGGTGGAAGAGTGGAAGAGGGAAAAGTGGAAGGATGGAAGAGGGAAGAGGGGAAGGATGGAAGAGGGGAGGGTGGAAGGATGGAAGAGGGGAAGGGGTTCTTGGTGGATTGAGTGTTTGTGATTAGGGTTACTGTTTCTATTTTTTGTCAGAATCGCGGAAGGCGCGGAGAACACGCCAGTTAACATAGCTGGCGCGGAAGTATGTTTGGGGATTTCAAGGTGTTTTCATGACCATCAGGTGCTCTGTAAACTACGGAGAGGTGTATAATGGAGGATGTATGTTGTAGAAAAAAACACAATCAAGGATGAATGTGCTACGAAGAGATGCACAATCTAACAGAATGTGCTACAAAGAAAAGGCACAATCTAACAGAATGATGCTACAAAGAAACGCACATTCTGTTAGATTGCTGACAAACATAAAATATAAGAATGTTTTAATAGCGTGACTTTAGATGTCCCCAAATAGTTGGGAGTTTATTTGCGGGTTCAACAGCGGTTGCTTCTGAGGTTAGGAGTTTTGCATCTCCTAAACATGAGTGGTCGCACCCTAAACCGTCGCCACCATCTCCCATCACGATTGTGAGTTCTTGCGCGTTTGCAGGAATTTCAAATTCAACTTTTAAGGGGTCAACGTTTTCACCATCTAAGCTTCCTGTTAAGGTATCCGTTTCAACTATCACATTGCCATCAACAGAAAAGGTGAAATGACTGCTGCCGCCGTGTCCACAACCGCCAGGGTCTTTTTCATCTGACATTCCTGCATAAGCTTCAAAATGTGTATAATCTGCACCTGTTAGGTCATAGACAAAAGTTCCAACTGAATGTGCGCCGATACCGCGTTCAAAGTAAGTTCCGCCAATGACGATATGGTTTCGTGTTGTTGCCCCTTCACCGATTGTAACGTTGTCAAAGTTCAACGGACCACCCCAACCTGTCCATTGTCCGACATCGTTTTTTGGTATTAATCCACACCCATTTGGGTTGGGTTGACTTCCGCCCAATAAAGCCAAATAGACAACACCTGCTCGGGTATCCTCTTCAACGACCATATCGTAATCGTTTGGCGTTGCGACATCTTCGGAAGACACCTCTGAGATTGCCACAGCACCAGGTCCATCTAAGTTAGTGCAATCACTTTTGTCAGCATACACACTAAAGATTAAAGCCGCAATTAGTGTTAGACATAAAGCAGAAATATAACTGAGTTTCATAAGTTTTAAACCTCCATTTGAGATGAAAAAACAATTAAATTAATATATATATAATAATCTACATTTCACAACAATTAATAACTTTCTTTCAGATGTCCCCATATTGTAGGAAGTTTGTTTGCAGGTTCCACTGCAAGTGCTTGTGCGGTTAGGAGTTTAGCATCCCCAATTGTTGAATGGTCGCAACCAACGCCATCGCCGCCATCCCCCATTACAATCGTGAGTTCTTTTGCACCTGTAGGGATATCAAATTCCACCTTGACTGCATCTACATTTTCGTTATTTTCGGACCCTGTAAGTCTTTCAGATTTAAATGCCTCTTTTCCATCAATTGAGAAGGTAAAATCACTACTTCCTCCATGGTTGCATCCGGTTGGATCTTTTTCATCTGACATACCGACATAAGCTTCAAATCTTCGGTAATTATCCCCAGATAAATCGTAAACCAGTGTCGCTACAGCATGTGCACCGATTCCACGTTCAAAATAGGTGCCGCCGATTACGATATGGTTTCGCGTAGTTGCCCCTTCACCGATTGTGACGTTATCAAAGTTAAGAGGACCTCCCCATCCTGTCCATTGGCTGGCATCATTCTTAGGAATAAGTCCACAAGCGTTTGGGGTCGGTTGACTCCCGCCGATCAAGGCGAGATAGATAACACCTTTACGGTCGTCCTCTTCAACGACTTCATCGTAATCATTCGCTGTGCCGACACTTTCTTCATTTACTTCCGATATTGGTACTGCCCCATCACCGTCTATGTTTGTACAGTCGTCTTTACCAGCGTATAGGTTGAAGGCAACTCCGATGGTAAGCGCAATCAGGAATGTGAATCGTATTGGATGTTTCCATCCATTGTGTGTTCTCTGTCTACTAACTCTGTTCATTGTTTTTCCTCCTTAACTATAGATTAGTGTTAGATTGAATAAATGTATAACTGACGTTTGCGTCGTGTGTAACGCAAGCTGGACGTAACAAAAGAAACCCACAACGATCCAAAATGGACGTGCGGGTACAGCAACGGTAGAATTACTGTTGCATTCAAAGTTGTTTTGCCGTAATGTGTTGTTATATTTAACAGTGACGTTTGCGGGGGGGGGGGGTCTAAAAACCGATGTTAAAAAAGTAATATCAAGCAGGACAGCAACCCAATTGTCGCGCAGACAATAGAGATATGGTGCGTTTCTTTGGACAAAATGATGGTTACTTTCTCGGTTTTTCATTGATCCCACTTACATAAAGCGTATCTAATACTGGATAATTCAGAACATAGAAGCGTCCTTTTCTTACGGATTTTCAACTAACAAATAGATTATACTTTCTGAATGCAGTTTATATATCAAAATGACGTTAATTGTAAGAACAGAGTTCTTCTGGAGAAAATAGGATTGCCAGTTCGGACTCAGCATTTTCTTTGCAATCCGATGCATGCACAAGGTTATATGTGATGTCAGTGGAAAAATCGCCACGGATGCTTCCCGGAACAGATTTTAGGGGATCAGTTTCTCCATTAATTAGACGGACTAAATCAATTGCGTTATTTCCTTTGATTGCAATTGCGACAATAGGTTTTGAGGTCATAAATTCTATGAGTTTCTCATAGTATGGTCGTCCTTTATGGATAGCATAAAGTTCTTCCGCTTTGACGCGAGAGAAATTTATTAACTTTAGTCCAATAAGTTTTAGTCCTTTTCTTTCGTATCGGGAAATTATCTCACCGATAAGTCCGCGTTCAACGCCATCTGGTTTCACCAAAACAAGTGTCCGTTCTAATACCATTTTTTCTCCGATTTCTCTGAACATATCCAGGTATGAATGATAATCTAATAGGTGTCTTGACACCTTACTATTTTAAGTATATGATATTCAAAAAAAAATGTCAATAATTTTATAATTTCATTATGCGGGGTAGACATGTATAAAATATTAGGAAATACTGTTCTTAAAACAGGTCAACAGATGGAAGTGGGTGTGATATCTGCTCCTGATGCATCACACGCTGAGGAAATAATGAAGTTTCTCGGACATAAACCAGGTATTTTCAAATGGCATATTGATAGGTGTGTGACGGAATCAATGGATGCATTAGAGACGCGGTTTTATGTAGGGAAGGTTGAGGACGCAATAATTACCAACATCATGACCGTGGAACATGAGGGAATCGGGATATTAGGTCATGTTTTTACACTTCCCGATGAAAGAAGGAAAGGTGCATGCAAAGGTGCAATGGCTTTTCAGATGGAGGATTTTCGACAACGGAAGGGACGTGCACTCTACCTTGGGACAGGATATAATGGACACCCATACCATATATATAAAGGTTTTGGATTCGAGAGTGTTATCCCCGAATCTGGTTTTATGAAGTATTATGTGAACTCAGATTTTGAGGAAGCGTATTTCTCACCTTCTCCCGTTAAGACGAAATCTGTTGAATGGTGTGATTGGGCAAAAATCACAGCACTCGCAAGTATTACTTGTGGTCCTGTACTGCGAAATCTTAAATGGCGGTCTTACGGTCCAACGAATTTTGAGGCGGGGTTCCTCATGTTTAAACAGGATTTGGAAGCGAATGATGTTTATCACGACGCGAAGATGTTAGTTTCGTCAGATGGTGCGATTGTTGGTTGGGGAACTCTAAGTCGTGATACACGTTGGCGTCCAGAGATTGCTATTTTGGATATTTTCTTCCATCCAAATTTTGCAGATGATGCTTCTCTATTACTTTCTTCACTGTCTTTTCCTGATTTCAAGGTTCAGTGTTATGTTGATCACACTGCTGAAGCTAAGGTGGCGGTATTAGAAGACGCAGGATTTACTTCTGAAGGTAGACTTTTGAATCAGTTTACATATTTGGATATGCCGTACGATGTATTGATATTTGGACGTGAGGGATAACGGCACACGGAGTGTGTCTACTACTATTAAAACGGCACACGGAGTGTGCCTACTACTATTAATTTACTTAATGACGACGATTTTCCCAACCTTTTGAACACGTTCGTCGTCCTTTGTCGCTGTGAATTTGTAGATATAGACGCCATTTGCAAGCGGGTCACCGTCCGCATCTAACCCATCAAAATGGTATTCGTTGTAGGAGGTAGATGCATCAAGTGTATCTACCGATGTGATGAGTTTACCTGTGAGTGTATATATTTTAAGACTGACTTTGTCGGCACTTCGGGTGAGATAGTATGCGAAATCTGTGCCTTTTCCTTTACCTTGTCCCGGTTTGAATGGGTTTGGGAAGTTTGCGATGTTCTTTATCTCAAATCCACCTGAGACCTTTGCCTTGAGTTCAGCATCGTCTACATTTCCGTTTGCATCATGTGCTTGCAAGCGAATTCTTAGATTTCCACTCTGTAATGCAGTTGCGGGTGAGTAGGTTACCAGAAGTAGATTGGTATTGGTTGCAGAGGTAGATAGGGTGTATTCATCTTGTGGTATTCTTTTTCCGTTTTGTGTGAGGATTATCTTATCTGGATGTGGATCAATCCCGTTGGCATCTTCAATCCTTGCTGTGAATGTAGGGGCATCAGGGATGTAATCTCCATCAATAAACCCTTGGTTTTCAACAGTTAAAGAGAGTGTTGGCGGGGTGCTATCTGTATGTGAAAGCAGTGCAAAGGTGCCGGGAAGCGTAACCGCTGCAGAGATAGAGTCATCGTTTTCTATCTGTTGTCCGATGCGAATCCAATTTCCCGTTTCATCGTCTCTCTTATAGATGTATTTTTTATAGTTGTTTGGGGTATCAGGTGTTGTTTCTACAAAAGTAACTGTACCCTTCAAATCAGTTTCATCAGTGCCTTCAACAGTAACGGCAAGACGGTATGCCAGAGCGGAAGTTGGATCAACTACATTGGATGTATACGTTATATCTGGTTGGTTAGGTATTGTCAATGCTTCGGTTTCAAAAGTAATTACCGACGAGGTATTGGCATTCTCATCTGGGATGGAGAAATGGAATATACCGTCTGGACTCTGAATTGGGGTTTTGATGTTATCGGGTGTTAGAAACAATCGGTTGTTGGTAAACTCAATTGAAGCGAAGTTATTGAATTCATTGGATTCCTGCACAACCCCATAAGGATTTTCGTCTGAAGTCATGTCAACCAAAATAGCGATAAGGTGTTTACCGGGGAGGGGTGTCCAAGGTACTCCTACCACTGTTATCTCATTGGCACTTACTTCCGATAGTATCTGTTGTTTGCCTCCGATTAGTGTTGCGTTTTCCAGCGTTTCCCGTGTGATATTTTGTGTATCAACGTTTTCATCGACAGGTATTTGAAAAAAGTGCACGGGTATATTCTTTGCGGGAATATTTCCGTCGTTCAGTATCTGAACTGATAGGGGATAGGGAGCATCACTACTCCACTTGATAGTATCTTGTAAGACAGAGAGGTCCGCTTCCGCTTCACCGACATCAAAGGTAACGAGCTCAGTGTGAAGTAAATGTCCATCTAAAGGTTTTATCTGAATGATATAATCAATCTGTCTGCCCCTGGAACGAGTAGGGATGGGTTCCTCGGTTCTAAATGTATTTCCTTCAATGTGAATCATTGGAATTGGCTCTGCATCTTCATGTATGGATTTGATGACAAAATCGCTCCAGAACAGTGTCATTTTTTCAATTAACTTATGATCAGTGACATTAGCGACTACGTGTATGGGTTGTTCAGGGGCGGCGGGATGTGGTTCAGTTTGATGGTTTTTAATATACCTATCCATAGGCGTATAAGCTGCGTATCCGATAGCATCTTCATCACTGTTCCATGCATACACTCTTAGATTAAAAGCCTCAAATTCACTGTTGTAAGGGAGTTGTATTTGTGTTTCGAATTTCCCATCTACCACTTGAACAGTTTGAATACGCGGTGTGTTATCCAATGCGTGTCGCGTATCAATATCGGTAGATCGGTATGATGTTCGTTTTTTCTTCGTTTGTCGTATTATAGGATTGGGTAGCACGGTGATTTCGGCATCTCCAGTGAAGTCAAGATTGGGTAACCTCCCTGATACAGTTACCTCTGTACCTGTCACGAAGTCGTGCTTGTTAGTAACCTGTTTTAGATTGGATGTGACGTGTAATTCTGTATGTGGTAAGATCAATTCTGTTGCTGGATCCCCGAAAAGTGTAAAGATATTGGCTAAGTCTGGATATCCGGGTAAGAGAATAAGAAAGTTGGTTTTTGCTTCAGCGACAATTGCCCCTAAGTGCTGTGTTTTGTCATTAAAAACGACTTTGAATATTTCTGTGTTAAGAATATGGTCTTGTAGTAGTAACCCTATGCTTGTGCCTCCGATGATTCCGATTGCTCCGCCGGTTTCTGATCTAAGGAATTCTTCTGCCAGGCATCCACCTGGGATATCGAATGCCCCTGTAAAACAGGTCATACTGATGACAAAAGGCAATTGTGATATATTTGTTAAGTTTATATGTGGGTCCTCCAAATCCATCATCCGACTGGATGCCCATCTTCCGCCTCCACCATGTCCGACATAATTTACGATGCTTGCTCCTGCATTGAATCCATTGATTACTTGTCTTCCGACAGGCGTAGTGCCTTCTCCGAGTGTTAGTTCATCATCTGCGGTTGGGGGTGCATAGATGACCTCAGTCTCATATTTTTTTGTTAAATCACTATGCTCAACGAGTGAATCGGTCTGGTGGTGAAAATCGGCATCAGAACCTGCAAGCATAAGTATACGTTTGTACCAGGGACCTCTATTTCTATTGCTTTCATAGTTGATTGCGCGTTCTACAAAAATCCGTGCCTCAACACTATTTGCCACTGGTACTCTTCCTATTAACAGGTCAGGAAATTGGTCATCTCCCCGGATTGTTGTAAATTGGTGATCGCTTGCGGAAGACCCGTACCCTGGCACTTGTATCTGTATCGTAGGTACAGTGCTGGTTTTTTCTCTTAGATTTGTGTCGCCAAATAGTAAGACATAAGTCGGTGCTGGTGGTTGCCAGTTTTGATAGGCGTATTTTAGGAAGTCCTGGAGTGCATAAGGATTTGGAATTCCGTGATTGAATTCATCATATATATTTTGAACTTGCACTATTTTTGTTCGCAAACCTTGTTTGCTCCTGAAGTTAGCAAGTGGCTGTGCATCTCGGACGAATTCGGCATCCGTAATAATTATGTAATCTGCGCCGTTCTGTGTATTCTTTAAATCTGATGGTGTATCCTTTATGATCTCTACCGGTTTTTGGTATTTATCTCTTGTTAGGGCAATATATTGGATGGATGTATTGAATTCGTTTTGTTCACTGTTTTGATACTGTTGTCCGCTACCGATCTGCACAGATTGGAAATCTACATGAAAGATACCTGGATTATCCTCATCTTCGGTTGGTGAGATTCCAACAAAACGTGTTCCATCAACGCCATAGATTTCAATGTTGGGATTAGTGAAGTCTTTTAATTTAACCTTAAAGGAGATATTTTCATCACCGTTTGTTTCTTCTGCACCGTTTGTTTCTTCTGGTAGAATTGTAATAGAGAAAGGTAGTATATTTTCTGTTGCTTGATATGTCCGCCAATAATCAACTTCGAACCAGTTCATCATGATAAGATCAATACCGTGTCCGCCTTGGCTTATCATGTTTATTGTATTCTGTCCACTGATGAGATTTGATTGGGATATTTGTCTATTTTCAAATCGATATTCTGTATCACCGATCCATTCAACTGATCCGAGTATGCTCTTATCGTTCAACCAGAGGTCAGCCAAGTGTGCCCCGGTAGACCTTCCGTGTAGAATGATCCTAATAGTGGCTTTTTCGCCGGTGCCAGCGACTCCGTGCAGCGTAAAAGGAAAAGCCCTTCTTTGTGGTGCGCTAACCTGTGCCCAGAACCAGCTATCCTTAGGCAATTCTGGCAAAGCATTAAGATTGAAATTTCGTAATAGAATCCCCTCACCGAACTCGTCTATATCAATATCGTCTGGCAGTCCATAAGTTTTAAATCGCCGAAACTGTAAGTCCCTTTCGATATGAACCCGTGTTAGAAAACTGTTAGGTTGATGGAGTATAGGTGTGTCGTTAAAAGATGGATTAGTTTCTGACGACAGCACAGTAGTTTCCATTCTAAGCCCTGGTCCGTTATTCCATGAGATCCAATAGACGTTCACATCAGAATTAGGATCAATGTAAGTATTCTTGCCACTGTGCCGTTGTGCGTAGAAGATAATCTCACTGTCGGCATCCAATCCAGTAGCATTATCTAAAGTCTGTCCGTTGCGATAATTTCGTATATATATAGGAATCTGCTTACCTTTATTTGATAGTGATACTGTATTTGGTTTGATTGATGAAATGTCAACACCTGCTGCGATTAAGTCACTTCCTGTGATGTGATACATCCCTGATTCTGCGATGATAATCCTATATCGTGGTGATGTAATTGTGGGTGCGCTCTGTATTGTAAGACGTGAATGAGCCTTTGTAGGAACTGTAGAAAGTGTAAGATCTGAAGATTGGGTAAGATCTGTAGATAGTGAGAGATCACCTCTCGGCGTTGTTTGGCTAATCGGAGATCTCCACTGCTTTGCAGTATTGGGATTGATGAGCATTTTTCGATATATTTCCTCGTATACAGCAGATTCGGGACGAGGGAAACTACTAACGGCTGAAGGTGCTTTTGCCACACCATTGAACTGAACCTGAATGACGAGACGATGATAGAGTTTAACGACACGACTTGCAGGATTATATTGTACTGGATATATTGTTAAAGGCAGAACCCGATTCTCTCTTATCCATCCTGCTTTTCCGATTTGTGCAAACTTATTAGGTAGGAAACGATCAATAATCGCGGTATTTGCTGAATTGCCAATTCGACTTATCTTATCGGGGTTAAAGTGAAAGTTTGTCGTTTTCAACCTATGTTTTAGCTGAACGGTAGTATATTCTGTGCTATCGATTATCCGCACTGTAAAACTGGCATCGGAGGGTACACCTATGAGAGCGGTTTGCATTGGGAGTTTAAAAGATTCGTGTTCAGTTGTGTAACTGCAGTTTGGAAAAGATAAGCTATGAAATTGTTCCCCGCTCTTTTCCAGTGTATCAATGTCAAAGTCAGATCTGTCAATAGAGAGTTGCAATGTAACCCCTTGTGTGGACGCATCCAACAATTCGACCTTTCCCCTAACATGTTTAATATCATTTTTATTTCTGCTTGCGAAAAACTGACTGTCGCTTTGGTTCAATGCAGTTTCAATTGGTAAGACATTCCCAAATGAGACACATAATAAGATGAGTAAAATTGCTGTGAGGACAGAAGTATATTTCATAAGTATTGTATAGTAGAATTTGTGATAGGTGAGAAGGGATCATCTCACTTTTTTTGTGCGAGGTGGTATACCTCTATTTCACGAACTTGTGCTACAGATGGTCGTACAACGCGGAAATGAGGCAGATATTGACCAGCGAGTTCTCTACGTTGATTGACAATCTTGTCGCCAGGATCTCGTGTGAATTTGTTTACGATGATATCATCTACAGTCCGTGAGACGTTTATTCTTATCATTTGTGTTTTAAAGTTCAATCTATCGAATTCAAAGATAGGTTGTGCCCGTTTTCCTTCTAAGTTCCGTCTTTGTATCACATTTTTAAACGCCTGCCATTTACCCGTATCAGGATTCAGATATTCCATCTCAAATCTGAATAGGTTTCCATTGTGAACGACAATTTTGCGGACAGGATGCACATCTGCAAATCGTATGATGAAGTTTCGTACATTTGCAGCTGGAAGTGTTGCTACAGTTTCAGTATTACCATCATTCAATCCTGGATGGTTTGATTCAGTGCCGTAGTTTGCACGTGCAATGTTCTCACTGTATTGCGTGGATAAGACGTGAGCAAGTCGGCAGGCATTCAGAGAGAAACAGACACAGCATAAACTGATTATGCTGATAATGTTTATCCAGACAGACATGGTTGTTGGTGTATGCTTAGTGTGTATGCGTTGAAGCTGCTTTCCGATTTCAGTACGACCTATTCTTCCTCTTCCCATTTTGTTTCCTCCAGAAATGACACATCAAAATGATCAACGATTCCCATGATGAGTTCTCTTATTGGTGCGTTCTCTATACCGAATACTTCTTGTGCAACGCCGGGTCCAGCCCCAACGATGACGGTATCTCCTTCACCTGCGCCGACATAGT
This sequence comes from Candidatus Poribacteria bacterium, assembly GCA_022824835.1. Classification (GTDB taxonomy): domain Bacteria; phylum Poribacteria; class WGA-4E; order WGA-4E; family WGA-3G; genus MSPOR6. The sequence goes on along the minus strand of JAJDZB010000004.1, from coordinate 35,474 downwards.
CGACTGCAATTGTCGGTGTTCGGACAAGTTCTGACCTAAGACTTATGGGTTGAACAAGCAACAAGGTGCGATTCTGATATGCAGGATGCTTTATTACAGAGACAACTTTGCCGATGACTTTTGCGAGGTACATATTTATGATTCCTCCCTTCTACTCTTCCAACTTTCCTTCTTTCCACCTTAGTGGATAGTCCAGACTAAATAAGTAGGTCGGGTAGAGCGAAGCGCCATTAAAATATTAACTGGCGACACGTAATAATTGTGTCTATCATGTCGGGTTTCGTTCCTCTACCCGACCTACGAGTTCAACTTCTCGTCAAGTGTGACAGTGTCAACAATACCTACGATTGCCACGTCTACCGGCATTCGTCTTCCGGGTAGTACCCCAACAGCATCCCCACCCATAACGTAATAGACGAATTCATCTACCCCAGCGTCTTGTAGTGTATCAACCGCGACAATTGGCTTTGAAATAGGGGTATAGTTCTCATCTAACGGTTGTAAGAGGAGAAGCCGTGTACCTTCTAAACTTGGGTCTTTTCTTGTAGCGACGACAGTCCCGATTACTTTTCCTATATCCATTAGTATAATCTCAATCTACATTTATTCAATATAAGATGGAATAATTATTTGATTCCGTATTCATTTAACTTTGTATGAAGTGTGTTTCTGTTAATGCCAAGTATTTCTGATGCCTTACTGCGATTACCTTCAGTATGTTGAAGCACAATTTCAAAGAGCGGTTTTTCATAAGTTTCTCTGATTTCTGCATGGAGTTCACTCCCATCTGTTTCGGATTCCAGATAAAGAGAGACCTGTTGTTGCAGCAATGCATATACTTGTTGAGCGATATTCTGGCTCTCTATGGGATTTTCAGGTTCTTTTTCGATTAGCTGCGAAAAATGTTCCGTGAGGAGCATTTGTCCTGAACACATCACAAGTGCGCGTTTGATTGCATTCTCCAGTTCTCGCACATTTCCGGGCCAATGATATGCAATAAGTTTCTCTATTGTATCAGAGGAGATGCTAATCTTAGGAATTTGATATTCCTGAGCAAACTGATTGGTGAATAGATCAATGAGTTGTGGAATATCCTCTTTCCGTTCTCTTAGAGGCGGTAGAGAAATCGGGACAACATTCAAACGGTAATATAGGTCGTCCCGAAATGTTTTTTGTGCTATTGCGTTGTTCAATTTCTGATTTGTAGCGGCGATTATTCTGACATCTACTTGTCGCGTTTCGTTACTGCCGACAGGTTCGATCTCCCGTTCTTGTAGGACACGTAACAGTTTCATCTGAATATCAATAGGGAGTTCTCCCACTTCATCAAGAAAGATTGTGCCGCTGTCGGCTTGTTCGAATTTCCCCTTCCTGTCAGCATGTGCATCGGTAAATGCACCTTTGACGTGCCCAAAGAGCGTACTTTCAATCAAGCTTGGTGGGATCGCACTGCAATCGACCACGATAAATGGGTTTTCACTGCGTGGACTATTCTTATGAATGAGTTCTGAGACTAATTCTTTCCCTGTGCCGCTTTCTCCCATAATCAGTACGGTTTCATCACTCACAGCAGCACGACCAATTATCTGATATACAGTTTGCATAGCGGGACTCTGCCCCACCATTCTACCTTGTGCATCAATGGTCTGTGAATTGATCAAGGATGGGTGTGCAGCTTTGATTTCACGTTCCTCTTTTGTAATAGTTGCAGCGGTTGCTGCGCGCGCGACAATGTTAAGCAGTTCCTCTTTATCGACAGGTTTTGTAAGGTAACTATACGCGCGGCGTTTTGCGGCTTCAATAGCCGTTTGTGTTGTACCGTGTCCAGTGATGACGATAATCGCAGCTGATGGATTGCGTTTCTGAAGAGATTCAATTAACTCCAGTCCATCTACATCCCCTAAAAATATATCCAGCAGTATGACATCAAACTCATCTTGCTGTACACATGTGATTGCATCTTGCCCGTTTTTTGCTTTGACAGTTTGGTATCCTGCCTTCTCAAGTACAGCACTTAGGACTAAACGTAAACTGTGGTCGTCATCTGCGATGAGTATTGAATAGGACATATTTATTGCTCGAATTATTGATCGAATCAGGACTTATGCAAAATGACCAAATTTCACAGGATTCGGTACGGTTAGAAACCTCACCTACCGGGTGAGTGCGTAAGTCCTATCGAATTAATCGGTTGTGTTTGGTATGGATATAATGAACGCAGTACCCGTTGATAGTTCAGCATCAACTTGAATACTACCCCCGTGTTCTGCTAATATTTTCTGGCTGATATACAATCCAAGACCTGTCCCTTTCTGTTTTGTTGTATAGAATGCATCAAAGAGATTTTGCACATCGTTTGCTGAGATACCGGGACCGGTGTCTTGTATTCGTATACGTGTCGTTTCTGTTTCGTCTGAAAAGTCAGTATTAATTGTTAGGGTTCCACCTTTTTCCATTGCTTCAATAGCGTTGGAAAACAGATTAAATATCACTTGTGTCATTCCATCTTGATTGACGTTCATAGATGGACATTTTCTATATTTACGGATAACATCAATTTCATATCGGTCAAATTCTGGCTGATAAGTAGCGATGCAGCTATCCAGCAACTCGTGAATATCACACTGTTCTGCATCTGCTGTTGCAGGTTTCCCGAAAGCGAGTAGTTGTTCAATTGATCGGTTAAGTCGGTCTACCTCTTTGATAATAATAGCGGTGTATTCATCGATTTCTGCTTGTTCTTCATCAGATAGCGGCACATTTCTAATACCATGTCTATCGTTAGGTTCACTGAGAAGTTGTGTTGCTAAACGTATACTTCCTAACGGATTTCGTACTTCATGTGCTATTGTGGTAACGAGTTTGCCGAGAGCTGCGAGTCGTTCAGATTGCACCAAAGCGTCAATTGTCTGCTTGATTTTCACTCTCTGTGCGATGATTGCGGCGATGATCTCTAATACATGTAAGTCTTCTGCAGCAGTCAGTTCATCCTTCGCCTTGTCAATCCGGAGTGTACCAATAATTTGGTCTTCAACAATTACTGGCAGACACCAAAAGTCTATATTGTCTTTAGATTCTACCTCTTCTGGAGGCAGTAATATAACGGAAGGTTTAGGGATACGTTGATGTGGTATTCCTCTTGCTTTTCCATCAGCTAAGACTTTTCTTTCTATTTCTTCAATTTGGTGGTCTGTTCCTCGTTTTAGTTCAGCTTCAGTTAATCCTAAATTCACTTCAATTGGTTGAACGATGTGTCCATTCTCATATAGATTCAAAGTTCCGCGATAGATGCCGAGATGTTGTGACAGGATTTCGATTGTTCTATGAAATAGTTCTTCAAGTTCAAGGGCAGCATTGGCAGTTTGACTAACTTCGGAAACAACGGATAGGTTGCGAACCCGTTTCTCCAATGTTGTCTTTGCCATGCTAATCTTATCCATCTCTTCTGTGCGATTTAGTCTTTGAAACTGTAGTTGACGAATAGTGCTAACAAGATTAAACGCAATAACAGGGTATAGAAATGCTATTGCGATACCTCCAATGTTTGTTGGGTTCGTAAAGGCATAGAACAAATTTGCAACAGTTGTCAAACCGAGTAGTATATTCTGGCTTCTTGCATTCTGATATGCAGCTGCGATAACTATGACCCCATAATATAAGTGTGATATAATCGGATAATATTGGTGTATTTCTGACACAACATAAACGAGAATGTTGACACATAACACACCGAGAGCTAATAGCAGCGTTCTCATGCGATCTATAACCCTCTTAAGAACGGCACACGGCGTGTGCCTACTACTTTTAAAGAACGGCACACGGCGTGTGCCTACTACTTTTAAGAACACCCCTTATCTACTTGCCATTTCAGGAAGTTATCCAACATTTTTAATCCGACGCGACCACTTTTCTCCAGATGAAATTGTGTTGCCACAATGTTTCTATATGCTATTGCACTACAGAATTCTATACCGTAAACTGTTTGACCGATGACTGCCTCCTTCATATCTGGCATAGGATAATATGAGTTTACGAAGTAAAAATGTGCGGGATTTGGGACATCTTCAAATACCTTGTGTGGACGAACTTGTGCTACTTCGTTCCATCCGATCTGCGGAACTTTGAGTCCATTGTGTTTAGGGTACTTCTTTACTGAACCGTGTAGAAGTCCGAGACAATCGGTGTCTTCTTCCTCACTATGCTCAAATAGTATCTGAATACCGATACAGATCCCTAACATGGGGCGACCAGATTCGTAGAATTTGCATAGTACGTCGTCAAGAGATCGCTTTTTCAGATTTTCCATCGTTGCTTTTGCGGCACCAACACCAGGGAAGATCATGCGTTCTGCGGAAAGTATTGTGTCTGGATCGTCAGTTATCTTGTTTTCATAACCGAGTTGGTCCAATGCCCGCGCAACACTTGTAAGGTTACCGGCTTTGTAGTCTATAATTGCAATCATTTGTTATATTTTCGCTATCTATCAAGTGCTTGGAGTTGTCTGTTTAGGTTTGCCATTTCAATAGCGGTTACAGCTGCTTCAGCTCCTTTGTTTCCGGCTTTTGTTCCAGCTCTTTCAATTGCTTGTTCAATTGTGTCTGTCGTAATAATTCCGTAGATAATAGGGACACCCGTGTTTAGTGCTACTTGTGCGACACCTTTTGCACTTTCACCTGCGACATAATCAAAATGCGGCGTAGCACCCCGGATAACTGCCCCGATACAAATGAGTGCATCGTATCTACCGCTATCTGCGAGTTTTTTTGCTATGCTTGGTGTCTCAAAAGCACCTGGAATCCATACGACATCTACGTCATCTAAGTTGCCGCCATGGCGTTTTATTCCATCAAGTGCGCCATCTAAGAGTTTCGTGGTAATAAAGCTGTTAAATCTGCTGACAACGACTCCGAATTTTAATCCATTACAATTCAGGTCACCTTCATATATATTTGGCATATTGTATAAATTTCCTGCAATTATGGTAGAATATTGTTTATAGGAGATGTCCGAGTTTCGTTCGTTTCGTCTGCAAATAATTCACGTTGTAGCAGTTGGGTGTTGTTTGCAGCGGGATCTGTTCAATGATTTCCAACCCGTATCCTGATAGTCCTTTGACTTTATGAGGGTTGTTCGTCATGAGTTGCATCTTTCTTACACCTAAATCAACGAGTATCTGTGCGCCGATTCCGTAATCACGTAAATCTGGTGGATACCCGAGTCTTTCGTTCGCTTCAACTGTGTCTAATCCTTCATTATCCTGTAGGCTATATGCTCGGATTTTATCTTTGAGTCCCATGCCTCTGCCTTCTTGCCGCATATAGAGTAGCACGCCTCTTTCCTCTTTCTCAATGTTTCCGAGTGCGATTTTTAGCTGCTCACCGCAGTCGCAGCGCAGCGAGCCGAAAACATCACCTGTCAAACATTGTGAGTGAACTCTAACTAAGATAGGATCCCCACCAGAAATTTCTCCTTTGGTTAAAGCGACATGGGTATCTGCTGAATCACCCGGTGCTGGTGTGCCAGCAAAGTTGCTTTCGTAAGCGTGGAGTTCGAATTCACCATGTATAGTGGGAATCGCTGCGGTTGAGACTTTTTTGATGAGCGTTTCGGTGCGTCTGCGATGTGCGATAAGGTCAGAAATGGTAATGATTTTTAGATCGTGTTCTTGTGCAAATTTGAATAGTTCGGGGACCCGTGCCATGCTGCCATCATCGTTCAATACTTCACAGAGGACGCCTGCGGGATATAATCCTGCGAGTCTTGCTAAATCCACTGTTGCTTCCGTATGTCCTGCGCGTCGTAGAACGCCGCCGGGTTTCGCTTCTAATGGAAAGATGTGTCCTGGCCGTACAAAATCGGTTGGTACAGCATTTTCATCGACGAATTTTTTGATAGTATATGCGCGTTCCTGTGCTGAAATCCCCGTAGTAACTTCCTTTGCGTCTATTGTGACAGTAAATGCAGTTTGCATCTGTGCGGTGTTATCCATCACCATTGGGTTAAGTTGCAGGTCTGTTAGTCTTTCAGAACAGGTTGGGAGACAGATTAACCCGCGCCCGTATTTTGCCATAAAGTTGATTGACTCTGGTGTTACCTTTTCCGCCGCCATGATCAGGTCACCTTCATTTTCGCGGTCGGGTTCATCAACGACGATAATCATCTCACCGTCTTTAATAGCTGAGATTGCATCGGGAATGGTACTAAATTCCATAAATCTGTCTCCACCTTGCGTTTTTAGGCATACCCATGTTTTTGTAAGTAGTTTAAATCTATTGTATTGATAGGTGTTTTCTGATTCTGTATTAACGTTTCTATGTAACGTGCCATAACATCTACCTCAATATTGACAACGTCCCCTACCCGCTTATTGCCCAGGGTTGTAACATTTAAGGTATGCGGAATGAGTGTCACTTCAAATTTGTTGTCAGGAACATTAGAAATCGTTAAACTCACGCCATCGACAGCAATTGAACCTTTATATGCTATGTAAGGTCTAACATTTTGGCTGACTGTGATCTGCATAATGGACGAAGAACCTTCTCTTTTCCATCCACTGATAGTGGCAATTTCGTCAACATGTCCTAAGACGAGATGTCCTCCCAGTCGGTCTCCTAATCTAAGTGACCGTTCCAGGTTGACAGGTGTGCCAACTCTACATGAGCGTAACGTAGTCCTGCGACATGTTTCTTCGCTAATGTCAGTGATAAATCCATCTTCATTGCGTTCGCGTACTGTTAGACAAGGACCGTTAACTGCGATACTATCACCTATCTGTGTATCTTCCATCACATTCTCGGCATTGATTTTGATAGTAAGACCGCTGGATTTTGTATGTACTTCGGTGATCGTTCCGATTTCTTCAATGATTCCTGTAAACATTATTTGCCAAATACCCTTCAATTAACAGATCGCGTTCAAATTGCGTGACTGTAAGTTGTTCTAATTCAGGTGCTTCGGTCAGACGCTTTATGCCTTCACCGTCAAATACCCCGCGTGCTTCTTTTCCTCCGATAAGTTTCGGAGCAATAAAACACAGGAGCTTATCCACAACCCCTGAAGAGAGTGCGCTTGCGTTGACCTTTCCGCCTCCTTCAACCAAAACACTTGTTATACTGCATTCCCCCAATAACGCCATCAATGATTTAAAACAGACCTGTCCATCTTTTTCAGGTATAACGAAGACTTCTGCTCCTGCTTCTTTTAGAGCCGCTATGTTTTTTTTAGAAGCATTAGGTGTAACAGCAATAATGACATCTGCATCACTCTCAGAGTTAATGACTTTTGCATCAGTAGGTGTGCGTCCGTGTGAATCTAATATAATACGTGTTGCGTCTTTTCCTTGCTTGTCTGTTAATCTTGTCGTTAATGCTGGATTATCACTGATAACGGTTCCGATTCCGACTAATATTGCGTCTACTTCATCACGTATTTTATGAACTCGGTGTCTTGATTCGGGTGATGTTATCCATTGCGATTCACCTGTTGCAGTTGCGATTTTTCCATCAAGGCTCATTGCTGTTTTGAGTATTACGAAAGGGTATCCTGTTCTGATGTATTTTATGTAGATTTCGTTTAGTTTCTCTGCTGCATCTTGACACAAACCGACGTTAGTTTCTACTCCTGATTTTTCTAATACTTTAATACCTTTCCCCGCGACTTTAGGATTCGGGTCTTCGTGTGCAATATATACAGTTGCAATTTCGGCATTCAAGATCGCGTCTGTACAGGGTGGTGTTCGTCCTGAATGGCAACACGGTTCAAGATTGACATAGAGTGTAGCACCTTTTGCCTTATCTTGTGCTGCGCGTAATGCATGTATCTCTGCATGCGGTTCACCTGCTTTTTGATGAAATCCTTCGCCTACGATTTCTCCTCCATTGACGATCACTGCGCCAACATAGGGATTTGGACTTGTTCGTCCTCTTCCGTATTCCGCTAAAGTTATGGCGCGTTTCATAAATGCTATGCGTGTGTTACTCATAGGATTATAACACCTACAACACTAATCCTTTAATAAGTATACCACATTTTCAGTACAATTGAAAATCATTTTAGTGACTTCAGACAATCGATAAGTTCTGTCTGGTCAACCCTATCAAACTGATGTGATCCGATATACATATACCGGACAATGCCGAGCATGTCAATGATGAAGGTTGCTGGTCGTGCAATGTTGTATGCTTCAAAGCTGAGCCAGTGATACACGCCATAACTTTTGATAACGTTCCGATCTTTATCTACTAATAGGGGGAAGGTAATACCGTTACTTTCAGCGAAACCGCGTAATTCCCGTGGCCACTGTCCTGCAATAGCTAACGGTGTTGCGTTATGTGTTGCATAATCCTCAACGTGTTCTTGTACAGCAGCCAACTGGCGGCGGCTGTTGGGTCACCATGTGCCTCTGAAGAAGTTTAGAATTACGTGCTGTTCTTCCTTAAAGGATTCAAGTGACACTATCTGCCGACGATGTGATGGCAGTGAGAATGGTGGTGCAGTATCACCAATGTTTAGGATTTTGTTTTGTCTTGGCATGAAGTCTTTTGATTTTTACGTTAGAGGTTGTAAAATATATTAAAGGAGACTACTTGTTTATCAAGTTGAAGGGTCAGTTGTGAAGTACTCAAATCATAACCCGCATCTTCTAAAAAAGACTTAAGTGTTCCAAGTTTTGCTGTTTCTTCTAACTGAATTTCAATAACTTCAACAAGGTTTCTTCTCGCCTCTTCAATACCCTTTCCACAGCTGGCAACGTCTAATTCTGGGCAATAGGCGGTGTACATATTACCTTCTTTCCAAATTTCTTCTGTTACTACTAATTTTCTCATCATAATCCCCTCTTTTCCCATTGAATTTGTTAGGATTTCAATGGGAATTGTACATCATTTTGCGAAAAAAATCAAACATATTAATGTGGATAGGGTGTGTAAATCTCTTGACATATTCGTGATTTTGTGATAAAACAATGATATGAAAATTATAGAAAATAAAAGCGTTTACATCATCAGTATCATCAGCTTCTATCTTGTATGTCAGGGTTGTGCATTAAATCCAAATACAGGTGGTTCAACGGCTGGGATTATAGAAAAGACTGGAACACTCTCTGAAAATGAGGTGTGGGATGGTCGGATCTATATCACTGGTACTGTAATTGTACCTGAAGGGATTAATCTGACAATTCGTGCAGGAACAATCGTTGGATTTGAAACTTATGATGAACCGAGTAGTCTGATTGTTCAAGGTGAACTCTATGCCGAGGGGGCACCGAACAGAATGATAGTATTTGGTTCATTAGGTAAACAGCAACAACTAACTGAAAAAGAGACTGATACCGCTCCGACACAACAGAACATCAAAGAGATCTTTGGACAGAAACCCAGATCACCAATTGGTACTTCTACACTATCAATGAATGCACTACCACCAAAGGCGGGAGATTGGAATAGTATTATCATTGAAGCACAAAGTCCAAACAGTCGTTTCACGTATTGCCGTATTCAACATGCTACTAACGGGATCATAACTAAGACCGATAATGTCCAGATAGAAAATTGTCTTTTCAGCGAGAATAACGTTGGGGTGGTGTGTGAAGATGCGAATCCAACTATTTCAGCAAACGAGTTTAATAGGAACGGTACTGGGGCACAGTTTGGAGGGGCTGCAGCTCCAGAGGTAGAATTTAATGCGTTTACTGCTAATCGCTTTGGCATTGTTTGTGAAGATGATTCACGTCCGAGGATAAGTAAGAATAACATTCGATCTAACTATGAAAATGCAATTACGTGTTATTCTACGTCCTCTCCTGAGGTAGTATCTAACAATATCACACAGAATATGGGGTGGGCAGTATACGATGGTGGAAGACTCAGAGACAATTATATTAGCGGTAACAAACAGGTAGGACCTAATGTTACAGAACAGAGCATAAGCACACAGAGCGATCAGTTCTATAGTGTAGATGAGGTATTTGATCCGAGAACAACACCGGTTGCCGAAGCGGGAGTCCCGCAGGATAACTTTTAGTCTTATGAGTCGTATCAAAGCTTATCTTGAACTCATTCGTTATCCTCTTTTTGCTATTCCGATTGTTGCGACGCTTCCGGGTGCGCTTATAGCCAGTGATGGACAATTGACATGGCGTGTGGTAGCAGCACTTCTTATTGCACTATTCGGTTACTTCGCGGGTATGATAAAAAATGACTACTTCCATCGTGAAACAGATGCGTATACAAATCCTAATCGTCCGTTACCATCGCATCGGTTAACCCCTCGTCAAGCATTAGTGCCTGCAAGTGTAATTTATGCTACCTGTGTTATCTGTGGTTTCTTACTCAGTATCAAAGCGGGTTTGTTGGTGATGGCATTAGTTGCCATTTCACACCTTTACAATGCATTTTTCAAGGCGAAAGGTGTCTTAGGAAGCCTAACGTTACCGTTAGGTATTGGACTATTAAACATTTTCGGTGCCTTGGTGGTAATTGGCAACAACCCGGGCAACATCCCGCGCTTAGTATGGTATGCTTTTGGTGCTACTACATTATACGATCTGGGTACGCATATCACAACTACGTTTAAGGACATCTCACGTGATGAGAAGCACGGTATAATGACGACACCGATCCAATTGGGTATACGGCCGGCACTTCTGTTGTCCGCTTTTGCGACGGTTCTTGCATTTGCAGTTGCACTTCTACCGTATTGGTTAGAACCACTTGAGCAGAAGACGTATGCGGTTTGGGTTATTCTTGGATTGCTTGCAGTCGTAATTACACGAGTGCCACTCTATTTACGACCGACTGAGAAGAACGGATATTTTGCGTTGAAGGGTTCAATGATCGGTTCCATTCTCTTTTTTCCGTGTCTGATTGGGGTAAAGTTGTCTGTCGTTGTCTGTGGTGCTGTGATTTTACCGTTGCTTTTTGTTACAATGCTATTGCTGAGAACATCAAGCCAAGAGGTATAGTAAACTTTAGAATTAATTTGGACATTATGTTAGGTTAGGAAACCGAACCTACCGGGGTTGTGCTACAAAAGTGCTTCATTAATTGTATGTTTTACTATAAAGGATAGATTACATTTAATTCTGATTAATGGGGATATTTTATGAAGAACATCGTTTTACTTATTACGGATACTTTTCGTTATGACAATCTTGGTGAAAGGGCAGATAAACCTATTCGGACACCAATGTTAGACAAATTTGAGGCGGAACGTGCAACTGCCATTGATAAGTTTTATATGAGCAGTTTTCCGACAATACCGCATCGGACTGATGTGGCAACTGGTACTCTGGGATGGCCCCACTATGGATGGCAAGCAATTGACCTAAGCGGGCCTAATCATATCGGTAAACTCTTAGCTGGTCAGGGATATGCAACTCAACTTATCTGTGACTGTCCGCATCTGTTCAATGCTCGTTTCCAACAAGGATTTCATGCTGCGTTCCAACATCGTGGTCAAGAGGGAGACAAACCGTTACTTCACCTGAATGATGAGATTAAGACCGTCATGCCAGATGATAAGACCCGTCCAAATCCTTCCTTCAGAGGTAATACTTTACCGAATACACACCGTTGGACAAACAGATACTATGAATATGAAGCCGAGACGTTTTCTGGTAGAACATCGGAGTCTGCTATACGTTTTTTAGAGGAGAACTATCGTTCGGGTCCATTCCTTCTATGGGTGGACTTCTTTGATCCGCACGAACCGTGGGATCCACCTGAATATATTGTCAAACGGTATGATCCAACCTACTCAGGACCTCCGATGTTACATCCGAACTATGGTCGATCATCTATCTATACTGATGCCGAGTTACATAATCTTTGGGCACACTATGCGGGTGAATCCGAGTTGGTTGATAGACATATTGGTCGTATCCTTGAAAAGGTTGAGGATCTTGAGCTTTGGGATGATACGCTTGTTGTGGTGATGTCTGATCACGGTATGTCTATTGGAGAACACGAAAGAACGGGGAAATCAAACATCGACTCAGAAGATCCGAGATATTGGCCAACCTACCCTGAAATAAACCATGAGATGTTTTTAATTGCTGGTGGCGATGTGCCGCAAGGAGAGGGTCTTGATTTAATTGCACAACCGATGGATATTTTACCGACATTGTGTGATTTGGCTGGTGTTTCTCTTGATCCGCCTAAACCGTTTGAGGGACGTTCATTCGCTGACGCACTCCTGAGTGGCGATACACAGCATAGAGAATATGCAGTAACCGGTACCCACATCGGCGCGCGAAATGGAAATGTACCACGGCGAGCGACAACACCGTTCCTTGTGACAGAGCGATGGGGATATGCACCTGTCGGGGCAGATGGTTCACCCGAACTGTTTGATCTAACAACTGACCGACTGGCAACGCATAATCTTGCACCGGACAATGAAGACCTTGTATCTGAATTGCATCAACTCTTTATCGCACATCTCTTAGAGCATAATGCACCTGAAGGATTTCTCGCTTTGTGGAAGGAATCGCCTACAGGTGATGGTAAAGGAAAGTGGGCAATTGACTATCCTGAAGATGATAAGTAATGGAATCGGGTGATCTGTCTTTTTGAAGGCACGGACACAATCAAGTGTGATTGGAAAGAAAATGGCGACTTTAGATAAATTGGCAGGAAACTTGCATGATGCATTAAGCAGTATTGTGGGTGAGTCAGGTATACTGCCTGATGATCAGGTTTCTGGATATGCAGTTGATGGTATACTCCCTACAGTTGTGGTAGTGCCTGGAAACATATCTGAAATGCAAGATGTGCTTCGTATTGCATCCGAAAGGAATGTGTCTGTAATTCCAGCGGGTTCTGGTTCGAAGCTTGGTATCGGTAATGTTGTTCCTGAAATAGGCATTGTCATGTCAACAAAACGTCTGAATAAGGTGATTGAATACGAACCTGCCGACCTGACAGTGACAGTGGAATCAGGTATTAGATTGTCGGATCTACAGAAGGAATTAGCAGTTCATCGGCAGTATCTTCCACTCAATCCATCTTACGCTGACAGGTGTACTATAGGCGGGATTGTCGCTACAAATTTCAGCGGTCCACTTCGGTTGCGGCATGGAACGGCGAGAAACTTGGTCTTGGGTTTGCATGTGATGCTTGCAAATGGTACTGTCGTCAAAAGCGGTGGTAAGGTTGTGAAGAACGTTGCTGGATACGACCTTAATAAACTCTATATCGGTTCTTATGGCACACTTGGTATTATTACTGAGATATCACTGAAATTATGCCCTTTACCATCACACGAATCAATACTCGCTGCGCAGTATGACACTATAGAGAAGGCAATTCATGCAGGTTTAAGTATTGTCAGTTCTCAGGTCTTACCTTCTTATGTGATTCTAAAGACTGAAGTCGCTGTTAACGGGTTATCAGAGCAGGACCCGACACTCATGGTTGGGTTTGGCGGGGAAGCAGAGACAGTCTCTTGGCAGATCGGTTCTACACAATCACAAATGGAACAAAATGGTGCTAAAAGTGTGCATGTAATTGAAGGGGAATCTCAAGATAGAATGCGTCATGAGGTACAGGAATATTCAGCAGCAGATAAGGTGCGTCATCGGATTATCATCAGGGTGAACTTAAAACGCACGGACTTGTCTAAATTTGCTGAGGCAGCGCATGAATTGACATCAGACATGATGTTCTATTTAGGTAATGGTGTGGTATATCTGAGGTTACCTGTAACGCATGGTGATGATTTTAAATCCACAGCAGGAATAATAACTAAACTACGTCAGCAGGTCATGGATATGAAAGGCAATCTTACAATAGAATCTGCCCCACCTGAATTAAAGCAACACTTAGATATATGGGGTCCTATAGGTAATACGCTCGACTTGATGAAACAGATTAAAGCAAAGTTTGACAGTAAATGTATCTTGAACGCAGGACGTTTTGTTACTTAATAGTAGTAGGCACACTCCGTGTGCCGTCTCTTTAATAGTAGTAGGCACTTTCCAAGTGCCGTCAAAATTGTATACTATAGGCAAAAAGGTTTTCGCGAAGGATCCGGTTCGGTTAGGAAACCGAACCTACCGGTCTGGGGAAATCACTAAATTGACACCTATGGTTCGGTTAGGAAACCGAACCTACCGGGGAGTGTGTAAGCCTTAAAAAGAATAGTTGACTCCTGAACATCATGCAAACTGGCATTGAAAAAAAAGGGGATAACATGGAAAATACAAATAGGAGGATTATTTGGATCAATACTGAACTGAGCGAACCAATTATGAATACTGAATTGAAACCGTATGCCCGACTGTTAGAGCTTAACGGCTATGATGTAACATTCAGTAGTAGCAATGATGATGCTATTGTTCTGCTCAAAAATAAAAGATTTGATGCGGTTTTGGTTAATTATTTAGATTTATCAACCAGAGATTATAGAACCGTGGCGCGTATCCGAAGAGAGGACCCGCATATTCCAATCGTTTTACTTACTGACACAGATGACGATGAAATACAGGAAGTGGTCAGTCTATATAATGTTAGCGATGTGATGATTATGCCAACAAATCCCAGACAGTTGGTTTCATCAATTGGGTTCTTGCTGGATAAGCAGCAGATGCGTGATAAGTATACACCGCAGGCTTATGTGAAGAATTTTAATAAGCAATACGGCAAACATGAAAGCAAACATGATAGGCAAGAACTGAATTCGGAGGGCGTTAACGATGAAAAAGATTGGCAGATATGGATAGATACATACCTTAGATTCGTTGAATGGGATTTCAGGTTTGATGCCTTATCTGTTGATGATGAACTTAAGACTATCCATGAATCCGAAAAACGTGAGGCGAATGCTGCGTTTGCGGACTATATACAAAATACCTATAGTTCATGGTTAGAGAGTCAAGATTCACCGCCATTATCTGTGGATGTATTTCACAAGTTTGTGATCCCTGAAATTCAGGTTGGTAAGTCAGTATTGTTTGTCGTGATGGATTGTATGCGGTTGGACCATTGGCTCAAGATTGAACAGCTGCTGTATCCTGATTTTCACATGACGAAACACTATTATTTTTCAATTCTGCCGACAACGACTCGTTATGCCCGTAACGCCATTTTTAGCGGTCTGTTTCCAGTTGAACTTGCTGACAGATATCCGCATTTATATGCTGAACCAGAAGAAGGAACCACAAGTGTAAACAGATACGAGAAGGATCTCATGCGGTTACAGCTTGAACGGAATGGTCTCACTCTCAAACCATTTCCATACTATTTCAAGATTTTTGATGAGCATGGAGAAATCCAGTATCTGGATTGGTTGACAGATGTGAATCAAATTAGTTTTACTGCGATAGTTGTAGACTTTTTGGATATGCTGACACATCAACGTAGTGAAATATCACTCTTCAAGCAACTCATACCGAATGAGGAAGCGTTTAGGATGGTCATTGAAACATGGTTCAAGAATTCGAGACTCTATAAGATTTTTAAACTCGCAGCTGAACGTGGACTTACCATCATCGTAACTTCAGATCACGGTTCTGTGCTTTGTAAGAATGGTGTAAAAGTATCAAGTCCTCATGATCTATCAAGCGGTCTTCGTGTAAAAGAGGGCATGGAGATTAGTTGTTCCTCAGAAGCAGGTTTCCTTATTGACAATCCAGCAGCTTACGGTTTACCCAATAATGGAGGAGAAACGAACTACATTCTTGCTAAAGAGGATTATTATTTCCTTTATGAGAATCAGTATAGCACGTTTAAGAATGTTTTTGATGGAAGTTTCCAACACGGTGGGATCACCTTTGAGGAGATGATACTGCCATGCGTTATACTTGAACCGAAATAGTGGAGAGTCAAAGTTAAACTTGTAGGTCGGGTAGAGCGAAGCGAAACCCGACAATTGCCAAAAGCGCATTTGGCGTTGATTTGGACATGATAGACACAATCATTACGTGTCGCCAGTTAATATTTTAATGGCGTTCCTCTACCCGACCTACCTATTTAGTCTGGACTGCATTGTTTCAGAATAATCTTTTCTCATGGAGAATCATAAATGTTGACATACAACAAGGCTACATGTTTATTTATATTGTCGTTAACCCTATTTCTAATAGTCACACCGATAGGTTTGCATGCCCAGTTTGAAGACTTTGCCTTAAATGAAAACCTTAATGACGAAAAGGTCAGTGCTAAGGGATATATTAATCTTGACGGGGTTCAACCTGGGAGCCAATTCCAGATTGCCATTGTCGTTGACATTGCTAAAGGATGGCATATTAACGCGTATCCTGCGGGGGAATCACTTTCCCCAACTGAGATAGTATTGCCTCAAGCACCCAACATCAATTTCGGTGAGGTGTCGTATCCCACGGGGGACATGCTTGAGATTGCATCAGTTGGTGAAGTTTCAGTCTACCACGATACAATTGCAATTGGTATTCCTGCAACTTTATCCCAAGATGCGCCGATTGAACAGATGACATTGGATTTCGTGTTGAATTATCAAGCATGTAGTGATGAACAGTGTCTATTACCTGAAACACTTGATATATCTGTACCCATCAATGTTGTGAGTATTGAAGGAACAGTGCAACTGATCAACGATGATATATTCTCTGGCATTACTTTTACAATGACGACAGATGTCGCTGATAATAGTGAAGGTGGCATTGCTGGTGCACTTTCAGGTGGCAAATTGTGGTTAGCATTTCTATTGATTTTTGTCGGAGGGATTGTAACAAGTTTGACGCCGTGTGTTTATCCATTAATTCCGATAACGGTATCGGTTTTTGGCGCGGGTGAATCTACGGGTATCTTCAAATCCTTTCTATTATCGCTTGTTTATGTGTTTGGGATCGTAGTTACCTATTCCATATTAGGTGTTGCAGTGGCATCAACGGGTGCGGTATTTGGTCAAGTGATGTCGAATCCCTACGTGATTGGTTTTATTAGTGTGATTCTTGTCGCGTTGGGTCTATCCATGTTTGGTGTTTTTGAAATTCAGCTCCCATCTTCCGTTCAGAATAGGTTAAATACAGTGGGTGGTGCTGGATTTTTTGGCGCGTTTGGTATGGGAACGGTTGCAGGTGTGATTGCAGCTCCTTGTACGGGTCCCGCATTGGCAGCTGTGTTGACATATATTGCTAAGGCAGATATTAGTGTTTTTCTCAGTTTCTGGTTGATGTTTACATACGCTTTTGGAATGGGATTACTGTTTATCTGCATCGGTACGTTCTCCGGATTCCTTTCAGCACTGCCGCGTTCAGGTGGCTGGATGTATGTTTTAGAGAATATCTTTGGTATAGCAATTATAACGGTAGCACTGTTTTTCCTTAAGGACCTAAATTTCTTTGCGCCTATCAAGGGTCTGCTTCAGAATTCACTACCGTATTTTGCGATTGCGGGTGTGTTAATCCTAATAGGCATCTGGTTGGGTAAGATAAAGGAACGATTTAAGGGAATCTCTTCAAAGATGCAAGTGCGTAAAGCATGCGGTTTGCTGCTTGCTATTGTCGGTGCTTTCATGATTGTTGGTGGATTTTCGCAACCTGTCGCTGGACCTCATGTTAATTGGACCTATGATGAAGCCGCCGCATTAGAAACTGCAGTAAAGGAAGACAAGTTAGTCATGCTTGATTTTTATGCGACTTGGTGCGGGGCATGTAATGAATTGGACCATAAAACCTTTTCAGATCAAAGGGTCGTAGATAGGTTAGAAGGCTATGTTACTGTCAAAATTGACTTTAGTGCTAAAGTTGACAAAACACTGAAAGAGAAATACAATGTCCCCGGATTGCCGGTTGTCATTTTTATGGATGGGCAGGGGAATATCTACGAACGCATTGAAAAGTTCGTAAAACCGGAAAAGATGCTTGAGATCATTGATAGTGTTGAACGGAAAGCATATACTGACAAGGACTGACAAGGATGGAACATTGTAGGTGAACAACATGAAGACTGAAAATAGAAGGTTTTCTATATCAAAAAGATGGTTTCTATATGCCGAGATCATTGCAATAATAGGATTTTTGGTGTTGGCGTTTATTCACACACGTCGTGGCGGTGCTATTCCAGATAGTCCCCCTGTAACAGAGGCGTCAAAACTAATTGAGCAAGCTGATTTAGACTATGAAAACCAGAACCTTGGTAGAGCGATTTATCTCTATTGGCAAGCATTGCACGCGTTAGAATCTGATAAGTCAGAAGAAAATAAGAGTGAACGGTTACATGTTAACTTGCGTATAGCGGATATCTACTCACAGAGCAATTGGTTAAAAGATGCAAAATCGCGTTTACAGCATGCATCATATATCCAACCTGATCATGAAGATGTGCTTCTTTGGGGGGGTAAGTTCTATCGTGATGAAGGAGAATTAGGAGACGCAACCGAACAGTTCCTAAAAGTGTTAGAGCAAAATCCGAATCATCCTGAAGCACTCTATCTGTTAGGGGTTCTCTATCAAGGTAATAAGCAGTATGAGGCGGCATCAAAACACTATTTAAGAGCGATAGAAAACGATCCAGATTTTATCAAGATTCCAACAGAAAAAGCACCTATCGGTATACTTGCACGCCTACAGTTATCACGTACCTACAATAAGATGTTTCAGGGGTATCGCATGCTTGATAGAGAGCTTACCAGTGAAGACATGAAAGAGATTTCCCGCCTTGAAAATCAATCAATTCTTCTCTTAGAGGAAGCACGCCAGCAAACACCAGATAACCCTGAGATTATTGATGATTTAATTGGTTTACTTTATAGACGTGCCGAGGCATTGAAACGCGAGGCGGCGACGCGACCCTACGCTGATGCCATTGAAGTGTATCAACGCATCGTTGAATTAGACCCTAACGAAGTTAAAGCATGGCAAGATATGGCTGAGATATACGAGAGTTTTCTATTTGATAAACAGAAAGCGCTTGAGATGTATCAAAAGGTGTATGAACTCGAACCCCATGCAACTTTTCTCGCAATTATCCGATCACTTGAAGAAGATATAGCAGCAGAGAACGCTGATATAAAGTGATGGGTTCTGGCAGTTTATAGGTTATGTTTGGTAATAGGTTCTGGCTGGCGCGTGCACTGCTAAAAGGCGAGAAGCCGATGAGAGGATTTGAACCTCCGACCTACTGATTACGAATCAGTTGCTCTTCCCCTGAGCTACACCGGCTTGAAATGCATTTTAAAATGAAAATGCCGAGAGGCAGAATCGAACTGCCGACACATAGATTTTCAGTCTACTGCTCTACCGACTGAGCTATCTCGGCATCAGGTAAATTATAATACCATTAACAGAAACAGTTGTCAAATAAATTTGATTCAAATGCAACGTCAAATTATATTATTGGCAAATTGTATTATCGACTTCTCACACTGATTTGTTCGAATGCATCTTTGGATAGATATTTCGCTAACACGTTCCGTATATCCCTTTCCGTGAGTTGTTGCGGTGTAATTAAAACACATTTGTTTTTCGATCCCTTGCTCCAATATGTTTCAAAGTCCTTGTAACTAAATCTGCGTTTGGAGAGATTAACAGGATTTTGCAGGGATACTTGACTTAAGTGATCATTGTAATCGGACACCGATATAATTTCATTGGTTTGTGTCTGAAGTTTTATCATTACAATGGGGGTCCATCCTTTTGCCAAAAAAGCTTTCAAGATATCTAAGGAACAGTTGTTGATGACTGCACTATGCATCGCTGTCTTTTGCGTTGTTGCATAAAAATCATCAATCCCGCCTGAGCTATTGGCGCGCGGTGGTTGCTTGAAAGCATTTCTAACATAAGGCATTTTTTCCAAATATAGGGAGACTGCGTTCGGTAATTTTACTTCGTTTCGTAAGTCCGTTTTCTTGTGAACGGTAGTCACCGTTTCTGGGATGTCATATTCCCCTTTAGTTGCTGGACCGCAATTAATTGTCAGAAACATAAAAACAAGCATAGATGAATATAAAGTACATTTTAGTAGTGTTTTAAGAGCTTTTCCGAATAAGAAAATACCTCGTTTCATGATTTCCCTCCAAATTTTAGCAAGAGCGTATTGATATTATCATCTTTTCATTGCGTGAAAATAGTCGCGATCAAGAGGTCGATTCTACAGAATATCCCAAATTACGGGTTTTAATCTAAATGAAGATAGCGTTTTTAATTGGGTTCCAGTAGGTGACAAAATAATACTACATGTTAGGATTAATGTCAAGTTGCTTGATACCATCCAAATAATCCTTTGACACAGAATACTTCTGATGCTACACTGTTTTCCCAATCAGAGTATAAAACAAGGATACTATCTGATGATTTAGTGTTTAGTCCACGTTATAGTAAGGCAGACCAATAGTTTGCAGTATCTTGTCTTAATGCATCAAAAGGAGTATATCATGAAAAAAGGTATATTGATTCTGGGAATTCTCCTTACAATTATTATAATTGGTTGTGGCGGAGATGATGAAACTACCACTGAGCCAGATGACCAGATGGTCACCAGCACAGGGGATATGAAAACTGACGACATGGATAACCAACCGACAGACGATACAGATGAAGACGTTGATGAGGGAACAGAAGAGGTTGTTGAAGAACCTGAGGAGATAGTTCCACCTGAAAGAGAGTATTTCACAGGTGAACTTACAGGACATACAGCCAACATCTATAGTGTGGCATTCAGTCCGGAGGGTGATCTACTCGCAAGTGCTAGCTACGACCACACTGCACGTATTTGGGACACGAGCACTGGTAGCGAGATACACGCACTCACAGGACATACAGATCTTGTCAGATGTGTTGCGTTCAGTCCAGATGGTACCATGCTTGCAACTGCCAGTTTTGACCGAACCGCACGTCTCTGGGACACGAGCACTGGTTCAGAGATCCGAAGTCTAACAGGACATACAAATTGGGTTGGATATGTTGCGTTCAATCCTGATGGGGACATCCTTGCAACTTGCAGTGCTGACCTGTCAATCCGACTGTGGGATCCGAACGACGGTTCCGCGATTCGTACTATCACAGGACATACGGATGTTGCCAGAAGTCTATCTTTCAGTCCGGATGGCACTATGCTTGCAAGTTCCAGTTATGACGATACGGTGCGTTTGTGGAACGTGAACGATGGCACAGAAATACGGGTCTTTACTGGACATACACACGATGTCAACTGCGTTGTGTTCAGTCCGGACGGCAACACCCTCGCAAGTTCCAGTTCTGACACTACCGTTCGTTTGTGGAACGCAAACGATGGGAATGAGATACGAACACTCTCAGGCCATACAGCTCAAGTCATCACCGTTGCGTTCAGTCCGGACGGCAACACCCTCGCAACTGCATGTTGGGATTCTACTGTCCGTCTATGGGATCCAAATGACGGTTCAGAGATACGCGCCTATACTGGTCATACGACCAACGCCAACGCTGTCGCATTCAGTCCGGATAGTAGAATCGTCGCCAGTGCCAGTGCTGACCAAACAATCCACATGTGGACTGCAAGTGAGTAGAATTCGCAATTACAAGAAAAATGTCTGAACCGGGACTTGCATATCTTGGTTCAGACATTCTACTATGTCGGGTCCTACTTCAATATTAACATTTTGCGGGTAGCGGTAAACTGTCCGGCGGTGAGGGTGTAAAAGTATATACCACTCGCGACCTGTTCTCCAGTATTGTTTTTGCCATCCCAGTAGTAAGCACGACCCGGATGATAATATAAACCCGCTGGTTGATGACCAATATCAATCTGTCGGATTAATTTACTATCCCAAGTATAGATTTCTATCCGAACATCCTCAGAGGTCGAAAGCTGATAGGGTATCCAGGTCTCAGGATTGAACGGGTTGGGATAGTTTTGAAAAATCCGAGTCTTCTTAATAGTACCCCATTTTGTGAACTGTTTACCATTAGGTTCAACGGCAGCCGGTTCATCTATAGATGTTTCCCACAATAAGATCGTACCATCATTACTGGCACTGGCGAGTGTGCTGCCATCTGAACTGAAGGTTAACGTTGTGGCATATTTGGTGCCAAACGTTCTGTCATTAAATTCTAAAAATGTATGTAGAAGTCTGCCAGTATTGACATCCCATAGACGGACGGTGTTGTTTTTTGAACCGCTTGCAAGCACTTTACCATCCGGCCCGAACGCAATACATCTAAATGCAGCGCGATCGCTATCCTGAGTGATTGTGTTACGTTGTTTTCCACTGTGGACATCCCAGAAGGTGATATTCCCCGCTCTGATACCTGCAAGTATCTTACCATCCGGACTGAAAGTCAGATTATTGGAATATCCTGCTTCTTTTGTCAACACCCGTTGATGTGTTCCTGTTTCCACATTCCAAAGTCTGATTGTGTTGTCCCCGCTGGTAGTTGCAATCAGTGTATCAACCGGACTCATGGCGATACTGTCTATGTTTGATGTGTGTTCTGTTGGATGGAAAACCGGGTTATTTCTAAAGATAGAGGGTGGTGGGGCGTTGTAGGCGTTGATTCTGCGTCGTTCTGTACCTGTTGCGACATCAAAAATAGCAATGACAGAACTCCTATTATCTGGTCTAGTATCAAATTCGCCAAGGGTAATTAAGCAGACTGCGGTGTTACCATCACGACTGAATAATACGTGGTCTATATCACCTATTAGATTAATAAATGTGTGTAGTTCCGAACCTGTATCTGCGTCCCATAGTCGCATCGTTCCATCAGCACTACCGCTTAAGATGGTATTATTATGTGGGTTGAAATCAAGGCTTAGGATGCTATCTGTATGTCCGCTGATGCTGTCTAATTGGGCTCCGGTCTTGGCGTTCCATATCTGGATCCTATTCTTGTAGTTATCGTTGAAAATTCTGTCCCCATAAGGACTCATTGCCATGGTATCAACGCCACCATAAGAATGTCCTGTGATTGTATTGCGTATCGTCATGTTATCGGCATCCCGTATATCCCAGAGCCGAATTGTGCCTTCTCTGCTTCTGCTTGCTAAAGTCTTTCCGTCGGGACTGAAAGCAATTTCCCGAACAGCACCTGTAGGTTCAGTCAGCTTATTTAGTGGTTGTAGGTTGGATGCGTTCCAGAACTGCATAGTGCCATCTTGACTACAACTTACTAATGTTTTCCCATCAGGACTGAATGCAATATCCACAACTTCGTCTGGATACTGTGTGTTGATATTGCGCTGTTTCCATGTGTTGATATGCCACATACGGACGGTATTGTCTAATTCTACGGTGGCAATACGTCTTCCATCTGGATGGAAGGCAACGTTTTTGAACCCATCGGTATGTTCGGGGTAATGTTCATCGAACCAGCGAATACTTTCACCAGTCTCTACATCCAAAACATAGACCCCCTTACCAGAACCAGCGGTGGCAAGTAATTTGCTGTTTGAACTAAACGTAGCTTTGTTGACAAAACCGTGATGTCCTGTGAATCGGTGGATGTATTCTCCGGTTTCTGCTTTCCAAAACTTGACATCTCCGCCTGAGCCACCACTTGCGATGGTCTTTCCATCTGGACTAAACGCAATGACACTGATGACAAAATGGCTATGTCCAAAGAATGTGCGGATCTGTGTACCTGTATTCACATCCCACATACATAAATAATTACCGTTGATATCACTGACAAGTATGTTTCCATCTGGACTGAAGGTGACACTTTCAAAGACACCTGTTCCTCCGGTGAATAGGTCGAGTTCTTTACCTGTCTGTGCGTCGTATATCCAGATACCGATATCTGTTGCAACTGCCAGCTTTTTGCTGTCTGGTGAATAAGCGATATCATTAGCTCTGCCTTTGCCAAGACGCATTTTCGCACCATCCGGTAGATGGAATTGACCTGAGTCTTGTGAAAGACAAACTGACGTTATGGTGAATGTTATTAAGAAAGACAGTATTATTGTGGATATGTAATTCATCTGCGGTATCCTATTAGGTGTTTTACACAGTTGTGCAATTTTTATGCCTGCACTGAACGGAATATACATACGTAGTGTTGCACAATTCTGTGCATTCACCCGTTGCATTTGCAAGGACTGCACATATATGTGCAGTCCTAATACCTCTTATCCTGATAATCCTATAAATCAAGGTTCAGACAAATAACCATAACTTTACACACCCATGATGAATTTTAGATTGACATAAGAGAAGCAACATGTTAAAATTTTACGACAACAAAAGAATCAAGCCTAAAATGATGACGAAACAACAAACCGAAAACAGAGGAAGCACTAAATGAAAAACCTTTTGACAGTAATATTAACGCTACAATTTGTTTTCATTTCACTCGGTTTTGCACAAGAGAGCTGAGGTGCGTGAAGCAACCCTACTATCCCGCAAGGTGGGGGAAGTGAAGTTAGTTTAACTTCAGTAAACAAAAGATTTCAGGTGACTTTAGGTACACGAACATTTAACGCAAAGGGTGGACATGAGGAAGTTAAAGGTCTCTCCTCTATTGGAAGTCTACCGGAAACTGTCGCTGCACATCGCCATGAAGTTGAGATGTATGTCGTCCGTTTTGATGTAGGTTTAAGGTATCAGATCAATAACCGATTCCGCTTGGAAGCCGTTGTTCCTTATGAGATAAAGAATCAAGATGCAAGTGTTGGTGGAATTGAAAACATCGTTGATCCTGAGGTGAGAAGAAAAATTTTACTCTATCAGAATATTCATCATAGGGACGCGACATATCAGGGATTTTCAGACTTAGATCTCTTGTTTGCATATAGTCAGCACAGTCTCTTTCATGAGCACGGTATGTTTACTGCAAAAATTGGTACGACTATCCCAGTTGGTAAGACTGAGGAGGATCCCTGGATACTCGGAGATAAGGGACTGGAGCATCTTCATCTTCAATTCGGTACAGGGACATTCAATCCAATAGCAGACTTGCATTACAGTTTACCTCTATATGGTGGTTTAAGAGCAAATGCAAGTATACGTGGTAAGGTTCCGTTCTATGAAAACAGCAAGACCTTTAAGGGATCATGGGAAGTCACATACACAGGTGGGTTGAACTATCAGGTAACTGATTGGTTTTCATTGCATTCCAGTTATATCGGTCTGTATCAATCTTATGCACATTGGAACGGTGAGATTGACATCAATACGGGACTTCGATTTAGCGTGGGATCATTTGGCGCATCCATAGCGACGCCTTACAATGTCCCTTTATCCATTACAATGATGTTACCCATTCAACAAGAAACATTATGGGACGGCTCAGAACAGGGTAGTGATGCGTTTAAATTGGGATCATTGGTTTCGTTAACCGCAAACTATTCATTTTAGTCAAGGGAGAGTTTCTATCCACTCACGCAATACCCTTGCCATTTCAACAAAGACGTCCTCATCAGACTTACGTGAACGTTTCAGTGTTTTGAATCCATGGTCAGCAGTGTCTATAAGGTGTAGGGTTACCTTATCTTCAAGTCTCTCACAGACCGGTTCCAACAGTTCAAGTTTTGCCAACTTGTCGCGTGTTCCAGACAAAAATAACATCGGAATTGTCACATCAGAGAGGTGTTCGGCACGTTCAGTGCCTTCTTTACCTGAAGGATGTAGTGGGAAAGCAAAGAATACCAGTCCTTTCACATTTTCTATAGGTTCTTTTGCAGCAGACATTGAGGACATCCGTCCGCTATATGAATGTCCACCGACAAGTATTGATAATTCAGGTGCGGCTTGATGTGCAGCAGCGGCAGCTGAGCGGACGGTCTGAAGGGCAACTGCTTCGGATTCTCGACCACCTCCACCCCGTTCCATATATGGAAACTGGTAACGGAATGTTGCAATGTCTATGTCTGCTAACCTTTCGGATATAGTCTGTAACGTTGAATGTCGCATATTTGTACCTGACCCGTGTCCAAGTACTAATATCCATTTAGCGTTATCTGGACGTATAAGAATTGACGATACTTCCCCTTTTTCTGGTGTTGCGATAAATTTTGACTCCATTGCTTCATAAGCCATTTACGTTTTCTCCTAATTTGTGTTGATTTCACTTATATTTTATCATAGATTCAGACTTATGAATATGAAATTTGTAGACATGATTATCAGAACCATTTAGTTTTATAAATGCCCATTATTGAAATTTACTTATAGTTAATACCCAAAATGGTAGGTGCGGTTTCCTAACCGCACAGGATTTAAAACAAATGACGATGTAAGGTTTTAGCCTAAATTCGGTGCGGTTAGGAAACCGCACCTACCGTTTTGGCGTATTTAGCACTTATGAAAGCAAATCCACGACCATCAGGATGCTGATATCCTATCTCATTATTGGAGGATTTTACTGTGAGAAAAATGATACCCTTTATTGCAATTCTATTATTGATCATTAGTTGTTCAACGAAACAGCAAATTGAGAATCCTGAAAAGAACATTGAAATAGAATCTGATTCACAAAAACAGGAAAACGTTATTCAGAAGCAGACCCAGACAATCATAAATATTGAAGAAGTCAATACGCCTCCAAAAGAAAACCTGATTACACCTTCAGACACGTCAACTAAACCATCTGAATCACAGAAGACAGAAATATCTACCAAGACCGATACACCTATAACACCAACACCTGAACCCATAAAACCAATTACACCGGTGAAACCTGTTAAGCATATAACTCCAATAGAAGCAGTGGAAGAGGATGTAAATGATCCTGTAGATACACAAGAAACGATCTCCACTCTAAATGCTCTAATTCCTGATCCAAACCTATCTGCGGCGATTCGAGAATCGCTGGGAATGCCTCCAGATAATCCCCTGTCAAAAGAGGACTTGAAAGCACTGAAAACACTGTTTGCTGCCAACAGGGGTATAGTTGATATTACAGGCATTGAGAACGCAACTAATCTAATAGACTTAAGACTGGATGGGAATGATCTATTGAACCTAACGCCGCTGGCAGGATTAAAAAATTTGACACGTCTTTCATTGATGAGCAATCAGTTAACGGATATTGGTTCGCTTCAAGGACTATCACAATTAACCCACTTAATGCTCGGACACAATAACATCCAAGATATATCACTACTGAAAGGATTAACACGTCTGAAACTCCTTTTTTTAGCAAAAAATCAGATTGAAGACCTATCAGGACTTGAGAATTTGAAGCAATTGGAGAGTTTAGAACTATTCGGTAATAAGTTGAATGAATTAACTCCGTTGAAGGATCTTAATCAACTGAAACACTTGTATCTTATGGAATGTGACATAAGCGATCTGAAGCCATTACAAGGCTTAACCGAACTTACTCACCTGATGCTCAAATATAATAAGATAACTGACATATCACCACTCTCAGGATTGGTTAATCTAAAGGATTTAACCCTGGATTATAATCTTATTAGCGATATTACACCACTCAATAGAATGAGAAAACTGAATCATCTGTCCTTGAATCGTAATAAAGTCACAGATATTAAGTCATTAGAAATTATGTTAGAGCTTAATAAACTGTACTTGAGTGAGAATAACATATCCGATATTACACCTCTTGCAGCATTGACTCAACTGAATGAATTAACTTTGGATAGAAATGAAATAAGTGATATTAGACCACTTTCAGACCTATATAACCTAAACAAGCTAATGCTCTTTTCTAATAAAATCAATGATGTTACGCCTCTTGCGAAATTAAATCGGCTGCGGACACTTTCACTTAACAACAATCATCTAAGCAGAATTGTTGCACTTGCAAACTTGTCAGGATTGCGTTCTTTGGCGTTGGCTGCAAATAGAATCACAGACGTTACGCCTTTGTCCTCTTTAAACAGACTCACTTTTTTAGGACTTGGTAATAATCAATTAAGTGATCTAAGGCCGCTTATGAGATTAACGAGGCTTAATTCATTAGATCTTGAAAACAATCTAATACGCGATATTACACCGATTTCTTCACTAACTCAGCTGAAGTTCATAAGGTTTAACAATAATCAGATTGAGGATATAACACCACTCATTAGAATATCTCAATTAAAGGATTTAAGACTTGAAGGGAATAGAATAAGCAACATTAAACCACTGGCAGAATTTAGTGATTTAACTCAGGTAAGACTTCAAAAGAATCCAATCAAGGATCTATCGCCTCTTAGTGAATTGACAAAACTAAGTCAGTTAGGAATAGGAGAGAATGAATTTACAGATATGACACCGATTGCCACTTTAAGTAATCTCAGAGTACTTAGATTCAGCAATTCTCAACTCGTTGACTTAACACCACTAAAGACATTAACGCAACTCCAAGTACTAATAGTCTCAAACAATAAAATCAAAGATCTGACACCTATTGCAGTATTGGAAAATATTCGGCACTTAAACATTGAACAGAATCAGATAACTGATATCAGCATTATAGAAAACTTAAAAAATTTAGTATATATCTCAATTTCAGGGAATCCTATTCAGGATATGTCCCAAATAGAGAAAGTCAAGAAACTGAATCCACAATTGAAGGTGAAAATGTAATGCTTCTTCAAGGATTACATTGAAACACCTAACAACCCTCTTGTCAACTGAAAATCGGTATTTCCTTTACCATGCAACTTTGGTGTATATCGGCGAGATGCGGATTCAGTTATCAGTTCCAATATCTCATTGACATCAGTAGATTGTAGGTCTAAATCTGATCCATATTTTGTCTGGGTGTCAGTATCAGTGGATGCTTGTAATAGCGGAATCATTTCGTGGGATTGTAATGGTGAACCTATTATATGAGCAAACGCAAGTTCTACGCCGGTTGCACCTAATCCTGTTAGTGTTTCTGTGGGTTGATCTGTTGGCGTTTCCATAATATGTAAACCGCTTTTTTCAAAACGTTGTCCATAAGCTAAAGATGGTGTTGAATTCAGTGAATCTGACAAGAAAGTTGCATTAGTAGGTACAACAACTGTTCCGCCTTCTGAGACTATTGTCTCTGTCAATTTCATGAGTGCTTCTGATACTGTTTTGGATGATTTTCCTATAGAGGTTATCGCTATTGACAGATGCTCTAACCCTGCATCTATAATCGGAATCGACTGTTTATCACTTAATTGGTCGATAAACCATGTCTGGACTTTCTCTACAACTGTATCAATACCGCCATCCAGCTGTATACTTGCCCATCCAAAATTGTCAGGAGAAATCCCCAGTTTCTGTATTTCATGTTGCATGTGATCGTTGTGTGTCTTTTCACATCCGTGTTCAAGCAATAATCCGAGAGCGACGGTGGGATGGGTTAGATGTCCGATCATCGTTCGCATATAGATCTCTTCTGATCGTCCACTGGATACGCCACAACCTTCAGTATGGGGAAGTGCAATGAAACGTGAAATACCCTGTTCTTGACCGATCTTCTTATCGTTGCATCGGTGTGCGATCATCTGTGCAATCTGTCCTGAACAGAGACTTGTTGGTAGAATCAATGCTAATTGTTCAGATCGGTAACCGTTTGATGTTTGAAATGCCCTGAATGTAAAATCAGATTTTTGTAGTTCAGAATCTATAGTCCTTGTCAGTTGAATGGGTTCACCAGACTTAACTTCAGATGATTCAAATACCGGTGTCAAGTCCGTATTTCCTGTCTGTTTCCAATCTCGCCATATAGATACTTGGGAGTGTCCAGCTTTTTCACCAGCGGAACGTTCACCAGAAGCCACTTTGACAGTGAGTTTCAGCGTCTCTTCACCCAGCTGTTCCATCGGTGTTCCGGTTAGATATGCCCCTGCATTTACATCCATATCTGCTTGAAGCATTTCGTACCGCTCAGTAGTCGTGACGATTTTGATTGTAGGTACAAATGGAAAATTCGTGATTGACCCGTTACCGGTAACAAAGAAAATCATATTTGAACCAGATGCTACCTGTCCAGCGATACTCTCTAAGTCATTACCGGGACTATCCATAAAATAATACCCGGGTTTGTCCATCAAGTCACTGTAGTTGATGACATAATCCAAACAGACATCTGGATGTCGTTTCATCGCAGCACCGATCGATTTTATGGCGATGTTATAGAGACCTCTATAGTTATTTCCGCCAGATGGATTGCCCTCTGCTGAATGTCCATGCCAGTGCACACGTTCTTTAAATGTCTCTATAGTATTGAGAAATTCTTTTGCAGTTTGAATGTCTCTAACATTCTGTAGTAGATATTCTTCTGCTCCTATAAGTTCATCAGTTTCTGCAAGATTTGCACAACCGCCATATCTTATTACATCCTTTGCAACATAAGCTGCAAGTGGATTCCCTGAAACACCAGAAAAGGCATCAGAACCACCACATTGCAATGCGATTTTAAGATGTTTTAAGGATTGCTGGGTACGTTGTGTCCTATCAACCACATCTAACCAATTCTTTATTCTCTGCTCTCCTCTGTCTATATTAGCATCGAAACTTCCGATGATTCTAAAGAATTCGTGATGAACATTTCCAATTTCATATCCCTCGCGCAGCATATACGCTCTGAGCATGTCATTGTTAACAGATTCTGTTCCATAGTCAACAAGTAGGACAGCTCCAATGTTCGGGTGGATTGTGAAACCTGAGAGTGTCCTGAGTAACAGATCTAAGTTATTGGGCGTACTGTTTTCTCCACCCTCAGTATGTGCTAAGTAAACTATACCGTCGATGTTTGTATAGTTGTTAGCCAGATTTTTACATCTATCCGTGAGAATTCTCGAAAATGCGGAAGTGCGTGCTGTTGTCCCCATAACGACGATGTAGTTTCGTGTACCAACACCCCGTTTTCCGGGTCTTTTATAGCCTAAGAAATGTCGTTCGTCTTCATAGTGCGCTATTTGTCTCCCCGGTTCAAACTGCTCCTCGTCCAAAACATAAGTTTTCATTTTGTCTTTAAAGTTTGGACTTGAAGGTAGCGCAAAATCGAGGTTACGTATAGAGAGCGAATCGATCATCTTCTGATTGCACACATAGTTGCCGGGAACAATTGTTTGTGAAGCGTAACCAAATGGTAATCCCCATGACAATAACGGTTCATCCTCATCTATGTGTTGTATAGCAAATCGATGTCCTTCTAAGACAGTATGTGAAAGAGTCAGCTCATCAGTATCATTTTGTATCCGTGTGCCTGCCTCAAGTCGTTGTGTAGCAATAGCCACGTTATCATTAGGTGTAGGCAACCTTGCAACGTCTGCAAAATCATGATGAGAGGGAACGAGTGACATATTATCCATTATTTTCCACCTCTAATGTCGAAAAATGCTGACTTCAATTGCATCCTTCTTTACCCAAGGCAAATCAATATCAAACCAGTGGATTTCACTCTGATATGATGCTCTCACATGTTCAAGATAATCTGCCATAGAGTCTGCTCCGATACCTACATTGTCTGCCAGAATAGTTGCGGGATTCGTTAGCTGTGGTTCAATAGCCTTAAAACATGGATAGTAATTGTCAAAGTTGTTGTCAAGAAAAAGAAAGTCCACAGGTTCTTTTATACTCTTCAGTATTTTCTGTGCATCTCCGATACGAGAGTCAACGATGTCTGATGCACCTACCCGTTCAAAACTGGCTCTTGCTTTCTCAGCGCGTTGTGCATCAATTTCAACAGTAATCAATCTTC
Organism: Candidatus Poribacteria bacterium; assembly: GCA_022824835.1. Classification (GTDB taxonomy): domain Bacteria; phylum Poribacteria; class WGA-4E; order WGA-4E; family WGA-3G; genus MSPOR6. Next base: position 3,946 of record JAJDZB010000004.1, on the reverse strand, counting down.
CAGTACCGATTTCCTTAAGAACTCTTAGTATCCACAGACCGGAATATCCGATTGCTGTTCCACATTCAACAATCAGAGAGGGTTTTGCTTCTTCTACACATTTTGCGACAAACTTTGCTTTTTCAGGTCCTAACATCGGTATTCTTTCTACTCTGCACTGCTCTTCTACCTCTTTAATAACGTTCTCAAACATATAATCCTCCTTTTACATTATTTGACTTATATAGCCTTTTCATGATAAAATTAGTATCAGACTATTCTCTTGATCAATAGAGTTAAACATTCATTCAACAATTGTCGAGAATAAGTCAATCATACACAAATATCGTGTTAAGGTCAAGTCTAATCGCGCATAGTGTAAAAAGATGCAACCGATTTATCTGACAGGTGTATATTAGAATAAACAACTCCGGAGACTTCAAATGGTTGAGTTAGACGATGAATTAATGCTGCGATTCCAAAAAGGGGATGAAGAAGCTTTCAATCTATTGGTACGACGTCATCATAAACCGCTGATCAATTTTATTGCGCGGTTTACCGGAGATAGAGATAATGCAGAGGATTTGGCACAAGAGACCTTCATACGCATATACAAGGCGGTAGATCGCTACAAACAGGGGCGCGCAAAGTTCAAAACATGGATGTACATTATTGCTAAAAATCTGTGTAAGAATGAATTACGTAACCGTAGTCGCAGAAACCGATATAGAGTCGACAACACTACAATGAATCAACATTCCACTGACGGAGATAGTGAAGAAATTGATATTATCGCAAGCGCACCTGCCAATTCAGCTTACCAACCGGAAGTAGCACTGCAACGAAAGGAACTCAACAAGACTATTCAGGCTGCGATAGGAGAATTACCTGAACAGTACAGATATCCACTCATTCTACGTGATATTCAAGGACTGAGTTATGATGAAATCAGTGATATTCTTGAATTGCGGAGCGGAACAACCAAATCACGAATTAATCGAGCACGTATAATGCTAAAGGACAAACTAAAACCGTATATGGAGATGATATGAATTGCTTAAAGGCTGTAGAGAACTTTTCTGCACATTTTGAAGATTCACTTGATTATCAAACACTGAAACACTTTGAGGATCACATGGCAACGTGTTTGGAGTGCCAGCGAGAGTACGATCAATTCTGCCTATCAATTAAAATATCCCAAGAATTGCCGCAGATTGAACCATCACCCGCCTTTTTGACTACATTAGAACACAAACTCGTCGGTAATGAACGTGAATCTCTAACAATATGGGAAAGAATAAGCAGACTTTTCAATATACCGCTTTTTAATATGGCGCATTTTAATATGACACAGAGAGTTCTTACCGGTGCAGCACTTCTACTCTTGGTTGCTGCGACAATTACCGTTGTATACCGTGATGATTTATTTCACCAAGAGACTCAATCTAATGCCACTGCTCCTGTAATCACATCTGAAAAACAGGATATAAATAGAGATGATTTCTTTCCGATAGGAACGGGTTCTGAATTTTCATCAATAGGTGTGTCGCCCTTGATGCAACAAAACTATACCTTAAAACAAGTTAGTTACTCCGCTGTCTCAACGGGTGGAGGACTATAATCTCAAATAACTTTATGAAATCGCAAAAAGGTTCTTTTTTAGAGGTAAAGGCAATGTATACGCAAAAACTTGATAGCAGACATCATTTACACTGTCGGTTTACATGCATTCAGAAGGTATTCTACTCAAGTATTGTCATCTGTTGTCTGTTTCTTACCACACTCAGTTATGCTGGAGAGAATATACTTCAATTGTTTGAAAAGGATTTCAAAAAAGTTGTTACTTCCTCTCGTCCTGCTGTTGTTAAAGTATTGGCTACTTACAATTCATCCAGTGAGTTTGCAAACACTATAGGAAAGGTCACACTGTTTCATCAAGACATTAGTTCTGGGATTCTACTTGACAATAAGGGACATATAGCAACGACTACTTTTTCAATGGCACCAAATAAAATTGAGATAGTTCAGAATGGTAAGAAGTTTCCTGCAGCGTTTATTGGTAAGGACGATTTCACTGACCTTGTGGTATTGAAGGCTAATCACAAATTTCCTGTTGCAATCAAGCATGGTGATTCTACCAAAATTGATACAGGTTCTCTTGTTTTGACTATCGGGAGTTCACAAGGGAATCACCCGATAGTGTCGTTTGGCATTGTAAGTGGTTGTGAGATTTTACATGCACACCCTTGTGCTGAGTTACTAAAGATCAATGCCCCCGTCTCACCTGGGAATAGTGGTGGGGCGGTTGTTAATACATCAGGCGAAGTTGTTGGGATGATACTTGCTGTTCTGATGCAACCGAATCAATTAAGTGCTTTTACAATGCAGTTTCCACAACAGATGATGAATAAACAGATAATTACTTTTGCTGTTCCAATGGATACAGTGAAGTCTGTTGCTGCAAAGATAATAAAGCATGGTAAAGTGCCGCGTGGATTTTTAGGTGTGGACCTTATGAACAAAAATGAAGGTGTACTCGTAACACGCGTATTTGAGGATAGTCCCGCACATAAAAGTGGATTGTTGCCTGGAGATCTGATTCGGAATTTTAACAAACAACCCATAAAGACTTATATAGACCTACAAAGACGTGTCTTAAACTCTTCCCCAAATTCTAAAGTCATCCTTAGAGTCATGAGAGACGGTAGTGGGAAAAACTATACTATCAAGCTAGGTGAACGTTAAGCGACATTGTATCTGATAGGCAAGCATTTATTTATATAATCTATGAAACTCCTCCATATATGCTTTCCCAATACCTTTATTGTTCTTGATAATGAGCAGGTTTTCGCTGTTATTGGTCTCAGCATTTCTTGAGAAGTTATAGGATCCCGTAATGACAGTCTGTTCATCAATAATTATCACCTTATGATGCATTGTGCCTGGAGACTCATCTATCCTCACTTGCATTCCTATCTCTTCCATCTTGGCATATTTAGAATGCCGTGAGATCTGTTTTTCGTCAAATACACCTCTGACAGTTATTCCAGATTCATACATATCCATCATGGCTTCACCTAATTCGTCATGTGTATATGAAAAAGCCATGAAGGAGATGGACTTTTTCGCGCTTCTTATCTCATCTATTAGGGGTGGAATTGTTTCACTTTTTGGGGAAAACAACGTCGTAATTTCTGTTCCATCATTAAGGGTAATCGTAGGATATGGAACATAAGATGCATTAGATTGATTAAACTGTCCAGCGAGATACAAACTTCTGAACTCATTCGTAAAATTATTCGCAATCGGCACAGAATCAATCCAGATAACATTGTTATCATTCTTATACGCACCATTATATGTTATGTTATATGAACCGGTCCATACGTATCTTTCGTCAATTACGATGAACTTATGGTGCATGAGACCACCTTCACTGGCGTCATCTTTTACAGAAATACCCGCAGATTGCAGTTGCGTAATTTCCTCCTCTTCCACATATCTGTTCTCTGTAAAGACTCTCACTCTTACTCCGCGGTTATGTGCCTTGATTAATTCAGCAGCGATAGGAGACGAATTCAATTGCTGTACAGCAACATCAATACTTACATCTGCCAATCTAAGTTTATTCACAAGCAATTTTTCCAAGAACCCACTGCTATGACCCATATACGCATCACTGAAGTAGACCTCTAATTGATATTCGCCTGATGTAGTGTCTTTACTTAGGAAATGCTTAATGGCAAATCCAATTCCAACTGCTAATGTTATTACAAGAAAGAATGGAATAAACCTGGCGTTACGGCTTTTATGATCTGTTGTTGATGTCCCTTGCATATCTCTGACATACTCCCAAGTCTAAAGACTTGGGGTTCTTAGGTTTTATACTGGAAGCATTTCTTGCTTCCAAACACCTTTTACTGTTTCATCGTTCGTTGCCTCTTGTCCTGAACTTTTGCGAGGTCTT
>JAJDZB010000030.1:0-34233 GCA_022824835.1 Candidatus Poribacteria bacterium | reverse complement strand
GGCACAATCTAACAGAATGTGCTACAGCAGTTGAAGATTTTTTAGAAGTTATCCACCAGTAACAGTTTGATTTTCATACAGATTGCGCTTCAAACACTGCCATTTGTGTAGGTGCACCTACGTTTTCTTCGGTTTCTCCTATTGGGTAAAACTTAACACTATAACTGAAACAATCAGATACTTTAGAACCCCATGATTCAAATTCTTCACGGGTCCACTCAAAACGGTGATCTTTATGTCGCAACCTTCCTACTGGTAGATTCTCAAACTGGACATTGTATTCTACATTTGGTGTTGTCAATACAACTATTTGGGGACGTGCATATTCAAACAACACCCTTTCAAAAGATGTAAGATGTCCTATATCCAAATGCTCAATTACTTCAATTACAGCAGCTGCCTCATAGCCTTGCAAGCGATCGTCTCTGTAGCAGAGCGAACCTTGCATCAACGTTATACGTTCTGTCTGTCTGTCTGGCAACCTATCTAAACGCAACCTCTGATGTGCTATCTTCAGTGTTTGATGCGAAACATCCATGCCGACTATCTCTTCAAACTGTTTATCTGCCATCAGTTTACGTAAGAGTTTCCCTTCACCACAACCTAAATCCAGAACGCGTTTTGCCCCTGACTGTTTCATTACCTCTACTGCTTTCGTGAGACGAAGTTCGTTCAGTCCAATCCTCTTTTCAATCTTCTCTTCCTCCTGAATTACGCCGATCTCCTCCTCACCCGTATCACCGAAATGACTCAATACGTGCTGGGTTAATTTTCGTTGATGTTTAAGATAACGACTGACGATCTGCTCCTGTTCTGGATGTTCAGAAAGCCAACCTTCTCCATGCTTTAGTAGTTTTTCGATTTCTGCATCGGCAACCCAATAGTGTTTCTCATCGTCAAGCACGGGGATAAGTACATAGATATGTGATAGTAGTTCACTCAGACAACATGTTTTCTCAAGTGTAACACTATAATATCGACTCTTTCCCCACTCAGGAAATTGAGAATCTAACTGGTATCGGTGTGCATCAACCCGATAACCGAGTGGTTCAAAGAGTTTTCGTAGGAATCTTTCACCACCACGACACGGTAAGGTAGGCAACTTTACTGTCAGAGGTATAGCCGTTTTTACAAGTTCGGGACGGTCTTTACATTTTCCAGATAGAGCAGTACCAAAAACCTTAGCAATAGCAACACTCATGAAGGATGAAGCAACATACGGACGGTCATTAACATATTCCGCTAATGTAAGACTATCTCTACTTCGACTGTACTGTCTTCGCACAAGTCCAACTGAATCAATTTCAAGCAATAGACACACAGTACATCTCTCAGGAGATGCTTCGGGATAGAATACATGTGCTTGTCCAAATGCGGCATCAAAGGATTGCAGCTTTTCTGGGTGTTTGTGCAACAAGAATCCAAGGTCTGTTGCGGGAGAATGTGTTGTGGAGATTGTCAGAAGCATGTCAAGGCATCTTTATTTTTGAGTATTAGATGATTCGGTTTCAATTATATCTGTTGATTGACACTTCTGTCAAGTTTATTGTAATGAGAGTATTAAGAAAAAAACCTGCTTGACATATACAGGCAAACTTTGCTAAAATTTAGAGCAAAATGACACAGTGAGGAGAACTTATGAACCGTAGGAACTTTTTAATTTCAGGAAGCACAGCATTAGCAGGAGTTTTACTAACTGCCAATCCATTACGATTATACGCCAATGGTGCACATGCACACGGGTATAAACTTCCGAAATTACCCTATAAGTACGATGCACTTGAACCCCATATTGACAAACGCACGATGGAGATCCACTATAGCAAACACCATCAGGGTTATGTCAATAAACTCAACGCCGCAATAGCACATTACCACGATTTGTCTGAAATGTCTATTGAGGATTTGCTACGCAATATTGAAAAAGTGCCGATGAAGATACGGCAAGCAGTCATCAATAGCGGTGGCGGACATGCTAACCATACCCTGTTCTGGAATACCATGATTTCTGATGGTACGGAACTTTCAGGTAAAGTTGCCGAAGCACTTCAAACAACCTTCGGATCACTCAAGAGTGCCAAAGAGAAATTTGCTACTACAGCAAAAACCCACTTCGGGTCTGGGTGGGCATGGCTTGTCGTTGATGAGAAGAAAAAACTGCAGATTTACGCCACGAAGAATCAGGACAGTCCTTTGATGGAAGGACATACACCCCTCCTTGGACTTGATGTTTGGGAACATGCATATTACCTAAAATACCAGAATAAACGTGGTGATTATGTTGATGCATGGAACAACGTTGTCAATTGGAAACAGGTTAACCTCAATTACGTTGAAGCAATGAAAGCGTAGGTGATGACAATGGATCGTAGAGATTTTATACGTATGAGTGGGTTGTCGCTGACCGGTTTCCTGCTAAGTCCGTGGGGTGTTTCAGCATTTCCTAAACGTGAGAACGAGGAACTGATTCCTTTCCTTGATCAACAACCAGCAAAAAGCGGTCTACTTGATTGGAGCACTTTAGACTCATTCATTACACCAAACGATGAATTTTTTAATGTTTCACATTACAATAAACCTGTCATTGATCAAGATACTTGGCAATTGGAGATCAGCGGATTAGTTGATAATCCGATGATGCTAACGATTGATGACATTAAAGCCCGTCCAAAGCAGGACGTTATCTTTACATTAGAATGTTCAGGCAATCACGGATTTCCAACATTTACTGGTGCAATTGGGAATGCCAAATGGGCTGGAACGCCACTTGCTCCTATTCTCAAGGAAGCAGGCATTAAAGCGGATGGTATTGAAGTCATATTTTTCGGACATGACTCTGGCGTAGAGAAACGACGAGGTAATGATATGCCGCAGAACTTTGCCCGCAGCATGTCTGTGGAAGATGCCTTAGAAGAAACGAATATTCTCTGCTATGAGATGAACGGTGAACCCTTACCACAACCAAACGGTGCCCCGCTACGACTTATTGCCCCCGGGTGGTATGGCATCGCATGTGTCAAATGGCTAAAACGTATTGAAATCCGAGATACTCGCCTTATGAACAGATTCATGGGACGTGACTATGTTACGATACGAGAGGAGAAACGACCCGATGGAGAATCTGTTTGGATGGAGACATCTGTCGGTAGGACAAAACTGAAGTCCTTGCCAGCCAAAGTTACCCGCATTGGTGACGAATATCGCATTTACGGTGCAGCTTGGGGGGCTCCCATCAAAAAGGTTGAAGTCCGAATTGACGATGCGCCTTGGCAAGAGGCAACACTCGATCCTGTAGAAGATGCCAATTCTACCAAATGGGCATGGAAAATTTGGCATCTCAATTGGGATAATCCACCTAAAGGGGAACACACCATAGTCTCAAGGGCAATTGATACTAAAGGGAACATACAACCCGCGGGGGATTCCGATTACATCACAAAAAAACGAACCTATTGGGAAAGTAACGGACAGGTTGTACGTAAGATTCGTATTGAATAGGAGATGCAATTGATCAACATAACCGATGAACAGAAACAGTTGTACCGTGATGAAGGCTATTTCATTCTGGAAAAGGTAATTCCAGACAATCTGTTGGAACTGCTACGCGGTGAGTGTGGCACCTTCATTCATCAAATGGAAGCACGGATGGACCAGGAAAACCAAGAGGTTATTGGACTTAATCACAGAAACAAACGTTATTTTGTCTCTAACTGCTTTAGACAACAACCCAAACTACGTGAATTCCTATTCAGTAACCTCATGGCAGATATCTGCCGTGCAACACTGGGTGATACATCATATCTTTTCTGGGAACAGTATGTCGTCAAAGGTGCAGAAGCAGGGATGAAGTTTAGTTGGCATCAGGATTCCGGTTACGTCGGTTATCCTGATCATAAACCTTACCTAACCTGTTGGTGTGCCCTTGATGATATGTCTGAAGAAAACGGCACAGTCTATGTTATGCCGTATTCACAAATCGGCATCCGTTCATGGGTTAAGCATATACGAGAAGAAGGCAGTAACGATCTGGTAGGATACTTCGGACCGGAGAAGGGGGTTCCTGCCATCGTTCCTGCTGGAAGTATTGTGGTATTCACCAGTATCAATTTCCATAGTAGTGGAACAAATACGACCAACACAATGCGGCGAGCTTACCTGGCACAATATTCTGCTGAACCCTTGTTGTCTCATGATGGGAGTCGTTTGTGGGGTAACGCTGAACCCTTATTAAGGGACGGGAAGTCTGCTGTGGGAGAACCACCGCCACAGGTTTCTTAGTGTTCTTCTGTTGCACAATCAAAGATGAATGTGCTACAAGCGCAAGAAGCACAATCAAGGATGAATGTGCTACAACATTATCAAGGTTTTTTTTGTGCAGTGACTCAGATAACATACCAAAAACAACTTGTCGGGCACAATACCCCTTCCGCGTCTTCAGCGTAATCCGTGTAAGTTATATAATTGGTGCGATTCAGACAGTTAAGGGGCAAAATCTTTACGCGTCCGTTTATGTACATAGCACTCCGCTGGCGTGCAGCCCGTTGACAATCTTTTTTCTATAGACATATTGCTCCGCTGGAGCAAGGGTTCAGTGAATCCTTTTTTAAGTGACAAAAACTTTACATACCCCCTTAGTACTACATAATTGCAAAACAGTGTTACATGTGGTATAATAATCTTATGAAAGATTATATACTTCTGTTTTTCAATGTTCTGTTAACAGTTGTGGGTCAGATGCTGTTAAAGAAGGGTGTCCTTACGGTCGGACGTATCAACAGTTTTCGAGAGCTCATATCTAAGCTGACAGAGGTTATTTTTAATCCTTATGTTATGGGTGGGATCTCAATTTACGGCTTCACAACTTTTGTATGGTTAGTGATTCTATCTCGCGTTAAGCTGAGTATAGCTTATCCGATGCTCAGTTTAGGATATGTATTGGTTATTCCATTTTCTTGGTTAGTTTTCAAAGAAACGATCCCGATGGTTCGTATAATCGGTGCGATACTGATCTGTATTGGTATATACCTTGTGGCACAGGGAGAAGTTTAGCAGATGCAAGAATCAACATCCGGTTTTAATACAACCGACAGTAGAAAAGGTTATACCTATCCTTTAGAAAAACGTTCTTACTTTGCGATGATATTGTCTGCTGTTCTGCCTGGTCTTGGTCAGATATACCTAAATAACACAATTAAAGGCTTCATACTAATTATTGTCTACATTTCATCTATAGGCATCTTCTACATTAATTCCTATCCAGTGAGAGGCTGGGACGACTTAATGCGATTTAAATCTCTTTCAGACTCGCAAACAGTGGACGAAGATACGGATAGGTCAATTCACCTTTGGACACTTGACAATGGAGATGCCCTGATGTTTCGACCTACATGGATATTGAAAATTACAGCATTAATTCAAGGATTAGCATGTTGGTTCTATGCGGTTTATGATGGATGGCGTGGTAGACTGATCTACAGTCTGAATGAGTTACAGTCTGAATGAGTAATTAATCTCAATTTGGATTAGGGTTTTATGTTTCAAGATGATCAGACCAAACGTAAAGTAGCGTTAAAGACTTTCTGTATTTTCAATCTTTATATTCTGTTGATAATATCATTGCTTGCTTGTCGCAATGACTCCCTGAAAAAGATTGAAGTACTTATACAGTCTGAGATGCATCAAGAAGCAAAGCACCAATTGGAGGATTATGTAAAGTCTGAGCCAAACAACGCACAAGCAAGGATGTTACTTGGAAAAACTTACAACGCATTAGGTCAACATCACGATGCAGTTGACCAGTTCAAAAAAGCATCCCTATTGTATTCTTCTGTACCTAAAGAGCGTATTGCAGCTCGTTTTGCGTTAGCAAGAACCTATCTTATCTTCGGTGATAGAAAATCTGCATTTGCAGTTCTCAATTTAATCCAGAAAGGAAGTACAGACGAAAAAACATTAAAAAAAGTAATTCAACTGGTTGGTGATAGTTTTGCCACTAAACAACTAACATTCGGTAATTCTGACAACTATTCCCCTGTTTTCTCACCTGACAGTACAGAAATTGCATTCTCATCATTTCGGACAGATAATAGTGAAATTTACTTGATGAATTTGGATGGACAGATCAAACATCGTGTGACCTATACAACTGATTATAACGACACCAGTCCAACGTTTCTTAGCGACCCTAATTACATTTTCTATAGTAGTGAACCGAAATCCTCTCGTGAAGTAAAAGTTGTCATTCAGAGTAGTGGTTCAACACCGATCTATACGGGTTTCAACATCACACATATCCACAGTAAAGTTACGCAGCCCATCCTTCCAATTAGTTTTGGTGCTCGTGTCCCCCGTTCTTCACCTTCAGGCAACCGTATTGTCTATGAGACCAATGCAGATGGAAACTTAGAGATTTATCTGATGGATTTGAGTGCCACAGATCTATCCCAGTTAAATCCAGCAGACATCCCTAAGAAACGTATTACAAGCAATGATATTGATGATGGGAGTCCTACGTTCTTTCCGAGTGGAAAACGGATAGTGTTTGTCTCATCAAGAGACGAAGTGCATCAACTTTATACGATTGATATTGATGGTAAGAATGAGAAACATCTCAATCCGAGTCAATACGATACCTATAATCCGGCAGTATCTCCTGATGGAAAGACAGTGGCGTTTGTATCAGCGAGAGATGGAGACTGGGAAATATACCTCGTTGACAGCAACGGCAAAAATGAACGTCAGATTACGAGTGGAATAGGAAGGTCAATTCAACCTGCATTTTCACCAGATGGCAGATATCTTGCATTTGTATCGGATAGAAGTGACACATTCCACATCTATTTAATGGACTTGGATAAACCTGTTACGCGTGAAGAATTAGTGAAACTATTGCAACAATAAGACGAGCAACAATAAATTTGCGATGACAATTGGAACACAAGCGGACATCTGCTTTCAAACAAATTTGAGAGGATTTAACCTCTCTTTTACGTCCACATGGGGTCTATTTTCACCGAAAACGGTAGACGCGGGGACAAAGTTATTGATTGATCACATGGAAATTCGTGAAAACGCCCAGTGTCTTGACCTTGGGTGCGGTTATGGTGCTATTGGACTTGTCATGGCAAAAATCGCACAGAATTCAGAGGTATATATGGTGGATAAGGATTTCGTTGCAATAGAATACACAGAAAGAAACGTAAGACAGAATCATCTCTCAAACTGTCATGTTTTCTTGAGTAACGGATTTAGTCATATTCCGAAGATGAAATTTGATGTGATAGCTTCAAACCTGCCCGCTAATGTCGGTAAGGAGATGCTTCATATCTTGTTGTCAGATGCAAGACGGTATCTGAAGAAACGTGGGAAACTCTATGTGGTAACTATTTCTGGACTCAGAGAGTTTATTAAACGCAATTTTATATCGGTTTTTGGTAACTATGAAAAGATAAAACAACATAAAACACACACGGTTGCCAGAACAACCTTAGTAAAATAAAGATTTGAAATAATTCCAATATTAACATTGGAGGATAGAAAATGAAACAGACAGTGCATGGTATCATATCAGTGCTATTCTTGATGGTGCTTCCTTTAGTTGGTGTAGCCGAGGAGACTGATCAGATGGATTTAGAAGAGAAACTAAGCATGCCACAGGAACATTGGTATAACATAAGCATGTTGGGAAAGAAAGTTGGATATGTTCATACCTACTTTGACATTGTTGATTTTGAAGGCGAAAGCATGTTACAAAGTAGAACTGACCTTAAATTACAAGTGAAGGGTTTTGGTAAAGATATTGTCATAGCCTCCACTCGTGTTGAATATTCCGACCTGAAGTTTAATCCACGATATTTCACCTATAAGCAAAATAAACCAGATGAGAGACAGGTGGAAGGAGAGATTATTGATCATGTTGCTCATATAAAGACAACATTAAACAGTCAGGTCACAGAATCAGAGGTCATTTTACCGAAAGATACGATTTTTAATAGTGTCCTATCCAATTATTTGTTCGTTCAAGACAGCCTCAAGATAGGTGAAAAGTTGGCGTTTCACACATTTGATCTTGATCTGCTAATGCCTGTAAAGACAGGGATTCAGGTAAAAGAGAAGAAACGTTTGAAGGACAGCATAAGTGAAATACCGGTATATGAAGTTAAGCAAAACATGGAGATATTGGGTGGTTTAAACTTAACCGTTTGGATTTCTGAAAATGGCATAGACTATAAAACATCTACAGATATGATGGGTCTCCCTATTGTTGTGACAAAGACTGATAGAAATACCGCTCTTGGCATCCCTGAAGATGTTGATATTATGTTAAGAACACAGATTGTTCCAAGCGGGCAGAAACCCACGCGCCGGGCATCTCAATTAGTTGTAAATCTCAAACTTTCAAAAGGTAACTTAAAGGAAACAGTACTGATTAACAATCGTCAACAACTAAAGTTGGCTTCAGAGAAAACCGGTAGACTTTCGATTCAGAAGCAAAAAATTGATGAGGATGTTACCCTCACATTACCAGTTGAAGATCCAGAAATGATGGAATTCCTTTCCGCAACACTTTATATTGAATCTGATCATCCAGATATAAGTGCTAAAGCGAAAGAAATCATAGATGGCGAAGATGATGCTTGGCTTGCTGCTAAAAGGTTGAATAGATGGGTATACAAACATATTCGCTACAAAGACCTTAGCGGTGGTTTCAGATCAGCACTGGCGACGCTTGAATCGTCTTCTGGTGATTGCACTGAACATACGGTACTGCTGATTGCGTTAGCTCGGTCGGTTGGTATTCCTGCGAGAATCTGTTCAGGTTTAGTCTATGGTGATGGCGCGTTCTATTTTCATTTTTGGCCGGAAGTTTATGTCGGACAATGGGTTCAGATGGATCCGACTCTTGGTCAGGTTATTGCAGATGCGAACCATATTCAGTTTGGTGGGGGTATTTTAGAATCTGATACGATGCTTGAATTTACTGAAGGTGTTTTTCGTACAGTCAATCAGCTTGCGATTGAAATCGTAGAATAACATATTCCACCGCTGTATAATAGTTTACATTTAATTCCATTTTTTCTTGCAATAGGAGCAATTTCTATTGGCTTTTCTGAATCCCCTATTCCTATTCGGTTTATTTGCTGCTGCAATTCCGTTGATGATACATCTTTGGAATAGAAGGCAAGCAGTAACTGTTGACTTTAGCAGTCTGATGTTCCTTGTGGCAGCACATCGGCAAAATGTTCGACGTCTCCAACTGAAACAACTGCTTATACTTCTGTTAAGGATGCTGATTGTTGCCCTGATCGCGCTTGCGTTAGCACGTCCATTTCTAACACTGGGTTTACCCCTTGCCTCAATTCGTGCGAAAACTGATGTCGTCATTGTTTTAGACAATTCCTATAGTATGGGATACCGGGATGTTGATGGAATTTGGTTTGAGGACGCAAAATCTATCGCAACAAATCTACTAAAATCACTGCGACATGGAGATTCTGCTGCATTGATTCTGATGTCCGATATTGCCAGACCAGAATTTCGACAACTTACACCAGATATAGAGAGTGTTATACAGACGATTCAGGAAGCTGAAGTATCCTATAGAGGTACAAACGTCCACCCCAGCATTGAACTTGCCCATGAAATACTGTCAGATTCACAACAGCAAATTAAGGAGTTGTATCTTATTTCTGATTTCAGGCAGAACGGATGGACGAATGTAGGCGTACTACCGAATGTTTCTGGTTCTCGAATTGTACTGTTACCAGTCGGTCAAGACACACCACACAATACAAACATTGAAGAAATAACGGCTTCACATCAACTAATCGGTGTTGGTTTACCTATACAATTAGACGTAGGGATTACTAATCATTCTAATGCAACATTAGCCCAAACGACTCTAACATTTCATGTGGGAGAAGAGAAGAAGCAGACCCATACATTTACCGTAGATGCGGATGAACCTGTCTTGACAACCATCACCCATAATTTTGCTTCTCCCGGTATTCACACAGGTTACTTTGAGCTAACATCGGATCGTTTAAATGTGGATAATAAACGTTATTTTGCAGTTGAAGTATTGGGAGAGATTCGGGTGCTCTGCGTAGGTGAACAGACTGACTATTTGCAATTGGCATTAAATCCTTTATATAATAGGACTGGGCTTGATTTATCACTCAAGTCAACACTGATTCATCCTGTTGCATGTACACCAGCAGAATTTGAGTCGTTTCCGCTTCAAGATTATGACATCGTTATCCTTTCTGATGTAGAGTCTTTGACTGCACGTGCTAAAGCCCAATTGAATGAATTTATCAGACAAGGTAAAAGCATAATCGCTTTTGTTTCAACTACCTACCAGTTACCGTGGGAGCCAGCAGTAGTGAGTGGAAGGACATCGTGGGAAGTACCTCACCATGTGACGGTCTATGATGCTGATCATCCAATATTTGACATTTTTTCTGATGATATCTTATCAGGTCAATATGGTCCAAAGTTTTATCAGGCGATGCAGGTAACCCCAGCTGAGGATGCAAAGGTTCTTGCTTCTTTCGGTGACGGTACACCCTTTCTGATTGCGCGACGCGAAGGAAAAAGTCATATTCTATTTTTTAACACTGGGTTTGATGTAGAATCAGGTGATAATGAACTCCTCATCAATCCTTTTTTTCTACCGCTTATTCAGAATACAGTACTATATTCTATGTACTCTGGCACAAGAACAAACATAGATGTCGGTGATACGTTTATTTCAAGCTTTCCAGATAGCAGTGGAATGACTGCTCAGATAAAAAAGGTTGATGCTGCAGAGGAAAATCAGATAGTTGCTGTACCCGTTTCTGAAGATGGTTTAATTCAGTATAATAGGACTGAGATTCCAGGTATTTATCAAGTTGATATGAAAACCCATGATAGACTCCACCGCAGTTTTTTTGCGGTGAATACCCCTGTATCCGAAGCAGATTTAACACCATTTTCTTTTCAGTCTGCATCAGAAAAGATTAACGCTCAGCAAGTTTCAACAGATGGACCAGATGGACCGGACGAATTAGATACAGCAGCATTAGACGCTAAACGACATGGTAGAGAAATATGGGGTGAACTGTTGCTGTTAGCTGCCTGTTTCATGCTCCTTGAAGGCTACTTATCTAACCGTGCAAGCAAATCAACTCCAGGTTAGAATCATGATGTATTCTGCAGTAGCACATCCCTTGCAAAGTTTTACACAGTATAACGTTCTAAAAGTAACTAAATCTATAAGTATCAATTTGTTGTTTGCTATTATATTATGTGGTACTTATGTTCAACCCGTATATGCCGAACAGGAGAATCTTGTTCGCAGTGTCTTTGTTAGGGGGAACCAGTCGTTTACACAGAAGCATTTACTTGGCTTGATGCAGATAAAAGCGGGAAAACCGTACAACATTGATAAATTGAAGGAGGATACCGAAAATATCACTCGATTCCTTCATGCCAAGGGATATATTTATGCTAAAGTTTCAGTCAAACCGATAAGAATACAGGATGAGGATGGTGTATTTATACGGATCGAAATTGATGAAGGTGTAATTGGTGATATTACACTCACAGGTAACACAAAAACTCAGGACAATATCATCTTACGCGAACTTTTATTTCAGGCAGGAGATGTATTTGTTGAGGCAGACAGGAAGGAGAGTGAGAGAATTATCAGCCAGAAACCTTATATCGGCGCAGCCAAGATTGAGACAACGTTGGATGAAGAAACAAGGAAGGTAAATATACATGTATCCGTAACAGAATTCTTATCAATAAAAGGT
The DNA here is from genome assembly GCA_022824835.1 of Candidatus Poribacteria bacterium. Taxonomy (GTDB): domain Bacteria; phylum Poribacteria; class WGA-4E; order WGA-4E; family WGA-3G; genus MSPOR6. The sequence continues at coordinate 22,432 of JAJDZB010000030.1, read as the reverse complement.
GCATTTGATCCAGGATTTAATAGTCAAACTGGATATTTCCTTACACAGCTAAGAGATTCTAACCTTTTTGGTTCTGGACAACGTTTTGAAATTAGTTATGAGCGAATTACTGAATTAGAAGAGAAGCCGCGTGGTCTCATTACGTTCAGATACGGGTTGCCACGTGTAATCAACACACACTGGAACTTTAATGGTGAATACATCCAAAAAAGGGAAGGTGATTCGTGGGGAGTAGAAATAGAACGACCACAATATACTTTGAAAAGTAAATGGAGTGCCAAGTTCGGGATATCAGAACAGATTAATCTCATACGTTGGTATGAAGATGGAAAGAGAACCGATCTTTTTGAACAGACGTTACATCGGTCTTCTGGTAATATACTTCGATATTATGGAGACAGACATCATCAGAACCATATTGGATTATGGTTATATTCTTATGACACAAGTTTTGTTCCCATTGAAAGATCTTTTGGATCAGAAGCAGCACTTATGAATAGGAACATTAGACGCATTGGCGTGATACTTGGACGGAAAAACGTTGGGTTTTACCAGACACGATTTCTAAGACGGATGGGAAGAGATGAGTATTTTATTACGGGTTCAATATACAATGTATCAATTGGATATTCATCACCGATCTTTGGATCTGATAGAAGGGAATCTTATGCGGCTTTATCCTTCGATTCTGGATGGGTAAGTCGTAACAAGTTCTTTGGTACAGCCTATATAGCGTATATAACAAGTTTCACGAACAAGCTTGAGCGATCTATTGTTGAATCCCGATGGGACATGTTCTTAATGGATGTATTCAATACAGGGGACATCTATAGAGTTGATACCGGTTTTCGCGAGAATGGCTTATTTGACCTACAACAGACTTTCGTAGCAAAATATAGGACGCAGATGCAGTTTGGGTGGAGTGGTCAAAGTCAAGTTATCCTCGGTTCGGCGAATGGATTGCGTGGGTATGGACCCCGCCAGTTCAGTGGAGAGAAAATGATGTTGCTGAGTTTAGAAAGCAGAACGCTCTGTGGTGGTAGTTTTTTTAAATACTTGAATGATCGGCTTACGCAAGCTGCAACATTCGTATCAAAACCGTTTATCAGAAACAGAACTGTTGATCTTGGTCTTGTTCTGAGTCTCACTGTATTTGCGGATTTTGGTTATGTCTGGGATAGTTATAGTTCTTTTCGTTACAAAGACGTCAAGCGGAGCATAGGATTTGGGTTTCGTGGTAGTTTTGCGCGTAGCGATGCTGGTATTTTCCGCTTTGAACTGGCTAATCCACTTGACCATCCTTTCACACCATCATTCCACCCCCAATTCTTCTATGGTTTGGAACGAGAGTTTTAACCGTTTTATACCAACTCAGATTTATGGACAACCCGCTGCAGTCCCCTCCTGAAAGCATCACATGGCGTGCCATACTCATAGGTCTTCTCTCGCTTCCCCTTAATGTCTACCTTGTTGTTCAAACAGAAACAGTTTGGACAACACAATATCCTACGACGATGGCGATATTCTTCAACGCCGTCTTTACACTTTTCTTAGTTACAATTGTAAACCTATTCCTAACTAAATTCCTACCGAAGTGGAAGCTGTCCCGAGCAGAAATGTTGACGGTCTATCTTATGGTCACCTTAGCATGTGTAGTTTGCGGGCATGATCTTTTGCAAGCGACGATGTGCATTCTTGGACATGCCAGCTGGTTTGCGACAGCAGAGAATGAATGGCAATCTCTATTCTTCCGTTATATACCGGATTGGATGGCAGTAATGGATCGCAAAGCACTCACGGGTTACTATGAAGGTGATTCATCTCTTTTTGAAGTAGCGCATATTCAGGCATGGTTTAAACCTGTATTGTTGTGGTTACTGTTCTTCTCTGCACTCTGCTTTTCAATGCTAATGTTGAGTGTTATTCTTAGGAAACAGTGGATTGAACACGAGAAACTGAGTTATCCGATTATTCAATTGCCGCATGAGATGTCAAAGGGGACAGTCTTTTATAGGAATAGACTTCTCTGGATCGGTTTTGGTGTCGGTTTAGGTATTGATCTGTTGAATGGTCTGAATTTTCTTTATCCATTCGTTCCTGCTATTCCAATTAGACACGATATTGGTGGGATGTTCACTGAAAAACCGTTGAATGCCATTGGTTCGACACCGATCCACTTAAATCCTTATGCGATAGGTTTAGGATTCTTGATGCCGCTTGATCTATCTCTATCGTGTTGGGTGTTCTATCTGTTTTGGAAAATTCAGTTAGTTTTTGGATCGATGTCTGGATTGAATCAGACACCGGGTTATCCACATATTGATATGCAGTCTCTGGGTGCGTACTTCGGTTTATGTTTTTTTGCGCTCTGGATTACGCAGAAGCACTTGTGGAAAGTCTTCCGATGTATTATTGGTGTAAAGTCCTCACTAAATGAAGATGGTGAACCGATTAGGTATCGCAGCGCGTTTATCGGATTTCTAATTAGTATTGCTATCGTTTTTGGCTTCTGTTTGAAAGCGGGTATGTCGTTATGGGGAATCATCGGATTTTTCGGTATTCATTTCATTCTGGTATTGGCATTTACACGAATGCGGGCAGAACTTGGCACACCAACTCAAGACTTCTATCGTGCGGGTCCAAGTTTTTTTCTTACATCTACATTTGGATCAAGAAAAATAGGTCCCCAGACATTAACAGGATTTGCTTTTCTCTACGGTTTCACACGGAACTATCGTTCACAACCGATGCCTAATCAATTGGAAGGCTTTAAACTTGCAGAGAAAGGCGGAATCAAGAGTCGTCAATTACTGTGGTTAATGTGGGTTTCCTCGGTGGTTGGTTTAGTCATAGGTTTTGTTGCGTTTCTTCATGCGGGATACTTACATGGAAGTTTGGGAACGTGGCGTGGACAGGAGGCATTTAATGATTTACAAAGATGGCTAACCTTCCCGAGTGAAACGGATTGGAGTCATCTAAGTTTTTTCGGGTTTGGAATTGTACTTACTTTAGTTACACTTATGATGCGTTTAAGGTTTCTATGGTGGCAACTGCACCCGTTAGCTTATCCGCTTGCCGGTAATTGGAACTTTGGTAGACTTTGGTTTCCTGTATTTCTTGCGTGGGTCATAAAGTCTATACTTGTGCGACATGGGGGTATTGGTGCTTATCGTAAAGCACTACCCCTTTTCTTTGGTGCAATTTTAGGTGAATTCGTTATGGGGAGTGTATGGGCAATTTTGGGTCTGTCGTCTGGACAAAGGATGTATTCGTTTAAGCATTGGTAAGGTTCCGATACTACAAAGCATTAATCATACATACTGAACGATTGATGCCGAACCTTAGTAGCCGCGCTTTGATGAAGTCTGAGAATTATTCAACTGAGGCAAATTGATTTTCATTTTAATCTCAAAGCGCGCATCTTAAACCACCTGAGAATTGAATAAAACTCAGTACTTCACCCGGTACGTTTCCTGTCAATCCTTCTTCTTTCCATCCTTTTTGTCCTTCTTTGCGCGGAGTTCTTGTAGAATCTCAACGACAGTTTCCATCTGTTCTTCCAACTTATTGAGGCGCGGTTCTACAGGTTCTGAATCATCATCTTCATCTACATCAACAATTTCTATTGTATCTATAGTTGGTTCTTCAGATTCATGTTTATCTGAATCTGCGTCTGTTGCGCTGAAGATGGTACGCGATACTGCATCTCCTACATCTTTCATGATATTGCCGATAGTTTCCTTCTCTTGCTTAAATGTGTAGTCGAAATCAACGGTTATACCTTCTTTAAGATACGTAGAAACTTGATGATAGGCATACCCTATGTCTCCGATAGAAGCATCACCATCTAATGGTTCAAAAAGTCCTTCTGGTAGTGCTTCTAAATCGTAGAGACGAGACAGTGCACTGTTGAACTGTTTGATACATCGGCTTTCTCCATTTCCGAAATTGTCTAAGACAGATGGTTTTTCAAACAGTTTTGTTGTTGCTTCTAACATTCGGACGATTCTCCGAACTTCCCTTTGCGTTTCACGTTCATTACTCATCATAATTCTCCTTATTAATAGAAGTATTTGACTTTATAGAGTCATCTCTATGTAAAAAGGATAGTTTAATTTTGGAATTTAAAGAGAATTATCTATTATGTTCAATCAGCAGACTTATGAAATAGGTTGGGAACAAAAATAAGGATGCTATCTCAGATGTTTATAGGCGGCACATTATACTTAATGCAGAAAGATGCAACTTTTTTTTCCTTCATTTGTAGTAAGTGTTGAAACATATCTATCTTGCGTAATTATTCGAGTTAATCACCTACCAAGAATATTGGCAAACTCTTTGAGAGAAATACACAATGTTATCAACACTCATCCGCCGAGAACTCCTTGACAACCTAATGACGTTCCGATTTATAGTAGTGTTTATCATTATGTTGTTGCTTGTTGTTGCAAATACATCTGTGTTAATTAAGGATTATGATCGCCGGTTAGCAAGTTATAATTCTGCTGTTAAATCGAATCATGATCGATTGCTGGAAAGTAGAACCTATTCAAGTGGTAGTTTTGCTGTTGTCCGTCCACCTAATTTATCACTCCCCCGTGTTGAGACACCGAAGCTTTAGCTCGGTGATGTAGACACGGAGACCAAACAGTTTGACATAAGGAATACAGTGTGGTATACTAATAAGACTGACTCAGTGGTGGTTGTTAGTGCAACTACCACACCACACTAATGGAAGTCAGCAACTTCACAGAGTCATATATGCCTAAAAGGACCCATAAAATCGCATTAGATCCTAACAATAAACAGCGCAAATGGTTTGCACAGCAGTGTGGATATGCTCGCTTTGCGTATAATCAAGCGTTGGCAGATTTCAAAAAACACCGTGCCGAAACAGGTGAATACCTATCTGCTGGCGAGTTAGACGCAAGGTTCAATGTCTACAAGAAAGCGTATGCGTGGACTGCTGATATGGATCAAGTTGTTGCACAACAAAGTATCTATAAGCATTTAGGTGCAGCGATAACGAACTGGGTCAAGAAGTTAGCAAGGTTTCCAAGATTTAAGAAGAGAGGCGTCAGAGATTCCTTTTCATCTACTAATAGATCAGCAGAAATCAAAGGCAAACAGATCAGGCTGCCCAAGATTGGTTGGGTAAAAATGTTTGAGGAACTTCGTTTTGAAGGCAAGATTAGCAGTATTACTATATCAAGAACAGCACACCGATGGTTTGCATCGATCACTGTTGAAACAGAGAACACTATAGCAGTTGATAAGCATTCAACGCACCCTGTTATCGGCATTGATGTAGGTATAAATACATTGGCAACCTGTTCAGATGGTAGTAAATACGAGAACCCAAGACCTTTGAAACGGTATGAAAAGAAGTTAGCAAGGTTTCAACGTAGGTTAAGCCAACGTATCCAAGGATCTAAAAACTGGTATAAGCAAAAGGCTAAGATTGCCCGTTTGCATTATCGCATTGCCTGTATTAGAGACGATGCACACCATAAAGCAACGACAGATATAGTCAATCGTGTATCTGGTATAGGTGTTGAAACCTTGAAGGTGTCCAATATGCTAAAGAACAGAAAAATAGCAAAGGCATTGTCTGATAGTGCGTTAGGTGGCTTCCTTTCTATGCTAAAGGCTAAAGCAGAAGCCCGCGGTATAAAACCTAAAGAAGCGGCCCAGTTTTTTGCGTCATCTAAAACCTGTAGCAATTGTGGGCACAAGAAAGATGATTTGAAACTATCAGAAAGAGCGTATCATTGCGGTGTATGCGGTATATCTATAGATAGGGATATAAACGCTGCAATCAACTTGAGAGATGTCGCGGTAGGGCATACCGAGACAAAAAACGACTGTGGAGTTCAAGTAAGACCTCACAAAAGTTCAGGAAAAGAGGCAATGAATGACGAAGCAGTAAAAGGTGTTTGGAAACTTACAACACTTCCAATATAAAACCTAAGAACCCCCAGTGCTTTAGCACGGGGAGTATGTCAGTGACGTGGTGTGTTTTTGTCGTATTTGTACCGAGTACTCTCTCTTCCATTGCAAGTGGTTTCTCAACCCCAATGACTTATGATGAATATTTCAAACGCCGAAACCAAAACATACAGGAACTCAGGGAAGAATACGTTGCTCTTTTGCCAGAGACGCGTGGGTTACCAAATAAAAAGATACAGATAGATAGTGAGTATGTCATCAAAGGTACTGAACAAGAGGAACGTTTGTCCCAAGAACATCTAAATCAACAGCTTACCCAAATTGAACAGGCACGTTCTGTCACCCGTATCTCACCTGTTACGCTTATCCAGCATCTTCTTGAGGTGTTTGTCGGAACAGGGTTTGAACGGCATCAACAATTTTTAGAAAATGTGCATCGTTATGCACGCGAATACCGAGAATTCGTCACGGATATGGATAGAGCAGATCCTGATAGTCCTCATATTATTGGGGTTCGGGAAGGCATGTCGCAAAAGCAAGTGAATCCGGAATCAATTCCAATATTTGAAGACAAGCTTAGTCTCAGCCGTGATTTCAACGCTGCGGCTATTGATCTGTTTTTGCTGATGCTGTTTTTCGTTGTTCTTATGTCAGCAACTTATCTAAGGTTTATATCCATTGAGATCTGATCATGATAAAGAGTGAAAACTGAAGTTTTCTTCTCAGATTTACAATTTTTTTTCAAGTTATGCAACATTTTCACCTGAATATTGTATCATGTATAGTCAAAAGTACATTTGTTGTGGAGAACTATGATGATTACAAACGATGCGGAACTTGTTAACAGTACTTTGTCTGGCGACGAAACAGCCTTCACTCTCTTAGTTCAGAAATACGAAAAGAGTATTCATGCTATCGTGTGGCGGAGAATCAAGGATTATCACATCGCCGAAGAAATTACACAAGACGTCTTCCTACAGGCTTACAATAAATTGTGATATACACCGTAGCAATTTTTAAAGTGGATGATGAGAAACAGATGCAACTTTTAACGATGTCGTATGTAGTTACGTATTAAATACATTCGTATTATATTAACGTAACTGCTTACTCTTTATCCTGGGCGGTTTTGACTATCGTTATTATTTAGTGCGTCTCTAATAAGCAAAGCAAACCTCAAGGATCCGTTATGCTACGAACAATTATTAGACAAGAACTTCTGGCACATCTGATGAGTGCTCGATTTTTTGCTGCAGTTATCATTACGCTCCTGCTGGTTGTCGCGAACGGTGTCGTTCTTCTTGAAGATTATGAACGGCGGTTGGATAGATATAATCATCAAAAAAATGTGCATCGTGAGAATGCGCCGGAAGCGAAAACCTATTCTTTTTTAAAACTATATGTTGAACGCCACCCTAACCCTTTAAGTCTCTTTAGTTCAGGATTGGATAAGCGACTTGGGGGAACTCTTGAAATTTATCACGGTTCTGTGCCGATGATTTCAAATACTTCGGCGCGCAGTCTTGATAATCCATTTCTGAATCTCTTTTCAAAGATTGATCTCGTCTTTATTTTTCAAGTGGTACTCAGTTTGATCGCACTGCTTTTTGCTTATGATGCCATAGCAGGTGATCGAGAAGCGGGTACTTTGCGTCTGGTTGTTTCCCATCCTGTGCGGCGCGGCAGCATTCTGCTGGCAAAATATATTAGCGCGATGATCTGCCTGCTACTCCCTGTCCTCATGAGCCTCCTGATGATTATGTTTCTGTTATCTATGAGTGGTTCAATTCAACTAAGTGGTCAGGATTTTGTGCGAATAGGCGGAGTAGTTCTGACAACAAGCATCTACTTGTCTGTGTTTTACTTGATTGGATTGTTGATTTCTACGACAACGCGCCGCACTGCCACTTCGCTAATGCTTTGTATGTTTGTATGGGTCGTTTTAGTTCTCGTTTATCCAAACTGGAGTCGATTTACCATTGAACCTGTGGGTGATATACAGGCAGAAAGAACATCTACTGAAGAACATGTGAGGCAGATTTGGGAAGAGGTCGAAAGGGAAGAACAGCGATTTACAGCAAACAGTCCGCTTGAAGAAGACCCACCGTGGTTTAATCTGAGTTATCATGTACAGGGTCGCAGCTATGGTGATGGACGACAGATGCTTACCTCTAAAGTGAAAGCGGAATCTGAACATTTAGTTCCTCACGTCCAAAAATATCACGAAACGATGGAAACTTTGCGCATCCGTTTGGCTGAACAAACCGCTTTAATACGGAAACAGTCTTTAGATAAAACGACCTTACGAGAAGCAAGATGGCACGAACATCTAATGAAACTTAGTCCTGCTGGTTTGTATACGTTTGCAGCTTCCGCGTGGACGGGTACCGATCTGGATGGTATGTCTGATTATGTTGATGCTGCGCAGCAATATCGGCGTTCCATCATAGACTATTTTCATGAGAAAAACGCATTTGGTAGTCGGCAATGGTTTGATACGAGCAAGGGTGAAGTAGATTGGTGGGATTTACCACAGTTCCGTTTTGAACGGGCAGATGTTTGGGAAAACGCATCGCGAGCGTTCCCTAAAATGGTTTTGCTGTTACTCATCAATACGGTTTTGTTTATAGTGACATTTCTGCTTTTTGTCAGAATTGAAGTTTAGTTGAATGCATAGTAGCAGGCAGGCTCATGAAGTTTAAGGGGAAATGAATGATATTACATATTATCAAAAGAGAGCTTTTTGATCACATCAATAGTCTGCGATTTGTCTTGACGACACTCATTTTCATAGGCTTAATGGCGACCAACGCTTGGGTACATATAAACACGCATCCTGAAAAGGCACGTAAATATTCCAACAATATCACCAGAAACGTTGACGAATTAAAAGATCGGACAGAACTGTACACGCTGATAAGAAAGGGACCAGGTAATCTCTACAAAAGTCCCGCTTCGCTGTCCTTTATCGCCGATGGAGATGATGCTTACTTACCGGGGAATATATACAGTCCAGGGTCTTGGTCGAGATCCGGTTTAGGTGGTAGAGTTAGAAGCAATTGGTGGCTTAACTACGGAAGTGTGAACCCGGATGCGAACGACCTTCGTCCGCAAGCAACAAAGATAGATTGGGTATTTATTATTACCTATCTACTCTCCCTTATTCCCCTCCTGTTTACATTCGACTCATTTTCTGGTGAACGCGAAAGAGGTACCCTGCGTTTGTGTCTGGCAAATCCGATTTCACGCCCCATCTTATTAGTGGGTAAATTCTTGGGAACCTTGATAGCTATTCTTATTCCTTTCGTCTTTGCTGTGCTGGTGAATCTTGCTGTGATTTCAACAGATAGTTGGACGCAACTGAGTGCTATGAACTGGGGTCGTTTAGGGATAATCTTGCTGATTGCAGTAAGTTATGCTGGCATCTTCATCGGATTGGGTTTGATGATTTCAGCAGGCACACGAGAACCTCGACTCAGTTTAATAGTTGTTCTAATGATTTGGGTAACAGTTGTCGTTTTTGTTCCGTCTACGCTTGGGACTCTTTCCACGAAATGGACGCCATCTCTACAACCAAACGATCAATTTCAAGCCGCGAAGAAATTAGCGATTGACGAGAATAACACAGATTATGATGAGCAGATAAAGAAAGTCAAAGAGAAGAAACTTTCTGGCGCGCAGAGTAAACTTCAGCAACTGGCGAAAATGCCACGCGATTCTGTGTCCCCTGAAGATATTAAAGCGGCTCAAGATGAATATAATTCAGTATGGCAAAAAGATGGCGATGAAGAATTAAAAATCAAGTCAGAATTTGTTAGAAAAGATGTTGAAATCCGAGAACGTTTTAACCGCTCACATTTAGACGCACAGACTGCTCAGATTCGGAGTGCAAGAGCAGCAACCCGGTTTTCTCCTGCAGCGATTGTCCAATATGCGCTTGAATCGATGGCTGGTACCGGTTTTAATCGGCACTTACAATTCTTAGACAACGTGCATCTTTACACGAAACAATTCCGACAATTCATTGTTGATACTGATAGAACAGACAATGAAAGCCTACACCTTATCGGTATTCCTGAGGGCATGTCTAAAAAGATTGTATCAGTTGAAGCAATCCCGCAGTTTGAGGACAAAATTACATTTAAGGATACTTTCAACACTGCAACTTTGGATCTGCTTTTACTTGTGTTACTTCTTGTAGTATTTTTTTCGGGAGCATTTCTCGTCTTTTTACGTACAGAGGTCTGATCTTGCTGAAATTACCTATAAGTGTCAATTTAATGGTTGTGTAGGTTCGGTTGAATGTCTTAGAATACGCCATAATTTAGATTTTTACATTTTTTTCAAGTTATGCAACAATTTTACCTCAAATTGTATCATGTATAGTCGTAAGGACTTATGCTGTGGAGCACTATGATGATAAAAAACGTTTATATGACACACAGAATATGTAGTCTCATGATTTCACTTTCCCAATACATGCTAAAGTGCATCCGAAAATGTGTAAATATAAGGTCAATCAATTGATAATCTAAAACAGATTCACACAGAAAACCCTATGTTAATTACGCTCATCCGCAGAGAACTACTTAACAATCTCATGACATTCCGTTTCGCTGCGGCAACCTTCATTATGTTGTTGCTTGTAGTTGCCAATACCTTTGTGCTTATCAATGATTATGAGAGTAGATTAGTCAGTCATAACAACTCTGTCAATATGCATAAGCGACAACTACAAGAGACAAACACCTATTCGGCAGGAGAAATTCGTGTTGACCGTCCTCCAAATCCATTGAGCATTTTTAATGTAGGTTATGACAAACAACTCGGAAACGAAGTCCGAGTAACCCACATATATGTCCCGTCGCTGTGGGATGCTGGCATGCACGGGTCTTCAAATCCTTTTATGGATATGTTTGCTTCAATGGATATTATTTTTATCTTTGAGGTTATCCTTAGCCTGTTAGCACTGATTTTCGCGTATGATGCATTCGCTGGAGAATACCAAAGTGGAACATTGCGTTTAGTCTTAACGCATCCAGTTAGACGCGGTAATATATTAGTTGCGAAATATGTCAGCGCAATGCTCTGCCTAATTGTGCCGTTGTCTATAAGTTTACTCCTTTCTTTGATTTTGCTAACCACATCCACTTCCATTTCTCTAAATACCGACGATTTTCTTCGAATTGGTGGAATCATCTTCACATCCATTGTTTATCTTTCCGTATTCTATTTGATAGGACTGCTGATTTCTGCAGTGACCCGTAGGACGAGTACCGCGTTGATGTTGTCAATGTTTGTTTGGGGATTTTTGGTATTGGTTTATCCGAATATGATTCTCGCCGTGATACCGCAGCACGATGCACCGCAAGAACGCAAGGCATCCGCTTACGATAAAATTGAACAGATGTGGCAAGAATTGGACAAAGAACGCAAACAGTACCTTGCTACTGACGACTTTCCAGGTGAAGATTGGGGTTATGAACTTAAGGGGTTGGGCTCCCGTTCATCCAATTTTATTATGTTTGGTAATCCTCACACACTCATCTATAAATGTCGTGGTGTGATGAAATTTACAGGGTTTGGTGAGGAAGATGAATATAAGATGCCTCACGCACAGAAACATTTCCGCTACCTCGGTCCGAGGATTATTGACACCGCAGATAAAACATGGCTTGTCCGAAAGCCTGCACTTGAGGACATCTATATTAAGCCTGCAAATATAGAGAGAATCTGGTTGAAACTCTCACCAGTGGGGTTATATGATGCCGCAACTAAGACTTGGTCAGGCACTGACGTACGCGGTATCAGAGATTTTTTCCACGCTGCAAGACAATACAGAAAGCGGGTAAATGACTTTTTCCTTGATACAGATGTTTTTGGTTCTCGACAGTGGTTCTCTTCGGACAAAGGGGCTGCGGATTGGAGCGACCTACCACATTTTGCTTATCAAAGAGTTGATAGCAACATAAATGCAATGCGAGCACTACCGGATGTGTGCCTACTGCTGATGATTAATGTTGTTCTGTTTATCATTATATTTCTGATTTTCGTCAAAAGTGAGGTATAGGATGGTTGGGCATATTGCACTTTTCAATATAATTTGGCGGGAAATCTACGATAACCTGAATAGCCTTCGATTTGCGCTTGCAACCTTACTGTTATTAGGTCTGATGTTGACCAACGCGATTGTGCATCTCCGTGAACACCCAGAACGGGTACAGAACTATCACAATGATGTCGGAGAACATCATGAACGCTTAAAGGCTGCTGCCGACGAAAGTCTATATAAACTTGCGCAAAAGGGACCTGGACATCTCCCCAAAAAGCCATCTTCGCTCCGTTTCTGTGCAGAGGGAGGTGAACCGTATTTAGCTGAACATGCACAAGGAGGACACCACCGTTGGGGTACCGACACGCTCGAAAGTTTCTGGATATTAGCGTATCCATCAGCATCACCCAATCGTCAAAACGTCCGACCGGTCGTTAGCAAAGTAGACTGGGGTTTTATAATCGGCTATGTCTTAAGCCTCGTAGCACTCCTGTTTACTTTCGATTCAATTTCAGGGGAACGCGAGCGTGGAACGCTCCGACTGACCTTGGCAAATTCAATTCCACGACACACCGTGCTAATAGGCAAGTTTTTGGGAGCATTGATAAGTATTAGCATTCCGTTTACACTTTCGATATTGATAAATCTGTTGGTGATCTCTACGTCAAGTGATGTCCATCTCGGTGCTGAGGCGTGGGAACGTTTAGGTATCATTTTCTGTATCGCGCTCTTGTACACTTGCCTTTTTCTTGCGTTAGGTCTGCTCGTATCGGCGCGGGTGCAACGTAGTGCGGTGAGTCTCGTGTTACTGTTATTGGTTTGGGTCGTATTCGTGGTATTTATGCCGAGTACCCTCGCTTCAATTGCAGGTGGATCTACATCATCAGTTCCTTCACTTGACTTCTCGGAACTTTCAGAACAACTACAGGATGAACTATCAAAAGAATATTACAATAACCGTTTTAAAGAACCGGCGGATTCCCACAAGGGAATGCAGATGGATAGTGAATACGTTACCAAAGACGCAGAACAACAGGAACGATTGCATGCAGAACGCTTAAATCAGCGAGTCGAACAGGTAAACCGCGCGCGTACTATCACCCGCATTTCTCCCGTCACAATTGTACAGCACCTTCTTGAATCCTTTGCTGGAACAGGATTTGAAAGACATCTTCAATTCTTAGAGAATGTACAAAACTATGCACGAGAATTGCGTGCATTCATTGACGACACTGATAGAGCTGATCCAGACAGTCTTAATATCCTTGGTGTTCCTGCCGGTATGTCGCAGAAACCTGTCAACCCAGAATCTGTTCCGAAGTTTGAGGACACACTAAATCTCAGTAAGGATTTCAATACTGCAGCAACAGAATTATTGTTATTGGTTCTGTTTGTTATGGCACTCATATCGGGTGCTTATCTTGCGTTTGTCCGTGTTGAAATCTGATCGTAATTTGCTACTGTATTACCTATAAATCAATGCATAAGAATATGCCACCTATACACCTTCAAAACACATCCTTGCAATACAAGTCAACGCTGCATGAAGGTCGAGTATAGAAAACAACATTATGAGGAGAAACAAAATGTTAGAAACACGTGATTTAACGAAAATCTATAATGAGAACGTATTAGCTGTCAACGAATTAAACCTAAAAGTGGAAGATGGCGAAATATACGTTGTGCTCGGAGCAAACGGTGCAGGTAAGAGTACGACTATTTCCATGTTTCTAAACTTTATTGAACCAACAAGCGGCACCGCATTTGTAGGTGACATTGAAATTCCAAAGTTTCCTCTGGAAGCGAAGAAACATCTCGCTTATGTATCTGAAAACGTTGAACTCTATCGGAACTTTACTGCACGCCAAAACTTATCCTTTTTTGCCAAGCTTGGCGGCAGAAAGAAAGTGTCAAACGACGAATTGGATGAGACACTTGGTAGAGTCGGTTTAGCCGAGGAAGCATTTACACGTCGCGTCAAAACCTTCTCTAAAGGCATGCGGCAACGTCTCGGCATTGCTATTGCGATTATGAAGGATGCACAAGCTGTACTACTTGATGAACCGACATCGGGCCTTGACCCGAAGGGTGGTGCCGATTTCCTAAATCTATTACGTCAACTAAAAGAGGAAGGTAAAGCCATCTTTATGTCCACTCACGATATTTTTCGAGCAAAGGAGGTCGCTGACAGGATAGGTATCCTTGTAGAAGGTAACCTTGAACGAGAGTTAACACGCGAAGAGATTCAGAGAGAAAATCTTGAAGAACTATATCTGCACTATGTCGCTGGATACGAGTCTAAAGATTGAGTCCATTCTATATTTAAAGAGGGAAAACCTTGCGAATTAAAATTTTTATGCTGGTTTGCATCATCGTGATTGGGACATCCCTGCAAGTTGTGCTGGCTGCGGAACCTGAAAAAACGCCTCCAACTGATGTAGAGTCCACAAAAACCAGAGATGAACAGAGCCGTCAAATCCTGATAGAAACAGCACGTTTAGAGATGGAATTGGCGGAAAACCTGATGAAAAAGAAAAAGATTGAACTTGATAACTTGCGAACGATGATGGAAGAGGAAAACAACATCGTTACAGTTTCGGAAGTAAATAAAGCTGAGGAGGAATATGAGAGTGCAGCATCGGAATATGAAAAGTCAAAGCTCAATCTGCAAAAGGTAGAGCTTGATTCGCTCAAGGATGCTTGGCACATCACGGTCGAAAGTACACGTCTATATGAATCACGTGACGGTCGCGAAATGTTTTCCATCACGTTGCAGAATAGCTCATTGCCTGTCAAATTGGTTGAAAGTTCCAAAGTAATGGGACGTGAGATTGTAATCAGTGCTCAAATTGACGACATAATCGTTTCAATCAAAGAGAAGGAGGGTTTTGGCTCAGCTGGTGCGATTATTGCCGAACCTTATGAACGCCGAATCAAAACACTCAAAGAGAATGAGTCTATCATTTTAGAGTTTGAGTTGATCAAAGAGGATATCCGTGATGTTGTTGTTCATCTGAATTACCTTGACACCCCAGATGAACGTCACATTCACCTGAAGCAGGAAGACCCTTATATCTCTGTTGTATCTGCAAGACGTTACAAGGAGGGTGATCGGAGACGTCTGGAACTTGTTATCAAATATGGTGCAGTGGAAGAGGAAGAAACGCAGGACACAGAAGTTAACACAGCACAAGAGATCAACAATGTCTATGTCTCCATCAAAGACGAGACCGATGCTATAATCGGTTCTCCCTACGAGTTCCGCATCCCAACGCTAAAGGATGGACAGGAGAAGACACTCGATTTTGAACTGAGACGGAATGTGGATAGCGTCACGGTTAATCTCCGATACCTTGACAGGGTATATCCGTACAGAATCCATCTTGAAGAGGACACCCGTCATATCTCTATTTTGAGTGCAAAGAAATTTCGCGTTGACAATCAGATGATGGTGACAATTCAACTAAAGAACACATCAACGACAGAAGCAATGCCTATCAACGCGACTTCTGAAGAGATCGCCGCAGCAAATGAAATCCGTTCTATTTATATCTCTTTACTTGATGCCGTAGATAGCACAAATATCGTCAAACCGTATGAAGAGAGGATTGCGGTTCTCGGTTACAATGAAACTGTGGAATTGACATTTCAGCTTCAGAAAGACGTTGACAGCATCAAGGTATCAATGAAGTATCCGGAACTTCCTGAACCTGACACACGCTTGATCTATCTCCAAAAAGAGTCCGCATTAGATGTCGTAAATGTCAGTTCGCTCCGTTTTTCACAGGAGGGCAATTTAGGGAGCAGTGTGACTTATGATTTGACTCTGGATAGGTTGGCAGAGACCGAAAATACGTTCCAATTGCGTGTCATTAACCTGTTAAATCGCCTTTCTTTTGAATTCCAAGACCCGGATACAAAGTCGCGACAGTCACAGGTAAAGTTTACGCAGGAACAATCAAAGCGAAATCTGTCGTTAATTGTGTATCTACCGGAAGAATTGGATGCGTCTTATCTTGATAGCACACTTGAATTCTATGTTGCCGTACTTGATGAAACCGAAGCGAACGAACTCGGAGGAACAAACAACCGATTGGATTTAGCTGCTGAGAGAATTGCCAGTATACAAGGGGGTGTGGAGCGGTTTGAACTAATTCCAAAGGGGGTACCGGAAATTGAAGTTTCTGTACAAAATGCGTTCCAAACTATTAAGATGGGTGATCAAGTTAATATGACGGCAAAATTAAAAAACATCGGCACTCGTGACCTCATTGATATTCGCATGCTGGTTGATGTCAATCCGAATTGGAAATATACGGTGTCGCCAGAAATCATCGGATCACTCGGACGAAACGAAGAAACGGAAATACAACTCACACTAAATCCGCCTGCTGACATTACGGTAGGAGAATATCAAGCAAAACTCAGCGCGGAAGTAACGGTTGACAACCGAAAATATCCAGCGCGCGACCGTTCTATCACAGTACAGGTTGAATCAAAATCACAAATGTCGGTAACAACGCTACTGTTTGGTGCGTTGATACTCCTTATGATCGGTATTGTTATCGTTACAATCCGCATTAGCCGACGGTAGAAACAATTTTTGGAGATTGAAATGAATAAAAGTTTGACACCGCTGGCAACCTGCATGAGTTTTATTTTTCTGTTGATAGTCAGCCAAGGTATGTTATTTAAAGGAGTTGGTACAGTATCAGCACAGGAGTTTGTCTCACTTCGGTCAAATCGTGCCATAGAACTCGCTTTGCAGAACAACGAGGCAGTAAAAAAAGCGGAAAAAGTAGTGGAACGCGCGAAGGCAAACCTACGCGTTTCAAAGGCTGTATATTTGCCACAAGTAGGGATTACAAGCGAATATCAACGTCAAAAAGACGGAGATATTGATGATAAAAACTATCTCACCCGCGCCCAGATGAGTGTTATCCTCACCCAGTTCGGTGAAATTCCGAAAGGACTCGACACTGCACAAGAGGAAGTCCGTAAAGCGGAAATTGAATATGAACGCGTAAAAAAGGAAACAGTCCACGCCGTTCGGAATCTTTGGCATGATATCACGCTCACACAAGAAGAGATCACACAACGTCAAGCAACTGAGGTAGAACTTCAGAAAAAACTGAAAAGCACGCAAATCAAACACGAAAAGAAACGTATCCCTTATCTTATTCGACTCAATACAGAGCTTGAATTATCGGAACAGCAACTTGATCTCAACAAACTCCAACGTCGACTTGACGTGGACACAGCGGAGCTGATCCGTCTCACTGGACTTGATCCACTGGCACAAGTCGTTCTCTCTGAATCTCTCCCTGATGATGATCTTACCTTAGACGCTGCAGTTGAACTTGCTCTTGCTAACCGTCTCGACCTGCGGGACTTACAAGGGGATATCGTGCGTCAAGAACGCATTGTCGTGGAAACTATGTGGAATCGGTTTCCAGAGATCTCTGCTGAAGCGCGTTACAAAGATCTGCATCTGATATTGCAACAACATCAACAAAACCGAACTTGGGATGCGAAAGCACTCTATGATCCGGTCATATTTGACCGAGGGCGAGATGCAGCAAGCATTTTTGCAACAGATCCACGCGCACAAGATGGGTGGGAACTACGTTTTGACCTTAACATTCCACTGTATGATGGGAAGAAGACGGCAAACCTCCGCTCTGCAGAAATTGCGGAACTTGACAGACTCCAATTGGAGTACATTGAAAAGACAAAACTCATCAAAGTGGCGGTACGACGCGATTACAGAGAAGTAGCGAATGCAAAAGAACGTATGGAAATTGAGCAGAAACGGGTGAAAATTATTGAACAACGACTACGGACAATAGAAAAGGTGCTTGAAGAAGGTACTGTTGAAATACAAGGCTATCGTGGGTTGACTCTTAACGATGCTTTTCAGGCGCAAGCACAATTCACAGAAGCGCAACGGGTCTTTTATCAGGCACGTCGAGATTTCGCAAAAGTAAAGGAAAAACTACGGGAGACAATGGGTTGGACAGAGTAGGTTGGCTTTCAGCAATCAGTCCGCCTCTGTATTCCATAGAGAACAAAAATTGTTTGACGCACTGTGTCAGTGCATGGTAAACTATACCAACATTTCATCAACGAGAATGGAAAGAACAGCATAGACATTAGTGTTCAGGAAGTGTATTTGGTATGACAGAAAGACAAGGACCTCAAACTTTGAATACGCGCGGACAACGCGGACATTATGATACTGTTTCAAAAGTAAGGATTCACCAAAACGCCGAAGACTGGTTAAGATTTAGCAGTGGTATCCCGGATGCAGAGGTCATTGAGGCACTTGAAACTGAGCAACCGACTGTTAAATCCAACCGTGCGGATAGTTTTATACGCGCGAATGTTCAAGGCAAAGAAGTTATTGTGCATTTGGAACTGCAAACGCACGATAGCAGAGATGTACCGATGCCGTATCGCATGGCAGGTTATATTGGTAGGGCGATTGAGTCATTTCAGCTGCCAATTTATTCACATGTTATCTACTTGCATCCGCGGGCGGGACAAACTGACCCTGGTGAATATATTCAAGAGATGTCAGGCTATGAGATTCGCATCCGATACAAGGTGATCCGGTTGTGTGAGTTGGAAGGTTTGCCATTTCTGGAGGCAGGTGTAAAAGGTTTGATACCCTTTGCCCCGTTGATGAAACCCCCAGCAGGCATGACAGGTAAGGATTGGCTTCGACGATGTGTTGAGGCTGCAGATGCAGTGCCACAGGATGCGGTATCAAAGGCAGATTATCTCACAGACTTAGCGATTTTGAGCGGTTTAATATTTGATTATCCAACTATTCGTAAAACGATAATGGAGGCGACCATGCAAGAATCATCGGTTATTCAGCATTTTTTACAACAAGGACTTGAACAAGGAAGAATCAACGAGAAGCAGACAGCCGTTCTCAAAATAGTAAGACATCGGTTCGCTGAGAAGTCAGACACTGTTCTCAATGCGATTACTGCTATAGATGACCTTGGCCACCTTGATGAACTGTTTGACCAGGTCCTCACCGCAGAAACATTTGAGGACATTGACTTTTCAAAGAACGGTAAATAGTATATTCCAAATAGACAAACAGTTTTCTTATGGTTGATATATCATCACAACAATCAGGTATTTCTTTTAATCAATTCACTGGCATTTCTTCGGATTTTAGCTGCAGCTTTGATAATATCCTCCATATCTTCTTCAATCCCCATCAAAACACTCTGGCTTAAGGCGAGACCAGATTGACATATCTTTTCAGTTTCTGGACAATGTACGTCATTAAAGTCGTTGTCGCTTCCAAAGAGATTAGAGGAAAGGAATGCTGCACGATACATGGGTGTGTTATACCAATACCCTAAAGGTATGCCTTCTGCACGCATAGCACTTATGAAAGTGTTGCGGGATATACCTTCAAATTCCTCAGAATCCAGAATTGCTTTATATCCGTGGCAGCCACCGCGTGTTGCGCGAGGATCGAGAGGTGTTACTTTTATTCCCGGTATCTCACCAAACCATCCATCTAACCACCGCATGTGCATGTGTCTATAATTAGTCTCTTCTTCAAGCCTTGTCAAACGGGAGAGGAGTATCGCAGCATGCCATTCGGACATCCTAAAATTACCTCCGAAAGGTTCTATGTTTCCAAATTCGGCATCTGGTAGAGTGCGTCCACAGTTGTGTATTGAATATGTACGTTCATAGAGTTCTCTGTCGTTCGTTAGAATAATTCCACCTTCACCAGCACACAGGTTCTTTGACGTTTGAAAGCTGAAGCATCCGAAATCTCCCCAACTTCCGATACCCCTTCCTCGCCATTCTGCACCGTGTGCCTGCGCACAATCTTCTATGATCTTTATATCATTTCTGTTTGCTATTTCAACCAACATGTCAAGGTCAGTAGGATATCCAGCTATGTGAACTGGAAGAATTACCTTCGTCTGTTCTGTGATTGCCTCCTCCACTTTTGTAGCATCTATCAGAAAACTGTCAGGTGCAGTATCTACAAAAACAGGCACTGCATGTGTCATGAGAATGGCGACTGTGGTTGCCTGAAATGTATATGCTGTTGTAATGACTTCGTCACCAGGTCCTACGCCTGCTGCTTTCAATGCAATATAGAGTGCTGAAGTGCCACTATTTACGCAGACACCGTATTTTGCACCTTGAAACGCAGCAAATTGTTCTGCAAATTCAGGAACTTTTGTCCCTCCCACACCCCATCGGCGACTGTTATATATACTCTCAAATGCTTCAATGTCTGCAGGATCGAGTTGGGGCCATGTAGGATACGGTTTTGTACGAATTGGTTCTCCACCATTTATTGCTAATTCAGCCATGTCAGACTCCAAATATCAGATTATTATAAGGTATTGTAAAGTTTTCTACAAATTCTGGCGGAAATTGTCCTGTTTCAATTGTCAAAATCAGTTCAGACAGTGCTTTGCGTGCTTGCTCTGCCAGTTTATGCGATATGTCACTGTTTCTAACTGCAGTTTCAAATTCATCTTCATCTTGAATTTCAAAACTATTGTCGGGTGATACCCATACGTCTAAGAATAGGTCAACGATTTCAAATTTACCTACTTGTCTGTTTACTGGTTTTATTATGTCACAATAGTAACCTGTCCATTCGCTGTTAAGATTGTAAATTTTACCGATGTCATACCATAAACCGGTGAATACGAACCAGACTGCTGTGTAATTGTCCCCTAAGACGGTTTCACCATTTATGATGATGGGTGAAGAGGGGGTTATCCGCTGAGATGTGACGATTACATTTTCATCTTCATATAGGAGTTGTTGTTTGAAATAGTTGATTCTGTCTGGCAGTCGTTTATATGTAAGGGTAATTGTTTCCATTGATTTTTGAAATGCCGTTTGTTGTAGAACAATGTGAACGGCACACGGAGTGTGCCTACTACCTTTAACTGGAATCAACTTTTTCTCGAAAAGCTTTGATGTGTGCAGGTGTTGTGCCACAGCACCCCCCTATAAAGAAGGCTCCTGCCTCTAAAAGTTTAGGAATAAAACTTGCCATCTCTGCTGGTGTCTGTGAGTATACTGTTTTGTAATTCGCATCCAGTTCAGGCATCCCAGCATTTGGATACGCCATCATTCTTTTGCCGTTAATTCCCATTTCTTTCAATGCGTTCTGTAGTTGAATTGTTCCGGTAATAGCATGAGGCATTCCCGTATGTACTTCTTGTTTAGATTCTGCGCCGCAATTAAGTCCGATAATGTCAACACAATCTATGAGTGAGTCTCCATTTGAAAACTCCCCACTATCAAGGATATTAAGTAGATCGTTAGCGGAATGTCCCCAGTCGGTTTTATAGATTTCTTGTCCTGTTTTCTTTTCCTTTGTCCATTTGTATGTCATATTCACAGCGATGGGTAATCCTGTTTCACGTGCGATATCAACAGCAATTGCTGCTTCCTTTGCAGAGAACATCGTTTCGAGACAGAGAAAATCAACACCTTCATCTGCGAGTGCATTGATCACAAGTTTGTGTGCTTCCCTTACTTTGGCATTTGGGATTCCGAATGTTGTGTCACCAGTATCCGCTTCGATCGCTCCGGGTGATGGTCCGACAGAACCGCCTATGTAGACATCAGTCCCATTTGCTGCGACAGCCTTTTTTGCATGCGCCACAGCTAATCTTGTAAGCCGTTGTGCATCATCCCTGTTTTGACCTGCCATATCAAGATGCAGCGGAGATGCGACAAAGGTATTCGTTCCTATTGCTTCTGCGCCAGCCTTGATATAGTCTGTATGGATTGCAACAACATCTTCACCGTACATCTTGTTTGCCAGTGTGCTGTTAGGAAGATGGATGTCCCGTTCAAACAGTTGCGATCCAAAACCACCATCATATACAATGGGAGTATCAACTTTAAGTCGTTCTTGAAATTTCATCACTTATACAACCTTATCAAAAATCTTTAGGCATCGGTTTAAATTGACAACCATCAACGAATATATCAAAGAAATCTGCCGTTGTTTCCAGTTCAATATGTTCTATTTTTTTTACGAATTTTTCAATTTGCGTGCGTTTTTCTCTTGATAGGAGAACCGCTTTTGCACCTGCTAAGGCTGCGTTGCCTACCTTTACAATTCTATCCTCGGGCACAGGTGCAAGAAACCCGATGTCAATTGCATCCCTGATGTTAACATAGTTTGCAAAACCACCTGCTAAATAGAGTCTGTTTATATCATGTGGCGTGCATCCGAAATGTCTTAGGACGATAAATTGTCCACAGTAATTTGCTGCTTTTGCTTGTGCTAAGTTGCTTGCGTCATCTCGTGAGAATGTAATACCGTGTTCTGGTAATAGTGAGAGCACGCGTTGTTTTCTTTCGGCAAAAACACCTTTTGGTGTCATTTGGCTATGTCTAAGCAATTCC
>JAJDZB010000002.1:0-17788 GCA_022824835.1 Candidatus Poribacteria bacterium | reverse complement strand
CTACCCGACCTACGAAAAGACAATAATGGTGATTGATCAATTACGATTTGGTATTATATTAACAATAAAAAAACCTTCAATGAATCAGCCATTAGTCATCATAACTTAGCAGTTTATATCTGTTCCCCTTGACCACAACAGAACCAAGAATTTCCAACTCCTTATGTTGTCCTTTATAATTCTTAAGTGTTAAGACAGTGCCACGTTTTAGTTGGAATCCGTCGTAAGTTTCCATCGGTTTTTCAAAACGTATGTCTACAAAACTTAGGTTGAGACCACCGTAACGTTCAATCCACCTTCTCATCCCGACGGTACATTTTTTATTTAAGTTTGACCAAGCAAAATCTGCAGAAAAAGTTCTCTTTGAAAATGCAGGATAAATCCAAGAGATATACTCGCTCCGTTGAACGCGCAGCTGGTCTAACTTTTCAATGTCCTTCCGATTTAAAGCGTCAACGACTGCCAGACCAATTTGATCTGGCGAGTCGAGACTGTTTTCCCATACTTGGTGCTGACACCCTATCCAACAGCTGCTAAACAGGACAACTGCAGTCGCAATGTAAGATAGGTTGCGCCAAGCAGAGATTGTAGTACTACATTCTTTAGTTCCGTGCACTTGTTGTCCAACCTGTTGTCCAGTTGTTGGCTGCGCTTACACCACCGATAAAATTGACAGCGTCAAAGAATCCGTCTGATGGCGGGGTTGCTGGTGTAACGACAGATGAACCGGAACTGGATGTGAAATTGGGGTTATCTTTGTTGAATGGGTCAGCAAGATCTGCATCAGTTTCTACATTACCAAGTCCCTTTGCCCATCCAGCTTCGTCAAACCCGTCATTGTCACTTCCTTCACCTTTTTCATCTCCAAAGTTAGCGACTCCATTACTATAGAAGGTGCTGTTCTTGACAACTAAGTTTCCATCATTAGCTTGCTTGTGAGATGATTCAGTATTAACATCAAGACCGACCTTTTTGAAACCTGTTACGATAAAGTTCGCATACATACCAGCAGCACCCTCACGTATCAACATACCGTTATCGCTTTCGGGTCTATCGGGATCAGGATCACCAACTAATGTAACATTGTATATCGTTGGGGCTGAACGTGGCTCTGCTTCGTTGTTCTTGCTGCTGTTATCATTTTCGAAGCCGTTGTCAGCGTCGTCCCCGTAATGTTGTGCGACCCAGAATTGACCTTTACCTGTCCAACCATCTGTCCAGTCGAATGAATCATCGCGAGCACCTGTTACAAGAGCGTATTTAAGGTCAACTGTCCCACCGAACATTTCAATGCCATCGTCCTGGTTCATGTGTACCTGGACATATTCAATCACAGTGCCGGATCCGACACCTTGTAATGCAATACCGTTCAATTCGTTGTCAGGACTGAATTCAATTCCTGCGTATTCAACGCGCACATATCGTAATACACCGCTGTTATCATTCGGGTCATTACCACCGAAATTACCTGTATCACCTTCTCCTGCGGTAATCCCTTGATTTGTAGGTGCTTTTCCGTTGATAATCAGTCCACCCCACTGTCCACGTGCGCGCTGTCCAATTGCGGCATCACTTGTCATGACGATAGGTGCATCGGCAGTGCCGTCTGCCATAATCTTCCCGCCTTGGGCAACGATGAGTGTGCCATTTTCTGCTTGTTCACCATAAATCGTGACACCAGGCTCAATCGCTAAAGTAGCACCATCTTCAACAAAAACGGCACCACGTAGCAGATAATCATAATCAGATGAAAGTGTTCTGTCTTCTGCTATTTTGCCTTGCAGGATAACCAGTTCTCGTCCATCAACGATATACGTTTCCTCTACAGGCTGCGTATCAACAGGATCATCATCACTGCCGCAACCGACAATGAACAAAGAGAATGCAAGACTGAAAACTACGACTATTTGAAACAAACTTATAAAATTTCCCTCTTTCCTTACGGATTTTAGGGGTGATGAAATATTTGACATTAGCTTAGTTTAACTCCTTTTAAATTCTGTTACTTTTCGTTATCTTAATTAGACCACAACCTTTTGTATAGTGGTCACTCCTATCAAAATCTACGTCATAAATGATACTGGTTAAATGTTACAAAATACTGACAAGGTTTTGACTTTTTACCATCAAATTCGATGCCCTGACATACTGGATTCATTGTTATAACGTGAGTTTGATAAATCAGAACAAATGACTTACGTAGGTTGGGTAGAGGCACGAAACCCAACATTTTGACCTATTATATAGCAATACATGTTGGGTTTCGTTCCTCAACCCAACCTACAACGCATATTGCATTTAATTATCAAACTCACGTTATTATAAGTTATAACTAATTCCGAGCGAGAATGATCTTCCTATTTTATAACTCACAGATGTCGCATCTCCCTGTTTGAAATGCACATCTGGGTCAAGTAGATTCTTTCCAGAAATACTAAATTTGTATGAATTTGCGAACGTCCTGCTAAAACTCATATCTAACTGTCCCCTCGGCTGTTCAAACACATCGGGTGCACCGTGGTTGCCAACATCAGAAAGTCTTCTGCCATAGATGTTGTATGCGATTGAGCTCGTAATACCCCAGTTCGGTTCTTCGTAACCAATTGAAATATTGATGATGTATGGACACTGTCCTTGTAATGGACGTTCAGATGATGTTTGGATACCGACATCTTCAGGCAGGACGACTCTTGAAGTGATGAAGGCGGCATTTGTATTTATGGAAAATGCTCTTAACTTGGACGTGATGACACCTAAGTTTTGCTTTGCTTCAAGTTCTACACCGTAGTTGTTTGCTCCTTCAGCGTTTTCGTAGGTGATTCGGACTTCAGCTTGCGGTTGGATAATCTGTTCAATCGGTTTTTGAAATCTCTTATAGAAAGCACTGATGGCTACGACACCGCCACCCGTTGTGCCTGGGAAGACTTCCCAACGTAAGTCGTAATTATCAATCAACGTCCGTTCTAAGTCTGGGTTTCCGAGTATTGTTCTACCCCCGACAAAATCGGTAAATTCAAATGGCGCAAGTTCGCGAAAGTCGGGACGCGTGACTGTCCGTGAAACTGCTATCCGTAAATTCATGCGATCCGTAAGTCGATATGTCAGGTTAGCTCCAGGCAAGATATCAAGTGTCGTTAAATCTGCTTTGATGGGTACCAGAACTGGAGAAAAAGGATCGTAAGTTGTAACGACTTGTTCAGAGGATTCCAAGCGTAACCCTGTCATCAGCTGCCATTTCGTTGTTAGTGGCATATCAAGCATAACATATCCGGAATAGATATTATGGTCAGCGAGGTAATTATCTGTTGCCAGTGTGGATTCCCGTAGTTCAAAAACACGTGGGGCAATGTTCTTTGAATCAAATAGTGTTTCAGGGGGTGAAGCGAGGTTTACAGTTGCGTCTACATTGTCTGATGGAAGGAACCTAAATCTTCTAACATCAAAAGATCGCGCCCTATCTCGCATGAGTCCACCCAGTTTGAAGAACCCTTCCTGTTTAATAGGGATTGTCATGTCAGCACGAGCATTATACTCATAGTCTTCCAGATCAAAGAAGAATCTGCTACCGCTATGTGTTACGTCTCGAAATGTGTATTGTCCATCTCTATCTTCATAGATTGTCTCGCGTGTATCGGGTTCATTACGTGCGGCACGTGAATATGTTAACCGCCATTCTACAGAAAGGTCGTTTGGGTCATCGTCCATTTCAGCTTTTTCAACTACAGCATCATCAATAGTTTCCAAGTTTTCTTCCATAGAAACGGTTTTGAGTTGAGGTGTACCGAAATTGAAACCGTGTGTACCAGCCAATTGTCCAGAGAAGAGTTGACGTTCTACATAACGTAACCGTGCACTTTGCAAGTCTGTATTTCTATCGGCGTTAAAACCTGTCCAAGTACGGGTCTGGTCTTCTGCTGTATGTGTTGTCAGCGTTCGCAAACTAAGACTGTGGGTTGGCGAGAACAGCAAACTTGCATTGACTACACTTCCCCAATCCACTTCTTGTCCGCTCTGTTCAACAGCATAATCGGTAACAGGTGAAAGTGCGTCATTTAGTCCGATTCGGAACGCTTTTCGTACCTGCGTATTGTAGCTATGGCTATTACCATAAGAGATAACACCGAGATAACCGAACTGTTTTCCAAATACTGTATTGCTGTTACCAAAACTGAACTTATATCCTTGGTTTACCGGGACGGTATGTCGTTCCGGGGACCATACATTTGAAAAGGAACGTCCAAATTCCTGAATTTCTTCACTTGTGAATCCTCTCGTCGTAAAACGTCCGCGTTCTCGGATCGGTATCTCTTCAGCTCTTTCTTGAATGAGTGCAGGAAGTTCTCGTGAACCGTCATCAAATCCCAGAAAGTCAAGAGAACCGCCAGGGTATGTCAATCCTTCTGTCCCTGTTGCTTGTGTGTTAAAACCGGTTGACATAGAGAGGGACATTGTCAATGTCTCAGGAAAATCTTTTGTAAAAACTTGAACTGACCCCCCTGCAAATCCTCCCGGTTGATCCGGAGAAAATGTCTTCACAGTTTGAAGACTCGCAAGGAGACTCGCGGGGAAAATGTCCATCGGCACAACACGCCGATTAGGTTCTGGACTTGGGATTTCAACGTTATTTAGCAGTGTATTACTATAACGTTCACCTAATCCCCGGACAAAAACATATTTGCCACCTACGATACTAACGCCTGTTACACGTCTAATCGCTTGTGCAGCTGAGGAATCTGGCAGACGACTGATCTCTTCAGTACTGATGCTGTCTTCAATCCTTGAACTTCGCATTCTCCTTTCAAGAAGACCGCGCTCACCAGATTGACTCAACCGTACTTTCATCGTAATGGCGTCTAATGTGACGACTGTTGGTTCAAGTGTAACCCGTATAGGTTCAACGGTCGCTCCGACGTTGACTTCAATTTCTGATAAAACAGAAGCGGTGTAGAACGGCGCAGACACTTGAAATGAATAGGTTCCAGTAGGTAAATCTAAAGAAAATGTCCCTGTTTCATCTGTTTTTACCTTGATATTTGTGTCTACAACCTTTATAGTTACATCAGGTAAAGGTGTGTCTGTATCAGCATCAATGACGACACCCGTGATATTCACGGTTTGCTGTGATTCCTCGGCAATAGTATCTACAGTAGAAAGCAACCCTATACTCAATAGAATTAACAACAATCTGATGTAAATGTTTTTCATTTTTCCTCTTAATTTAGTTTGTTTGTTCTAACATTATGTTCTTCATTCTTAAAGCAATTTCCAATGGTGATAAAATTTTAACTTCAAAATGAAACAAAATTGTGATATTTCTTTGGCAAATACAAGAAATTAGATTAATCTAACGTTGGAGAGACGGATTTCATGCTCAAGGAATTATTAAGAAAAACGACACACCTTGCGGGGTTCTTTATACCCTTACTTTATATCGTTCTGGATAAATCAACGATGATATTTATTGCAGGTGCTTTCGCAGGAATTGCGGTGATTGTAGAGTTGCTAAAATGGGTATCTGAAAGTTTCAGGGAATTGTTTTTTCGCTTTTTTGAATTTATTCTACGTAGACATGAACGCAAGGGGGCAATTACCGGAGCGACATATTATATTATCAGCACGTTTCTGTGTATTGTAATCTTTGACAAACACATCGCAATAGTAAGCATCTTCTTTATCGTCTTGGGGGATACAGCTGCTGCTTTAGTGGGTAAGGCGTGGGGACGTATAAAACTTATTGGTGATAAGAGTTTAGAGGGGAGCGCAGCCTGTTTTATCGTCTGTGCAGTGATTTCTGTGTTCTGGATTGACCCAGTTGTCGGACTTACAGGTGCATTTGTAGCAACTCTTGCTGAACTACTTCCGCTTCGGATTGATGATAACTTGACTGTGCCGTTAATTTCGGGCGCGGTAATGCAGGTGATGGTAAGCAATCTAACTTTTTAACAAGTGAGGAGACAGTGGTTATTGCCTTGCCATACGCGAACTACGAAGCATTTACCTTGACAAATCACTCATAATAACGCGATACTGTGTATAAGCAATTCAATATGTATCATAAGAGGGTAACATAATGATAGACAAACACGATTTTACCATTGAAAAAATAAAGATTTCACCGGTCAATATTGATGCTGAAGATGAAGTAGGTATTAGAGAAACTATATTGAAACTGGCTCATGGGCATAAGAAAGGAGAGACTGAGATAGAGGTATTCAAAGAATTTTCGTCTACGTTGGAACAAGCATTCGGTGCACAGATGTCTTTGTTTAACTTTCATTCAAATGATTATAAATCATGGAGACTTATCCTTCCGACAGATGGTAGTTTTGATGACTCACCTTCAAAGATTTCTATCTCATTTCATATCCAACGTGTAGAAGCCCCTAATTAATCATATCAAGGAACCTCTATGATTTGTCAACTTGCTGGAATTGCACAACCAAAAGATACGGATGTTCTTTGGAAATATATGAGCCTTGAAAAATTTGTGAGTCTTTTAGATACAAGGAGCCTCTTCTTTACAAGAGCAGACAAGTTTGAGGATCCTTTTGAAGGATTCACACCACTATCAGTAACTGAGTATTATAAACACAATATTGATAACATTGCTACTTTTGAGATGCTTCAAAAAAATTGGCACAAATATACCTTATGTAGTTGTTGGCACAATGCCCCAGAAGAATCCATGGCAATGTGGGAAAAGTATCACATGCATAACAGCGGGATTGCTATCAAAACAACATTTGGTGATTTTAAAGGATGTTTGAGGAATGAGTATGATATATTTCTTGGTAAAATAGAATATATAAATCACTATGAGTACCAAGTACCACAGAATCTAAACGAAATGAGTATGTTATATACGTGGTATTTTCATAAGAGAAAACCTTTTGAATATGAACGAGAATTCCGCGCAATTATTGGAAACTTGCCGTCATTTTTGAGGAATCATATTGATAACCTTGGTAATCTTAAAAATCAGGATACAACCTTAGAGAAAATTGAATTCCCAGATACTTGCGAAATTGGACTTCCTTTTAATGTTGATGTAAACCTGATGATTGGCGAAGTCATAACATCACCATATAGTGAGAAATGGATCACAGACGTGGTCAGATCTGTCGTCCGCCAATACGGTCTTGATTTCAACGTTAATCCTTCAAATATTTTGGATGATCCATCTGAATAGATCAATAGGTTGACAAATTAATTAAACAGGAGTTCTACCTACACACATCTACTCTTCAGTCTGACCCGCTAATGCAGAAGCACGGGCACCCACGCCGAGTACACCAAGGAATCCCTCCGAATCTGTGTGGTCAAAATCCCCAATATCTTCCATTGATGATGTCTCCTCCGAATATAGTGAATGCGGCACCCCACTCGCAGCATGAAACGATACGTTCCCTTTGTATAGTGCAACCGTAATAGTCCCAGTCGCTAAACGTGTCAACGGTTCAATAGATGCAAGCATCGCCTGTGTAGCAGCATCAAACCAATATCCTTGATATACCTGTTCAGCAATTGTTTTAGATATTTCGTCAAAATGTTTGCGTGCGCGTCTGTCAATGGTAAGTTGGAGCAAGAACTCATAACATTTTCCTAACAATTCCATTCCAGGTGATTCATAGACACCCCGACTCTTAATCCCTACAAATCTATTCTCAACCGTATGTATTCCGATACCGACACCATTTCGTCCACCAATTCGGTTTGCTTCATTCAGACTCATGAGCGGAGTGCCTGGAGAACCGTTTATCTCTACTGGCATTCCACGACTAAATGTCACTGTAAAGTGTTCTATATCATCAGGTGCATCTTTTGGATGGACACCCATCCCAGGTGAAATAAACCCTGCAGGTGTCTTCAGTGATTCTAACCGACCGGCTTCGTGTGTCAATCCTAATAAATTTGCATCCGTAGAGTAAGGTTTTTCGTGTGTAGCCGTAATCGGTAAATTATGTTCTTGACAGTAATCAATCATCTCTTTTCTGCCACCAAATTTCGCGAGGAAGTCTGGGTCCCGCCATGGGGCGTACACAGAAAAGGAAGGATTAAGCATGTTTGTTGCCAGTTGAAAACGGACTTGGTCGTTCCCGCGTCCTGTCGCGCCATGTGTTAATATAGAGATATTTCGTTTTTCCATCTCTGGTAATAGTGCTTTTACGGTGACATGTCGTGCGATGCCAGTTGTGTTCCAATACCCCCCTTCATACATCGCTTGCGTTTGGATTAGACGGATACCCGCTTCAGCAAGTGCGTCCTTTGCATCAACCATCACCGCTTCTTTTGCGCCGCATGCCATCATGCGTTCTCGAATTTCATCAACGTCCCGTTCATCAGGTTGTCCGAGATCCGCTGTGAAACAGACAACATTAATACCGTTATCGACTAACCATTTTGTGATTGTACAACTATCAAGTCCACCAGAGACCGCAGCCCCAACAGTTTTACCTTGTAAAGTTTTAATGTTCATAGATAAGATTATAACATAATT
The DNA here is from genome assembly GCA_022824835.1 of Candidatus Poribacteria bacterium. Lineage (GTDB taxonomy): Bacteria > Poribacteria > WGA-4E > WGA-4E > WGA-3G > MSPOR6. The sequence continues at coordinate 9,291 of JAJDZB010000002.1, read as the reverse complement.
TCACTTTACTGACAATTTCTGTTTCATCCCAATATCAACATTTCTGTTGCTTTTTGGGTTAAGAATCGTTAAAATACCTAAATAAAAAGGAGCAGAACTATGGTAGAACTATCACGAGATGACATTGATTTTTTCAAAAATCAAGGATATTTGATAAAACGAGAAGTCCTAAACCCTGAACTGATGGAACGCGCACGTAGTAAACTATGGGAAGGGGCACCTGACGGAAGAGTGCGCGAAAATCCTGATACATGGATAGGTCCCTTCAAGCCTGAAGAGGAAAACGAGGATAATTCTAACCGAAGAAAAGGATTTCGCTGGAACTACAGAGAACCCGGCGGTGAAGACTGGATGATCAGATTACTGGCTACCGATCCAAATGTGTGGCACATGGCTGAACAGTTCTTAGGTGAAGGTAATCTCGTTGAACCCGCACGCGTACGCGGAATATATTGCACACTCCCTTATGGCGACGTTCCCAAAAAATCCATTGGATGTCATGTGGACGCACACCCATTCCATCTTGGAGTCGTCGGCTACATTGATGATGTACCACAAGAAGGCGGGGCATTTACCGTGTGGCCCGGTAGTCACAAAGTCTTCTATTATGATTACAAGTCACAATACAAACATGAACCTACACCACAATACGACGTAGATCGGGAACGAATCAGTAGAGAACCCGGGGTAGAATGTCACGGAAATGCTGGAGACATTGTATTCTGGCATCATCGTATCGGACATGCAGCTGGACATAACTACTCACGCCAAATACGACAGGCTGTGCTTTACGACTTTAGAAAAACGGAATTACCTGAAACCCAAGAAGAACCACCTAATGAGGATATGTGGCGGGATTGGCCCGGTATCAAAGCGTTGGAAAACTAACGAAGCTCTAATAGATTTAAAGTTCGTGACATCATATCGTAGGCAATCTGTGCTTTCTCCAGACGCATGTGTGGAAAAGTTTCAACAGAAATGTACTTGTCGTATCCGACCTTACCTAAGCTCGCTGCAAAGGTCTTAAAATCCAATTCGTCGTCATCCTCACCTGGAATAAGAAATGTACTGTAAGGATACATTCCTGTTACACCTTTGACATGGCAGTGTGTCGTTAGGTGTCCTAACTTTTCTGTCACCTCAGCAATATCTTCACCCAGGTGATAGAAGTTAGTGATGTCATTAAGGACACGTAGCGAATCGGATCCGACATGTTCAATCAAGAGTAAGACTTTTGATGAAGTATCAATAGTCGTTGCCTCATGATTGTGGATATTCATTGTAATCCCAAGTGTCTCAGCACGTTGACAGATTGGTTTTAGCACATCTACAAGCAATTTCCATGCAAACGCATCCCCTTTATCACTACCGTATCCTGTAAGAAAGTTGACACCTTGTGCACCTAATGCAACAGCTACATCTTGGAGTAATGCGTAATGATCAATGGCACTTTGCATATCCTCTAATGCCAGTTGATACAATCCTTTACCCGTAAATGGATTGATAACAGACACCTTTAGTCCGTAATCCGTTACCATCTCTTTGACGTTTTTGAGAAGTTTATCTGTCACGTCACCTGAAGGGATGTGTGCTTCTGGTCCGCACATCATCTCAATGGCATCGTAACCAACTTCGGATAGGATTGTGATGACTTCTTGCAGAGGCAGGTCTTTCATGCCACCTGCATGGTATGATATTCCAATCATCTGTTAATCTACTGTATAAAAATGATTTTACAAAAATCCAAAACGACTAATAGCGAACTTCATTGCTTCTTGTAATATAATTATTTAAATGTTGCAAAGCACTACCATCATCCATAACGGACTGCACCCGCTTGATGGCATCATCAGGGTCAGGACAGATACCTAACAGATAATCCACCATTGCAGAATTGAGGAGAATCCTGTCATAGATATGTCCTTTCTCGCCAGATAGTGCTGCCCTGCCTGCCTTTGCGAAAGCATCAGCACTTACAGCCTCTGGACGCGGATTAAGCCTATAGTCAAATCCAAATTTGCTCGGATCTATATCCAGAGCAAAATCTTTCCGTTGATTATCAACACGATGGAAGCCTTGCGAATAATTGACCGCCATCCTATCCACTGTAGAAGGTTTACCGAGTCGCAACGCATAATGACTTGTTCCCTCCTCACCTTTCACAGCAACCGCAGCATTAAACCCACGATCCCATGCTAATTGCAACAGCGGCCCCTCATAGCCTATATGGTAATAACCCAGCACCATATAATTAGCCTTTCTTGCAGAAAAGAACTGTTGCGCTTTCTCAGTTGCTGCCCATGGCGGACGTTTCTTTATATGGACCCGCATCTCACGAACACTGTACGCTCCAGGTGAATACTCACGTTGACTGATATAACCAAATCCTACACTCTTATCACAGATGAGAGATGCAGTTTGATCAAGGGTAAGGTCTGTTTTCGCACCCAATGCAGTTAAAATTGCTTCTTCCGTAACACCATTCTTTGGTGGCATCAGATCAACACCATGTAAGAGTGAACGTTCTCCCAACGCTGCGCGGACAGCCGCGACAAAGAGAGTTGGACGGAAATTGCGTGTCGCACCATCGTAGGGTTGTCCGAAGTGTGTCAACGTATCAACATCAATCTGTCTAATGTGCTCAGGATTGAAATACGCATCAAGATACCCTCGGACCTCTTGATATGTCTCTCTATTCATGCGTTGTCCGATAAGTGCAGCAGCCTTTAACGCGGGTTTAACTTCGTCAGTAAGGATCAACTCACACATCTGCCGTGTCTCTGCATAACCAAGATGTTTTCCTCTGAGTATCTTCTCCAGAGCAGAAACAACAAGGAATTCTGCGGGATTGTTAGGAACATACCCAAGTTCAGGACACATGATGAACTTAATCTCATCAGGCAGACGAGATAACAGCGCGGATTCGTACTTCTGAAAAGCTGCTGTTTCTGCTTCACTCCACTGTGTTGACTCAGGAAAATCTTTCCGGATTGTCATCGCGACGAAAAACGATCCCATCTGTGCTTCAGAAACCGTTTCATCTACAGGTAATTCCTCGTTTAAAGACCGCAATATCGTATCTAAAACCACATCAGGTTGCGGTCCGTCGTTAGGTTTCTTACCTAAAGGTCTTGTCTGGTGTGGACCTGTGCAGACTCTCGCTTGTGCTTCAAGTAATTCTTCGTTTGGACCTGGAAATTCTGGGGTATACATGCGTTTGTTCCTAATTTCTTGTTTTCTTTCAGATGGTATAATATATCACATTAGATAGATATAGTCAAATTTTACTATAGTCATAAACACATTCTTGCACTATCGTCAGATTTTTGCTATAATTGCAAGCACACTATGATCGGATCGTATCCATTCTAACTATTAGGAGAAACTGTTGACACACGAAAAACGGACATCTTCAGATCACACACTATCTATCTGCACACTCGGAGCAGCACAACACGGGAAAACTACTTTGACTGCAGCAATTCAGAAGGTAGTGGCAAGAATCGGGGCAATTCATTCAAATGGTAAAACCGAATTCATACAGCAGATGCCTTCACACTTTCCACTCAGAGAAGGCGTCGGTATTACATATCGCGAAGTTGATTATGAAACCAGTGGGAAGTTCTATAAACAAATTGACTGTGATACGCACCTGGATATTGTAAAAATGCTTGTGAGCCGTTCTTTCGGTATACAAGGTGCAATATGGGTAGTCGACGCTTTTGAAGGTGTTACGCCTGAATCGACAGAACACATCCGACTCGCACATCACACCCAACTACCAAACATAATTTCATTCCTCAATACCCATAATATCACTGAAGATGATGAACTACAAGATATATGTCAACAAGAGATGCGTGAATTACTTACCGAACACGGATGGGATGAAAACAATAATCCTATCATCGTAGGCGACGCAAATAGGGCTCTAAAATATAAAGGAGATAGAACAGGATCAGAACAGTGGAAACCAATTGTTGATCTGATATTTGCGTTAAATCGATATATGCCTACACCTATCAACACCGGCAATCTTCATCTCATTATGCCGATCTATGAAATCGTTGAGGAATTGAAGGAACGCGTGACCGTGCGTGGTGATGTGGTTCAAGGTCATCTATCAGTCGGACAAGCAGTGGATATTGTCGGAAAAGGAGACCGAATCAAGACAAAGTGCCTCGGTACAAAAGATGCCGACGTAGTGGTTGAATCTGAACCTGATTGGATCTCTGTTGGACAAGTCCTGTGTACCCCTAAAACCATTAAAGCACACACCGATTTTGAGGCAATCATCTATCTACTGACACAAGAGGAGAGTGGAACACATATACCCATCATTGAAAACGACAAACCTATGATACATCTATGGGGAATTGATGTTACCGCACATCTACATCTCCCATCCGATGTGCCAATTATTTCACCTGGCGAGAATGCTCACGTATCCGTAGAACTTGAACTCCCGCTCGCTATGGAAGTTGGGACGCGTTTTGAAGTGAAAAAAATGGGGACATGCATCGGCATCGGGATTGTTACTTCTATTTTCTAACGTGCAGCAGCAATCGCATCACGCAAAGCAAGGTCACCCGTGTATAATGCGCGTCCGATGATCGCACCGCTTGCACCTATCCTCTTAAGTGCTTCAACATCGTCCAGCGACGTGACTCCTCCAGACGCGATAACATCTGCTGATACAGCATTGATTATATCAGCAGTCGCTTCCACATGGGGGCCCTTTAGCATCCCATCGCTTTTGATGTCAGTATAAATCACTGTTTGGACCTCCGCCATTTCAACAGCGAATTCCACAGCAGGTTTTTGTGATACTTCTAACCATCCGTGTGTAGCAACCCTACCGTCTTTCGCATCAATACCGACTGCGATGCGTTTACCATGCTTCTCACATGCTGCCTTTACCAAACTCGGTTGTCTAAGAGCAGCGGTGCCTAAAATCACCCTGTCAACACCCATCGTTAATATGTCCTCTATCTGTTCAATACTGCGAATGCCACCACCGAGCTGAACAGGTATAGAAACTTTGGCAACGATTTCACGCACAATATCCAGGTTAGCAGAAACCCCTTGAAACGCACCATCAAGGTCAACAAGATGTAGGTATTCTGCCCCTTCTGCTTGCCACTGTTTTGCCATATCAACGGGTGAATCAGAGAAAACGGTTTCCTGTTCGGCGATACCTTGAACAAGATTTACACACTTGCCATCACGTAGATCAATTGCTGGAAGTATTTGCATCAATATCCTTTCTTATTCCTCTTTGAAAATTCCGAGTAATCGTAGTTGTGCTATAGAAATAACCGCAATGATAATAAAAAGCACCCATCCGATCGTTGCTGCGTAACCGAGACGCATGAATTGAAAGCCGTTCTTATACAGATACATCACGATTGTAGTGCCAGCGTCAGCAGGCTCACCACCATTCGTTAAGATAAAAGGAAGATCAAAAAGTTGGAACGAACCGATCATGGATACAACGAACACGAATGCTATAACAGGTTTGAGAGAAGGTAACGTGATATGTATAAAGCACTGCCACCAATTCGCGCCATCAACGGCTGCCGCTTCATATAATTCCTGCCGAATACCTTGTAGTCCCGCCAAGAAATAGATCATATTGAAACCTGCCCACTGCCAAACACCTGTCAGAATCACCGCTGGCATCACGTATCTCCCTTCACTTAACCAACCGATCTCCTTACCAAAAAGCAGAAATTCGTTGTTAATTAACCCCGCACGTTGGTCAAATATCAGATTGAAGATAATTGCCACAAACACACCCGCAACCAGGACAGGAGCAAAGAACGCAAGTCGTAGGAAATTCTTTCCCTTCACATATTTTGAGTTGAGAAGAATTGCAAGAAACAGAGCAATCGGTAATTGCAATACAAGCGTTCCCAATGCGAAATAGGTTGTGTTCCATAGAGATTTCCAAAAGACCGGATCACGTAAAAGGTCTGTGAAGTTATCTAAACCGACGAATATCTTACTCTGGAAACCGCGCATCTCATAAAAACTCATGACCAGTGATGAGATAAGCGGATACCCCATAAAGACAATAAATAGCAGGAAAAACGGTGCTATAAACAGATAGGGTGCAATCTTCTGCTGCCGGTTCCAGAAACGATGTCTAATGGATGTGGTTTGCATCTATAATTCCCGTAATGTATTAGTTATGACCCCAACGTTCTTGGTCCTTTGAAATAATCGAACGCACTTTACCGGCAACTTCCGTTAAAGCGTGTCGTGGGGTCTGTTTTTCTGTAACAGCATTGAAAATTGCATCGTTCAAAAGATCCGCAGCTTCAGACCAATACGGGTTCTGATAACGGGACGGTAAATCCGGGGCAAGATCAATAAACAGCCTTCCAAGGGATTGACCACCTAAGTACGCATCAGGTTCACCATAAATGGGGTCATCCCACGCAGCTTTGAGCGGTGGTATAATACGAGTTGTTTCATAACGATTTATCAGACCCGCTTTGTCAAAATATGCAAATTTCAGAAATTCCCACGCTAAGTCTGGGTTTTGACACTGTTTTGTAATACCGATCATCGTCCCGCCTCTCGTCGTGGTTCTTCTTCCACCACGCTCCCAGGCTGGCATCGCAACTGCCTTCCATTTACCCGACATCTGGGGCACTTGACTCTTAAGAATCCCAACATACCAATCTGGCGCAAGGATTGAGAGTATCCTTCCGTCTTGCATTGCTGCGAAATTGCTCGGATCACCATGCCAAGTGCCGTAGACAGGCGTAGCAATTTTATATTCGTTGAATAGAGAGGTAAAGAACGTTAATGTATCAATTGCAATATCGCTGTCAATAACAACATTTCCCTCAATATCAAAAAAACCTGCGCCTCTCTGCAATAGCAGATTAAAATAATCACTTTCGGTACGCCTATCCAGAACAATTGCGTATTGATCATTTTCACCGTCTCCATCCAGATCACGCGTCGCTTGCTTCCCCGCAATTATGAAGTCATCCCACATCTCTACTTCGGTCATATCAACACCAGCGGCTTTGAAAAGGTCGTCTCTATAAAGCAAGACGACAGGATGTAAATCGTGCGGTAACCCGTATATCTTTCCACCGTAAGACCACGGGGTGAAACGACTTACGACCAGTTTTTCCATCCACCCTTCACTCTCTAAACGTGGTTTCAGATCTACAAAACCGATCTCGTTAATAGCACCTTTCAGGAAACGACCAATTGATGTAATCTCCACTTCAACGATATCGGGAGCACCGAAATCAGAGAGCAGCGCGGTCAATAATTTGTCGTGCATTGACCCGCCATAATTAATCAGTTTAATATTGACACCCGGATGAAGTGCTTCAAAGATAGGAACACGCGCTTGATATTCCTCGTAATGTGTGTTAGCAAAAATCCAAAATTCAATACTCTCATCTTTCTCCTCGGTAGCTGAGAATATGAATACAGATGTAATGATGAAAAGTATCAGCATCACCATCGGGCCTTTACCAAGTGGAAAACTATCGCTATCTATGTGAAAACGCATCACAAACCTCTCTTAATAGTAGTAGGCACTCTCCGAGTGCCGTCTCTTATGAAAAAAGTGACAAAATACTACACACCCATATTCATTTTTGACTTGACATTTCGGTTTTTAACTATTAAAATTTATCAGATTATCCTGATTTTTTCAACTAAGAAATGGAGGAATACGCTACATGCCTACGTATGACTATAGGTGTCTTGAGTGTGAAGTTCAATTTGAAAAGTTCCAAGGCATCAATGACCCACTCCTTGAAGAATGTCCAGAATGTAACGGCAAAGTTAAACGGCTTATCGGAGCGGGCGCCGGTCTCATCTTTAAAGGTTCAGGTTTCTATATCACCGATTATCGCAGTGAAGGATATAAAGAATCCGCAAAGAAAGATGAAAAAGCTTCGTCAGAAAAGAGCAACAAAGATAAGAAAAACAAGAAAGAAAAGCAAAATAAGAAAGCCGATACAAGCAGTCAAGCAAAAAGTTCATCTAAAGAAACTGACTGAAATTACGGACTGTTGATCATCTTGTTCACCATTTTAAGGAAAGCTATTGCACAATCATAACCATCATCACGATCACGATGAAACGCAACCTCATAGCCATCAGAGAAACCTTCAAGGCAAATTTATAATTGCTATATTGGTCACGTTTTGCGTCTTTCTTGGAGAGGTAATCGGCGGTATCTGGACTGGCAGTCTCGCATTGTTAAGTGATGCTGCGCATGTGCTGTCTGATGTGTTTTCACTTCTCATAAGTTGGTTTGCGATTTACCTTTCAACGCGTCCCGCAACTTCATCTCGCACCTTCGGCTATCATCGAGCCGAGGTATTTGCTGCATTTATCAACGGTATCACCCTCATCGGAATCTCTGGCTGGATTTTCTATGAAGCATACCAACGTTACAATTCACCAGGAGAGATACGGGTGACAGGTATGTTCGTCGTTGCTTGTCTCGGTTTGGTAGCGAACCTATTTATCTTGTGGCAACTGCATGGCGAAAGTCATGGTAACCTTAACGTACGGAGTGCTGTACTTCATGTGATAGGGGACACACTGTCTTCTGTCGCGGTTGTTGTCGGGGGTGCTATCATACTCTGGACGAAATGGTATCCGATAGATGCAATCCTTAGTTTCCTTATCGGGGCGATAATCCTCATCAGTGCAGTAAACGTAACGAAGGAAGCTGTTCATATCCTACTTGAGAACTCACCACGAAATGCTGACGCTTTAACAGTCGCTAAACATCTATGTAATTTAGATTCTGTCAAAGATGTACACGATATGCACGTCTGGTCGTTATGTTCTAACTACAGTGCCTTAAGTGCACATGTTGTCATTCAGGAAGATACCTCCCTATCTTATGACCAGATACTCAAACAGATAAACACGGAATTACAGACCCGATTCGGCATCCACCACACAACGCTCCAATTAGAACAAGTTGCATGCACACAAGAAGGTAACCTGCTATGTAACGCACAACACACCTAACTTCCCGTTGCCGGTAGGTTCGGTTAGGAAACCGAACCGGATCCTTCTTGAAAACCTTCATAAACGCAATTGGCACAAAACCGGTTCGGTTAGGAAACCGAACCTACCGGACTGGGGGTATTATCGCTTTCGTATTCCTTAAATTGACGCCTATAGTTCGGTTAGGAAACCGAACCTACCGGACTGAAATCTATAGCGTAATTCTCCTTAACTTTACACCACCCATTAGCTAATTAGCTGTGTTCCTCCTTTAAGCGGTGTGCT
>JAJDZB010000065.1:0-15910 GCA_022824835.1 Candidatus Poribacteria bacterium | reverse complement strand
CTGTACATCAAGTTCAGCTTCAAGTGCCATAATATCTTCTAATTCACCATAAGTAGTAGAATCATCGGAATTTGCAAACTCAAAATCAACAAGTCGGTGTGGGGATTCACCGTAATAGTTGTCATAAGATTTTATTGCCTTTAACTGGGGCGGTCCGACAGTTATTGAAGAAACGGAGTCAACCCAATCCAGATATGCCTGTTTTCCACCAAGGGGATAATCTATCAACAGAATACTTTTTACTTGCCAGTTACCGTCCTCCTCTTTTTCATAATCAGAACGTTGGATAAATGTATGTGCACTTACTTTGCTTGCGTGGTTCGGAATGTCCCCAAGAATTCCAGCTATTTCTGGACGATTCAGGTATGTAGCAGCATGAAGATAACTTTTAAATTCAAACTCTACAAGTCGATGTGGACTCATGGTTTGATCAAGATTATCGTAAGACCGTATTCTGTCAATCTCTTCAGGTGCTTGCAGCGTTGCCGCTACAGATGCCACCCACGCAATATAGGCATCTTTCTTGCCTTCAGGGTAATCAATTAACAAAACAAACTTGACAGGAATTTCCTCTACCATGCTATCTTCAGGTTGTACTGTGCTATTTACAACGTTTTGAATTGATTCACAACCGGTCAGTGCCATAACGGATATGGCAAACATAAGAATTAACACGTTTCCTATTTTTAATGTCATCATCTTTCCTCCTAAATAGATTTTGTGGATTAGTAGGTAACATTTTTTCTATGGGGATTGAATACGTTGTTTTTTGAGTTTTTCAATTTCTTGTGTGAGTGCTTCTATCTTTCTTTCAAGAGATCGGTCTTTTTGGCTTCGCCATGCGGGGAAACCTATTGCAATGGCAATAAGTGCCATGAGAGCATAAGTGAAATTTGCTTGTTGTGTCAATCGTTTATCAACGCTATCAAATCGTTTATCAACGCTATCAAATCTTAGATTAACGTATTCTTTGGTTCGTTTTTCAGATTCAGTGACAGCTTTTTTAACAATTTCTTCAATCTTATCAAGGTCTGTTGGTGTAAGATCGCTATGTGCGGGTAGGACGCTGATTGAAATTAGGATTGTTAGAATCGTGATGTATTTCATTTTTTATCTCCGTAAATTGAGACACATTGCATTAGTACGCACGTGCAAAAATTGTAATTTCTTCCGCATCTGTGCCACAGACGATACACGCACCTTCACCATTCGGTTGCTCTATGGGGATACATCGGATAGTGGCTTGTGTGTCTTCTTTGACCTTATCTTCACATTCACCGTTTCCGCACCACCATGCACGTGCAAACCCATTTTCAATAGACCCTTTAAAATCATCATAGTCTTTAGGCTCAAAGGTGTTTTCCTCTCGGAATTCGGTTGCACGTTTTAACATGTCAGATTGAATTGTCTCAAGCATCTTACTTGCAGTTTCTGCGACATCGGTGATCGGGATGAACGATTTGCCTTCTTTACCGGGTATATCTCGTCTGGCAAAGACGACCTGTTGGTTCTCAATGTCGCGCGGACCGATCTCAATACGCAAAGGCACACCTTTAAGTTCCCATTCGTTGAACCGCCATCCGGGTGAATACTCGTATCGGTCATCAACATGGTAACGGATGTCGCCTAAAGTGCTGCAGATTAGGTCAACGGCTTCCGATACGTCCTGTTTCGCTTCCTCGTTATTTTTGGGAACAATCGGTACGATAACAAGTTGGGTGGGAGCAAGCCGTGGGGGTAGAACTAACCCCTGATCATCTCCGTGTGTCATGATAATCGCACCAATCATTCGCGTGCTAACACCCCAACTGGTTGTCCAGCAGTGCTGCTGTTTCTGGTTTGCGTCAAGATATTGTATATCAAATGCCTTAGCAAAGTTTTGTCCGAGGTCGTGTGAAGTGCCTGCTTGAAGCGCGCGTTTATCACCCATCATCGCCTCAATCGTATAGGAGGTTAAGGCACCGGGAAACTTTTCACTCTCACTTTTGCGACCGGGAATTACGGGTATCGCTGCTTCGTTGATTGCAAAGTCAGTATAGATGTCAAGGATGCGGAGTGTTTCTTCCTCAGCCTCTTCATGTGTTGCATGTGCAGTATGTCCCTCTTGCCAGAAAAACTCCATCGTACGGAGAAATAGGCGAGGACGTAACTCCCATCGCACCACGTTTGCCCACTGATTGATAAGCACGGGTAGGTCTCTGTAGGATTGTATCCACTGACTATACATATAACCGATGATGGTTTCGGATGTTGGACGGACGACAAGCGGTTCTTCCAATTCTTTCCCTCCACCGTGTGTTACGATTGCCAGTTCAGGTTTGAAGCCTTCAACGTGTTCTGCTTCTTTCTCAATGAAACTCATCGGAATGAAAAGCGGGAATGCAGCATTTTGGTGTCCTGTGGCTTTGAAACGGATATCCATCTGTTCCTTGACGTTTTCCCAGAGCGCGTAGCCGTAAGGACGCACAACCATGCATCCGCGCACGGGGGCATAGTCTGCCATCTCTGCCTGTCGGATGACCTGCGTATACCATTTTGAGTAGTCTTCACTTCGAGGTGTAATTTTATCAAACATATTTTAGTTTCGCTTTGATTATTTATCGGTTAATGCCGTGATTCCCGGCAAAGACTTTCCTTCTAAAAACTCTAATGATGCGCCGCCACCAGTTGAAACATGGGTAATTCTATCAGCGACACCAGCCTGTTGAATTGCTGCGACACAATCACCTCCACCGATAATGCTCACAGAATCGGAGGCTGCGATTTGCTGAGCAACGGCTATTGTACCGTTAGCAAATTTTTCAAACTCATAGACACCTAAAGGGCCGTTCCACACCACCGTTTTCGCATCGGTAATGCGTTCACCAAACACGGCAACAGTTTTAGGTCCTACATCCAGTCCTTGCCACTCATCAGGTATGCTTACTTCGTCTACAACTTTAGATTCAGTGTCAGGTTCAAACGTTTTTCCAACGACGTGGTCAGCTGGTAAGACCACGGTATCTGAAAAGCCGCGCTTTTTAATTAACGATGCTGCAAGGTCAAGTTTCTCTGTTTCAACAAGCGAATTGCCAATTGAAACACCCATTGCAGCGAGAAACGTGTAAGCCATCCCACCACCGATCAATAGACTATCAACTTTATCCAATAGTTTTTCAATCAGTGTGATTTTGTCAGAAATCTTTGCTCCCCCAAGGATAGCTACATAAGGACGTTGCGGATTCTCAAGAGTCATACTGAGATAATGAATCTCGCGTGCCATGAGTATACCCGCTACACACGGTGTCAGGTAGTGTGTGACGCCTTCTGTTGAGGCATGTGCCCGATGTGCCGTGCCGAAAGCATCGTTAACAAACACATCTGCAAGTGAAGCGAGTTTTTCAGCAAACTCTGGATCGTTGTCTGTTTCTTCGGCATAAAACCGCACATTTTCAAGGAGTAGCATCTCACCGTTATCTAATGATTCAACAGCATTTTCTGCGATTTCACCGATGCAGTCGTTAACATGCGCAACACGTTTACCAAGTTTGCGACTGAGGGCAACACCAATAGGCTCAGTAGAGAATTTCTCTCGGTCAGTAGCGGAGCCTACTATGGGTCTACCCAAGTGAGTCATCAGGATGATTTTCGCATTACGGTGAATTAGGTCTAAAAGTGTCGGCAAAGCAGCAGTAATACGGGTTTCATCAGTGATTTTTCCGTCTTGAATAGGGACGTTAAAATCTACACGGACGAGAACCCGTTTTCCTGTTACATCAATATCTGCTAATTCAAGTTTTGCCATTTTCCTGTTTTCTAAGTGATGTACTTTAAGGTGTTAAGATTTCGGTATTCAACAATGATTCGTTCAAAATTCCTCTAAGCGTTATTTGATGCGTTCACAGCGAGTTCAGCTGCTTCAGATAATCCTTCAGCCAGTTGTAAGTTCAGCTCCGATTCAGCGATAATCTGTTTTCCCAGTTCAACATTTGTCCCCTCTAATCGTACCACGAGAGGAACATTGAGTTTGACCTGTTTCGCTGCCTCAACAATACCGGTGGCTATGGTGTCACATTTCATGATACCCCCAAAGATATTGACGAGAACTGCTTTCACGTTTTCGTCTGCGAGGATAAGTCTAAATGCATGTGCAACTGCCTCTACGGATGCCCCTCCGCCAACATCAAGAAAGTTCGCTGGTTCACCACCCTTCTGTTTGATAATATCCATCGTTGCCATAGCTAATCCTGCACCGTTGACCATACATCCGATATTTCCATCAAGTCGGATATAACTTAGACCGGACTCACTCGCCTCCAATTCGCTTGGGTCTTCTTCGTGTGGATCACGCATTTCGGCAATTTCTGTGTGTCGCCACAGCGAGTTGTCATCAAGATTCACTTTAGAATCAAGGGCAACGATTTCTAAAGCATCATCCGCACCAACAATTGCCAACGGGTTTATTTCAATCAACGAACAATCACATCCGACAAAGGTGTTGTAAAGCGAGATGATCAACGCAGTGGTATTCGGTATAAGGTGTCGGTAAGTTGGATCAGTAATCAGTTTGTATGAAAATTCGCGTGCTTGGAAATCGGTTAACCCGAAAGCAGGATTTATCTGAGTCCGGATGATCTTTTCAGGCGTACGTGCGGCGACTTCCTCAATATCCATACCCCCTTCTTCGCTTCCGATTAGGGTGAGTTTTGATGTCTCTCTATCAAGCAATAATGCAAGATAATACTCTTCTCGTATTTCAGCAGCTTCAACGATAAGAACTTTTCTGACCAATTTTCCCTCGGGGCCGGTCTGAGGTGTCACGAGTTGCATACCGATCATGTCTTTTGCGAGTTGTTTAACTTCTTCTACTGAATTCGCGAGCTTAACACCACCACCCTTTCCACGTCCTCCAGCATGTATCTGTGCTTTGATTACAAACTTTTGGCTATTTATGGTTTTGGCAATCGCTTCAGCTTCTTCAGGTGTTTCGGCAACCTTTCCGGGAAGTGTGCTAACACCAAAGGATTCTAATATTTCTTTCGCTTGGTATTCATGTATATTCATCTTTTATATTGTCAGTGCAAGTCCTTTTATATGTAATAATAACTTCAGGTAGAATGTCAGTATAAGACAGGAAAATATGTTACAGATTATACTATACTTGATTGGTAATTGCAAGTATTTGATGATGGTTTACGTTAGAACAGATGAGGGCAGTTCCTGTATCACAGGGATTACATAACTCCGTATTTTAAAGCCTTCTAACGTCTCATTTTCTACTCTATCTTCTGCTGTTTTGCGATGATTAAATACGACATAGTATCCTTCTACTGCTTTTTCCGATCTGACGTAGGCGGCGAGTTGTGCTTTACCTCTCTGATAACGGTTTTCTCCACTCCAAAGTTTAGTTTCAACGATATACTTTCGGTGATTGTGAAGTATAAGGATGTCCATCCTACCACGACCTGTTTGGACTTCCAGATACATCACACCACCAACAATCTGCACGAACTGGCTTAGATAAGCAAAGAGAAGATGCTGACCTACGTATTCTTGGGGTGTCTCTGGAACTTGTAGTATCTTGAAACCTGCACGAGCGATAAAGTCCCGGAAGTTATCAAGAAGTGCCTCCATCTGAATATCACCGTCCGGGGTGAGGTAGTCTCTAAATCCATCATGTGTGTCTTCAGGCAAGTAATCTTGTTCTAATCCGTTTACAGGGGGTTTAAAAGCTCGCATGATGCAATAGTGATAAATCGGGTTGACAATTTCACACATGCCATCAGCTCCCTTAGATATAACACCGTAGGTAGCAAGTTCGCTAATCAGATCGTTATGCAAGGTGAATTCTACACCTTCATCGTTGGAGGCAATCTTCATGAGAAGTTTTTCAAAGTTTCGGTTTTTACGTATATTCGTTACCAAATGACTGATATTGGTGTTACGTTCTTGAAGTAGATTGATATGTGCTATTGAAAAGTGATCCATGGTAATTGGTTCATTTTTGGGTATATCCATCTCCTCAGTGAGAATCTGTGCAAATCGGTTAACAAGCACGGGTTGACCAGCAGTCTGTTTATGAATTGACTCAATGACCTGCGTGTCAAAAGGTTGTCCAACTTCATCGGTATATTGTGAAAGAAGCTCTTGCACATGTTCAAGTGTGAAATTGGGTAATTTGAATTCGTCTTGGATATTGAATGGAGATATTGAACGGTCGTAATTCAGTTGGGTGATGTTCTTGACACCGACTATGCCGACGCTGTAAGGACATCGATCCTTTCCAGAGAGGTAGATTTGTCGGAGTGTATGCAGAAACCCCCGTAAAGCAGATGGTGGAATAGCATCAAACTCGTCAATAATTATGACAAACCGCTGATTTGCCAACAGACTTTCAAGGGTTTCAAAAAACTCTAACATTGAAACAGAATCAGTTATCTGTGCCCTAACTAAAAACTGGTTGAGTTCTTCAGGAAGGTTTTGTCCCCGTTCTTGGTATACGTTCTTAATTTTTTTACAAATTTCATTACAGAAAGAACTATAGAAGACAGTAGCATCAATGTCTACGTACATCTCAAAGTTCAGTTGTATTGGAAAATATCCATTCTCTTTGCGTTCAAGCGCATCAAGTGCGTTTCGGAATAACGTAGTCTTGCCTGTTTGGCGCGGTGCAAATAAGACGATGTATCTCCCCTTTTCCAACCGATCAACATAATCTGCAAGTTCTTCTGTTCGGGCGACAACGTAGTTATCCTCAGGATTTACGGGACCGCGTGTTTCAAAACTTCGCATCTCTTTATTCTCCTTAGGTCGTTGAAAGAATTATATCAGATTGCGGTGTGGAAGTCTATAAGAAAAGGTGTGTATAAGAGGTAGGATTAAAAGATAAACCTTCTGCTTTCACAGCAGACCTATCATCCTCAAGACGTTCAAGCAATGTCTGGATAGTTTCGTTCAAGATAGGATGCACATGGTCAGGGGCAATTTCTGCTAATGGGACAAGCACAAAACGACGCAGGTGCATCTCTGGATGCGGGACAGTCAGATGCGGGGTTTCCACACATAAATCGCCATAGATGAGAATATCCATGTCGATTTCTCTCGGTCCCCAACGGATACGGTGTTCTCTGCCAATGTTAATCTCAATTTGCTTTAACGTATACAGCAGAGTATGCGGAGAATGGTGGGTTCTGATTGAGACGACACCGTTTAGAAAATCATCTTGTGCTTCATTTCCGACAGGGGAAGTTTCGTATATGGAGGAGATCTTTTGTAAAATGATCCCTTCTATCTCCGATAGAGCAGTGATTGCACTTCGGATATACGATAACCTATCGCCAATGTTGCTGCCGAAGCCGATGTATGCTAAATGCACAACGTTTGAGTCGTTAGAATAGAGAATTACTCGGAATATTTTCGGATAGCGATAGAGGTGTTGTGTCCACCAAAACCGAATGCATTTGAAAGTGCGACATCAATTTTTGCTTCACGACTCTCATTTGGGACATAATCCAAATCACAATCTTCATCCGGCACTTCGTAGTTTATTGTTGGCGGTAGAAAACCTTTCTCCATTCCACCTATGCACCCGATGAGTTCCACAGCACCTGCAGCACCGAGTAGATGCCCAACCATAGATTTTGTAGAACTAACCGGTATTTTATAAGCATGTTCACCGAATAAGGATTTGATTGCGTTAGTTTCAGCGATATCGCCATGCGGTGTTGAGGTGCCGTGTGCGTTAATATAATCCACAGAGTCTACTGGAAGTTTTGCATCTTTTAATGCAAATTCCATCGCTTTTGCTGCACCTTCGCCGTCACTTGGTGGAGCAACCATATCATGAGCATCCGATGTCATGCCGAAACCGATTATTTCAGCATAGATATATGCGCCGCGTTTTTTAGCATGCGAAAGTGATTCAAGGATAAGAATACCCGCCCCTTCACCCATGACAAATCCATCCCTATCTTTGTTGAATGGACGGGAGGCTTTTTCAGGTTCATCGTTGCGTTCGGACATTGCACGCATTGAACAGAACCCCCCGAAAGCTAAAGGTGTAATAGCTGATTCTGTTCCTCCTGTAAACATCACATCTGCGTATCCATTTTGGATCAAACGTAATGATTCCCCGATGGAATGGTTAGCAGTCGCACAAGCCGTGACAGAGGAGGAATTGGGACCCTTTAGGTTAAACTGGATGGAGACCTGGCCCGATGCCATATTGATGATCATATATGGCACCAGAAACGGACTAACACGTTTGGGACCTTTTTCAATAAGGATTGCTGCGTTGTCCTCAAGGACACCGATACCCCCGACCCCAGAACCGATTTGAACCCCTGCCCGGTATGGATCAACACTTGACAGATCCAATCGCGAATCTTCATGTGCCATCATTGCAGCAACAAGTCCATATTGAATAAAAAGAGGTAGACGCGATGCTGCCTTCTTATCCAGATATTTCTCTGCTTGAAAGTCTTTTACCTCAGCGGCAATCTGTGTGCGAAAATCGGTTGCATCAAAGGAAGTTAAAGCTTCGATTCCGTTTTTACCGATAGCAAGTGCATCCCAATATTCTTCTTTCGTATTGCCGATCGCATTGATAACGCCGATTCCTGTAATAACTACACGTTCCACGAGACCGATCCTTTTCTAAAGTAAGTAAAGAGGGCTTGCAGTTTAGGTCACATGCCCTCAACAGTTTTTTTTGGAATGTGAGAATCTATACATGCTCATCAAGATAATCAAGAGCATCTTGAACCGTCTGAATTTTCTCAGCATCACTGTCAGGGATTTCGAGATCAAATTCTTCTTCAAGAGCCATGACCAATTCTACGGTATCAAGTGAATCTGCCCCTAAGTCTTCCATAAAAGAGGCATCAGGTGTTACGTTATCTGCATCAATACCGAGTTGATGAGATATAATTTCAATAAGCCGTTCTTCATTTGTAGCCATTTTTATTTTTATCTCCTATCAAACGGGCGGCAAAATCTACAACAATAAGATAATTGTCGCAACCGCTCCTATGTTGAAAAGTCATGGTTAATCGGTAGAGTAAGTTACATAGTCCCTACGATAGACCAATAGTTAAGTTAACGTGAATTCAAAATATATGGTTAAAAAATCTTTATGAATACAATCTACAAGATTATAACTTGTGTAATGCTATCTATATGTTTGTGTCTTACGGTATACCACAAATACCGCGAAAAATCAATTACGCTCATATTAGCCATCGATCGTTGCCAATAATCGTTGAATATCATACCTTATTCAGTTAATCAAACAACTTGCCTGACAGGATTTCAGCCTTTGCTTCCGCAACTTTTGTTTTCACTGCTTCAGGCACTTTATTGATCAATGCTGGGTTATACACCATGTCAATGGCTCTATCCGTTGACATGGTATAGGTGTATATTTGCGGTGTGAACGTTCCTTCTTTAACACGTTGGGCAATTTCTACAAACGGACGTGGTGTAATCACCGCGTTGGCAATCACTGTTGTTGGGGAAACTGCGCTTTGGTCTCGGTTTGCCCCAAAGGTGTAAATGATATTTCCAGCGGTGTGTGCTTCTTCTGCAGCCATAAATACGCCTCTGCTGGCTATATCGGCATTGGGAAAGATAAAGTCAATCCCCTCGTTGATCTGTGCAATTGCGAGTTCCTTTCCCTTAGCAACATCTTCCCAATTTCCGACATAATCACGCCGTACCGCTGCATCAGGGTTAACACTTTTCACTCCAGCTTCAAACGCGTCAAATGCGCTAATGACTGCCGGAAAATCTTGACCACCGATAACACCTATTTTCTCCGTTTTTGTCATCATACCTGCGATGATACCTAAAAGATAGGTAGCTGGCTCAACCTGGAAGTTAATAGACGCTATGTTCTCCGCGACAACGTCACCGGAAGATATAACAAATACCGTTTCAGGAAAATCAGGGGCGACTATTTTTACAGGTGCTCCATATTCGTACCCGTGTCCGAAAATAAGATTATATCCTTCTGTCGCTAAACTGCGGACATCTGCCTCATGTTTAGCGGGTGTATGGCTTTCAACTGGATTGATTGTGACATCAAGCTCTTCTTCAATCGCTAAAAGTGCGTCATAAGCCAAAGCATTCCAACCTTTATCGTCAGTAGAACCCGGTAAAAGCATGCCGACCTTAAAGCCATCTACTTCATGACTCATAACGTCAATCTTTTCGCATCCAACACACATGAATGCAATTGCCAAAAGACTTATGTGTAAGGCACAAATTGCCATATTATATTGTGATTTGTAAGGTATCTGTTTCATGAACACGTCTTTTCTTGCTGCTGAATAAATGTTCTATAGGTTTAAATTACATCGCCATACCACCATCAACCTGAAGGGTTTGACCGGTGATATAACGTGCGGCATCCGATGCTAAAAAGCAGACTGCATCCGCTATATCTTCTGGTATGCCGAAGTTCTGTAATGGAATAAGTTCAAGTATCTTATTTTGTAAGTCTTCAGGAATTTTTGCAGTCATGTCGGTTGTTATAAAACCGGGAGCGATAGCGTTTACAGTTATCCCTCTTGTCCCGACCTCTTTTGCAATTGTTTTTGTCAGTCCGATTATTCCCGCTTTTGCTGCGGCATAACTGGCTTGTCCTACATTCCCCATCAGACCGACTACTGACGAAATATTAATGATACGACCACTTTTCTGACGGATCATGGGACGCAGCACTTCACGGGAGCAATACATCGTTCCTGTAAGGTTTGTTTGTAAGACAGCATCCCAATCTTCATCTTTGAGTCGCATGAGTAACATATCCCGTGTAATGCCGGCATTGTTCACAAGAATATCTATTTGCGAGAATTGAGCGATTGTTTCCCCAACAAGTGCTTCAACGTCTACCTTCAGAGAAACGTCTGCTGCCATAGCGTTTACGGTGTATCCTTTCTCTTTCAAGGCAGACTCAATTTGGGATACCGATTCCGTTGACCGGGAACAGACTGTAACATTCGCGCCAACTTCACACAGTCTATGTGCGATCGCAGCCCCAATGCCTCTTGATGCTCCGGTTACAATTGCCGTTTTCCCACTCAGCATGTCATCTTTAAATATTGACTTGACTGTTGCCATTTCCATGATTATTCACCGTTTGCAAATTCGTCTGTCACGTTAGACAGGGATTCAACATCTTCAACGTTGAAGGCAGTGCTTTCAGGTAACGTCCGTTTTACTAAGCCGGATAAAACCTTTCCGGGACCGACTTCGACAAAATCCTTAATTCCAGTATTGTGTATAGTGCATAACGATTTTTCCCACTGAACAGGTTCTGTTATCTGTTGAAACAGTAGATGCTTAATACGTTCTGTATCAGTTGCTAACTCCCCTGTAACGTTCATTGCAATATCAATTTTGGGTTGATGGAACGGTACTGAGTCAATCACATTTTGAAATTTCTGTTTTGCTGAATCCATCAGCGGTGAATGAAACGCCCCACTCACGGGTAAAATGCGACAACGTCTTGCGCCAATTTTGTCTGCGGCAAGTGCAACTGCTTTATTAACAGCATCAATTTCACCTGAAATCACTAATTGACCGGGACAATTGTAATTTGCAATTTTAACCACACCTTGAACCTTTTCACAAATAGTTTGGAGTTGCTCTACCTCCATACCGAGGATTGCAGCCATTGTACCGTTTTGCTTTTTACCTGCTTCCGCCATAAACTGTGCGCGAGCACTTACTAATCGCAATGCATCTGAGAAATCCAGGATACCTGATGCGACAAGTGCGGAATATTCTCCTAAACTATGTCCTGCAACAACCTTTGGTGAAACTCCCGATTCCGTAAGCACATTTAATGTCGCAACACTACATGTCAAAATTGCAAGTTGTGTATTTTCTGTCTGTCTTAATTCTGCTTCTGGTCCCTCAAAACAGAGTTGACTTAATTGTCTACGTAAGAAGGAATCTGCTTTATCAAAAACGGATTTGGCATTTGCGAAGTTCTGAGCCAACTCTAAACCCATACCGACCTGTTGTGAACCTTGTCCAGGAAAAATGAAGGCGATTTCTGTCATTTTGTCTTAGTTATACTGTTTAATTACGTTTTTTATGATATTCACAAACTCGCCCTAAGCATGAAACTTTTCTGAGACTATAACCTCAGGAGTGTGCTACCCCATGTTAAACCTGCCCCGAAAGTTACAAGCAGTATAAGGTCTTCCGGTTTGGCACGTCCTTGTTGAATTGCCTCATCTAAGGCGATGATGACTGTAGCTGCTGATGTATTGCCGTATTTGTCAACGTTAACATATACCTTCTCGCGCGGCACGCCAAGTCTCTGTCCCACTGCTTCAATAATCCGTAAATTGGCTTGATGTGGTATCAGGAGATCAATATCATCAACGCTGACATCTGCTTTCTTGAGTGCGCGTTCTGCTGCCTCTGGCATAAGTCGAACCCCGAGTTTGAAAACTTCCCTACCATTCATTTGGATTTTATTCAAATTCTGGTCAAGTGCTTCCGCTGTAACCGGCATCCTTGAACCTCCTGCGGGGATACCGAGTAGGTCAATGTTGGCATAATCACCATCCGACCCGATGTAAGACGAGATGATACCTCTGGGTTCATCGGTAGCTTGAACAATTGCAGCACCCGCGCCATCTCCGAACAGCACGCATGTATTCCTATCGTTCCAATCAACGATGTTGTTAAAGACTTCACCACCAACAACAAGAATAGTATCATACTGTCCAGATATAATCAACCCATTTGCTAAATCCAGTCCATACAGGAATCCTGCACATGCTGCGGATATGTCCATGGCTGAGGCATTTTTTGCTCCTATTCCCTTTTGTACATAACAGGCGGTTGATGGGAAAAATGTATCAGGTGTAACAGTAGCAACGAGGATCATCTCAATGTCAAGTGGGTCAATCTGTGCTTTTTTTATTGCTAATCGCGCAGCATGCACACTTAGGTCTGATGTTGCGATATCATCGTCAGCGATTCTGCGCTCAACGATACCTGTCCGTTGCCGAATCCATTCGTCGCTTGTGTCCACCATTTTCTCAAGATCAAAATTAGTTAGTACATTTTCAGGTAGATAAGCACCCGTACCAGTAATTGCTGCATTTCGAGCCATGCTAATTATCCTTTTTGAGCCGATTATGACAGATCAATACTATAGAATTAGTTTCTAAGAAGATCAATCAGCGAAAATATTAATGCAAGTGTTTACCTACAACTGTTCTGTTTCTTTGCGAACTGAATGCCCCTTATAGTGTCCACAGTGCGTGCAGACTCGATGCGAAACCATCATTTCTCCACAATATGAGCAATCTGTAATGTCTCGGCTCCGAAGTGCATGATGACTTCTTCGCATCCTTTTTTTCGATTTTGATGTCTTACGTTTTGGATGTGCCATTTTTTGGGGTTATCTCCTTACGATTTTTCTGTTTAAGTTCAGCTTCCGATTTTGCTGATGCAAGCAGTTGAGGAAGTTCGGCAAAAGGTGAATTGACACGTTGTACTTCAAATTCAGAATCCTCTACGTCAACACAGACACACTGTTCATCATTCAGGTTTACGCCACAGTCTGTACAGAGTCCAGAACATTCGTCTGAACATAAAGGCCATACCGGTATCTGTATTACCAATGCTTGTCTTGTATCTTCAGATATGTCAAATGTTTCACCATCGTAGTAACGTTCATCGTCTTCAAATCCTTCCGTAGATAGAGCTTCAGGATTGTTAGCAGGTGTAAACTGTACTTCAAACAATCCGGCAATACCTATATTAAAAGGGTCAAGGCATCTACGACACTGCGTCTCAATCTCAGCAGACACTTCAGCCTTGACGTAGATACTATCCTCACTGTGACGGAGTAATTGAACATACCCTTGTACTGGACCGACAAATTGTATTTCTGCAATATTAAACGCCAGTTGTGAAGCGTGAACTTCTATTTCGTGATTGTTAAAAACACCGTCTTCAATGTTTTTTGTGTCAAAAACTAACGTGTTTTTCATTTTTTCGTATTTTTCACTTTTTTGCCGAAACTAAAATTTGTTTATGTTTGGGCAACTTCTTCTTCAATTCTAATCAGTTTCGCACCACCTTTAACAACTTCTAATTTGAGTATCTTTTCAAGTGCATCTTTCATGTTTTTTTCACGGGCATGATGCGTTAATAGCATCAGTGAGACGGTCTCGGTATCGTGTGGTTCTTTTTGAACAACTGAGGCGATACTAATATCGTAGTTTCCCAATATACTACAGATACTTGCAAGTACCCCCGGTTTATCAATCACAACGAAACGTAGATAGTAACGCGTCTCAATGTCATCAATAGGACAGACTGTAATTTCAGATTGTACGTTGTCAAGCCATGCATGAGATATGTGTGAACTGATACCCAATTGTATAGATTTCGCGGCGTCAATAATATCCGCAACGACCGCACTGGCAGTAGGCATTTCACCTGCACCCTGTCCATAAAAAAGCGTTGGACCGACAGCCGAACCGGTGACGCAAACAGCGTTATAAGCACCATTGACATTTGCCAACAAACTTCTATCTGGTAGAAGTGTCGGATGCACCCGTGCTTCTACGCGATTGTCATCAGTCAACTTGGCAATAGCCAGCAATTTGATAACATAACCGAGTTCACGCGAATACTGAATTTCTTGTTGTGAAATGTCGGTGATACCTTCAACATGGAATTGGTCAACCGGAATATTCACACCATAAGCAAGGGCTATGAGGAGCGAGAGTTTTTGTGCTGCATCAATACCTTCAACATCAAGGGTCGGATCGGCTTCAGCGTAACCTTTCTCCTGAGCATCCGCAAGCACATCAGCAAAATCAACACCACCTTCATGCATTTCTGTTAGCATGTAGTTACAGGTACCGTTAACAATACCATATATAGATTGAATTTGATTAGCAGTGAAACTCTCCTGGAGCGTTTTAATGATAGGAATTCCACCTGCAGTACTTGCCTCAAATTTGAGACTGACCTGATGCTTCTGTGCTAATTGAAATAACTCACCCCCGTATTCAGCCAAAAGAGCTTTGTTTGCGGTCACAACGTGCTTTCCATTTCGGATAGCACGTTTAATAAGCGACTGTGCATCGGCAATACCACCGATAAGCTCCACGACAATATCAATCTCTGGATTGTCAACAACATCGGCTGGATCGGTTGTTAAGAAGTCGTCAGGTAGTTTAATTCCATGACGTGACGCAGGGAGTGTTCTTTTGACTACCTTTTTTAGAGATAGTTTGACACCACTATTTTTTGATATGAGAGCGTTCTGATTAACAAGTATTTTGGAAACACCTGTCCCGACTGTCCCCCATCCTAAAATACCTATATTGATAGACGATTTATCCACGACTGCAATTGCCTCTTCTGTGATGTTCTTAAACAAAGAAAATCGGGCATCAGCATATAAATCCGCATAAACACCCGTAAAATCGGGGCGACTGGATTCGAACCAGCGACCTCTTGAACCCCATTCAAGCGCGCTTCCGGGCTGCGCCACGCCCCGCTATTAAGTCTGAATTACCCTATAATATTATCATAAAATGACAGAAAAGTCAAACGAAATTGTATTTAGGGTATTCTGAATAACTTCTTTTGTAATTTGATTCTTCATAAATAGTCATCATAATCTTCGGGCAAGAGACCCCATGCTTTAGCTTGGGGAGGAATGCCCGTTCCTTATTTCCCTTGACAACATGTGTCAAATGTTTTAGGATATATCCAACATAATTCTCAATACGATTCGCGAACGATGCTGAAGTAAACTATGCAAACCGATAAAAAACATACGCGCAGAACATACAAATACAAAATACGCAACCATCCAAAGAACAAGCGATTCGGCAATATGATGGATGATCTTGCTGATGTCCACAACCATTTTGTGCGTCTT